>JAJDCQ010000116.1 GCA_029260755.1 Planctomycetota bacterium | reverse complement strand
GACTGGAGACACCCCGCGCAACCCGCGCAACCCGCGGTTTCGTCCCCTCGCGCGCCACGGTGAGCGCACGCCGCGCCGGCAGGCCGGACGCGGGGGGGGGGGCGAGGGTCAGGCGCGGCGGAGGACGGTGACGACGGCGGTCCGGTCGTCGCCGCCGAGGTTGCTCGCGACGCCGACTCGGGGCGGTCGCGCGAGCTGGTGACCGGCGGCGAGGCCGTGCGCCTGTCGGTGGATCTCGAGCACCTGACGGACGCCGGTCGCGCCGATCGGGTGGCCGCCGCCGAGCAGTCCGCCGCCGGGGTTCACCGGGATCCGGCCGTCGCGGGCGGTGGCGCCCGAGCGAAGGAGCGCGGCCCCTTCGCCGCGGCCGGCGAGCCCGATCGCCTCGTACTGGAGCAGCTCCGAGATCGAGAAGCAGTCGTGCACCTCGGCGATCTCGACGTCGTCCGGCCCGACGCCGGCATCGCGGTAGGCGATCGCCGCGGCGGCCGCGACGTTGTCGAACGCGAGCGGGTCGCCGTGCAGCTCGTCGCCGAGCGCCCTCACCGTGTGGCCGTAGGCCAGGATCTCGGTGCAGCGCTCGGCCGCGATCCCGAGCCGCGCGAGGCCGGCCTCGGTCGCGAGGACGAGGGCGGCCGCGCCGTCGGTGAAGCTCGTGCAATCGAGCAGCCGGATGTGGTCGCGGAGGGCCTCGTCCTCGAGGAAGAGGTAGTTTCTCTCCGAGGCCGTCGCCGCCTCCTCGGCCGTGACGCTGATCGCCCGCATGAGCGCGTCGGGGTTGCCGCTCGCGTTCGCGTACGCCTTCTCGACGACGCCGCCGAGGTCGAGGTCGGTCGCGCCGAAGGCCTCCTTGTAGGCCTTCGCGCGTCGAGCGAAGAGCCAGGGGAAGGTGAAGGGGTCCCAGGCGCGGCTCCGGTCGTAGTGGGCCGCTCGCGCCATGAAGTCGATCCCGTCGCGTCCGGGCACCCCGCTCTCCACCTCGGCGCCGACCGCGAGGGTGACGTCGTGGCCGGCCGCCATCGCGTCGATGCACCCGGCGATCGCCGCCGCGCCGGATGCGCACGCCGCCTCGATCCGGGCGAACGGCTTGCCGTGGAGGCCGGGGTCGACGGCCGCGACCATCGCGCCGAGGTGTCCCTGGCGGGCGAAGCACTCGGCGAGGAAGTTGCCGACGTACCCCTTCTCGATCGCGTCGGCCGGGACGTTCGCCGCGGCGAGGGCGCCGAGGACGGCGCTCCCGATGTGCTCGTCGAGGGTCGGATTCTCCCGCGCGCCGAAGTCGGGGTGGCCCTTCCAGACGAAGTCGGGATGGCCGCGCCCGAGGAACGGGGTCTGTGCGCCGCCGACGACGAAGACGCGCCGCGGCGGCTTCACGCGAGCCCGCTCCCCGGCACCCAGTGCGCGTGGAACCCGACCGGCACCCGTCGGGGCAGCCGCACCCGGGCGAGCGGCGCGGCGGCGAGGTCGCGCGCGTCGAGGACGACGAGCTCGCTCCGGTCCGCCGCCCGGTCGAGGACGAGCGAGAGGAGCCAGCCGTCGTCCTCGTCGGCCGCGCCGGGTCGCGCCACGAAGACGACCTCGCTCCCGAACCGCTCCTCGCCCCAGACGTGGCGCGTCGCGCGTCCGTCGTCGAGGTCGTACTTGAGGACGCCGTCGAAGAGCAGCGTCGGCTCGGCCGCGATGCGCGGCGCGTAGCCCCACCGCGTCGGCCGGCCGAGGCGGTCGTCGTTGGTGCGCGGGAACTCGGTCGGCACGTCGTCGAGGCGCTCCTCGGTGACCGCGCCGGTCTCGAGATCGAACCGCCAGCGAGTGAGGTAGGGCTCCAGCCGGAGGAAGGCGAGGCGCGGGGTCGTCGGCTCGGCGTCTGGCGGCGTGCGGGGGATCGGGTCGTCGATCCGGCACCCCGTCATCACGATCGCCGTCCCGCCCGAGGCCGTCGTCTCCTCCCACGCATTGATGGTGTGATAGATGTAGCAGGCGGGCGCCTCGAACCAGCGGACGTCGCCGCCGGCGCCGTGGCGCGGGAGGATGCCGAAGCGCGACGGCGTGTCGCGTTCGAACCTGACGCGGCGCTTGCCCGCGGCCAGCCTCTCGGCGTCCCAGGTCATCGGCAGGTCGAGCAGGATCGTGTGCCGCTCGGTGATCGCGATGTCGTGGAAGAGGCGCGGGCCGGGGATGTCGATCTCGGTCGCGTGGGTCACCCGCCCGTCCGGCGAGGCGACGCCGACGCGCAGATACGGCGCCCGCTGCACGTCGAAGTCGAAGAAGATCAGCTCGCCGGTGACCGGGTCGACCTTCGGGTGGCTCGCCACCCCGCCGCGAAGCGTCCCGCCGAAGTCGATGGGTCCGACCGTCTGCAGCGACGGCGTCGCGAGCTCGTAGGGAACCCCTCCCAGCCACCACAGCGCCAGCAGCCGCCCGCCGTGCCAGACGAGGTCGGTGTTCGCGGTGTCCTTCTCGAGCCGGTCCTCGCGCATCGGCTCGAGGATCCCGCGCCACAGCGGTCGCCCCGCGGCCTCCTCCTGGGCGAAGGCCTCCGTGCGGACCCAGCGGTTGTGGTACCCGGCGCGGCCGTCGCCAATGGCGACGCCGTGGACCATGCCGTCGCCGTCGAACCAGTGGTAGGCCCCCTCGGGGCGGAGGCGCGGGTTCGGGCTGTTCTGGACGAACATCCCCCGGAGCTCGGCGGGGAGCTCGCCCTCGACGGCGAGGTCGCCGACGGCGAGCTCGTCGTCGACGGGCGCGTAGATGCCGTCGATGTAGGTCGGGGCGCTGCGGGTCGGGGTGGTCATCGGGGCGGCTCTCGGGGTCTCGGGGCGTTCGATGAGAGTAGCGGGCCCGGCCGCGTCCGGGCAACGGGCGCCGTCTCGGCCGCCGAGGGGGCGCCGGTTGGGGCGGCGCGCCGAAGCGCGCTATCCTGATGCGAGCCGATGACCACTCCACAGATCTCGCCTCCGCGACCGCCCGGGCACGCGAGCGAAGAGAGCCGCCCGACCCGGTTCGAGACGGGACGACTCTCCGCGGCCGACCTCGAGACCGCCCGGGCCGACCCGGAGCGGCGGGTCGGCCGTCACGTGATCCTCGACCGGCTCGGGCGCGGCGGCTACGGGCACGTCTTCCGGGCGTGGGACCCGGCGCTCGGTCGCGAGGTCGCCCTCAAGGTGCTCGACCCGCAGCTCGCCCGCGACACCGACACCGCGCGGTTCGAGCAGGAGGCGGTCGCCCTCGGCAAGCTCCGCCATCCGAACGTCGTCGCCGTCCACGACGTCGGCCTCTGCGAGCACGGCCCGTTCATCGCCCTCGAGCTGATCGACGGCGAGACGCTGCGGGCGGCCATGCTCCGCGAGAAGCTCTCTCCGCGCCGCCTCGCGGCGATCTTCGCCGACCTCGCCGCCGCGCTCGCCCACGTTCACGCGCGGGGCATTCTGCATCGCGACCTCAAGCCGGAGAACGTCATCCTCGCGCGCGACGGACGGGTCGTCCTCACCGACTTCGGGCTCGCGTGGCGAGCGTCCGCGCAGCAGAGCCTGACGGCCACCGGCGAGGTCCTCGGAACACCCGCGTTCATGTCACCGGAGCAGGTGGTCGGCGATCGCGACGATCTCGGACCGGCGACCGACGTCTACGGCCTCGGCGCGAGCCTCTACGAGGGCCTCGTCGGACGCCCTCCTCACGAGGAGCGGACGGCGATGGCGACGCTCGAGAGCATCGCCTCGCGCGACCCGCTCGCCCCGCGCCAGATCGATCCGAGCGTCCCCGAGGCGTTGAACGAGCTCGTCGTCCTCTGCCTCGCGCGCGAGCCGACCGCGCGGCCGGACGTCCGCGAGCTCGCGGCGGCGCTTCGAGGCTTCGCCGCGGGGGAGGCGGCGCCTGTCCTCTCACCTCGATCGAGCGACGATGTCCGGGCGGACGCCGATGCGGGTGAGGGACGGGCGGCTTCCATCGCGGTCGTCGTCCTCGCGGCGGCGGCGTTGGTGGCGGCGGTCGGCCTGGTCGTCGTGCTCGGCGTCGGCGATGACCCCGCGCCCGACTCGAACGCGTCGCCCTCTCCCGCCGAGGTCGAGCCGGGGCCGCCGCCACCCCCCGACGGGTGGCGCCGGGCGTACCGCCTCGGCGCCGGAGCCGACCCTCGCCCGGTCGCGCCGGCGCTCTGGGCGGATGATCGCGGGCGCGAGGCGGACCCGCTCGGGATCGCGCGCGGGGAGGGGCCGCCCGCCGTGGCGTTCGCGGGCCGGGTCGAAGTCTCGGCGCCCGGCTGCGTCCGGGTTCGCTACGCGCTGGAGCCGGACGAGCTCGCCGCGGTTCACCCGTTCAACTCGCTCCTGAACGGTCAGGAGACGCTTGCCGATCACGTCGGCGAGACGCTCCGGATCGTCGCGCCCAACGACGCCGGTGACATGGTGATCCCGATCGGCTCGGCGCGCTGGCTTCGGCCGACCGTCACGCTCGGCGTGACGCGCCCTCCGCCGGGCCGTCCCGGCCTCGTCGACGGCGACCGCGTCGGCGTCGTGGTCACTCCCTGGATCGACCGGCGTCCCCCCTCGTTCTTCCACAACGGCCGGGCGAAGCTCGCGGTCGTCGATGGCCGACATCGCATCGCCATCGCCGACCAGGCGACGCACCGATTCACGTTCGAGCTCTTCGGGGGCGCCGGGCGCTTCGACATCGATGGCGTGGTCGTCGACGGGGTCGGGCCGAGCGAGGAGGAGGCGCGCGCGGTGCAGCTCCTTCTCTGCGCGTCGGAGACGGTCGTCACGATCGAGGAGCTGATCGTCGAGGGCGAGCCGGTTCGGCCCGACCGGGCCGCGGCCGCTCTCGTGCCCGGGTTCGAGGCGCCGGCCCACGTGCGGCTGGTCCTCGAGTTCGAGCTCCCCGATGAGGATGACGCCGTCGCCGCCGCCCCCGACGGCGGACCGTTCCTCGCCGTCGGCGCGCCCGATGGCGACGCGATCGTCGTCGAGCTGGCCGGGCGTCGGCTGATCCTGCGCCGCGGGCGCGCGATCCTCGGCGCGGCGGAGCTTCCGCCGGGGTCCGCCTCGCGCGGACGCCTCGTCCTCGAGCGGCGCGACGACCGATTCCTGGCCGAGGCGTCGCTCGGCGCGACGGTCTCGTTCCAGGAGGTCGACCCCACCCCGCTCCAGGCGTGGCCCGTCCGCGCGTTCTACGGCTCGACGGGGCCGGCTGTGCGCGTGGAGGGGCTCACCGCCGACGTGGCCGACCCGACGCCGGGCTCCGCGGGCGGGGCGGGCGTCGCGCTCGCGGCGTGGCGGCGCGGCGTGGCGACGCTCGCCCCACTCCTCGCGCCGCTCTCGCGCGAGGCCGCGGCGCTCCGCGGTCGCGGTCCGATCGAGGCGGCGCGAAGGCGAGACGTCGCCGCGTCGGCGCTCGGCGAGCTGCGCCGCGCGGCCGAGTCCCTCGAGGACGGGGCGGTCCGTGAGGATGCGCTCGCGCGCGCCTGCCTCGCGGGGATGCTGGCGGGCGACGCGGCCGGGACGCGAGCCGCGGCGGAGCGCCTCGTCGAGGCCGGCGGTCGGGCGCGCGCGATCGAGCTGATCGATCGACTCTCCTGTCCGCCGCGGCCACCGTTCACCCGGCGGATCGTCGCGGACTACCCCTCGCAGCTCGAGGTGCCGGTCCTGGCTGCGCGGGTCGAGCTGGCGCTCGCGCTGTTCCCGGAGAAGGAGGACTGGCTCGCGTTCGACCGCTCCGACATCGTCTTTCGCCAGGTGAAAGCCCGGCTCGTCGGCAAGGCGCTCGCCCCGGTCGAGGAGCGGCCGATCCTCCAGGGGATGCTCGACGACCTCGTCCGGGCGGAGGTCGGGGGCTACCCGCCGTACGTGCTCGCGTCCCGTCGCGGGGAGATCTTCGAGTGGCTGGGCCGCCCCGTCGAGGCGGCCGCGGCGTGGGACGCGGCGGCCCGGCTGAACGCAGGCTACTGGTGGGCGCACCTCCGTCGGTCGATCGCGCGCGACCGGGTCGGCGACGCCGCCGGCGCGATCGAGGCGGCCATCGTCGCCATCGACCTGGCGCCGCGAAGTCAGGTCGCGGTGCGCCACCTCGGCGTCGCCCTCGCGCGCGGTCGCGCCGCGGGGCTGAGCGGGCGAGTCGCCCTGGCAGCGCTGGCGCTCGCGCGGACGACGGGACCGCCCGGCGCCGGCGCGGAGGCCATCGGCCGCGTCCTCCCGGCGGGGCCCCGCGGCGCGGACCGCGCCGACGTCGACCTCGCCGTCTGGGCGCTCGTGATCGCGGGGCGCCCGGTCGCTGGGCTCGAGGACCGGGTGCGGCGGGCCGGCCCCGACCGCCCCGTCCTCGAGCTGCTCGCCGCGCGCGAGCAGCCCGACGACGCGCGCGCGGTCGAGCGGGCGCGCGAGCTCGTCGCCGAGAGCGTCTTCCTGCGGACGATCGCCCGGTACGACCCGGCCCTGTCGGCGCTCCTCGCGAGGGACTGAACCGGGTCGGTCAGGCGAGCAGGTCGACCTTGCCGCGGAGAAAGTCGCGGGCGACGACCATCGTGTGGACCTCGTCGGGGCCGTCGGCGATGCGCGCGGCGCGCGCCGTGCGGTACCAGCGGGCGAAGGGGAGGTCGTCGCTGTAGCCCTTGGCGCCGTGCATCTGGATCGCGTCGTCGAGGACGCGGCAGAGGAGCTGCGCGACGTGGTTCTTCGTCATCGAGGAGAACGGCCGCGCCGTCCGGGCGTCGCTCCGCTCGAGCTCCCAGGCGCAGTGGAGCGTCATGAGATTGCCGGCGTGGATGTCGGTCGCGTTGCGGGCGACCATCGCCTGGATCAACTGGTGCTCCGCCAGCGGCTTGCCGAAGCTGATCCGCTCGGCGAGATACTCGCGGCACATGCCGAGAGCCCGCTCGGCGAGACCGAGCCAGCGCATGCAGTGGGTGAGCCGGGCCGGGATGAGCCGCTCCTGGGCGAGGCGGAAGCCCTGCCCGATCCCGCCGAGGACCGCGTCCGCCCCGACGCGGACGCCGGTGAATCGGAACTCGCCCTCGCGGTGCTGGAGGACGTCGGGCGCCATCACCGGGACGTCTCGGAGCAGCTCGACGCCGTCGGCGTGGCGGTCGACGACGACGAGGCTCGCCCCTTCGCGCGGGTCGTCGCTCGTCCGGGCCATGACGATCAAGAACGAGGCGAGCGATCCGCCGGTCGAGAACCACTTGTGACCGTCGATGACCCAATCGTCGCCATCGCGGGTCGCGGTCGTTCGCAGGTTGCTCGGATCGGCCCCGGCGCCGGGCGCGGGCTCGGTCATGCAGAAGGCGCTCGTGATCTCGGCCCGGCACAGCGGCGCGAGCCAGCGCTCGCGGACCGCGGGGCTGGCCGTCTTCAGGAGCAGGTCCATGTTGCCCTGGTCGGGCGCGTCGCAGTTGAAGGCGCGCGGCCCGAGGAGGCTCCGGCCCATCTCGCGGAACAGGGCGCACATGCCCATCACGCCGAGGCCGCGGCCGCCGAGGTCGGTCGGCAGATGCGGGGTGAAGAGGTCGACCGCGCGGGCCGCGTCCTGGAGCGCGCGGAGCGGCGCCTCGTCGCCGCGTCCGAACGCGGCGAGCACCTCGTCTTCGGCCGGGATCACCCGCTCGTCGACGAACGCGCGCACGTCCGCGCGGAGGGAGGAGAGCTCGGGCGAGAGGAGGAAGTCGCCGCTACTAGACCGCATGAGGGCTCTCAACTTCGCTCAGGTCGATGGAACCACGGAGGCACGGAGGCACGGAGTAGCTTCGGACTGAGCCAGGTCGCGGACCGATCCCGCCGCTCCTTCTCTTGGTTCCCGTCGCCTTGCGTGACCAAGACCCCCGGGAGGCATTCCTGGAGCCGATCGGCTCGTGCGAGCCGGGATACGGCGCACGCAGTCGCTCCTCCGTGTCTCCGTGCCTCCGTGGTGACATCTGCTCGCCGAAGGCGAGCCCATCGGCACCTGAACGAGCTTGATGGCCTCTATACGGGCTAGCGGGGCTGGTCACGGGGCTCTCCTTCGATGTCGGGGCTCGTGTCGAAGCGGGGCTGGACGATGGCGAGCTTCTCGCGGAGCGTCTCGGTGACGTGCGCCGTGATGGCGAACCGCTCGGCGGGACCGAGGTCCTCGGCCCGGATGCGATCGGCGACCTCGGCCTCGAGCGTCGCGATCGCGATCCGGGTGGCCGACGGCGCCTCGGACTCGACGAGCTCATCCGGCGGGTCGAAGAGAGCGAGGAGGCGACCGAGCTGCGCGGCGTCGTGCTCCTCGGCCAGATTCAGCTCACGGGCGACGACCTCGATGAGGTAGGCGGCGATGCGGGCGCGGAAGGCGAGCGCCCGGTCCTCCTTGACGGCGGGGACGAGGTCCTCGCCGAGCCACCGGGCGACGGCGGCCAGGAGGGTGGGGGCGTCGGGGTGATCCTGCACGAGGACGCTCCAGTCAGGCCGAGGGGCCGAGCTCGATGAGCCGGAGAGCCTCGAACTCCATCTCGCACACCCGGCGCGGGATCGCGAGCATCTCGAGGTCGGCGGTGCTGCCCGAGAGGTACCGCTCGCCCTGGAAGACGGCGGCGGCCCCCCACGTCAGGTTGCCGAGCACCTCCCACCAGTGGACGCGGGCGGGGTCGACGGCGCTCCCGCTCGCCTCGGCGTACGCGGCGTAGAAGGTCGCTCGGTCGGTGATGCCGCCTGCCGGCCGGTCGACCGCGCCGAACCGCCAGTCGCGGAGGCAGAGCCAGGCGACGTCCTCGGCCGGATCGCCCCAGCGGGCGAACTCCCAGTCGAGGATCGCGGCGAGGCCGCCGTCGGTGACGAGGAAGTTGCCGACCCGAAAGTCGCCGTGGACGAGCGTGGTCGGTGCGCGCTCGGGCGGCCGCTCGCGGAGCCAGCGGTGGCCGAGCTCGAGGGCGGGGTGCGCCTCGGGCAGCCGATCGAGCGTCGCCCGGAGGAAGGCGAGGGCGCGGTCGGCCGCCGGCTCGTCGCGCCCGACGAGGGGCAGGTCGGGCGCCGCGTCGGGCGTCACGCGATGAATGGCCGCGAGGGCGGCGGCGAGCTGCGACGGGAGCCTCTCGCGGGCGGCCGCGAGCGAGGCGTGACGCACGACCCGGGCGCCGATCGCCTGGCCCTCGACCCAGTCGAGGAGGTAGGCGTGGGCGCCCTCGCGGACGAGGTCGGCCGTGAGCCAGCGGGCGGTCGGCGTCGGGACGCCGGCCGCGACGGCGGCGCCGATGACCTCGAACTCGGCGGCCCGGTCAATGCTCCCGGGAAGTGACGCGGCGCTGTCGCTCCGGAGGCAGAACCGGCGCGCGCCGGCAAGGGGGCCGGCCGTGAGCTCGGCGTCGACCCGAAAGTTCTCCTGACAGGCGCCGCCGGGGACCGGGGCGACGCCGGTGACCCGCGTCGGGCCGCCGGTCTCGCGGGTCAGGGTCTCCTCGAGGGCGGCAGTGAGGGGGGCGCGGTCGCTCATGACGGTCGGAGCCTAGCGGGAGCCGAACCGCGCCGCAAGCGGGGCTTGGATGTGTTGCGGCCGTCTCGCCGCGGTGGCAACCTTGGCGCTCGAAAATGCGAAGAGGCCCTGGGAAGAGGAGACTTCGATGGGTACCGCGACGATCAACCTGGACGGAAACGCGCTCGAGCTCGAGACGGTCGAGGGAAGCGAGGGTGAGAAGGCGCTGGACATCAAGCCGCTGCGCAAGCAGACCGGCTACATCACGCTCGATCCGGGCTATCTCAACACCGGCTCGTGCAAGAGCGACATCACCTTCATCAATGGCGAGAAGGGGATCCTGCGCTACCGCGGCTATCCGATCGAGCAGCTCGCCGAGCAGTCGAGCTTCTCCGAGGTGAGCTATCTCCTCACCGAGGGCAAGCTGCCGACCAAGAGCGAGGCGGAGGAGTTCGAGCATCTCCTCACGCGCCACAGCCTGGTCCACGAGGATCTCAAGCGGATGTTCCAGGCGTTCCCGCCGAACGCGCATCCGATGGCGATCCTGAGCTCGGTCTGCTGCGCCCTCTCGACGTTCTACCAGGACCAGTACGACCCCCTGAACCCCGAGCAGGTCAAGATCAACACGATCCGTATGCTCGCGAAGCTGCCGACGATCGCCGCCTACAGCTACAAGCAGTCGATGGGCCAGGCGTTCATCTATCCCGACAACAAGCTCAGCTACTGCGGCCGGCTTCTGAAGATGCTCTTCGGCTACCGGACCGAGCAGTACGAGGTCGACGAGGACGTCGAGAAGGCGCTCGACAAGCTGCTGATCCTCCACGCCGACCACGAGCAGAACTGCTCGACGACGACCGTGCGGATCGTCGGCAGCAGCCAGGCAAACCTGTTCGCGTCGATCTCGGCCGGCATCTGCGCCCTCTGGGGCCCGCTCCACGGCGGGGCGAACCAGAAGGTGCTCGAGATGCTCGACACGATCCACCAGGACGGCGACGACATCGACAAGTACGTCGCGCTCGCCCACGACAAGAGCAGCAACTTCCGTCTGATGGGCTTCGGCCACCGGGTCTACAAGAACTTCGACCCGCGCGCGAAGATCCTCGGCGAGGCGTGCGAGACGGTCCTCAAGAAGCTCAAGGTCAACGATCCGCTCCTCAACGTGGCTCGCAAGCTCGAGGAGCGCGCCCTCTCCGACGACTACTTCAAGCAGCGGAACCTCTACCCGAACGTCGACTTCTACAGCGGGATCATCTACCGCGCCCTCGGCATCCCGACGAACATGTTCACCGTCATGTTCGCCCTGGGCCGCCTCCCGGGCTGGATCGCCCAGTGGAAGGAGAGCTCGGCGCACGGCACCCCGATCGGGCGCCCGCGGCAGGTCTACACCGGCCCGAACACGCGGGACTACGTGCCGATGGCCAAGCGGTAACCCGCGGCCGGAAAGAAGAGACGACTCGCACGAGAGCCCGGCATCACGCCGGGCTCTCGTCATGTCCGGGAGCCATCAATGTCGACGCGCGCCGTGCCTATCATCCTCACCCTCGCGATGACCCTCACGATCGGAGCACCGATGCCCCTGCACGCCGACGACCAGGGTGGGGAGGCCGCCGAGCGTCTCGCCGAGGGCGATCGCCTGTTCAAGACCCGCGAGCGCGAGAGAGCGCTCGTCGTCTACCTCGAGGCGGCCGAGGCGGCCCGCGCCGAGGGGAGCAAGGACGTCCTCGTCGAGGCGCTCGCCCAGGCGGCCCGGATGCACAGCTTCGAGAAGGAACGGCTCGGAGAGGCGCGGAAGCTGCTCACCGCCGCCGAGGCCGAGGCGAGCGCCGAGGAGCCAAACGGGTGGAGCCGACTGCTCGGCGTCCGCGGCATCATCGAGCGCGAGGAGGGCGACCGCGACCGCGCGAAGAAGACCTTCATCGAGATGTACGACTACTGCACCGAGCGGAAGCTCCACCGCCGCGCGATCGACGCGGCCCACCACGTCGCCCTCGTCGGGTCGCCCGAGGAGCAGGTGGCGTGGGCCAAGAAGGGGATCGTCGCCGCGGAGGCGGCGGGAGACCGCCGCTGGCTGGCCGTCCTCTGGAACAACCTCGGCTGGACCCACGAGGACGCCGGGCGCTACGACGAGTCGGTGGCCGCCTACCGGAAGGCCCGCGAGCTCCACCACGAGACCGGCGACGACCACGCGAAGCTCCTCGCCGACTGGGCGCTCGGCCACGCCCTCCGCCTCGCGGGCGAAGGCGACGAGGCGAAGAGGCTCCTCGAGCCGACCCTCGCGACGGCGCGCAAGCGCCACGCCGAGCTCGACACCAAGACGACGCACGAGTGGCTCGGCTACGCGCTGCAGGAGGTCGGCGAGCTCCGCGTCCTCGAGGGCAAGCGCGCCGAGGGGCTCGAGCTGCTCGGCAAGGCCCGGACGGCGCTCGAGGCCGTCGGCATGCGCGAGCACTGGCCCGAGGCGATGACGAAGCTCGACGCCCGGATCGAGGAGCTGAAGGCCGCCGACTGACCGTTGCCCCGGTCAGTCGGCGCCGCTTTCGCCGGCTTCCGCGACCCTCTCGAGGAGCTCGGCGTCGATGAGATCCTGCGGTCGGCCGCTCGCCCGCTTCGCCCGGATGAGATCGGCGAGCCCGATGAAGGGCACCTTCGTCTCGCCGTAGGTGCCTTCGACCCGGTTCGGCCAGGCCTCCGCGAAGGTGATCCCGTCGATGCCAGTGAGGACGTCGACCCGGTTCGGCGGGACGCCGATCATGATGATCGTGTTCGGAGACGCGAGCCGGCTCGGGGAGAGGTCCGGCGTGCCGATGAAGGCCGCGAGGGCGGCGATGACTCGTTCCGCGTTCTCGATCGACGGCTCGATGAAAACATCGAGGTCCTTCGTGAACCGTGGCGTCGCGTGAAAGGAGACCGCGTATCCACCGATGACGAGGTATCGCGCGCTCTTTTCCCGGAGCAGACGGAGGAGGTCCTCGAAGTCTCGGTTCGGGTCGGGTTGCTCCGTCATCGCGGGCGTTCCCCCCTGGAGCTTGGCCCAGTCGAGACGAGCGGCGTCGACGGCGTGAAGGCGCGCCGTCTCGCCGGCCTCCCGCCACCAGGCGAGGTCGGCGCTCGCGAGCTCAGCGCCGGCTCCGAGGGTCGCGACCTTGATGATGACGCCGTCACGCATGCTTCCATGATACGCGAACTCGCCCGTCGATTCCGGGACGATCGCCCCGATCAGGCGCCGAGCGGGAGGAGGACGCCCTCGTGCTCGAGGAGCGCGCGCTTGTGCTCCACGCCCGAGGCGTAGCCGGTCAGCGAGCCGTCGCTGCCGATCACGCGGTGGCAGGGGACGATGATCGAGATCGGGTTGCTGCCGTTGGCGCGGCCGACGGCGCGGACCGCCTTCGGGTTGCCGACGCGTCGGGCGAGCTCGGCGTAGGAGATCGTCGCGCCGAACGGGATGCGGGTGAGCTCCGTCCAGACGGTCGTCTGGAACTCCGTGCCGGTCGGGGTGAGCTCGAGCTCGAAGCTCCGTCGCTCGCCTGCGAAGTAGGCCGCGACCTGCTCGACGACCTTCGCCGCGGCGGACTCTCCGCCATCCCAGACGAGGGCGCCGAGGCGCGGCGTGACGCGCGCCTCCCAGGCGGCGGGGTCGACTGCGTCGGTCTCCCGGAGCAGGTCGAGGCGGTGGACCGCGCCGCCCTCGTCGACGGCGGTGACGATCGGTCCGATCGGGGTCTCGAAGCGGTGGGCGAAGAGGGTCATGTCGGATCTCCGAGCGTCTTCCAGAGGTGGAACGTGGCGAGGCTGCGATGGGGCGCGAACGGCTCCATCAGCGCGCGGGTCTCATCGGGGCCCGGCCGCTCGTCGAGGTCGAAGAAGCGCTGGAGCGCCACGACGAGGCCGGCGTCGCCGACCGGGACGCAGTCGGCGAGGCCGCAGCTCCGCATCAGGACGTACTGGGCGGACCAGACGCCGATCCCGCGGACGGCGAGGAGCGTCCGCTCGATCCGCAGCGCGGAGGCGTCGGGGAGCGACTCGGCCGGCAGCTCGCCCGACGCGATCAGGCGCGCGGTGTCGACGATGTACTCGGCCTTGCGGCGCGAGTACTGGAGCTTGGTCAGGTCGGCGTAGTCGACGCGGGCGACCTCGGCCGGGCTCGGGTGGGCGACCATCCCATCGCCGGCGTTGCGGCCCGCGAGCTCGATCAGGCGGCGCCGGCAGGTCGCGGCGAACGCGAGGTTCACCTGCTGGCCGACGATCGTCCAGGTGATGCCCTCGAAGACGCTCGTCGTGAGCGGGATCCGAAGGCCGCGCCGGTCGCCGAGGAGTCGCCGCAGCTTCGGCGTGCGCGCCATCCGGCGTTCGAACGCGCTCGGGTCCGAGGCGAGGCCGAGCATCCGCTGCGCGGCCGCGTGGGCGGCGGCCATCCCCTCGGCGCCGACCGGGCGAGCGCTCTCGACCCGGCAGCGGGCGGAGCCGGCGCGGCCGAGATCGATCGCCAGGCGGGCCGGACTGTTCTCGAGGAGGAGCGCCTTCCAGAACGTCTTGCCGACCGCGCGCTCCGAGACGCTCTCGAGGTCGCGGCCGAGGCTCGCGAGCGCCTCGTCGGCCCGGTAGCCGTCGGGAAGCGCGATCGCGAACCGCTGCGCGGCCCCGAGCTTCCGGTAGGCGGCCGGAGTCATGCCGGTCAGCCGGCGGAAGCGGTCGTGGAAGGCGGACTGGCTCTCGAATCCGGCGTCGAGGGCGATCGAGACGACGCGCCGCCGCGTCTCGAGGAGGGCGCGGGCGGCGTGGCGAACCCGAGCCGCGGCGAGGAAGCCGCCGACGCTGTCGTGGAAGTGACGGCGAAAGAGGTCGTTGGTCGCCGTGACGCCGAAGCCCGCCGCCGTCGCGACGCTGCCCGCATCGGGGAACGAGGCCGGGTCGGTCCGGATCCGCTCGGCGATCGCCTCGGCGATCTCCACGTCGGGATCGCAGTTCCGGTAGAAGAGATCCGGCCGGCAGCGCTTGCACGGACGAAGGCCGGCGCCCTGAGCGCCCGTCTCATCATCGAAGAAGCGAACGTTCTCGGGCTTCGGGCGCCGCGCCCCGCACGAGGGGAGGCAGTAGATCCCGGTCGACAGCACCCCCGTGATGAACCGCCCATCGAAGGTGCGGTCCCGGGCGTGGGCGCGCGCGAGCTTCTGCGATCGAGTGAGCGTCGCCATGCGCCCCATGAAACCCGATCACGAAGACCGTGTCTTCCGGATTTCACCGTCCGAATCGGATCACGGGCGCCACGCACGGACGCCAAGGGGTCAGGTCGTCGGTGGGTCCGCGTCGGTCGTGGTCGCCGGTTCGCTCGCCGTGGCTTCCCGCGGGAGACACACCACGATCACCGCGGCCCAGAGGAGCATCAGCGCGACGTTCGTCAGGTTGCGGGTCCAGCTCACGCCGAAGGCGGCCTCGAGGGTGTCGTAGGCGAGCACCCTCGTCAGGCAGCGGAGCACGAGGAGCACGACGAGCGCGATGCCGACGGCGCGGTAGCGTCGCGGGTCGATGAAGCAGACCGCCGACAGGATGCCCGTGAAGATCGCGTACATGCCGAGCGCCTTCAGCATGTAGACGAACGCGGGGCCGACCTCGGCGTCGAGGCCGTAGAACCACTTCGCGAAGCGGGCGGTCAGGTCGGCGGAGAGGACGCTGACCACCCCGATCCCGAGGTGGTAGATGGTCAGGATCGCGAGGACGATTCGCAGCAGGACGCCGCGCACGCCGTCTCCGGTCACCGCCGCTACCGTCCCTGGAACCGGGGCGGCCGGCGCTCGAGGAACGCGCGGATCCCCTCGGCGCCGTCCTCGGTCTCCCAGAGGAGCGCCTGACCGGCGGCCTCGAGGTCGAGCATCGCGTCGAGACCTTCCCAGGCGGACCGGGCGACGGTCCGCTTGACCGCCTTCGTGACGAGCGGCGCCGCGGCGGCGATCTCGCCGGCGAGCGCGAGCGCTTCCGCGGCGAGCGTCTCGGCGGGGATGGTGCGGAGGATGAGACCCGAGGCGGCGGCCTCGGTGCCGGTCACCGAGCGCCCCGTGTAGAGCATCTCGAGCGCCCGCTGATGGCCGATGGCCCGCGGCAGGAGCAGGCTGATCCCCATGCCGGGGTGGATCCCGAGCTTCGCGAACGGGGCGGCGAGCTTCGCCTCCGGCGTTGCGAGGCGGATGTCGCAGGCGAGGGCGAGGCCGAGCCCGCCTCCGATCGCCGGGCCGTTGATCGCCGCGATGGTCGGCACGCCGATCTCGGTCAGGCTGATGAACGGGCGATAGATCTCGCGGAGCGCCTCGCGGATCGCGGGCGGGGTGCCGCCGGCGCCGCGGACGGCGTCGGCGATGCTGCGGAGGTCCGCGCCCGAGCAGAAGTAGCGCCCGCTCCCGGTCACGACGAGGGCGCGGGTTCCGTCGCTGCCTGCCGTGGCCACGGCGTCGCGGAACTGCTCGAGGACCGCCTGCCCCATGGCGTTCTTGTTCGGGAGATCGTCGATCGTCAGGCAGGTGACGCCCGGGTGGGCGTCGGGCCGCGAAACCCGGACGGTCCCCTCGCTCGCCGCCGAGCTCATCGCTGGCGACAGAGGCCCGCGAGCCACGTCGCGATGTCGACGGCGTGGCCGATGACATCTTCATTGATGAGATGAGGGCCGTAGCCGCCGAGGAACCCGAAGCTTCCCCAGCGGGAGCTCGTGAACTCGGCGACGACCTTCCCGTCGGCCGCGTTCACGACGCGACCCGTGATGGTCACCGTGCTGTGGCCGAACGTGTACCAGCCGAGGAGGAGGAAGTGCCCCCCGAGGAAGTAGCGCCCGACCTGGCTCCCCTCGTCGACGAGGAGCACCTCGCCCTCGACGATGAGCCCGTCGGAGACCTCGACCGGCAGGCTGCCGTCGTCGGGCTGGACGATCACGTCGGCCTTCAGGAAGCGATCCTTGAGCTCCTCGGCCGTCTCGCGGGCGAGATCCTGGCTCAGCACCTTGCCCGGGTGGCGGAAGTAGGCCTCGCCCCGCTGGATCTTCCCTTCGGCCTTGTCGACGTAGAACTCCTTCACCCAGAACTTCTGCTCGGTGTGGAAGTTCCGTCCGTCGCGGACGCTCGTGTAGTCGAGCCCGCCGCAACCGCTCCCCAGGAGCGGAAGCGCGCTCGCCAGCGCGATCACCGCCAGCCAGCCTCGTCTCTTCATCGCTCGTTTCTCCCGACCAGTCGTCCGTACAGCGAGCATGGTCGGCTTTCGCCGACCATGCGTGCTTTTACGGCTAGAGGTTTCTGCGCCGAGAGGACTCCGGCCATGCGACCGGCGGCGGTGCCGGCATCCGCCGGCGCCAAAACCTCTCGAAGCTATCCAGGCTACTTGGCGGTCAGCGAAGCGATGTCCGCACCCTTGCCCCAGACAGTCGCCTTCGTCGCCTTGAAGACGAAGAAGTCGTCGACATGGACGTCGTAGCGCGGGGCCACGATGACCATGTTGTTGCCGCTCTTGACGGCGTTCCAGGCAGCAGCAGCCTTCGCGAGGTGATCGTCGCCAGGGCCACCGAAGAAGAGCGCGCCGATGCCGCCGGCGGCCGGCGCCGCGGCGCCACCGTAACCGACACCTTCGGCCCACTCGGTCGGGCCGAGCACGATGAAGCCGAGGATCCGAGTCACCTCGGCCTCGCCCTTGATGTCACCCTTCAGGGTGAGCTTGGCGTCGACGTTGGCCACGGTGTTGACGACCAGGGGACCACTGTGACGGAAGTGCGCGTCCGTCGAGCAGCCCATGAACAGAAGCGTCGCGCCCACGACGAGGACGAGCGCCAGAGTTGAGAGCTTACGCATTGCTTTTCCCCCTTTTCGTAGATCGCCGTCCGAAGGACACGACGTGCCGCCGGCCTTGGACGTTAAGGTCCACAACAATACGGATTCCACCCCGAAAATCAAGGGGTTACCACGCACCGCGTAGCGTCCGTGTCGTAATGGACCCAATTGCTTTCCCTATAACCGATTGCTTCGATTCGTGCCCAGGAGGCCGTGCCTGGATGCTGGTCCTTTTTCTGGCCGAACCCCGCCCGAATCGAGGTAAGCCGGGGGCGTAGGCATCCACCCCGGGCCGCGGCGACCCGCGTCGCGCCTCAGCAGGGTGATCGGCTCTCGAGGGGGGAACCTTGAACCCGGGGAACGATTCCCCGAACCCCGGAGCGGAGGGACTCTCCGGACGAACGATCCCCGCACCGGCGACCGGGCGTCGTCGGCGAGAGCGGGCGAAGGCGGCGAGGGGGCGCGCCGCGCGCGGGCGCGCGGCGGGGGTGGTCGGGTCTAGCTCAGGGGGCGTCGAGCTCTCTCTGCCAGGTGAAGGGGATCCAGAAGAGTCGAAGGCGCCGATTGCTGACGCCCTCGTCGGCGTGGTCCTCGCGGTAGTACTCGAAGCAGCTTCCGAGGATCGACAGGCGCCAGTCCTCGCTGCCGTAGCTCGCGTAGCTGAAGAACGGGTGAAGGGCCGACTTGAACTCGGTCTCCTCGCGGAGCGGGTCGTCGCGCCGCGGGACGCTCTTGCGGTGCTGCTCGTAGAAGCGCCCGAGGACTCGGAGGTCGTACTCCTCGTCGTGGGCGTCGTAGCCGAGGAGGGAGATGAACCAGTCCGGCCGGCGCGTGCCGCCGCGGCTGCTGCGGGTGCGCACGAGGGGCCAGAGCAGGCTGAAGCTCGTCGTCTGGCCGGTCTCCTCGATCCCGCTTCGCTCGTACCACCACATCGGGAGGAGCCGGCTCTCGGTGTAGTGGGGGCTGCGCTCGTCGTGGAAGAGCGGCCACAGGACGCTCGTCTCGCTCCACTCCTGCCCCGGGTTCGTCTCGCGCATGACGAGCGGGTAGAGCGTCGACCAGCCGGTGCGGGTCGTCCCGTCGCCGCGGCCGCGCCTCCAGTAGCCGAAGAGCGGCCATAGGTGGAAGGTCCGGGAGTAGTCGCTCTCGAAGTCCCAGAGGAGCGGCGGCGCGACGAGCCAGCGCTCGGAGCGGCCGCCGCCGGCGAAGAGAAGCGGGAACGCCCGGAACGAGCTCTCGGTTCCGCCCGCGCCGTCGCCCTCCCAGCCGTAGTGGATGAGGGGCCAGAGGACGTCGAGGTCGCGGCTCGTGACATCCTCGGATGCGTAGCCCGGCCGCGCGAAGCGACGGCGGTGGAGCCCGACCGGCCCGAGGAAGCTGTCGAGGCGCCAGCGGCTGTCCTCGACGCGCGCCCAGAGCGGCAGCGCGAGGGTGACCCGGTCCGCCCCGTCGTGGACGTCCCAGAGGAGCGGGAAGATCCAGCTCGCCTTCTCGGCGTCGCCGTCGTTGACGTGTCCCGCGAGCCCCGGGCCGAGGATCCGGATCCACTCGGTCCGCTCCTGCCCCGAGTCGAACGGGGCGTGGTCGTGGTCCCACGAGAACCACAGCGGCGCGATCAGCCGCAGGCGCTCCTCGCGGGTCTCCGAGAGGCGCCGGTCGTACTCGGCGTAGAGCAGCGGCGGCACGACGTCCCAGTCGGTCTCGGGCTCGCCGGTCGCGTCGTCCTCGCGCCCGCCGAACCAGAGCGGCGCCACCCAGCCGGTCCGCTCGCCCCACCCGTCGTCGTGGAAGCCGCCGAGGAACGGGCCGACGATCCGGAGGCGCTCGTGGCGCTCGGTCACGACGGTCTCGTCGGGCGAGCCGGCGGACTCGACGACGGCGCCGAAGGTCCGGTCGTAGGAGAACCACGCCGGGCCGAGGAGCCGCCACGAGCTCGACGCCCCGCCCTCGCGGCGAACGTCGCTCTCGGCGTAGAGGAGCGGCGGGATGATGTCGATGTCCTCATCCCCATCGTGGTCGCGGTGGCCGATGTAGAGCGGCCCGAGGACGGTCGTCGAGTCGTAGTCGCCGTCGCCGTCGTGGTCCGCCCCGGCGTCGCGGTAGATGAGCGGCAACGCCCAGGTGGTCGCCGACCCGTCGGCGCGGGTGCGCCGACCGGCGAGCGGCCACAGGACGCCGATCTCGTCGAACGAGGACCCGAGGAGCTCCCCGTTCTCGTCGCGGCGGTGGTCCTTGGCCCCGGTGATGAGGTTCCCGAGGAGGAAGAACCGGTCGGTCTCCCGCTGCGGCGGCGCGCCCTCGGGCCCCGGCGGCGCGCTCGAGTAGCGGGCGAAGACGGGCGTGAAGGTGAAGCTCGTCCCCACGAGCGGCCACTTGAACCAGAAGAAGGCCGGAACGGTGACGAGCGCCTGAAAGCGCTCCCCCTGCTCTCCCTGCGACTCCGACAGGAAGAGCGGCATCGCGCGGACGTGGGTTCGCGTCGGGGAGCTGCGCCACGAGACGAGCGGCCAGAGGACGTCGACGCCGCGCTCCTGGCGGCGACGGTCGTCGAGGTCGCCGTAGAGAGGGAAGAGGACGAACCGGCTCTGGGTGCCCGGGTCGCTCGGGTCGTCGGGGTCCTGGTCCCAGTGATGGCCGTAGAACGGGAAGACGTGGGCCGCCCCGCCGTCTCGGTCGACGAAGCGCCAGAGAAACGGGAACGCGACGTCGACCTGCCGCTCGCCGGAGCCGTTCCGCGCGTGGATGTAGGGCCCCCAGACGGCGCTGACGTCCGCGTCGTCGGGGTCGGCCGACCAGACCGCGCCGCCGAGCGGCGTGATCAGGTGCCGGTCGCCGGCGCTCCACCAGCCGTTGCCCCAGAAGGCCGCCGGGAGGGCGAAGCCGGCGCTCCACGACGGGGTCGACCACTGACCGCCGAGCAGGGCGAGGAGGTGGCTCGAGTCGCCGCGCCGCCCGTAGGAGAACAGCGGCAGGGCGCGGGCGTGGACCTCGTCGTCGCCGCGGCGCTCGTAGCGGGCGAGCGGCCAGAGGAAGTCGGTCGAGACGGCGTCGGCGCTCGGGTCGACGTCGTGGCCGACGAGCGGCCAGAGGGTCGACCAGCCGCGGCGTCCGCCCTCGCCCGAGCGGTATCCGAACAGCGGCCAGAGATGGATGCTCCGCTCCTCGCCCTCGCGCCACGAGAGGAAGCCGGGCGCCACGAAGACGGAGAGCTCCTCCTCGAGGTCCTGGTAGCTCGCGAACAGCGGCGCGACGACGTCGAGCGACTCGGTCTCGCTCGCCGTGTGCCAGAACAGCGGCAGGGCGTGGGCGTGGCTCTCGCCGTTCTCGCGCCAGCCCTGGACGAGCGGCCAGAGCATGCTCCAGTCGTACTCGTCGCGCGTCGGCGCGCTGGCGTAGGTGAAGAAGGGCCGGACGGCGACCTCGCGCGAGCTTCCCTCCCGCTCCCACTCGAAGACGGGCCAGGCGATCGTGAGCTTGGAGTCCCCCTCGAGGCGGCCGTGGCGCCGCTCGAGGAGCGGCCACAGGTTGAGGCCGTGGCGGCGCCGGAACTCGACGCCGCGGTCCGAGGCGAGCGCGCTCGCGTCGTCGTCGGCGAGGTCGCCGAGCTCGTCCTCGACGACCTCGACCTCGGGGTCGACATCGACCTCGGCCGGCGCCTCGTCGTCGGAAGCCTCATCGTCGGCGACGGGCGGCGGGCCGTCTTCGTCGGCGAGCGCGACGGCCGGGGAGACGACGGCGAGCGCCGCGAGCGCGAGCGCCCGGCCGATGCTCGCCCGTCCGCCGCCGCCGCCGCGGTCCGGTTGAATGGCTGGCGTCCGTCGCCGTCTCGTCATCGTCGACTCCCGATCGCACGGGCCGGCCGCGGGACCGTGGTCGATCCCGTCACCCCGACGCCGCTGCCGTCGCGGTCGGGGACGCGAGCAAAGCTCAAGCCAACGCGCCGCGCTCCGAGCGAGCGCCGCGTTCGCAGGCGTTTAGGAGGGAGGGCGCCGCCCCGCGCCCGGGAAGCGACGGAGATTCCCCACGCCGAGCGTCGCGAAAGCCGACGCCCGTCGATCCCCGTCGGTGCCCGTCGGCGCGCGGCGTCGATCGGGCCGTCTCGCGTTGACGGCGTCCCCGGGCGCGGCTACGATCGCCTTCTCAGATCAGGGGTTGCCGCCCCATCGAGGTCGCATGCCCGGCCGAGTGGTCCTCGCCTTCTCCGGTGGTCTCAACGCGCGCGTCGCGCTCCACGCGCTCCGCATGCGCAGGGGCTACGAGGTCATCACCTTCACCCCGAACCTCGGCCAGCGGGCCGACGCCCTCACCGTGAGCGAGCGAAGTCTCGACTGCGGCGCGACGAGCGCGCACGTCGGCGACCTCCGGGAGCGCTTCGGCCGCGACTACATCCTGCCCGCGCTCCGGGCCGGCTCCGCCAATCACGACGCGTCCCTCTGCCTCGCCCCCGCCCTCGCCCGCCCCCTCGTCGTCGCCGAGGTCGTCCGCATCGCCCAGCAGGAGGGATGCCGGGCGATCGCGCATGCATCCACGGGGAAGGGCAACGACCAGATCCGCTTCGCGAGCGCGGCCGCCGCCATCGCCCCCGACATCGAGGTCGTCCACCCGCTCCGCGAGCTCGACCTCCACGACTTCGCGCAGATGCAGAGCTACGCGAAGCGCCACGACGTCCCCTGCGACCTCGACGACCGGCAGCGCTTCTCGATCCGCGAGACCCTCTGGGGGGTCGTCTGCGACACCGCCGAGGACCTCGAGCCGTGGTCGGATGTCCCGAGCGACCTGCGGGTGATGACCGTTCGCCCCGAGGATGCGACGGACGAGGCGGCCGAGCTCGTCCTCTCGTTCGACTCGGGCGTCCCGATCGCGATCGACGGGAAGCAGCTCGACCTGATCCCGCTGATCCGGCGCCTGAACGATCTCGGCGGCAAGCACGCCGTCGGCCGCGTCGAGCGGGTCGAGGACCGCCTCCTCGGGATCAAGACGCGCGACGTCTACGAGGCGCCGGCCGCCGCGATCCTCCACCGCGCGAAGGAGGCGCTCGAGCAGCTCGTCCTCAGTCGCGAGCTCCTCTACTACAAGCGCAACCTCAGCCAGCGCTGGCTGCAGCTCGTCTACGACGGTCACTGGTTCAACGAGCTCCGCTGCGCCCTCGACGCGTTCTTCCGCTACGCGAACGACCCGGTCAGCGGCGAGGTGCGGATCCGCCTCTTCAAGGGGTCGGCGACCGCGTCCGGCTGCCGGTCGCCGTTCACGCTGTTCAACGCGGGACGGTCCGGGAGCTCCGGGGAGATCGAGCAGGGGTTCATGCGCCTCTACAGCGCGAGCCAGCAGGCCCGCCCCGAGGCGTGGCTCAAGGACATCTCCGAGGCGGACTGAGCGAGACCGTGAGCCCGCGCCGACCCCTTCTTCGCGCCGCCGCGGCGCTCCTGCTGCCCGTGGTGCTCGGCGCCGCCCTCGGGTGCTCCTCGACCGACGAGGTCGACGACGGGCCCGCCGGCGCGCCGGTGAAGCTCACGCCCGAGGCGCTCGACGCGATGGCCGACGAGCTCGCCGTCGACCTGATCTCGTTCCCGCATCTCCCGAGGGCGGCCGACGGCGCCCGCCTCGCGGTGACGGTCGGGTCGCTCACCAACCGCACCTCGAAGTTCGTCGACACCGACGAGCTCGCCCGGCGCCTCCGCGTCGCGTTCGCGAGCTCCGGACGCTTTCGAATCGTCGAGCCCGAGGATCTGCCCGAGGGAAGCGGCGTCGAGCGCGTGATCCACGCGGCGCGGGGCGCCGGCGCCGAGCTGTTCGTCGCCGGCGACATCTCCGAGGAGATCACCGGCGCGCAGCGGCGCTGGTCGTTCTCGCTCGTGGCGACCCACATCGCCGGCGACGCCGAAGCCCAGGAGGTCGTGTGGATGAACTCGGAGCGACACCCCCGCCCATGAAGCCGCGCGCCGCGATCGTCGCGATCGGGAGCGAGCTCGTCGACGGACGGCTCGCCGACACCAACGGCCAGCGCCTCGACCCGAAGCTCGCCGGGATGGGCTTCGAGGTCGCCTACCACGTCTGCGTCGCCGACCGTCTCCCCGACATCGTCGAGGCGATCCGCTTCGCCGCGCGGCGCGCCCACGTCGTGATCCTGAGCGGAGGGCTCGGGCCGACGATCGACGACATCACCCGCGACGCGGCCGCCGCCGTCGCCGAGCAGGAGCTGCGCACCGACGAGGCGGCGCTGGCCCACGTGAAGATGATCTTCGACGCCCTCGGGCGAGAGATGCCCGAGAACAACGCCCGTCAGGGGCTCTTCCCGGAGAAGGCGGTCGGGCTCCCGAACTCGCGCGGGACGGCCTTCGGGTTCCGCCTCGACCTCGACCTCCCCCACGACGGCCTGACCAGCCGCATCTACGCGCTGCCCGGCGTGCCGCACGAGCTCGACGCGATGTTCGACGCGCACGTCGCGCCGCAGCTCCGGATGCTCGCCCACGCGCTCGGCGCGCCGAACTTTTCGAGCTCGACGCTCGTCGTCTTCGGGATGAGCGAGAGCAAGCTCGACGCGGCGATCGCCGATCTGTGTCGCGATGATGATCCCGCCGTCAGCCTGAACGTCCGCGACGGGACCGTCCGCATCACGGTCACCGCCTCGGGCGACGACGTCGAGGCGGCGACGGCCGGCGCGCGGGCCCGCGCCGACGCGATCGCCGAGCGCCTCGGGCGGCGGGTCGTCGATCGCGACGGACGCGACCTCCCCGAGGTGGTCGCCGATCTCCTCGAGCGGACCGGCACCCGCCTCGCGTTCGCCGAGTCGTGCACCGGCGGGATGGCGGCCGCGCTCATCACGCGCGTCGGCGGGATCTCCAAGAGCTTCCTCGAGTCGGCCGTCACCTACAGCAACGCCGCGAAGAGCGATCGCCTCGGCGTCGACCCCGGTCTCATCGAGGCCCACGGAGCGGTCAGCGCCGAGGTCGCCCAGGCGATGGCGAGCGGCGCGCGGATCCGGAGCGGCGCCGACGTCGCGGTGAGCGTCACCGGGATCGCGGGGCCCGATGGGGGCACCGCCGAGAAGCCGGTCGGCCTCGTCTACATGGCGATCGACGCCTCGCCCAAGGGCGGACAGCCGTTCACCGAGGTGATCGAGCGAAGGTTCGGCGCGCTCGCCCGCGGCGGCCACGGGCGCGAGCGGGTCCGGGCGCTCTCGGCGATGACGATGCTCGATCGGTTGCGGGTCTGGTTGGAGGATCGGCTGGCGGCGCGCTCGGATGGGGGGGGCTGAGGTTCCTTCCAGGAACGCCGAGGCTTCTGGTGCGGACTCTCACTCAACGCCGGTGCGCGTGATCTGTTCCGAACGACGAAACCTCACGCGAAGGCGCAAAGGCGCAAAGGGGCTCTGCCAGGTCGAGATCTCGGATCAGAGCAACGATCCTTGGCGCCTTCGCGCCTTTGCGTGAGATGCCGTTTGCGTGGTTCCAGGAACGTCGATCACGGCGCCGTCGGGAACCCATGGATCCGCCCCTCGGCATCGCCGACGAGCACGGTCCCCCCGAGCTCGAGCGGACCCGTGACCGGGCTCGCCTCCTCGGCGAGGCTCCCCCGCCAGCGAAGCGACCCATCGACGGCGTCGAGCTCGGCGAGGTCGCCCGCGTCGGTCGCGATGTGGACGCGGCGGCCGTCGCGCGACGCGCCGAGACGGACGATCGCGTCCGCGTCCGGGGTCGCCTCGGGCCAGAGCTCGACGAGCGGGCGCGTCCACGCGACGGCGCCGTCGCTCGCGATGGCCGACACCGAGCCGTTCCGGGCGATCACGACGAGCGGGCCGGCCGCGGCGAGCGAGGTTCCCCGCGCGTCGGAGGGCACGTCGAGGTCGAGGCTGCTCGGCGTCGGCTCTCCCGAGGCGGCGTCGAGGACGTGGAGCCGCGCTTCCTCCTCCCCCGGTCGCCCGGCGGCCGGGCGGACCGAGTGAATCGCGACCCGGTCGCCCGCCGAGACGATCGCGGCGACGATCCCGCCGGCGTCGAATCGCCAGCGCGTCTCGCCGGTGGCCGCGTCGAGGGCGATCACCTGGCCGCGCTCGTCGCCCGCGACGACGACGAGGCTGTCGGGGGCGAGGGCGGCGAGCGCGCGGATCGGCCGCTCGGCGACCTGGTGACGCGCGCCGATCGTCGGGTCGGAGAGGGCGCGGGAGTGGAGGGTGCCGGTCGCGTCGGCCCAGACGACGAGACCGCCCGCCGGGACGGCGACGGGCGCGACCCGGACGAGGCCGTCGGCGGGCACGCCGAACGCGGGCGTGCCGTTCCTCGCGCGGATCCCGATCACCTCGCCCTCGGACGTCCCGAGGATCGCGAGCGTCTCGCCGTCCTCTCCGGCGATCGCGCCCGGCGGGCTGCAGGCGGCGACGGAGCGAACGGGGAGGCGGGGGTCGGGGCGGCCGATCCGGAGGAGCAGGGCGTGGAGCCGGCCGTCGGACGTCGCGACCCACGCCATCGGCTCGTCGCCGTCGATCTGCGCGGGCGGCCAGAGGAGCGGCGCGCCGGCGTCGTAGGTCCACAGCGGCGGGAGGACGACGCGGATCGAGCGATCGAAGAGCTCGCCGATCGGGATCGGCTCCGCGTGGACGACCACGTCGCCGCGGACGAGCTCGAGGGTGAGCGCGCCCTCCGCCGGCAGCTCGCGCGGGGAGAAGCGGACGACGGTCGCCAGCCCGGTCGTGTGGCCGCGGGTGTGTCCGCCGATCCGGATGTCGAGGCCGGGCGGGGCGTCGCGGACCCGGAGCGGGAGCTCCACCTCGGCGGCGGCCGCGGCGGTCGGGGCGTCGCGGATGACCTCGCGGAGGAGGACGAACGCGCCGGCGAGGTCGCCGTTCGCCTCGAGCGCCCGGGCGCGGGCGATCCGCTCGGCGACGGCCGCCGATCCGTCGCGGCTCGAGTACCAAGTAAGCGCGCCGCCGCCCGCGAGGAGGACGGCGAGCGCGATCACGACCAGCGATGACCGTGATCGGCGCGCGACGCTCGTCAGGCGGCGGCGGGCATCCGCGTCGTCCGGCCGGAGGGCGAGGAGCGCCTCGAGCGCCGCGCGCTCCTCGTCGCCGACGCCCGCCCGCTCGGCGTGGTCGGCGATGATCCGCCACTGCTCGGCCGCGCGCTCGGCGTCGTCCGCGGCGGTCAGGGCGGCGGCGAGGCGAGCACGGCGCGCGCGGTCGGTCGGGGCGAGCTCGACGAGGCGCTCGAGGTAGACGGCGGCGTGGACCGCGTCGCCGCGCCCCGAGGCGACCTGCGCGCGCGCGCCGAGCTCCTCGGCCGAGAGGCCGCGGACGGCGCCGGCCGCGACGAGCCGGGCGACGGCGCCGAAGAGGGTGAACTCGCCCGTCGAGGAGGCCTGGGCGACCGTCTCGAGGGAGACGCTCCCGTCGAGGCGGGCGATGGCCGAGCGGAGCTCGTCCGACAGGTCGGCGGCCGCGAGCGCGTCCTCGTCGACGAGGAGGAAGACCTCGCGCGGCGAGCGGACGTGGACCGAGATCTCGCGCCACTCCTCGAGGCGGCGCAGCGCCTGGAGCGCGAGGCTGGTCGCGGGGATCGGCAGCCGCGTCACGTTCGAACGATCGAGATCGGGCGGTCGATCGTCCCGGTGGAACTCGACCTGCGGGGCGGGCCAGAGGAAGACATCGCAGATCTCGTCCTCGAGCTGGCCGCGCACGACCGCCTCGACGTGCTCCGCGCTGCAGAAGCCCTCGGCGACGAGGATCTCGCCGAGGAGGCCGCGCTTCTCGCGCTGGATCGCGAGGGCCGCGTCGAGGTCCTCGGGCCGGACCGTGCCGCCGGCGACGAGCGCCTCGCCGAGGCGGAAGCGTCGCTTCTGGCCGCCGGAGAGGAGCGCGATCTCGCCGCGCGAGAAGAAGATCCGCTTCTCGCGGCCGTCGCTCGCCCGGACGCTCAGGGTGCCGGTGCGGCGGTCCTCGGCGAGCTCGCGGAAGACATCGCCGAGGGCGAGGATCCCGAGGCTGCCGCGGAGGCTGGAGCCGCCCGCGGACTTGCCGGAGCCCGAGCCGGAGTCGCGCGCCCCGGGCGGCTCGTGGACGTCCGAGTCGCGAAGAGGATCCCCGGCGCTCGAGTCATGGAGGGGATGAGGCAAGGGCGGGAGGAACCTCTCGTCGGCGTGAGCTCGAACCCGAGTGATCGATCGGCGGTCAGCCGTCCTGGCGATTCCGCCAGTAGCCCGGCTCTCGTCGAACGTGCATGCACGCGAGGATGAGCAGGTCAGCCTCTCGCTCTTGGAAGACCATGCGATACGGGAAGCGCCAGACAGCGACGTGGCGGATCTCCTCGTCGGGATTGGTCCCTGACGCCGGGCCATGGGCCGCGGGTCGCTCCATCAGACGTCGCAACGCGTCCTCGATCGCGTCCAGGAACTTCGAGCCGAGACCGGGGCGCTCAGCGTCGTAGTAGTCACCAGCTGCTTCGATCTCCGCCTCGACGGCAGGGGCGAAGTGGAGCGGCTTCAACGCGAGAACTTCGCGCGCAGCCGGTCCCTTACCTCGCCCCACGGGACGGGCTGCTCGTCCCCCGATTCGATTCGTGTCAGTCGGCGCCGGATCTCGTCAGCCCACGCCGCCTCGACGGCTGGGTCGGAGTCACCTTCGAGGCTCGCCCACAGGTTCGCCGCGAGCACCGCGCGCTCGTCGGCGGAGAGCTGAAGCGCCTGGTTGAGGAGGTTCTGCCCACTCTCGGTCATGGGCTCATCTTAGCCGTGGCTCGAGTCGGCGTCACGACCCGCACGGTCCACGAGCTCGTCGGGGCCGGCCCGCGCAATTGGGGGTGGGCGCGAGGCGGGGCGGCGGGGGTGGACTGGAACGAGGCTCGATTCGTGACGCGAGTTCTTCGCTGCCGGCGCTTCGCGACGGTGAGCACCGCGCCGTCAGGCACTACGCCGTGAGTCACGAGCCTCCAGAAGGCGACGAGCAGCTTGCGGGCGAGCGCCGTAATGCCGACTCGCTTTGCGCGACTGGCGCCATCACCGTAGCGCTCCCGATACCACCTCGAGAGCTTGCTCTGGGGTTGCCAGCGGAGCCAGATCCAGGCGGCTTCGATCACGCTCGAGCTCCCCCTGCGTGCACGGCAAGAGCGGAGTGCCGTCGCGGCGACGCAAGGCGCCGACATCCTTGAGCATCACGTCGATCCCGCGCGTTTCGAGCCCTCACAGACTCATAGAATCTGACCCCCATGATGACCCGATGAGGCGAGCCGCCCCCGCGCAACATCAGCGACCTTGTAAGGCCTCGCCGTCGTCCTGGCAGAAGAGCGTGCCGGCGGGATAACCGCGGTCGCAGACCGGGCACTTCACGGCGAGGGCGAGCGAGGTCCCGTCCTTGCCGCAGAACCGGGTGGTTCCGGGGAGTCCCGTCCCGCACTCGGGGCACACCACCTCTCTCGACTCGACCGCGAGAGGGACAGCCCCACCGCCTCCCGTGGCGGCTCCGCCCGCAGCGGTCCGGAGGCTCGACAGGGCATCGACGAGCTTCTCGGCGTCCTCCCGCGACTCGCCCGGAAACCAGAGGCAGCCGTAGTGGGCGTTGATGCCGATCGTCTTCTCGATCGGGCCGATCATCCGCACCACGAACGGGTCGCGGGCCGCCCCGCCCTCATAGGCGTAGACGTGGGGATCGAGCTCGTCGTAGCGAAAGCTCGCCTGGACTTCGGGAAGAAAGAGCGAGCCCTGGTCGGTGAAGACGAAGCCGAGCTCGGTCTCGCCGACATCGATCTGCTCGAGGGTCCCCGAATACGGATACGCTGTGGCACGTACGAGGAGGTCGCGAAGCGCGTCGCGAGCGAGGGCGGAGGGGATCGAGCGGACCACCTCGCGGTCGGGCCGGTAGGGCACGAGCGACTTGCAGCCGCTGGCCGCAAAGAGACACGCCGCCACCAGAGCGACGTTGCCCTTGGTCATCGCGTGCGATGCGGGCCGCACCGTGGCGTCGTGATGGCGACTCCAGGTCCGTACGAATCGCCCGAAAGCTAAGAGCCTAGGCATTGGAAACCAGTTGCGCCGACTCGCGAACGTCACCCTCTGGAGTGAGTCTATCCGCGAGGCCGAAGGCGTGCGATCGCGGCCTTGCCCTCACGGACCCCGGGGGGCAGGACTCCAGGGGTCAGGCCGCAGTTCACAGTTTGAGGGGCGAGGAGGGCCGGTGGATCACACTCCGGCCTTCGCGAGCTCAGCGCGGAGCCTCCTCCACGCTTTCGTGTCTTCACGGTCTTCGTCGACGAGGACTCGACTCTCGGTTTGCTTGCTAGCGTTGAGCGGTGGTCCGCATGGCGAGACCCTGCCGCCGGGGAGGCGTCGTCGACGGGCTTTCGTGGACACTGGCTGGGCCCGCCGGTAGGATCGCTCGCGCGCGCCCCGAGTGCCCGGCCCGAGAGCCCGGAGCCCGACTCCTTCATGACCGACGCCTCTTCGCCCACCCCGCCCGTCCCGGCCGCCGCCTCGAGCGGCACCGGCGACCCGCTCATCGACCGCTATGCCGGGCGAGAGATCGCGGCGGTGCTCGCGCCCGGTCGTCGCTATCGGCTGTGGCGCGATGTCTGGATCGCCATGGCCGAGGCGGAGCGGGCGGCTGGCGTCGCGATCCCCGATGGTGCGGTCGAGGAGATGCGCGCGGCTCGCGATGAGATCCCCTTCGAGCGGGTGCGGGAGATCGAGCGGCGGACGCGGCACGACGTCGTCGCCCACATCCATGCGTTCGGCGAGCAGTGCCCGACCGCGGCGCCGGTCATTCACCTCGGCGCGACCTCCTGCGACGTCACCGACAACGGCGACCTCATCCAGTGGCGGGAGGCGCTCGGCGTCATCCGGCGCCGCGCGACCCACGCCGTCCGCGCGCTCCGCGACCTGGCGGAGCGCGAGGCGGCGCGCCCTTGCCTCGGCTACACCCACTACCAGCCCGCCCAGCCGACGACCCTCGGCAAGCGGGCGGCGATGTGGCTCCAGGAGCTGCTCGTCGCGACCGAGGAGGTCGATCGGCTCGCCCGCGAGCTTCCGATCCGCGGCCTCAAGGGGGCGACCGGGACGCAGGCCTCCTTCCTCGCGCTGCTGGACGGCGATGCCGACCGCGTCGTGGCGCTCGAGCGCGACTTCGCGCAGCGCCTCGGCTTCGACGCGGTGCTGCCCGTCTCGGGGCAGACCTACCCCCGCTCGATCGATGCCCGGATCGTCGCGGCGCTCGGCCGGCTCGCCGACGCGTGCGCGAAGGGGGCGACCGACGTCCGGCTGCTCGCCCACGACGGCGAGGTCGAGGAGCCGCAGGGGGCGGGGCAGGTCGGCAGCTCGGCGATGCCCTACAAGCGCAACCCGATGAAGTGCGAGCGGATCTGCTCGCTCGCGCGGCTGGTGCGCGCGCAAGCCACGGCCACCAGCGAGACCGCGGCGGTGCAGTGGCTCGAGCGCAGCCTCGACGACAGCGCCTACCGCCGGATCGGCATGCCGCAGGCGTTCCTTGCCACCGACGGGATCCTCGGCCTCTGGATCACGGTCGCGCGTGGTCTGATCGTCTGGCCGAAGGTGATGGATCGCCGCCTCCGCGACTCGGTGCCGTTCCTCGTCGTGGAGGAGGTGCTCGCCGCGTGCGTGAAGGCGGGCGGCGACCGCCAGGCGCTCCACGAGCGGATCCGCGAGCACTCGCGCGCCGCGCTCGTCGTCGTGCGCGACGAGGGGCGCCCGAACGACCTCCTCGAGCGGCTCGCCGGCGACGACGCGTTCGCGGCCGCGGCCGAGCGCATCGCCGCGGTCGCGGCCGACCCGGTCGCGCTGACCGGCCTCGCGCGCATCCAGACGGAGCGGTTCGTCCGCGACGTCGTCGACCCGGCGCTGCAGCGCCTCGGGGACGACGGCGGCGGCGACACCGACCTCCCCGAAGTCTAGCCGGCCGCGTTGGAGACGACCGCCGAGCTGGCCGGATTCTTCACCGCGCACGGGATCTGGTGCGTCTCCGAGGGCGAGACGCTCATCCCGATGCTCGCCCAGCGCACCCGCGACGGCGAGCGCAGCCTCGAGCGCCTCGTCGCCGCCCGCCTCGAGGAGGGCGTCGCCGAGGGACGGCGCCGCCTCGAGGCGAACGAGGACGGCGTCACCCACGCGGTGCTCGTCGTCGACGGCTTCGTCACCCTCGACGCCGGCAAGACCGACGCCCTCGTGATCGACGCCCGCCGCTTCGGCGGCGCGCCCGCGTCGCTCGAGATGGTGGTGCCCTACCGGAGCGCCTCGAGCGCGGAAGGCTTCGCCGTCTACCGGCCGAAGTTCGTCTCGGTCGACGGCGAGGTGCCGCCGCTCGACATCCTCGCCGAGGCGTTCTTCCGCGGCGTCGGCGGTCACGACAAGGGCTCCCAGGTCTGGGACGACCACCTGGACCAGAGCCAGTAGGCGTTACCGACCGCCCGCGCTGCGGACTCGTTCGTCCGCCCAGTCTCGATCGGCCTTTCCGAGGGCGGGGACCGGCGGGGCTCCGGAGTCGATGCTCAAGTCGTAGGCAGCCCTCTCGTAGAGGGCGTCGAGGAGCGCGCCGATGTCGACGACGGGCTCGGTGTCGCCGGCTCGCAGGGGAAGCTCGAAGGTGGGGATCGGGTCGCGGACCGAGAACACGTGCAGCGCGGCGCGCGGCCGGCGCTCTCCGCGGCTGACCAGGATCCGGTAGTCGGACGGGCTGCTCGCCCCGTCGACGGGCATCGGCTCGCCCGATCGGAGGAGATCGACCTCGACGAGGCTGGTGAGGGACCCGAGGACGGTCGCTCGCTTGCGCTCGTAGAGGACGCGGCCGTGGCCGGCCAGCTTGTTGGTGGGCGAGAGGATCTCGACGACCGTCACCACGTCGCCCTCGCGGGCGAGGCGCACCTCGAGCCAGGTCTCGCGGACGACGTCCGGCACGGGGACCGAGACCTCGAGGACCTGCGTCGTCGCGCCGGACCGCCCGGGAGCGGCGCTGCCGCTCGGGGGAGGCGTCGCGGCCGCGCTCGCGATCGCGACGTCGGGCGAGCCGACGAGGGCGAGGCCGCTCGTGTCCGCCACGTAGGTCCGCTCCTCGAGGCGCACCACGTAGCGGGGGCGGACCAGCGGAGCCACCTGGTCGCGGATCGCGGCGATCAGGCTGTTGTGGACGTCCCGCCAGAGGTCGGGGTGCTCGAGCCAGGGGTCCATCCCCGGGAAGGGCTTCGCCATGGGGTTCTCCGGGGGGATGATAGCACGACCGGTCACGCGCTGCTCTCGGGCGCCGCCCGCCTCGAGGAGGGCGTCGCCGAGGGACGGCGTCGCCTCGAGGCGAACGAGGACGGCGTCACCCACGCGGTGCTCGTCGTCGATAGGCGCGCGTGGTGATTACTCGCCCGAGCTCGCGAGACACCAGGGCTCCAGCGCATCGCGCATCGTGCGGATGAAGAACTCGTACGAGGCCTCGCCGTCGCGCTCCTGGTAGTGGAAGTGCAGCCGCTGGAGCGCGGCGATGGCCGCCTCCCGTCCCGACGACTCGCCCCGCGAGACGCCCCACGCCGTCGACCGGATCATCTCGGCGGCGAATCCCCAGCCCTCGTCGACGGCCGCGATGATCGTCTCGGCGCAGGCCTCGGCGGCTCGCTCGACGGCGGCGATGCCGTCCTGGCTCGGGTCCTCGAGCCAGGCGCGCACCGCCTTCAACGCCGCCCGCGGCCGTGCGTGGGTGCTCGCCTCGGGTCGCACGCGCGTCCACTCCTCGAGGATGAGATCCCCGAGGGCGAGCGCCGCGCGGACGGCGATCTCTCGATCCCAGCGCCCGAACGCGTCGGTCCACGCGCACCATCCGGGCGGGCCGTCCGGGTCGAGCGAGCGCGACGCGGGGCCGAGCGCCAGCACCGAAGGCTCATGGCCGAGGTGGGCCAGCACCTCGAGGGCGTGGGGCCGCAGGTCGCCGGCCGCCGCGCGGGCGCGGAGCCATCGCGAGGCGTCGATCGGATCGCCGCTCCTCCGGAACCGCCGCTCGAGCTCTCGGAGCTGCTCGTCCACGGGTCGCCTTCTCGCTCGATCCGAGACGCGTGGCTCGGGATCCCGGCGTGCCGCCGAGCGTTCGATTGTAGTCTCGGCGACCCGATCCCGTCAGCCTCGATGCCTCGGAGCGGGTAGGATGGGTCGCCCATGAGTGACCGCTCCGTCGAAGCGCCTCGGCCGGGCCCGGTCGACTCCTCAACGCTCGCGATGCTCGTTGCATCGGGTGTCGTCGTCGTCGCGAGTACAGTCCTGGGCCTGCACTCACGCCTGCTCGGCGAGCTCGTCCTGACCGAGGTCGAGCCCGCTTGGTATTGGCTTCCCGCTGCTCGTCCGTGGGTCGGTGACCTACCCTACCTCGGCCCTGGTCGACTCACCGCTTGGGTGCTCGGTGTTCTCGGGTCGCTTCTCGTGGCCCGGTCGATCACCGCTCAGGGCGAGTCGGCGGCCCGACGTCGATGGGCGCTCGGGATTCTCGTTGCCGGCTCCGGTTGCGCTCTTCTGGGCAACCTCTTTGCAAACCGCCCCGAGCACACCTGGGGCGGCCTATCCAGCCTCGTTACGTCGCCCGCTACACCCGTTGCGATGACGGTTGGCCTCGTCGCGGCGACGTGTATCGGTGCGTTCGTCGCGTGGCCACATGCCTGGCGGTGCCTGGCGCGCCCGTCCCGATGGGCGACGGTCGTCGCCGTCGCGACTTCTCTCGCTCTGGGCGCTCCAACCGTCTGGGACCTGCGTTCGAGGAGCTACCCCCCATTCATCCTCGACCTCGTCCCACTCGAAGAGAGCTTCGGCCAGCCGGTTGGCGATGGAGTCCCGTCAGTGGAGGCGCCCGACGGGGCTCGGTGGGCTCGGCGGGATGTGCCGGGGTTGACGCTGACGGAGTCTGACGTCTGGTGCGTCGAGTCCGAGCGCGTCGCGCACTGGATCACCCGCGTGGAGCTTCGACTGCGTCTGCATCGAGCTCGTGACCTGAGGCTCTTCTCGAAACGAGAAGAGGGGCGTCTCGTCGCAGTCTGCGTCGACGGCCGGGCTCTATTCTGGGTTCAAATGTGGTACAGCCCGTTCGGGCACCTGTCGCTCGAACCGTTGAGACTCGGCCGCTCGGATCTAGATCTACGCGGCCTCGTCGACGAGCTCACCGGGGAGGGTCCCCGCCCTACTCCGGGGGCGAATGACGGATGAGCAACTTTGCGGCAGCTATCGCGAGCGCGGCGACGATCGCCATCACGAGGAACGCGGACGTGCTGCCGTCCAGATACGTCGGGCGCATACCGAACGCGAGCAACTCGTCGGTGAGGGGAGGGCCGAGCACGCCCGAGAGGAGCAGTCCAGAGACGGCGCACGTCCCGAGCACGATTGCGCCCGCCTCGTTCATCTTCCGAAGGCGCCAGTCGCGGACGAGCTGCTCGAGGGCGAACGGCGCCGCCAGGCTCGTGACGACGAGCGTCGGCCATCGTGGCGAAGTCGATGCGCCGGTTGCAATGTCGGCCAGGCGTCCCAGCGTGTCCGAGAATCGAGCCCCGGCGGGTAGGGTGAGTCGCAGCGCCACGACGAGGCACGCCGCGGCCCAGGTGAGTGCGAGGATCGCGCCCGCGAGGGGCCCCGCGATCCGAGCCGTTCGCGTTTCGCCGCCGAACCGTGACCGAATGCGCGCGGTAGCGAGAGGAACGGCTCCGGCGGCGAGTCCCAGGAGCGCGCCGAGGGCTACCAGTGACGCTTCGGGCGCGACGCCGCTACCCACCTCCGGGACGAGCCGAGGTCCTGTGGCCCCGAGACCGCGGGCCGCGACCGCCGCGAGCGCGAGTGAAGCCGTGGCGAGTGCGGCTGCGAGGCCAGCATGCGCGAGCTCGCTCACGCGCCTCTCCGTCGCCGGCGTCGGCCGCGAGACGGCGAACGCGAGGGCTCCGCTGAAGACGGCGAAGTGGGTTGCCCAAGGCGGGAGCAGGCTCGGCGCGCCTGATGTCGGGTAATAGTCGTCTGGCCAGAGCGGCCGCGCGGCCCAGGTGGCCGTGATCCCGATGGCGACGACGAGGAGGGCGAGGACGTCCTGGGTACCTCGGGTGAGGAGCGGACAGGCTGGTTCGGCCTCGTCTGGGCCGTCGTCGCCGTTCGGGTGACTCTCCGTCATGGGGCGCTCGTCCCGGCCAGGACCGAGGCGTCGATCGTTCGTTCGATCGTGTCGATGACGACCGCCGCCGCCTCGTCGTCGCGGTTCGTTGCGCGGAGGGCGTCGGCGAGGATGCCGGCGATCGCGACGGGGTCGTCGAGGGCTCGGCGGACGAGGAACACGCGCGGCTCGTAGAGGTCGGAGAACGGGGGGAGGGTCGGCTCGGTCAGGATCGGGGTCGCCTCGAGCGCTTCGCGGAGGTCGACGGCGGCGGCCTCGGCGCCCTTCTTGCCCTCGTGCCTCGCCCGGGCGAGGCCGCGGGCGCCGATGAGGGCGGCCGGCGACGGCTCGCCGGCGGCATCGAAGCGGCGCTCCGCCTCTTCGAGGAGGGGGAGGGCCTCGCCCGGCATGTCCCAGCCGATCGCGTGGACGGCGGTCGCGAGGAGCGCACGGGCGCGGAGGGCGTCGTCGTCGAGCATCGCCGGAAACCGGCGCCGTTTGTCGCCGCGATGACTGCCGTCCATGATCGAGGAGATCTCGAGGATCGGCTCGAGGCGTTCGTCGCGGGCGAGCGGCTCGACGGCCCGCAGATACGCTGGCACCGCCTCCCAGAGGTCGAACCGGCTGTGGCCGTAGCCGACGCCCTCGATGATGCGCGCGAACGCGTCGCGGGTGGGTCCGTCGCGGTTCGCGAGGATGATGCCGAGCTGCGGCAGGTGGATCCCTCCCGAGGGGTCGAGCCGCATCCCGCGCTCGGTGTCGGCCTTCGCCTCGTCGGTCCGTCCGAGGCCGAGGCGCACCCAGCCGCGGTAGATGAGCGCGATCCCCGACGCGGGCCGGACCGCGACCACCGCCGACGCGAGGCGCTCGGCGCTCTCGTGCTCGGGCCGCCCCTTCGCGTCGCCCGGCCCGCGCTCCTCGAACGCCGAGAACTTGTCGGCCGCGGCCAGCTCGGATGCGCACGCCGCCGCGAGGGCGGCCGGGTCGGCCGGGTCGAGCTCGCCCGGCAGGTCGCGCGTGCCGACGCTGAACCCGACGAGCTTGAAGAGGTCGAGCGGCGCGGGCGCGTGCTCGAGGAGATACCCGCCGACCTCGCGGTCGATGATCGGGCGGCGCATCAGTCGGTCGACCACCTCGAGGCGGCCGCGGTCGCGGGCGCGCGCCCAGGCGCCGTAGGCCTCGATCGCGCGGCGGGCGCCGGCGCGGGCCTCCGATGACCCGGCGCCGTCGATCGCACGGTAGGCCCGCGCCGCGATCACCGCCGCCTCGACCGCGCGGCGCGCGTCGTCGGTGGTCGCCCCCGGTCCCGCGCCGGCGAGCGCGAGGGTGCCGAGCCGATCGAGGGAGGACGCCGGCTTGCCGGCGGCGAGGTCGATCCTTGCCCGAAGGAGCGCGTCGTCGGTGTCGTCGGCATCCGCGCCCGCGTCGAGGAGCGCCGCGGCCTCGTCGGGGAGCTCGGCGGCGACGGCGAGCCGCGCGAGGAGCCTTCGGTCGTCGCCGGAGAGCTGCGAGGCGACGCCGCGCGCCGCCCGCACCCGGTCCGCGAGCTCGCGCGGGTGCCTCTGCCGGGCGGTCGCGGCGAGGCGCCCGGCGAGCATCGGGACGGTGTCGCCTCCGCGCGCCGCGAGGAGATCGGTCAGCGCCTCGGCGGCGGCGTGCTCGCGGGCGTCGCCCGATCGGCGCGACCGCGCGATCGCGCCGCGGGTCAGCGTCTCGGTGAGGGCGAGCGTCGCGCGCGGTGTGCTCGGGACGAGCTCCGCCGCGCGCGCCTCGTCGCGCTTCGCCTCGTCGGCGCGCCCGCGGGCCGCGGCGACGGTGGCGGCGAGCCGCAGCCGGACGGCGCGGGCGCGGCGGTCGGCGTTCGCCGCGAGGCGAGGCAGCTCGCGGCGCGCGGCGGCCGCGCGGTCCTCGTCGGCCGTCCGCAGGAGCGACCGCACGCGCGCCTCGGCCGCGTCGGCGTGGCTCGAGTTGGCGGCGAGGGCGCCGTCGAGCTCGACGAGGACGAGGTCGAACCGCCCGCGCTCCTCGAAGACGCTCGCCCGGACGAAGTGGTGCTCGGCGGTGTCGCTGAAGAGCGGCGTCGCGATGGCGAGGGCGTCCTTCGTCCGGCCGGAGCGGGCGAGGGAGCGGGCGCGTTCGCGGGCGACGGGGAGGGCGACGTTCGAGCCGCCGGCGGCCTCGGCCTCGTCGAGCAGCCCTCGTCGCTCGGCCTCGTCGTCGGCGTGTCGGGCGAGGACGAGGAGGGCGTCCGCTCGGAGAAGGGGCCGGGCCGAGGTGCTCTTCGCGACGGCGCCGAGCAGCCTCGAGCCGCGGTCGAGGTCCCCCGATTCGGCCAGGGCGCGTCCGATCGCGACGCGGCCGAGGCGGATCGAGTCCGGAATGACGGGACCGCTCCAGGGGATGGGAATCTCGGGAAGGCGCTCGAGCGCGTCGAGCGATGGCACCGCCGCGGCGACCTCGCTCGCGCGCGTCGTTCCATCGCGATCGCGCGCGACGGCGATCAGGACCGCGAGGATCTGCTCGGTCGTGGCGTCGTTCGCGATGAGCTCCGCGTCGATGTCCGAGGCTCGGGCGAGATCGAGGGCGGCCCGAAGCTCCGAGAGGCTCCGGGAAGCCGTCTCGAGGGTCGCGCGGGGAAGCGGCGGGGGCGCGATCGTTCGCTCGCCGATCGGGGACCCGAGCGCCAGCTTGGCGTAGAGGAGGGAGGCAATCACGGCCGCTTCGACGGACTCGGCGTTGAGGCGCGAGCTCGCGGCCGCGCGGCGCCGCGATCGGAGCAGGAGCGCCCCGCCCCCGGCTCCCAGCAGGAGCACGAGGAGCAGCCCGGCCGCGATCGTCGCGCTCGCGACCACCCCGCGCCGCCCCCGCGCCCACCGCCGCATCGCCCGCTGCACCCGTCCGCGCACGGGCGCCCGCACCGGCTCCCCGGCGAGCCAGCGCTCGAGGTCGTCGGCGAGCGCGCCGGCGGTGCCGTAGCGCTCGGTCGGCTCCTTCTCGATCGCGTGGAGGCAGATCGCCTCGAGCTCGGGTGGAAGCTCGGGGAGGTGACGCCGCGGCTCGACCGGCTCGTTCTGCATGATCGCGTAGACGAGCGCCGCGCTCTGGCTCGCCTCGAACGGGGCGTGCCCGGTCAGCGCCGCGTAGAGGATCGCGCCGACGCCGTAGACGTCGGCGCTCCGGCCGACGGCGCCGTCCTCGCCGCTTCCCTCGCTCGCGTCGCCGGGCGGGGCGCCCGAGGCGGATCCCGACGCCGACCCCGATGGCCGCGCGACCTGCTCGGGCGCCATGTAGGCGGGCGTGCCGAGGAACTCGCCGGTGCGGGTGAGGCGGTCGGCGAAGGCGTCGTAGGCGAGGCCGAAGTCGGCCACCTTCGGCCGGCCCTCGGCGTCGATCAGCACGTTCTCGGGCTTGAGGTCGCGGTGGACCACCCCGTGGCCGTGACAGAAGTCGACGGCCCGGGCGACGCCGACGACGAGCCGGGCCGCCTCCTCGGGCGGAAGGGGTCCCCGTTCGGCGAGGCGGTCGGCGAGCGAGCGCCCCGCGACCATCTCCATCGCGCACCACGGCACGTTGCCCTCCGCCCCGACCGCGTGGATCCGCACGACGCCGGGATGCGCGTCGACCCGGGCCATCACCTCGGCCTCGCGCCGGAACCGGGCGAACGCGCGCTCGGTCTTGCCCTTCTCGAGCCTGTTGCCGAGCAGCACCTTGAGGGCGTGGACCGCGCCGGTCTGGCCGTGGCGCGCCCGGTAGACGACGCCCGCGCCGCCGCGGCCGAGCTCCGCCTCGATCGCGTAAGGCCCGACTCGCGCAGGCGTGGCCGGGCGCGCGAGGGGCTCGGGGAGTCGGCCGGATGGGGGACGCGCTTCCATCGCTCGGGATGGTGGCAGAGCGGCGGGCGTTCGACGAGGCCCGGGCGCCGGGTCCGGCGCCCGGCCTTCCCTCGCGCCGTCGGCGCGTGCTACAATTCCCGACCACGCTTGAGTCTACGGCAGTGCAGGGTGTGCAAGACACGGGTTCGCGAGAGGGCACCGTCATCAAGGCGGGCGCCGTTCACCACATCCTCGTCCGGGACGAGGACGGGGTCGTCTATCGCTGCAAGACTCGCGGCAAGCTCCGCTCGCGCCGGGGCGGACGCGGCGGGCGGAGCATGAGCGGTCAAAGGGCGAACGACGCCGCCGACCGCACGAGCCCGGTCGTCGGCGACGTCGTCCGCTTCCATGCCGAGCCCTCGCGCGGCCCGATCGCGCCGAAGCGCCCGCGCGGGGTCATCGACGAGATCACCCCGCGCCGCAACCAGCTCGTCCGCCGGAGCGTCACCGGGCGGACGACCGACGTCGTCGCGGTCAACGTCGACGTCGTCGTCATCGTCGTCGCGATCGCCGATCCGCCCTACAAGAAGGGGCTGATCGACCGCTACCTCGTCGCGTGCGAGACCGAGGGGCTCGAGGCGATCATCTGCGTCAACAAGGCCGATCTCCTGCGCGATGACGAGGATCGCGAGGCGCTCGCGGCCGACCTCGAGATCTACCCGACCCTCGAGTATCCGGTCGTGCTGACGAGCGCGGAGACCGAGGACGGCGAGGGGCTCGATCACCTGCGGTCGCTGATCGCCGAGCGCGTCTCGGTCTTCACCGGGCCGTCCGGCGTCGGGAAGTCGAGCCTCCTGAACGCGCTCGAGCCCGACCTCGCCCTCGCGACCGCCGATGTCAGTCATCGCACCGGAAAGGGCCGTCACACCACCACAGGGGCCGTTCTGGTGCCGATCGGCGACGGCGGCTACGTCGTCGACACGCCCGGGCTGCGCAGCTTCGGCCTCGACCACGTCGACGCAAGGGAGGTGCGGACCGGCTTCCGCGACCTCGCCGCGGTCGCCGACGGCTGCCGCTTCTCCGACTGCCGTCACCTCTCCGAGCCCGACTGCGCCGTGAAGGCGGCGGTCGACGCCGAGGAGATCGACGCCGAGCGCTACGACTCCTACATCCGGCTGCTCGAGAGCCTCGACGAGGGGTCGCTCCCGCCGGTCGACGCCGATCCGGAGGACGCGCCGGGCGAGATGCTCGAGCTCGCCGAGCTCGAGGCGGAGCTCCGCGCGCCGCCCGCCCGGGAGCCGGCCGACGACGAGGATGACGACCCCGACGGCCCCGCTGGCGACGACGGGGAGGGCCGCTAGATGCTCTCCGAGAAGGAGATCCTCCGGCGGATCATCGGCGAGCTCGCCGACAACCCGCTCTTCAAGATCATCGTGCTGCGCAACAACTGGCTCTGCCCGTACTGCGGCCGGATCGGCGCGCGCGACCTCGCGATGACCGAGGAGATCGAGCAGAAGATCGCCTGGCACTTCCTCAACGAGTGCGAGCGGTGGGACCAGTTCGAGACCGAGGCCTACACCCACGAGCAGCTCAACCGCCGCGCCAAGCTGATCGTCTTCAAGAACCGCTTCGCCCGCTGGATCACCGAGGACGCGCGGTTCCGCTTCGCCGACTCGGAGCGCCGCTGGATCTGCCCCTACTGCGCCCGGCTCACCAGCGTGAAGTTCGACCCGGGCTCGCTCGACATCGGCGAGGGCGCGCCCGAGGACGACCCGTTCGTGAACCGCGTCTGCCGCCACGTCCTCGAGTGCTCGAGCTTCGCCCGCAGCAAGGAGCCCGAGCCCCGACCCGAGGCCGAGCTCGCCAAGCGTCGGACCGAGCTCGACCGCGCGCGCCGCATCCGCCGGGTGCTCCAGCGGTTCGAGCGCGAGGCCGAGTGGCGGTTCAGCGACGCCGAGAAGCGCTGGGTCTGCCCGTTCTGCGCGATGGCGACCGGCGTCGTCCTCGACGCGCGCGCGATCGCCGGCGAGGAGCCGCCGCGCGGCAAGCGCCGTCGCGACCGCCGGCGCACCGACGGGCCGCGGGAGCGCCCGCGGGCCGATGGCTCGATTCCGCCGACCTCCGATGCCGACCTCGACTTCGGCGGGATGACCGCCGCGAGCGACGACGGCAGCCGCGAGGGGCACGCGGCGCTGGCGGCCCTGTCGCGCCCCTCGCGGGGCGCCACCGCCCGGCGGGGGGGGGGCGCCGGCGCGAGCGGCGGCCGCCGCAAGGGCGAGTCGGCGACCCGGCGCCGCGGCGAGGCCCGCAAGACCGGCGACCTGCCGACCGCGACCGACGCGCCGAGCTCGGCGAACGCCGAGCCGCGGTTCCTGACGCCGGCCGCCGAGCGCCTCTTCCTCGGCATCGCGAAGCACCTCGAGGGGTGCAAGGCCTACGCGATCCTCGAGGGGCGGCCCCGCCCGGCGAACGTGCTGCGGCAGAAGGTCGCCGTCCTCAACCGCGAGAGCAAGCTCGGCCGCGTCCGGCGCAAGCTCGCCCGTCACCCGATCTGGCAGGGGCGCGACGCGGACGGCGAGTGGTTCTGCCCCTACTGCGTCACCAGCACCGGCCTCGACTGGCCCCAGCGGGTCGACTCCGACGAGGTGACCGACATCGCCGACGCCGAGCTCCCCCTCTCGCCGGGCGACGAGCGGGTCGACCGGTTCGTCGTCTCGGTCCTCGAGCATCTCTCGAGCTGCGGCGGCTACAACCGCACCGGCTCGAAGCTGACCGGGCGCGCCCAGCTCGAGGCGAGGATCGGCGAGGCGAACGCGAGGATCGAGCGCCGCCGCCGCGTCCGTCGCTGGATCGGGAGCGAGGCCACCTTCGGGGTGACCGACGAGTTCGGGAGCTGGCTCTGCCCGTTCTGCCGCCGCCTCCAGAAGCAGATCCACATGGGGACGACGCGCGAGAGCGCCGTCTTCGACAAGGTCGTCGAGCAGGTCCGCGGCCACTTCGAGGACGGGTGCGCCGGCTGGCGGGGCGGCCGCGATCGCCCGCCGGAAGTGAGCGTCGAGGAGCTCCAGGCGATCGTCGCCGCGTCGGCCGATCGACCGAAGCAACCCGCGAAGCGGCTCGAGCAGCCGCCGCGCCCGGTCGCGACCGAGGAGGACTGGCTCAAGATCCAGCGCGAGCTCGCCGAGATCCGTCAGGAGGTCGAGGCGCAGCACGCCCGCGAGCGGAGCCTCGAGGAGGCGCGCAGCAAGCAGCTCCGGCTCCTGCCGCGGATCCCCGAGATCGAGGGCTACGAGTTCGGCTGCGTCTACCGCCCGTGCGAGCAGGTCGGCGGCGACTTCTACGACTTCCTCCAGGTCGACGAGCGCAAGTGGGGCATCGCGATCGGCGACATCGCCGGCCACGGGATCGAGGCGGCGCTCCTGATGGGCCTCGTCAAGAAGCTCCTCCAGGTCCACGCGCGCGAGCGCGAGAGCGCGTTCGAGACGCTCCTGCTGACGAACGCCGACCTCTACCCCGACCTCGACGAGAAGACGTTCGTCACCGGCTTCTACGGCCTGATCGACACCGAGCGCAACGTCCTGCGCTTCGCCCGCGCGGGCCACAACGCCCTGATCCTCTTCAACGAGGGCCGCACCCCGAAGCTCCAGGAGCTCGACAGCAAGGGCATGGCGCTCGGGATGGACCCCGGGCCGATCTTCCAGCAGACGATCGAGGAGTGCGAGATCGAACTGTTGCCCGGCGACCTGTTGATCCAGTACACCGACGGGGTGAACGAGGCGATGAACGCCGCGCGCGAGGAGTTCGGCCTCGAGCGCCTCCTCGCCACCGTCGAGCGCTACGGGATGCACGAGGCGGAGTACGTCCTCTACAAGATCGAGCGCGCCCTCGAGGAGTTCCAGGGCGAGTGCGATCAGGAGGACGACATCACGATGATCGCGGCGAAGGTCCACTGACCGCCCGCCCGGTCGACGGTCGACGGCGCGAAGACCGCCGAGGAGGCACCCGGGATGACCACTCCGCTGGATCCGATCGAGGTGGGGCGCTTCCGCGTCCGCGCGGCGCGCCTCCCCGACGCGCCGTCGGTCGCCTCCTGCTGGCTCCGCCTCGCCGTCGAGACGGCCGAGCACGACCCGAGCTTCGCCCTCGGCAACGACGCCGATCAGCTTTTGGCCGAGCGGGTCCGCGACGATCTGTGGCACGCCTCCGAGGACGACCTCTACCTCCTCGCGGTCGACCCCGAGCGGGACGAGCGCCCCGTCGGCTTCTGCCTCGCGCGGATCATCGAGGTCGATCCGCTGTTCGCCGACGTGATCCGCGCGGAGCTCGAGTGCGTCTGGGTCGACCCCGAGTGCCGGCGGGCCGGCCTCGCCCGGGCGATGCTCGTCGCGTCGAGCGGGTGGGCGAGCGCCCGCAACGCGCTCTGGCTCCAGGCGCGGGTCGCCTGGCGGAACGAGGCGAGCGCGAAGCTCTTCGAGCAGGCGGGCCTCGCCCCGTCGGCCCGGTGGATGGCGGGGCGCCTGGGCGCCCCGGTCGCCCCCGCGGGCGCCAGCGAGCGGTCCGGCGAGCGGGCTGGCGAGGACCCCGCCCGACGATGAGAGGCGAGCGCCCGAACCGATGACGACGCGGCTCCTCCGACGACTCGCGCGCGCGATGGGGAGCGACCCCGCCTTCGGCGTCATGGTCGAGGGGCGGCGGTGGCTCTGTCCTTACTGCGGCGAGGTCGGCGTCCGGGGGCGTCTGGATCGCGATGCGCTCATCGAGGCGGCCCTCGCGCATCTCGAGGAGCGGTGCCCCGACTGGGACGGCGGCGAGGGCGAGCCGCTCTCGATCACGGAGCTCGAGGAGCGGCGGTCGCGGACCGAGGTCCGCCTCAAGGTCCAGCGCAGCCTCGCCCACAACCCGACCTGGAAGCTCGTCGACGCCGGCCGGCACTGGGTCTGCCCGTTCTGCGTCGGCGTGACGCGGGTCGAGATCCCGCGCCGCAAGGTCGGCGACGAGGCGGTCGATCGGATCTCGGAGCACCTCGTCGGCTGCGCGGCGTTCGACGAGGGCGCGGGCGTCGAGCGATCGCTCGAGACGATCCGCGAGGCGCTCGGCCGCAACGTCCGCCTCAAGAAGCTCGCCGAGCGGGTGCGCCGGCGCCTCGCCGACGACGCGCGCTGGCAGCGCGCCGACGCCGCCGGGCGCTGGATCTGCCCGTTCTGCAAGGAGCCGCAGGCGCCGGTCGACGCCTCCTCGCGCCTGGCGCTGCGGCGGTCCGGCGCGAAGCCGGCCGCGCAGCATCTCCTCGAGTGCGCCACCTACCAGGCGGCCCGCGGCGAGCGTCCGCCGAGCTCGCCGTCGTCGATCGGCGGTCGGAGCGAGCCGGACGAGGCGCCGCTCCCGCCGGGGACCTCGTCGATCTTCGGCCAGCCGAGCGCGCCCTCGGCGCAGATCGACCGCGACTTCGTCCGTCCGCCCGCCGGCATGTCCGAGAGCAGCGGCGACACGGGTCATCCCCTCCCGCCGTCCGACGACGACCACCCGCCGCCGCCGCGCCGCGGGCCGAGCTCGCGCGACGGGTTCCTCGGCGCGGGCGAGTCGTCGACGAACGACCTGCCCGCCCTCCCGAAGCAGGCGCACCCGCCGACGCGGTTCGACGACAGCGGCGAGGTGGCCGGCGACGTCGGTCCGGCGGGCGACCCGAGCGCCGAGGGTGACCGGACCGCGGGCCTGCCGACCTCGCGCATGCCGCGCAGCCTCTCGGAGACGACCTCGGGGATCTTCGGGCCGAGCTCGGACGACGGCTCCGCCTTCCCGCCGCCGGTGGCGCCGCCGCAGCCGGCCGAGCCGCCGACGCTCGGGCCGGGGTTCTCGGGGGCCGAGTCGACCGGCGGGATGACGATCGCGCGCCTCCAGGAGAGCGGCGAGATCGTCCCGATCGACGACGCCGGGATCCTCGAGCTGCGCGACGAGGAGGGGGCGGACATCACTGCGACCGGCGCGATCTGGCGCGAGGAGATCAAGCGCGAGCTCGAGAAGGTCAAGACGCGCGTCCGCGAGACGAGCGACATCCGCGCCCGCGAGCGGAGCCACTTCACGAACGACCTCCGCGCCGACGGCACGCCGCTCGTCCCCGAGGTCGATGGCTACTCGCTCCACCTCGTCTACAAGCCGCCGGCGAGTCAGGTCCCCTCGACCGAGTTCCACGACTTTCTCGACCTCGGCAAGAGCGCCGTCGGCATCGTCGTCGGGAGCGTCGCGGGGACCGGGGCGGAGAGCGGGCTCATCACCGCGATGGCGCGCAACCTGATCCGGCAGCACGCGCGCGAGGAGCGGAGCCCCGCCGAGATCCTCGCCCGGGTGAACGCCGACATCTTCGACGACCTCGACGCGAAGACCTTCGTGAGCCTCTTCGTCGGCATGGTCGACCCGATCGCGCGCCGCCTCCGGTTCGCCCGGGCCGGGCTCACGCCGCCGTGCCTCTTCAACGCCGCGCGCGACCCCGCGTTCAGCGTCCTCGAGCCCGAGGGGATGGTGCTCGGGATCGACCGGGGGCCGATCTTCCAGAGCTGCCTCGAGGAGCGGGACGTCCCGCTCGGCCCGGGCGACGTCGTCGTCCAGATGACGAACCGTCTTCCCGAGGTGCGCAACCTCTACGGCGAGGAGTTCGGCCTCGAGCGCATGTACAAGGTGATCCAGAAGTACGGCAACCACGAGGCCGACTACCTCCGCTACAAGTTCGACCAGGTCTACGAGGAGTTCACCAAGGGCACCGACCGCGGCGACGAGGTGCTGATGGTGATCCTGCGGGCCGACCTCGACGGGGGGGACGGGTGAGGTTCGGGCGATCCCGTCGCACCCAGCACCCTGCGCCGTCTGCCTTTGTCGCGTCCGGGCCGTCTCGCTTCGGCGTCCGTCAATCTCCGTTGACATCTCTCTTCATTGGAAAGCTCCGCAAGACGCGTCGGGCGAGGCCCGTCCGCCTAGTGGAACGATGCTCGCGATCGAGACCCCTGCCATCGACACGCCCCGCTCCCGCGCGATCCACCCGCGCGCGGAGTCGCAGCCCTTGCTCCGGGCGACGGCGGGCTGGGTCGTGAGCGGTCCCGAAGACGCCGACCTCGTCCACCGCGCCCGCGCCGGCGAGGTCGAGGCGTTCGAGATGCTCGTCGAGCGCTACACCAAGCTCGCCGGCGGCGTCGCCTTCTCGGTCACCGGCGACTACCATGCGGCGGCCGACGTCAGCCAGGAGGCCTTCATCAAGGCCCACCGGGCGCTGAACGACCTGACGAACCCCGAGCGCTTCGCCGCGTGGCTTCGGAACATCGTCCGCACGAGCGCGATCGACTGGGTTCGGAAGGCGCGGAGCCGCGGGATCGTGGCCGACGTCGAGCCCGACGCCGAAGGCCTGATCGACCAGGGCGACGACGCCGACCCGGTCGCGAGCGCCAACCGCGCCGAGGTGCGCGAGCATGTCATGGCCGAGGTCGCGGCCCTCCCCGAACACTACCGCGAGGTGATCGTCTTCAAGTACCTCGACGGGATGTCCTACGAGGACATCGCCGAGCACACCGGGCTCACGGTGGAGGCGGTCGAGAGCCGCCTGCATCGCGCCCGCGGGCGGCTGCGGAAACGATTCCGCAACCTCCTCAAGTAGCAGCCAAGGGAAGAGATATGGGTAGCCGCGAGCACGACGAACCGATCCCCAGCACCGATCGCCTGATCGGCCGCTTCGCCGACGGCGAGTGCCGAACCGAGTCCGAACGGGCTCGCGCCGAGGCGCGCCTCGCCGGCTCGCCCGATGCTCGGGCGGAGCTGACCGAGGTGGAGCGCGTCGGAGAGCTCGTCACCGACGCGCTCGAGGCGAGCCCGATCGGCGACGGCCTGGCCGCGCAGATCAAGCAGGCCGTTCGCGAGTCCGCGCGTCTCGCGAAGGCCGCTCCGGAGCCCGCGCCGGCCCCGGTGGCCGTCGCGCGCCCCGCTTCGGCTCCGGCCGCGTCGCCCATCGCCAGCACCGGGTGGTCGCCGCGCGCGCCGCAGCTCGCCGCCGCGATCGCCGCCTGCGCCGTCGTCGCGTTCGGGCTGTGGATGATCGACCGCCGGACGCCCGTGCCGGAAGGCACGCCGGAGACGGCTCTTGCGGACGCGATCGGTCGCTGGCCGGGCGTCGAGGCGTCGAGCACGCTCGCGCTGCGCCGCGGCGACCAGTCCGCACGCGACGCGGGACGCGGCGCCACCCTCCGGGTCGGCGACGAGCTCCGTAACGACGGGCGGATCGGCACCTTCCTCGAGCTCGACGACGGCAGCCGCGTCGCCCTCGGGCCCGGCGCGAGCGTCCGTCTCGTGGCAAGCGACCGGGTCGAGATGCTCGGCGACCGCGGCCGGCTGTTCTGCGAGATCGCCCGGCGTCGCCCGGGGCAGCGCTCGTTCACGATCAAGGCGCGCTCGACCGAGGTCGCCGTGCTCGGCACCCGCTTCACCGTCGACCTCGACCCGGTCTTCGCCCGGGTGAGCGTCTTCGAGGGGAAGGTCCGAGTCGCATCCCCGTTCGAGTCCGACGTCCTCACCCCGAGCGAGGCGAGCCGCGTCGACGAGGTCGATGGGCGGTGCCACCGGGTCGCCCTCGACGCCGTCCGCGAGATCGGCTGGGTGCCTGGCTACGAGAGCTACCGGCCCGAGATCGAGCCCTCGGGCGGTCCGAGCGACCTCGGCGTCCACGACGGCCCGAGCGCTCCGACCGGCCGGCCGGCGGCGCCGTCAGGCGACGGTTCGGGCGACATGCCCGTCCTTCCGCCGAAGCGCAAGGACGGCTGATCGAAAACCGATAGACCCAGACGAATCCATCCTCCGAACTCAGGTGGTGGTAGCCGGCCCGGGGCGAGCTCCGGGCCGGTTCCATGTACGGAGAATGTGGGGCGTATCACTTCGTTCAACCCCTTGATGATTCTGTACTTTCTTTGACGGGCACGCGGGCTCCCGGCGCCTCTCACCGAGTTACATCATACCCTAACAAAAGCAATGGATGTAGTTTCGCCTCCTTCTCGAGCGCCGTTTTCTGCTGCCCCATCAAAACCCTCACCGATGTGGCAAATCGCCACGAGAGCCATCGTTTTCGGCTCCGACCCTGTATGAGAGAGTCCATGGGCCGTGCGTCGGCCCTGACGGAGATCGAACATCGTAGGAGGACACCTGATGCACGCCCGCCCGATCCGCACCCTCGGCCTCGCGATCGCTCTCATCGCGGCCATCACCGGAACCACCTCACTCGCGACCGCCGGGGACGCGCAGGAGAAGCCGCTCACCGACTTCATCCGCGTCGTGAAGCGGCCGGGCGTCGGCGAGGTCGTCGAGGCCTCGATCCGGGTCTACTCTGCCCCCGAGACCAAGCCCATGAACCCGATGGGCGGCCTGGGCGGCATGATGGGTCGTGGCAAGAAGATCGAGCGGCCCGAGATCGTCCTCGTCTCGATGGTCCACCTCGGCGAGGCCGAGTTCTTCAAGGCGGTCGCCGCCGAGCTGAAGAAGGGCGACCTCGTCCTCTACGAGGAGCAGGGTGACGGCGAGATGTCGGCGATGAGCGGCAAGCTCGTCAGCCAGGTCACCGGCCTCGCCTTCCAGGGCACCGACATCAAGCCCGACCCGAAGACGTGGCGCAGCGCCGACCTGAGCCAGGAGTCGCTCTTCCGCGCCATGGGCATGGATCCCGAGCAGCTCAAGCAGATGTCGAAGATGATGAAGGGGATGGGCGGGATCAGCCCCGAGCAGCTCAAGAACAACCCGATGCTCAAGCAGATGCTCCCGAGCCGCGAGCAGATCATCGGTCAGCTCCGCATGGGCAACAGCGGGCTCGACCAGATGCAGGGCGACATGGCGAAGTTCATCCTCTACCAGCGCAACGCGATCGTCATGTCCGAGATGACGAAGGCGAGCTACGAGGCCGGCAAGAAGCGGGTCTACGTGATCTACGGCGCCGCCCACATGCCGGGCGTCGAGGCGTACCTCACCGACATCCTCGGCTACAAGCACGAGACCACGAGCTGGAACGACGCCGTCTACGCCGACCCGAAGGCCGCCGCCAAGACGGCCGAGGCGCCGACCCCCGCGAAGCCGGCCAAGCCCGGGAAGAAGCCCGGAAAGCGCGTCATCTACTAACGATTCGACGAACGATCCGCGTCCCACCGGACGCTCCGACCGACTCACGACCGGGTCTCGCCTCCCCAGAGGAAGCGAGACCCGGCTTGTTTTCGGGCTCTCGTGTTCCTGCAACACGGGTGTCGGCAATGAACCCGGCGCCGGCAGCTCGCAATCCGCGTAATCCGCGTAATCCGCGGTTCCCACTCGTTCAACGCCGAGAGAGACCGAACCGCGGATTTCGCGGATTACTCGGATTGATTCGGGCGTCGCCGAGCCATTGCCGTCGCGTCGCGGTACTCCGCCCGAGACTCCTGTTCCTGGAACGGAAGCCAGCCTGCCCGCGGGTTTCATTTCGCCCTCCGCTTTCGTAGCCTGCCCCCGTCCCGGTCCCCGCACGAGACCCTCACCCATGCGCTACCACGCCGACGTCGCCGGACGCACGTTCGTCATCGAGGTGAAGGCCTCCGCCAACGGCGGCGGTCCGCGCGTCCTCGTCGACGGGGAGCCGGTGCCGGCCGAGGTGATCGCCGTCGACGGGCCGACCCTCTCCCTCGCGGTCGACGGGCAGACCCACGTCCTCGTCGTCGAGCCGAGCGCCGATGACCGGACGAACGTGGTCGTGCGCGATCCGTTCGGGCCGCTCGCCGTCGGCGTCGAGAACGACCGGGAGCGGGCCGCCCGCCGCCTCGGGCGCAAGGCGGGCGGCGGCGGCGCGAACGGCGCCAAGGTGAAGAGCGTCATGCCGGGCATCGTGACCGAGGTCCGGGTCGCGGCCGGCGACGTCGTCGAGGCGGGTCAGTCGCTCCTCGTCCTCGAGGCGATGAAGATGGAGAACGAGATCCGCGCCGAGGTCGCCGGGACGGTCAAGGCGGTCAAGGTCGCGCCGGGACAGGCGGTCCGGAGCGGCGAGGTGATGATCGAGATCGCCTGAGCCTCAACGCTTCGGGGCGCGGGTCAGCTTCACTCCGCGGAGTCGGATGTTCGGGGCGACGAAGAGACGGAGGGTTCCGGGCTTCGCGTCGTCGGCCTTCCCGATCGGCACGAGCAGATCCTTCTCGAGCGCGGTCTCCGGGCGGTGACCCTCGACGCGGAGCCCGATCCGGCGCGCCGGCCGCCCCTCGTCCGTCCTCGCCGGCTCGAGCAGGATCGAGATGCTGCCCGGCGGTCCCGCCTCGGGCGTCGTCCCGAGGAGGCTCGCCGCGAGCGCGCAGAACACGTCGGCGATTCCGGTCTGGCCCGGGCCGAGGTGGAGCGGCGCGTTTCCGGGCTCCATGATCGCGCCCTCCGCCACGACTCGCTCCTTCGCTCCGAGCACCTCGAACGCCAGGTAGCCTCGCTGCACCGGGCCGAGGACGTCGAGGTCGACTCGACGCCAGGCGAGGCCACCCGGGACGTCGATTCGGAAGTGGCCGCCCTCGACCGGCGCGTGCTTGGCGCTGGGCGTGAGGACGATGCCCCGGGCGGGCCCGCCCCGGACGTGGAACCACACGCCGGGAGGTCTCGTCCCGAGGGCGGCGACGTCCTGGCCATCGGTCAGGGTGAGCTCGACGACGGGAGCGTCCGCTCGCCACTCGTCGAGCTCGAGGAGGAGCTGTTCCGCGACGCCGCGGATGCGCCGTTCGAAGAGCCGCTGGGGTCGGTCCTTCTTCGGGGTCAGCTCGGCGATGAGCTCGGTGAGCTTCCGCCGCTGCTCCGACCGGAGCTCTCGGAGCGTCTCGGGTCGCTCGAACGCTACGGCGAGGCCCCGGGCACGGTGGAGGCGGAGCTCGGCGAGGCGGGTCACCAGACTGACGGCCTCGTCGCCGAGGACGGCGTGGAGGAGCTCCGGCGGCGGGGCCTTCGCGTCGTCGGCGAGGGCGACCGCCAGCATCCGGGGGTCGGCCTCCACGGCCGCGTGGACGAGCCCGTAGATCTGCTCCATCGGGGGTGCCCACGGCTCCTTCAGGGCGACCCAATCGAAGTCGTAGGCGAGGACCCGGATCGACTCGGTGACCAGGCCCTCGTTCCCCGTCACGAGGCCCGCGTAGATCGTCGCGAACCAGTACTCGAGCTGATCGTCGGGCCCGAGGTGGCGGTGGATCATCGTCTTGGGGAACCGGTGCTGGAGTCGCTCCCAGTCGAGCACGACCGGCTCGATCTCCGGGAAGCGCGCGACGTTCATCGTCTTTCGAATCGTCCGGATCTTCTTTGCGCCGGCCTCGAGCTCAGCCCGCACGTCCTCGGGGATCGGGGTGGGGGGGGCCGCGGGTTCGACGGGTTCGACGAGGTCCGGGGTCACATCGGGCTCCGCGGGCTCGGGGGTCGCGGGTCCAGGTTCGGGGTCGGGAGGGCTCGGGACCGGGTCGGGATCCAGAACGGGTGGGGTCAGGCGCTGGTCCGGCGCGGGGTCGGGCGGCTCGGGGAGGCGCGCCAGCGGCTCGCGCCAGGGCAGCTCCCCGGCGCCTCGGCGCAGCCACGCCTCGGCCGCCGCCTTCGTGGGCCCGAAGATCGCGCGGATGAACCCGAGCCGGGTCGCGCGGTCGGCCTCGCTCTCGCCGAGCTCCAGTCCGGCCGCGAGCTCGTCGTCGCTCGCGCGCCCGAAGGCGCGCCGGATCGAGGGCCGGCCCTCGGGGTCGCGGACGACGACGAAGCCCCAGTCCTCGGGGCGGTCGCCCGCGACGACGCGGATGTCGGCGACGAGCCGTCTCCAGAAGGCGATCGACTCCCGGCGCGTCGCCAGCGTGATGGCGTCCTCGAGGCGGGCGTGGGCATCGCCGATCGCCGCGGCGCGGTCGAGGGCCGCGGCCGCCTCGCCGCAGAGCTCGCCCGCCGCGACGAGGTCGCCCTCGCGCACCAGCCGCGCGAGCTCGACGCTCAGCCGATCGACCTCGACGAGGGAGGCGACGAGCCGCTCGGCCGCGAGCGCGTCGAGCCGGGACGCGGCGGCGGGCGATGCCTTCGTCGCGTGCTGGGCCAGCGCGGCGACCGACGCCTCGAGCGAGGGTCGCTGCCCGATTCCGCGGTCGAGCCGTTCGACGAGATCGTCGATGACCTCGGCCTCGAGCGCGGCGAGCTCGGCCTTCGCCTCGGGGTGGCGTTCGGCCGCGGCGGCGAGAGCGCCCAGGGCGAGGTCGAGCTGTTCGAGGCGGCGGTGCCGTTCGATGGCGGCGAGGTGCTCCGCCATCGGCGGCGTCGTCTCGGCCGTGACCACGCCCGTGGCCGCGTCGGGGTCCGAGGTGGCCCGGCCTCGGTCGCGGCGCGACGTGACGAGGAGCCCGATTCCGAGCAGCGCCGGAACGGCGACGAGGGCCGCGATGAGGCGCGCCGGCGCCGCCCGGTCGTTCCGCGCGGCGCGGTCGCGGTCGCCGTCGGGGGTGGCGGCGGTCGCGGCCCGGCGTTGGCTCGAGATGCGCGGCGCCCGTCGGCTTCCGCTCGATCGCCGCGCGCCGCGCCGGCGTCCGCTGCGGCTCGCTCCCGCGCGCCCGCCCGACGAGGCGACGGAGACGCCGCCTTCGGCGATCGCGGCGAGGTCGTCGGCGAGGGCCGCCGCGCTCGGGTAGCGCCGGTCGCGCTCGCGCGCCGTCATCCGGGCGATCACCGGGTCGAGGAGCTTCGCCGTCGCGTCGGGAACGAGGCCCCCGAGCGACGGCACGTCCTCCTGCGTGTGCCGGATCAGGGTCTCGACGATCGTCTCGCCGGCGAGCGGCGCCGTCGCCGTCAGCATCTCCCAGAGCGAGAGGCCGAGCGAGTAGACGTCGCTTCGCACGTCGAGGTCGCGGCCGCGGGTCCCCATGGCGACCTCGGGCGAGGCGTAGCGCGGCGTGCCGATCGCCACCCCGGTCGCCGTCAGGCTCTGGCTCGCGTCCTTGTCCTTGGCGAGGCCGAGGTCGGCGAGCTTCGCCGTGCCGGCGGAGTCGACCAGGACGTTCTGCGGCTTCACGTCCCGGTGGATGATCCCGTGCGCGGCGGCGTAGTCGAGGGCGAGGGCGACCGACCGGGTGACCGCGACGGCCTCCTCGAGCGAGAGCGGCCCGCGCGCGATCCGGTCGGCGACGCTCTCGCCGTCGACGAGCTCCATCGCGAGCCAGTGAAAGCCGTCCTGCTCGCCCGAGTCGTAGGTCGTGACGATGTGCGGATGCTGGAGGCGCGCGGCGATCGTCGCCTCGGCGTGGAACCGGTCGGTGTACTCGGAGTCCGCCGCCATCTTCGGGGAGAGCACCTTGATCGCGGCGGCGCGTCCGAGGCCGACGTGGTCGGCCCGGTAGACGGTCGCCTGGCCGCCCGCGCCGAGGCGCTCGCCGACCCGGTAGGGACCGAGGACGTTCGGCGGGCGCTCGTCGGCGTGGTGGTGATCCGGCGCGGGCGAGCCCGCGATCGTGGGGTCCGAAGGCTGGGCGCTCATGCAGGGCCGTCCGGGCGTCCGGACCCGTCGGACGCCTCGGCTGCATCTTAGGTGAGGCGAGACCGGCTTCGCCAAGTCGGCGCCGCGGATTTCTCGTCCCCCATCGCCGGCGCCGCGTGATACGCTGGCAAGTCGTGCGCCCCGGGGAGATCTCCGCGGCGCACGGTCGTGCGTTTCGAGGAGCGCCTGTCGTGCCCGAGCTTCTCGTGGCCGCGCCGCCCCGCCGGGCGGCGCGACGCCTCCCGTGGTGGCGCCGCTGGGCGAACCACCTGACGCGACCCGTCGATGCGGCCTCGCTGGCCGTCCTCCGGATCGGGTTCGGCCTCGTCGTGCTCGGCCACACCCTCGGCCTCCTCCTGACGAGCACCGCCGACCCCGGCGGCGCGGTCGCGACGCGCTTCCCGTGGGCCGGGCTCGAGGCGATCGCCCCGCTCGCCGGAACGGCCGCCCGGGTCGAGCTGATCGTCCTCGCCCTCGCGGCGGCATCGCTCGCGATCGGGTTCCGGACGCGCCTCGCCGCGTTCCTCGTCCTCGCCGGCTCGCTCCACCTCCTCCTCGCCGATCGGGCCGCCTACTCCGACGCCGGCTACCTCGTCGCGCTCGTCGCGGGCCTGCTGACCCTCGCGACGGCGAGCGCCGCGTTCGCCGTCGATCGGCGCCTCGTCCGCGGCGGACCGCCGCGCTACGCGGTGATCCCGTTCTGGGGTCCGTTCCTCGTCCGGTGCCAGGCGTGGATCGTCCTGCTCGCCCTCGCGATCGCGTCGGTGGCCGAGCCGGGGTTCGCCACGGGCGCGTGGGCGGAGTCGTGGATCGCGGCCCAGGGCGGTCTGCCCACCCTCGCCGGTCTGCTCGGCGAGACGGCCCTCGTCGCGCTGGTGGGCTTCGCCCCGAGCGTCGTGGCGCTGCTCGGCGCCCTCGCCCTGCCCTGGCGGCGCACCCGATCGCTCGGCCTGGTCCTGGCCGTCCTCGCCCACGCGGCGATCGCGTGGCTCGGCGGGACGGCCAACGCGCTCGTCTTCGCCCTGGTCGCCGGGCTCGCGACGACGGTCTTCGCCGAGCCCGACTGGCCGAGGCGGCTGGCCGCGCGCCTGCGCTGGCTGCTCCCGCTCCAGGGCTGGGTCGTCCGCTTCGACCCGCGCTCGCGGATGCTCCGGTTCACGGTCGCCCTGCTCCACGACCTCGATCTCCTCGGGTCCGTCGCGTGGCGCGAGACGCCGGGCTCCGACGACACGGCGGAGGAGGCGTTCACCCTCGTCACCCACGACGGGAAGCACCACGGCGGCGCCGCGGCCCTCCGGCTGGTGGCGATGCGCGCGCCGCTCGCCTGGCCGCTGGCGTTGCTCCTCTCGATCCCGCTGATCGGCGCGGTCGTGGGCGGCTGCTTCTCGTTCCTCGTGCGGCGGGGGCTGCGCGGCCGCGTCCCGAGCGGCTTCATCGCGCCCGGCGCGATGGGCGGCGGCGCGGTCGGCGCGGGCGCGACCCCGTCTGGCGGCGTCGGGAGCGAGTGGATGCTGCTCGGCTGGCGGCGCCGGTCGGTCATCGTGTTCGTCCACCTGTGGGTGCTCGTGCAGCTCGCCGTTCCGGCGTTGCCGTGGATCTACCCCGGCCCGTCGAGCTGGACCGGCGAGGGGCGCGCGTTCGCGTGGCGCGACGGCGGCCACGTGCCGAGGGCGCGCCTCGTCGAGGTCGTCGTCGAGGCGTCCGACGCCGAGACGGGCGAGGCCGTGCCGCTGCCGATCGAGGCGGTCGCCATCGTCGACGCGCTCGGCGAGCGGGCCGATCCGGAGCTGCTCCGTCAGGTCGCCCACCGCGTCCGCGAGCTCATCGCCGAGGGCGGACGCGACGGCGCCGCCGTCCGGATCGAGGCGAAGGCGGAGCTGCCCGACGGGACCGTCGGCGAGCTCGTCGACGCGGCGACCGACCTCGGCGCCGTGTCGTGGTGCCCCCTCCCCGCGCGCTGGATCCGACGGCCGGGCGACGGCCGTCCGACGGACTGAATCCCCGGCTCCCTCCCAGCCGCGCCACCGTCGCCGTCGGGTGCATCGTCCGGAAGCGCCCGAAGGGGTCAGGTCTCGGATGGTCGCATTAACGCCGCTCATTCGAACATCCGAGACCAGACCCGACCTGACCAGACCTGACCCCTTCGCCGCATTGGACTTCGGATCGAGCCGAAGGCCCGGGCCCCGCATTGGGGGTCAGTGTCGTCTTTCTGCTGGCTTGGGAGTGAAGCCGGCGGCGGCAACCAGGCTCCGACCAAGCCGCAGAAAGCGCTCTGACCCCCGCGCTGGCTGCCCAGGCGCGTTCCGATCGGGACGCCGCGGCCTGGCCCGGCCCGAACGCTCCGAAGCAGGCCGCCCGCCCGAACGACGCGCCCGTTGGCGGCGACTTCGCACGACGTTCGGCAGGCGGCAAGTCGAAGGATCGGTCCCCGAACGGTCAGCTCAGGGGGCCTTCAGCTCGAGCAGGAGCATGCCCTGCGCCTTGGAGTCGAACGAGCCGTGCCGCACCGTCGCCACGAGCCATCCCGAGGTCGCGTCGTAGACGATGTCCTTCGCCTCGCCCGGCAACCCGGTCTCGCCCGCGAAGCGGGCGATCCCCTCGCCGAACAGGCCGAGCTTCCGGAGGCCGGGCTCGCCCGCGTCGAGGGCGTAGAGGCCCCAGCTCGCGAAGGAGAGGATGACCGCGTCGTCGGTGATGCGCGCGCCGCCCCGACCGTAGGCCTGGCTCAGGAGCGGCGCCGCCATCTCCTTCGGGGCGCCGCCGAGGAGCTTCTTCACCGCCGGGTCGTCGAGGCGCAGCTCCTTCTCGCGGCTCGCCTCCATGAGCAGGATCGCCCCCGATCCGTCGGCCGAGGTGGCGAGCGCCCGGAAGCGCGGCGCCTCGAGCCCCTCATCGACCACGCGTCCCAGCTCCTTCTCGGTGAGCTTGCCCGCGGCGTTGATCGAGCCGGCCCAGATCGTCGGCACGCCGCTGCCGGCGCCGCCGTCGTTCGCCACCTGGAGGAAGGCGAACCGATCGAGGGCGCGCGAGGGCGCGACGAGGAGGGTGTCGAGGTGGCGGGCGAGCGAGACCTGCTTGATCAGGGTCAGCGTCTCGCCGTCGGCCACGTAGAGGTACTGGGGCATGCCCGGGCCAGGCTCGGCCGAGCCCGGGTTGCGGCCGCGCGTCGGCGCCTCGTCGCCGGCGGGGACGTAGGTCCCGGACCTCCCGCGCATGTCCTCGGGATAGGGGCGCACGCCGGCGACGAAGAGCTTGCCGTCGGGGCCGAAGGCGCGCAGCACGACGCGCTCGATCGGCTTGCCGACCGCCTTCTCGACCGCGGCGCGGGCGACGAGGGTCTCGAGCGCGCCGGTGCCCGCGTCGATGCGGGCGAGCGAGCCGTCGGCGAGGGTCGCGACGAGGTGGGCGCCGTCATCGGTCCAGCGGAGGGTCTTCGGCCGCACCCGCGGCGCCTTCTCGGGCCACTCGGCCGCGCCGACCACCCACAGGGCCGGCTTGCGCCAGCCGTCATCGCCGTCGGCGTCGACCGGGACCAGCACCGGCCAGCGCCCGCCGCGACCCGTGAGGATGGGAATCGCGCCCGCGGGCGCCGCCAGGTCGTCGAGGTCGACGCCCGCGCCCGACACGGTCGCATGGATGAGCCCCTCGCCTCCCTCGGCGATCAGCTCGACCGCGCCGCCGCCGTCGGCGGCGGCGGCGAAGGCGATGCCCGGTCCGGCCAGCCGGCGTCGCCAGTCGTTCCAGTTGGCGACGTCGCCGAGACCCCCGGCGATGCGGTGCGGCTCGTAGCCCTTGGGGTCCCGCTCGGCCGCGGCGCGCTCGATGACGGCGATCGCGCCGCCGTCCTCGCGCACCGCGATCCAGCGTCCGTCGGGCGAGAAGACCGCGGGACCGATCGCGGCGACCTGCTGCAGGTAGAAGCCGCTCCGCTTCGGAGCCGGCGCGGCGGGGCGGTCGCCATCCTGGGCGCCCGCGACGCCGGCGAGCCCCAGAGCGCACGCGATCGAGACGAGGCCGGCGAGGGCGGCGCGCCGGGGCGACGCCGAGCGGCGGTGGTGGTCATCAGACATGTCGAGGTTCCCCCAAAGGAGCGCTGGCGAGCTGTCCCCACCGCTCGGACCCGGGCTCGGCCTGGCGGGTTCCAACGTTCTGGCCCCCGCCCTCCTCCATGTGTGTGTGGGCGCCGGCGTCTTGGCGCGAGGCGGCGAGGCGCCCACGGAGGGAAACGAAAGAGAGCCCCGGCGGTGGCCGGGGCTCTAGATTCAGGCCGAGGGCGAGATTCGAACTCGCACTTGGCATGACCCGAGCCAGGCCCTCACCTAGCGTATCCCCGACGCGCAACCCCTATGCCGGCAGGTAGAAAGCTCTGCTCCTCCGTGGAGAGGAAGCGCGAGTTCAGTAGCGCACTCCACCCCACCCCACCCCAGCCCACCGCACCGTTAGCCTCTACCGGCTCCCATGGGCGTGGTCCCAGATCGCGCCGTAGTAATCCGCGAGCCCGAGGCCCACGCTGGAGTTCGAACCGCGACCGTGGATCGAGCGGTTCCGCATCTGCCTTCACCGCCTACCGAGCCCCTCAGCTCCTCGCAGCGCGATGGCTCTCTCATGACGGAGGCCGGCCACCCTCAGCCGAGAGAGAGGAGCGACATGACGACGGGCCCCAACGACGGAACGGCATCATCGACGCGTCGATCGCGCGCGGAGAGCGTTCGCCCGGCTGGGCGCCCGTCGATCCGGCGACGACGTCGCGCAGTGGTCGGAATGCTGGTCTTCACGCTGACGGCGCCCGTTGTCGTCGGCGCCTCGTGGCATCGGGACCATCGCGCGCTTGTCCTGCTCAGGTTAGACGGTTATCCGACGACTTCCCGGGATCTGACCATCTTCGACTTCGCCATGAACGGCGACCTCTTCGCCGTCGCGGCGGGCAAGCGGCTCCATCTGCTCGATCGGTCCGGCCGCGTGGTCGCGACCAGAGCGCCGACCAGCGAGGCCCCGCATTGGCTCGCCGTCGCTTCCTGCGGCGACGACGGTTTCGTGGTCGGCGGCGGGGTGCCGCTCGACTTCTCGCACTGCACCGAGCCGTTCGCGATGAGGGTTTTCGGCCGCGATGGTTTCGCGTCAGCGGAACTCATCGGGCACAGAGACCTCATCCACGCCCTCGCGTCGACCCCGGATGGGCGGCGCTGCGTCTCGGCGGGTCGCGACCAGACCGTGCGTGTCTGGGAGCGCGGCGCCGGCGGCTGGCGGACGCTCCACGTTCTGCCTGTCGCGGCCGACATCGTGAGAAGCCTCGCTATCTCGCGCGACGGTTCCTACGTCGCGGCGGCCGTCTCGGCGGCGAATGACAGCGTGACCGTGTGGAAGCTCGACACGGGCATGCACGTCCGAACGATCCCGCTCGCCGGCGCGTGGTCTGTAGCGTTCGGCCGCGGAGACGCCCTCTTCGCCTCGACCTGCCACGGTCGTCTCGTCGCCCTCTCCGTCTCGGGCACGCGACCGCCGTCCGATCTCTCGCCGTTCACGCACCGCCCCATCGACACCATCGACGTCGACGTGTCGGGCGAGCTCCTCGTCGCCGGCGTCCGCTGGGACGGCGACGTCGTGGTCCTCTCCGCCGACACAGGCCGCGTGCATCGCCGCTTTGATAACGCGCACGCGGGCGACGTGTGGCGCGTCCGGTTCGCGGCGGACGGCCAGGAGGCATACTCGGCGGGCTCGGATGGGACGCTTCGCCGCTGGCCGGTCTATCCGTGGTGGCGGTGGCGCTCGTGATCAGGAGTGGGAGCCGCCGTTGTGTGCCGCCGCGATCCGAGCCTCCGGCGACGTCGCACGCTCTGGGCGCGATCAGGCTCGCGGGGTGGCTTCCGTTCTGAGGCCGCTAGGATGACGCCATGAAGGAGGAGTGAGTGACGATGTGGTCCCGCTCTCGCCCGACCAGCCTCGGCAGACGCCGGACTGCTCGTCGTTCGTTGGTGCTCCTGGTCATCGCCACGATCGGCCTCGTGAGTCTCGCCGTCGCTCCGTTGGCGTTCCCGACCGTTCGCCTCCGCCTTCAGTGCCAGCTCGCCCTGGACAGAGGCCAGCTCGACGACGCAGCCCGCCTCTACGTCGAGCTGGCCCGGCGTGCCGGCAGTGAGGACCACGCGCTTCTGCGCGACCTCGCGACGGTGATCGTGCTGCGTGAGCTGATGGATCATCGGATGCGCGGCCGCGGGCGGGACCGGGACCGGGTTTGGGGAGTCGCTGACTTCGAGCTGACCGACTCGCTGGAGGTGCTTGCCGTTCGCCCCGCGGACGTCGAGCGAGCCGCTCGGGCCAGCCGGTATCGGTGGCTCCATCGCAGTCAGCGATACCCGTACCCCGCACTGACCGCGCTGGTTGAGGCGGGCGACGGATCGGCGGTGCGCGCCTGGCTCGCCGAGGGATACGCGAACAGTCGCCGCGGTCCGCCGCCTCCCGAGACTGACCGCATCCGGGCTCGGCGGAGCCTGCGCCGCTGGCTGGTCCGGCCGCATTTCGGCGGCCTCTCGGGCGTGGCGTACGACCGCGTCGCCGGAAACCCTCTCGTTTGGCAGCGCGCCGTCACTGTTCTCGCTGGGCCAGAGGCGAATCCCGACGACGTGCTCCTCTTCATCGCGCTCTGCGAGCGAAACGAGCACGCGCTTGGTTCCTTGTCAGAGATGGTCAAGCCCCTGCGTCGCGAGCCCTGGGCTCGTGCCATTCTCGTCCCCTTCCTGAGACGGGTAGCGGCGGAGGCCGAGCAGCCCAGGTCGAGTCCAGGCACATGGCGCATCTGGGACGGCCTAGACGCCACTGTCGAGCTTGCCCACTTCGGTGACGAGCCAGCGAGGCAAACCCTCAAGGCGTTCCTGTCGGGTGAACCCTGCCCCCTCCGCCCCGATCCCTCCGCCCGGCTCCCGTTCGGAGCGTGGCGCGAGGCGGCCGTCGCGCTGGCCGAGCTGGGCGACCCGACCGGAATCGAGGCGCTGAGCCGGTACGTCGTACGGCACCATGAGACCGGAAGCAGGGAAGTTCTCCAGGTGGCCCGCGATCTCGCGCTCTGCCGTCCCGAACGGCCCGAGGTTCTCGACGCGGCTCGGCTCGGAGTGGCCGCCGACTCCGCCGCCGCCGGCGGCGACCAGCCCAATCAATGGGTCTGGTTCATCGGCGCTGCGGGCGACGAATCCGACCTCGACTTGCTGCACGACGTGTTCGCTGGAGGCCGGCCCCCGGCAGAGCGCAAGATCGCCGCAGTCGCTGCGCTACAGATTCTCGATCGGATGAAGCGAGCATCCAGCGAGTGACCGAGCCCGCTGCCCTCAGTGCGCCCGTCTAGCTTCTGCTTCTCGTGGCCCGATCACCGTCCGCAAACCGTCCGCAGCCCGGAAACGACAAGAGCCCCGGCTGTTGGCCGGGGCTCTTCTCGTAATGCCGAGGGCGAGATTCGAACTCGCACTTGGTATAACCCAAACTAGGCCCTCAACCTAGCGCGTCTGCCAGTTCCGCCACCTCGGCGTTCTACGACTCTCTGCACGTCCGTCGATCCCGGTCCGGGCGAGCCCGAATTCGGCACCGACGCAGGATTTTAGGGCGCCGCCGGTCTCTGTCAATACATCGCGAGACGGCTCGTCTCCGGCGGCGTCCCATGGAAGGGGACGCGCCGCTTGGCCGGGCGCTGTCGCCCGTTGCGATGTCTCGACTGCGTGCTACGATGCGCCGCTCGCCGCAGCACCCTGGACCCGGTTTCATGACGACCCCCGCCGATCCTGCCGCCGAGCCGATCGCCGCCGAGCCGGTCGCGGCGGAGCCGGTCGCGACCGAGGCTACGTCCGGCGCGCCCGTCGTCGCCGTCGCGGCCGTTCCGCGTCACCGGCGCCCTCCCAAGCCGCCCTCGCGGCCCGAGCGCTGGTTCATGGGCATCACCGCGGTGATGACCTGGGTCGTCCTCGGCGTCGCCTTCTCGCTCCAGCCCTCCGAGCAGGGCTTCGGGACGCACGAGCAGCTCGGCCTCCAGCCGTGCGGCTTCGTCCTGATGAGCGAGAAGTACATGGACTACAAGATCCCGTGTCCGTCCTGCGGCATGACCACGTCGTGGTCGTTCGCGTCGAAGGGGCGGTTCCTGAGCTCGATCGTGACGCAGCCGATGGGGTTCTTCCTCTTCTGCTGCGCCGTGGTCTGGGCCGTCTGGGGGCTCGCCTGCGCCCTCTTCGGGGTCCGCTTCCTCGGGTGGATCGACCGCCTCCCGGCGACGCCGAGCGCTCTCACCGTCATAGGCCTCGGGATCGCCGCGTGGGTCTACAAGATCATCATGATGAACTGAGGCGGGCTCTCCCCGCATGATCGAGACGCGCGGCCTCACCAAGACCTACGGCGAGATGACCGCCGTCGACCACCTCGACCTGTCGATCGAGAAGGGCGACATCTTCGCCTTCATCGGTCCGAACGGCGCGGGCAAGTCGACGACGATGAAGATCCTCGCGACGCTGCTCCGCCCGACGACCGGGCAGGCCTACGTCTGCGGCTACTCCGTCATCGGCCAGGCGCGCCACATCCGCCGGAAGGTCGGCTACATGCCCGACTTCTTCGGCGTCTACCAGGACATGACGGTCAACGAGTACCTCGAGTTCTTCGCGGCGCTCTACAAGATCCCGCCCAAGGAGCGGAGGCGGATGGTCGGGGACGTCCTCGACCTGACCGACCTCTCCTACAAGAAGGCCGCCGACGTGAGCAGCCTGAGCCGCGGCATGCAGCAGCGCCTCGGCCTCGCCCGGGTGCTCCTCCATGACCCCGAGGTGCTCCTCCTCGACGAGCCGGCGAGCGGCCTCGACCCGCGCGCGCGCGTCGAGATGCGCGAGCTCCTGAAGGAGCTGCGCAACATGGGCAAGACGATCGTCATCTCGAGCCACATCCTCGTCGAGCTCGCCGAGCTCTGTAACAAGGTCGGCATCGTCGAGCGGGGGAAGCTCGTCTACAGCGGCGGCATCGACGAGGTGCTCGAGAAGCTCCGTCGCCCCGGCATCGTGCAGGTGCGCGTCCCGAACGACGAGCGCGAGCGGGCGCGCGCCCTCCTCGAGGACATCGACGTCGTCAAGACGGCCGTCCTCCGCGACGACCTCGTCGAGGTCGAGCTCGACGCCGAGGTGACGGACCCCTCGATCGTCGCCCGGGTGCTCCTGAACGCCGGCGTCCCGCTGAGCCTCTTCCGCCAGGAGGAGGTCGACCTCGAGGACGCGTTCCTGCGCCTGACCAAGGGTCAGGTCGCCTAGCCCGGGTGATCGCCCCCGCCCTGGTCATCGGACCGATCTTCTACCGCGAGGTGCTCGTCGGCGCCCGGCGTCCGCGGACCCTCATGATCCAGACGGGGTTCGTCCTCGCCCTCATCATCGCGGTCCTGGTCGCCTGGCCGCCCGCCGGCGCCGCGCCGAACGTCGTCCTCACGGCGGGTCGCACCGCCTTCAGCGTCCTCGCGTGGGTCGCCTGGGCGGTCGTCGTCCTGCTCGCCCCGGCGTTCACGGCCGGCACGATCACCGCCGAGAAGGAGCGAAACACCCTCGGGCTGCTGATGATGGCCGAGGTCAATCACTTCGAGATCGTCGCGGGCAAGCTCCTCTCGCGCGTCTTCTTCCTCCTCGTGCTGCTGCTCCTCGGCACGCCGGTGATCTTCGCCCTGCTCAGCCTCGGCGGCGTCTCCTACGAGGAGATCCTCATCTGCGGCCTCCACCTGGCCGTGTTCGCCCTCTACGGCGGCGCCGTCGGCGTGTTCTTCAGCACGATCATGCGGGCGGACACCCGCGCCCTGATCGGGTCGCTCGTCTGGATCACCAGCCACCTCCTCGTGGCCGACGTCCTCGTCCGCGTTCTCGATCTGTCGCCGAAGATCCAGGTCGCGGTCAGCCCGTTCCGGGCCTATCTCTACGTCCTGAGCCCCGGGAGCGTCTCCGCGACGACCGTCGGCCTCGAGCCCGGGCTGTGGTTGCCGGGGGCGCTCGTCCTCGTCGGGCTCGCCCTGCTCATGACGATCGCGGCGACGCTCGCGCTGCCGCGCGCCGCCCTCGGCGGGAAGATGAGCCCCGGGCTCATCCTCCTGGTCGTGACGTTCGCGCCGCTCCTCCGCCGGCTCGGTCTGACCCGCGCCGCCCTCGCCGCGGCGACCGGGCCGGAGGTGGTCTCGACCGATCCGGGCCGCGGGCCGCGGGGCGGCGGGAACCCGATCTACTGGTACGAGGTGCGGCGGCGCGGGAGCCGCGTCTGGCTGATCATCCTGCGCCTGGTCATCAGGTTCGGCGTCATCGGGGTCGCCATCGCGGCCGGGCTCGGCGCGAGCTACTACAATGCGCCGGAGGTGCACGTCCTCGGGGTGACGTTCATGGTGACGCTGCTCCAGCTCGTGACGACCGTCATCGCCGCGACGAGCGTCGCGAGCGAGCGCGAGACGCAGACCCTCACGATCCTCGCCTCGACGCCGGTCGAGGCGGAGACCTACGTCCACGGCAAGATCACGGGGCTCGTCCGGAAGTCGCTCTTCCTGTTCGCGCTCCCCGCGATCTACGTGCTGTTCTTCTCGCTCTGGGGTGATCTGCGCTGGCACTCGGCGATCTCGATCGCCGTCGCCGTGCCGGTCCTCGGCATAGGCTCGATCGTCCAGGGCGTGTTCCTGTCGCTGATCATGGCGAGCTCGCTCCGCGCGAGCGTCGTCGCGCTGCTCGTCGCCTTCGGCGAGTTCGTCCTGAGCTGGTGCTGCTGCCTGATGACGTTCAACCCGTTCCTGATCGCCAACTTCGCAGTGATCCCCCAGGACGGGCCCGCCTTCTACGCGACCGGGACCGAGCCGATCTACCTGTTCATCGCGCTCGTCTTCTCGGCGGGCGTCCACATCGGCTGCACGCTGGTGCTCTACTCGCTCGCGACCCAGGAGTTCGATCGCTACGTCGGCCGGATCCCGTAGGAGGAGGTCGGCAGCGATGTCGGCTTCGCCGACGATTCCCTCACGCCAAGCCGCCAAGGACGCCGAGGCCGCCAAGTGTTCCCCTCGGCGCGCGCGGGTCTCCCTTTGCCTTCGGAGGCGGGCCTTGGCGCTCTTGGCGTTTTGGCGGCTTGGCGTGAGGAAGGAATCGCCGGAGATGCCGATCCTCAGTGACGAATTGACGCGACGCGGCGAGCCGCTATAATCCGGCCTCTCGCGCTCGAGGCGCACCATCATACTCACGAAGACTTTACAACGACTGCCGGAGGATCCCGTGGCCGCCGAACGCACCCTGATCATCTTCAAGCCCGACTCGCTCCAGCGCCGCATCGCGGGGCGCATCCTCACGCGGTTCGAGGACAAGGGCCTCAAGATCGCCGGGATGAAGCTCATGCAGATCAGCGAGGAGCTCGCCCACGAGCACTACGCTCCCCACAAGGAGCGGCCGTTCTTCAAGCCGCTCGTGAGCTTCATGACGAGCGCGCCGGTCGTCGTCCTCTGCCTCGAGGGCAGCCGCGCGATCGAGGTCTGCCGCAAGATGATGGGCGCCACGTTCGGCTTCGCCGCCGAGCCGGGCACGATCCGCGGCGACTTCGGGATCAGCAACCAGTTCAACCTGATCCACGGCTCGGACTCCGCCGAGAGCGCCGAGCGCGAGATCGGGCTCTTCTTCAACGAGGGCGAGATCCTCGAGTACGCGGTGACCGACGAGGCCTGGCTGGCCGACGAGTCCTAGCCGCTGTTCGAGATGTCCGAGGCGAGGCCGGGCGGTGACGGAGTCATGACTCCCTCCGCGCTCAATGCTTGCAGCCGTGCGGCAGGACTCGCGCGGCTCGAGGTAACGGCTCTCGCCCGGAGGCACCGATGTTCATGCGATCCTTCCTGACCCTCGCCCTCGTCCTCGGCTCGCTCGCGGCGTTCACCGGCTGTGAGTCGACCCAGAGCAGTCGCTCGGACGCGGTCGACATCTATCGCCTCGGCGAGCGCGAGTTTCAGAAGGGCAACCTCGAGGAGTGCCGCAAGCTCCTCCTCGAGGCGTACGAGATCAGCCCCGACTACGCGCAGCTGCGACGTGACCTCGGCATGGTCAACTTCGAGCTCGGCAAGCCGTTCATGTTCGCCGCCCTCCGGCACGCCGACGCGGCCGACCGTGGCGCGCGGCTGATCGAGCGGTTCGACAACGACAACGACGGCGCCGTCACCCGGGCCGAGTACGACCTCGGCGACATCGTCTTCGACCTCGACCAGAACGGTCTCATCGACGAGGACGAGGAGACGATGGGGGAAAACCTCTTCGCCTCGATCGACTTCAACGGGAACGGGATCGTCGAGTCGGGCGACCTCGACAGCCACCGCGCCGCCGACCGGGATGAGCGAACGAAGCTCGAGCCCTACTTCAAGGAGGCGAAGCTGCACTACCAGTTCGCCGCCCAGAACCGTCCCCAGGAGCCGATCAGCCACTACAACCTGGCGCGGATCTACCTCTTCGAGGGCAAGCTCCAGACGGCCCGGCGAGCGCTCGAGATGGCGCTCGACACGAGCCCGATGGGCGGCGAGCTCCACGAGCAGATGCAGCTCGTGCTGCACCAGATCGAGGAGCAGATCACCAAGCGCCAGCTCGACCGGCGGCCGAACGACCTGCGCGATCGGGGCAACTGAGGCGCCCGAAGCAGCTTCGCTCGAAAAATCCCTCTCGAAAGCGACGATCGGCGCGGGTAGGATGGCGCGCCGCTTCATCGGGCGGCCCGGATGAACCCCGGCGCCGCCCGACGCGTCTTCCTGGAGCTACTCGAATCGATGAGACTCCCGGGGGAGCGCTGGATCATGGGGGAGACCTTGCCCTCTCGAAACCCGAACACTCGACCGACCGGCCGCGGCGCCCGCCTCGTCCTCCTCGGCGTGCTCGCCATCGCCGCGGCGATGACCGGTTGCAGCACCGGTGAGGCGGCCGGCCGGGCGAAGCACAAGGAGGGGCTCGAGCGAGCCCGCAACGGCGACACCGATGGCGCGATGACCTCGTTCAACGCCGCCGTCGACGAGGCGCCCGACTACCAGGAGGCGCGGTTCGATCTCGCCCGCCTCCAGTTCGAGCGGGGCGTCCGCCAGCATCGGGTCGCCCTCGACCATCTCCGGACGGCCCGCCGACTCTCCGAGGAGGCCCGCCCGGCCGAGGCGCGCGTCCGCGAGCGGCTCGCCGGCGAGGCCCGCGGCGAGGCCGAGCCGTTCTTCCGGGCCGCGGAGGACAACCTCCGCCAGGTGCTCGCCGCCTGGGGCGACGAGAACCCGAACGCCGCCTGGCTCCACTACCTGCTGGGCCGCTGCCACCTCTTCTTCGAGGACTACGAGGCGAGCCTCCGCGAGCTGCGACGCGCGATCGAGCTCGCCCCCGCGGGCGGCGCCGTCCGCCGCGACATCGAAGAGGCGATCACCCTGATCGAGCGCGAGCAGATCTGGGGTGCGGGTGGGGTGCGACCGCGCAACTGGTAGCGCGGGTCTCTCGAGTGACGCGCGGGCTGCGGACCCGCGACCGCGACCTCGGCCGGGCTCACCGCTTCTCCGCCGCTGCTCTCTCCACCTCGGTCGGCGGGATCTCCGCCCCGAGCTCGCGCAGCAGCACGTGGAAGCGCCGCTCCGGCCTCAGCGGGTGCATGTCGGCGTCGATCCCCATGTAGTCGGGGTCGCGGAAGCCGGCCCGGACGCTGCGCCAGAGATAGCGCATCCCGCGGATCGTGTCGCCGGTCACCGAGAAGGTGCACGCGACGTTGTAGAGGGCGACGTTGTCCGACGCGCTCCCGCGGAGCATCCGGCGGAAGGTCGCGACCGCGCGCGGCGCCGAGCGGGCGTAGAGGTAGTCGATCCCGAGCGTGTTCAGGTTGAAGGAGCTGAGCGGGTTCTGGATGAAGGCGGCCTCGCTCTTCCGGATCGCCTCGGCCGTCCCGCTCGGGTCGCCGCAGCGGGCGAGCGCCTGCGCCGCCTCGGCGCGGAGCTTGTCGCGCGCCCGGGTCGACTTGATGAGCGCGCGAAGCGGCCCCATCGCCGCGGGGTCGCCGAGGCTGCCGAGCGCCGAGATCGCCTCGCTCCGGAGCTCCGCATCGGTCGCGCGATGGCTGGCGACCTTCACGAGCGAGGGGATCGCGCGCCGGTCCCCGGCGCGGGCGATCGCGGCGATCGCCGCCTTCCGCACCTCGGTGATCCCCTCCCCCTCGTCGAGGAAGCGCGTCCGGATCGCGCCGAGCGCGTGAGGGTCGCCGTGGCGACCGCACGCCTCGATCGTCGCGGCGAGCAGGTTGCCGTCGCCGGAGAGCTCGAGCAGCTTCCGGAGGATCTCGGCGGCCGGCCCGTGGGCCCGTCGAACCTCGCCGAGCGCGTGGGTCGCCTCGATCGCCCGCTCGCCGCGGCGGGAGGCGGCGATCTCGGCGAGGGCGCCGACGGCCTCGACCGTGCCGATCCGGCCGAGCGCCGTCAGGAGCTCCTCGCGGCCGACGAACGGCTCGTCGAGCTGCGCGACGAGGACGGGGACGGCGCTCGGGGCGCCGACCAGGCCGAGC
>JAJDCQ010000115.1 GCA_029260755.1 Planctomycetota bacterium | reverse complement strand
CGCCGGGGGCCCCCCGGGGGGCCCCGCCCGGGGCGCGGGGGTTCTGCGGCTCGATCCGCGGCGCGGCCCTCCCCGGCCCCCCACGACGACTTCCCCGACGCTCGGAAGCACCGTCCGGCGGTTCGAGATCCTCTCGAGCCGCCGGTCGCGTTGCGGGGACTCGATCCTCGCGGCGCGATCGCTCGCCTCCGTGATTGCGATGGGGAAGGGTCCGCGGTAATATTCTGCGTCCTCTGAGGTAGCAGCAACTCTGGAACTCGCTCTCCCGTCACCCGACGGCTGCGTTCGACGCGCCGCGGGGCGGGGTCGCACGGGGCGGCACGTGCTCAAGCTGATCGAGATCATTGGTGAGGCGGGCATCAAGCCCCGGCTCAAGTCGACGCAGCGCGACGAGGCGATCGCCGAGCTCGTCGACCATCTCGTCGAGTCCGGACGGATCGACGGCGACGAGCGCGACGAGATCGTCCTGTCGCTCCTCAAGCGCGAGGCGCTCGCCACGACGGGGATGGGCGCCGGCGTCGCCGTGCCCCACATCAAGCTCGACTGGATCGACCAGTTCGTCGGCGCGGTCGGCGTCAGCCGCGCCGGCGTCGACTTCTACGCGGTCGACGGGAAGCCGGTCTACGCCGTCTTCCTCTTCCTCTCCCCCGACGACGATCCGCAGAGCCACCTCGGCCTGATGGCGCGGATCGGCGCGATCTGCCAGGACGACAATTTCCTCTCGCTCTTGCGCGAGGCCAAGAACCGCGAGGAGCTCGCCGAGCTGCTCGAGGAGGCCGAGCGACTACTCCTCGGCGTCGAGGAGGCGGAGGAGGGCGAGGACGGACCGTCGGAGGATTCGGGCGACGCGGTCGGCGCCTGAGACCGCACCACTCCCGCATCAGGGCTAGATCCCTTGTAACATGGGGGTTCGGGAGCCTGGCCAGAGGCGCTTGACACGTCTCGGCGCCGCCGGTTATTGTCTCGGACCCGCCTTACCTGCAGTCAGTACGAACAAGCCGTATCCGAGCTGGCGTCCCCCGATTCGGGAGCCGCCAGAAGCCGTAAGCGACACGACAGCCAAGCGTGGTTGCTGGGAGAATCCTACCCATGGCTCTGCGGCCGGAAACGCACTTCCTGCTTCGGCGTCTCCACAGCCTGAGCGGCGTGGTGCCGATCGGGGTCTTCCTGTGCGAGCACATGGTCACGAATTCGTTCTCGCGTGACCCCGAGAAGTACAACTTCATCGTCACGAAGCTGATCCTCGGGATGCCGAAGCCGCTGTTCATGGGCGCCGAGCTCGGCGTGCTCCTCGTGCCGATCGCGTTCCACGTGCTCCTCGGCATGGTGATCACCCGACAGGGCTCGGTGAACCAGTTCCAGTACACGTACTCGAAGAACTGGGCCTACCTCCTGCAGCGGGTCACCGGAATCCTGACGCTCATCTTCCTCCTGACCCACGTCGGGTCGCTCCGGATCCCCCAGATCTGGAACGAGGAGTGGGCGCACATGATGCACACCGATCCCTACTGGGCGACGCGAACCTACTTCCGAGATGGCGGGTACGCCCTCGGCGGCTGGTATGCGATCGGCGTCGCCTGCGCCTCGTTCCACTTCGGCAACGGCCTGTGGACGTTCCTGGTCAGCTGGGGCATCGTGATCGGTCGTCGCACCCAGGCGATGGCTCACATGGCCTGTCTCGGCGTGTGGCTGGGCGTCATGGGCATCGGCCTGTTCGGTCTGACGGGCTTCTACGACGGCGACATCAGCGACAAGCACGAGCGTGAGCGCGATCAGGCCTCCGCGGCCGAGGGGACCGAGGTCCACGTCCCCGCCGGCGGCGAGGGAAGCGGGCACTAGACCCCAACGAGAAGAAACCATCGCGCGTCCGACTGGGGCGCGCGCCGGGAGGACTAGGCGTGGCTTCGAAGCCGAGGTTCATCGTCGTCGGTGGCGGTCTCGCGGGTCTCATGACCGTCATCAAGATCTGCGAGGCGGGTCACGAGTGTGACCTCTTCAGCCTCGTGCCGGTCAAGCGCAGTCACTCCGTCTGCGCCCAGGGCGGCATCAACGGCGCCGTGAACACGATGGGCGAGGGCGACCACCCCGAGATCCACTTCGTGGATACGGTCAAGGGTGGCGACTTCCTCGCGCATCAGCCGCTCTGCAAGGCCATGTGCTACGCGGCGCCGTCGGTGATCTACCTCCTCGACCGGATGGGCGTGATGTTCAACCGGACGAGGGAAGGGTTCCTCGACTTCCGGCGCTTCGGCGGCACGCTCCACCACCGGACGGCGTTCGCCGGCGCGACGACGGGCCAGCAGCTCCTCTACGCCCTCGACGAGCAGGTCCGCCGCTACGAGGCCGAGGGGCTCGTCAACAAGTACGAGCACCACGAGTTCCTCGGGCCGATCAAGGACGACGACGGCGTCTGCCGCGGGATCGTCTGCGTCGACATGCGCTCGATGCGCTGCCAGGCGTTCCGCGGCGACGCGACGCTGCTGTGCGTTGGCGGCCCCGGCCTCGTCTTCGGCAAGTCGACCCAGTCGTTCCTCAACACGGGCTCGGCGGCTGGCTACGCCTACATGAGCGGCGTGAAGTACGCGAACGCCGAGTTCATTCAGATCCACCCGACCGCGATTCCCGGCGAGGACAAGGTCCGCCTCATGTCCGAGTCCGCCCGCGGTGAGGGCGGTCGCGTCTGGACCTACAAGGACGGCAAGCCGTGGTACTTCCTCGAGGAGAAGTACCCCCGCTTCGGTAACCTCGTCCCGCGCGACGTCGCGGCCCGCGAGATTCACCACGCGGTCTACGACCTGAAGCTCGGCCTCGACGGCAAGCCGATGGTCCACCTCGACCTGAGCCACATCCCGGCCGACGAGCTCGACCGGAAGCTCGGCGGCATCCTCGAGATCTACGAGAAGTTCGTCGGCGACGACCCGCGCAAGAAGCCGATGAAGATCTTCCCTGGCGTCCACTACTCGATGGGCGGCCTCTGGACCGACTACGAGCGGACCGTCGACGGCTTCATCAAGAACGGCAGCCCGCGGAACCACCAGACGAACATTCCGGGTCTCTTCGCCGTCGGCGAGGCGGACTACCAGTACCACGGCGCGAACCGACTCGGCGCGAACAGCCTCCTGAGCTGCGTCTACGGCGGCATGATCGCGGGGCCGGCCGGCGTGAGCTACAGCGACGGCCTCGAGAAGCGCGCCGGCGACTGCGACGCGTCCCTCTTCGACGGGGCGGCCAAGAAGTGGGCCGACCGGTTCGAGGAGATCTACCGGATGGACGGACCTGAGAACCCGTTCAAGCTCAACGAAGAGCTTGGCGAGTGGATGCAGGAGAACGTCACGATCGTCCGGTACAACGACAAGCTCAAGGCGACCGAGGAGAAGGTCGACGAGCTCCAGGAACGCTGGAAGAAGTGCAACGTCCTCGACACCGGCAAGTGGAGTAACCAGCCGGCGCTCTTCGTCAACCAGCTCTGGAACATGATGGCGATCGCTCGATCGATCGTGAAGTGCGCCTTCCTCCGCGACGAGTGCCGGGGCGCGCACTACAAGCCCGACTTCCTCGACAAGCCGCCCGAGGATCTCAAGTCGCCTGAGTACAAAGAGTTTCTCCAGCGCTTCGCTGACAGGAACAAGAAGTGGCTCAAGTCGTCGATCGCCGAGTACGCTGGTGATGGCGAGAGCCCGAAGATCAGCTACGAGGCGGTCGACACCTCCCTGGTGGCGCCGCAGCCGCGTCGTTACGACTAGATTCACCGGAGTTGTCGGGTCCGGCGTCGCGCTCGCGCGCCGGACGATCGCGAAGTAAGACGGGAGACGGGAAACCGAGCATGCCGCCTTCGACCATCCAGCTCCAGATCAAGCGTCAGCAGGACGCGAACTCGCCCGCGTATTGGGAGGAGTTCGAGATTCCGTACACGCCGAACCAGAACGTCATCGGCTGCCTGATGGAGATTCAGCGCAAGCCGACGCGGCGCGACGGGCAGAAAACGACGCCCGTCTCCTGGGAGTGCATGTGCCTCGAGGAGGTCTGCGGCGCCTGCACGATGGTGGTGAACCAGCAGGTTCGCCAGGCGTGCAGCTCGCTGATCGACCACCTCGAGCAACCGATCACGATCGAGCCGATGTCGAAGTTCCCGCTCGTCCGTGATCTGATCGTCGACCGCAAGGTCATGTTCGACAACCTCAAGAAGATCAAGGCGTGGATCCCGATCGACGGGACCTACGACCTCGGGCCGGGCCCGAAGCTGAGTCAGGACGAGCAGCAGGTCGCCTACGACTTCAGCCGCTGCATGACGTGCGGCTGCTGCCTCGAGGTGTGCCCGCAGGTCAACGACCGAAGCGACTTCATGGGCGCGGCGGCGATGGGCCAGGCGGTCCTCTTCAACAGCCATCCGACGGGCATGATGAACAACGCCGAGCGGATGGAGGCGGTCATGGGACCGGGCGGGATCACCGACTGTGGCAACGCCCAGGCGTGCGTCGAGGCGTGCCCGAAGGAGATCCACCTGACCGAGGCGATCGCCGTCCTCGGCCGGCAGGCCACCGTTCACCTCTTCACCAACTGGCTTCGGAAGTAGCCGAGCGAGGAGTCGACGATGACCGAGAACGAGCTCAAGAAGCTGGTGGACGAGGTCGAGGCGGAGCTCGACGACACGCGCCGCGAGCACTGCTACAACATGTATCGCAAGCGGACCTTCCAGGAGGCGATGGGCGGCGGCAGCCACCACGACCTCGACCCGCATCTCCACGCCTACGTCTACGAGCTGGCGCAGCAGACGTTCCTCTACCGCAAGATCCTCTGCAAGCTGATCAAGATGGACGAGCAGAAGTTCGAGGAGATCGCGGCGACCCTCTACGAGTTCCCCGAGAAGCTCGGGGAGGTCGAGCTCATGGAGGAAGGCCCGCAGTACGCCGGCGACTGAGCGGCGAGAGCCTCGAGCGACGGGCGATGATCATCGTCCGGCTCCGAGGGCGCACCCGAGCCCCTTGCGCCGTTGCGGCGTCGAGGGGCTCGCTCATGTACCCTGAGTCTGACTGACGATGCACGGCGACACGCGCAAGACCGGCAGCAGCAGTGGCAGCGGCGACGAGCTCCCCCCCGGGACCATGATCGGTCCCTGGGCGGTCGAGGGCGTCCTCGGCCGCGGCGGGATGGGCGTCGTCTATCAGGGTCGGCACACCCGGACGAACGAGGGCGTGGCGATCAAGATGCTGCTCCAGGCCGGCGACCCCGGCCTCGAGAAGCGCCTCCGGCGCGAGGCGAACGTCATCTCCCGGCTCGATCACCCGAGCGTCGTCGAGCTCATCGACACCGGGCGCATGGCGGATGGACGGCCGTTCATCGCCATGGAGCTGGTCGAGGGCGAGGACCTCAAGACGCTCGCTCGAAGCGGTGATCTGGAGGTGGCGGCGGGGGCGCGGCTCATCGCCGAGGTCGCCCGGGCGATCAACCACGCCCACGGCCTCGGCGTGCTCCATCGCGACATCAAGCCGGCGAACATCCTCGTTCCGACCTCGGGGCCGCCGAAGATCCTCGACTTCGGCCTCGCGAAGGCGATCTCGGAGACGTCCCCGGGCGACCCCGACTCCAACCGACACGCGCTCACCGCGGCCGGGATGGTGATCGGGACCTTCGCCTACATGGCGCCCGAGCAGCTCGGCGAGTCGAGCGAGCTGACCGGCGCGGCCGACATCTACGGGCTCGCGGCGTCCCTCTACGAGGTGATCGCGGGGCGGCCGCCGTTTCAGGGCGCGAGCGCGGCGAACATCATCTCGGGGATCCTCAACCGCGAGCCCGATCCGCCCTCCGAGATCCGCAAGCACCGGGGCGAGGCGAACCGCCTGGCCGCGCGCCTGGACGAGGTCTGCCTCACCTCGCTCGCGAAGGAGCCCAACGACCGCCACGAGACGGCCGCCGCGTTCGCCGACGCGATCGAGCGAGCGATCGCCGAGGCCCGCCGGGCGACCCGGACCACGGGACGCCGGCGAGTGAGCAGAGGCTCGGGCAAGATCTCTCGGACGAGCTCATCGTCGGGCAGGGTTCGCGTCGTCCGGACCGCCGACGGGCGCGAGACGACGGTCCGTCTTCCCGAGCAGTCGAACTCGGCCCTCTTCATCGCGATCGGAGTCGGCGCGCTCCTCTTGGTTGCGGTGGGGCTCCTCGCCATCGGCGGCGGCGGCGAGCCGCCCGACCCGGGCCCCGACATCGCCGGAGGCTCGGGCGCCGCCGGTTCGGGCGCCGGGACCGGCCCACCCGATCGGCCCGACCCGCCCGATCCGGGGCCCCCCCCGCCGGACGCTGCCGACCGCGCCCACGACGCCGTCGAGGAGGCGCTCACGCAGAGGGACTTCGCCGCCGGCCTCGACGCGATCCGCGCCCTCGACGTCCGGGATGTCGCCGAAATCGACCGGCTCATCGACGCGCGCAGCAAGCGCCCCGCCAAGATGCGCGGAGCGCTGCTCGCGTGGCTCGCGCTGGAGCGCGCCGTCGCCGGCGACCTCGAGGGGGGCCGCGTCGCGGCCGCGACGGCGGGCGCCGAAGGCCGCGCCAGCCTCATCGTCGGTCTCGCGAATGCCTACCTGACGCTCATCGACGAGGCGACGCGCGGCGATCCCAGGCGAGCAGCCGACGCGCTCGGAGAGCCGTCCCTCACCGATGTGATCGGGAGCGACGTCCACGACGCGTTCGCCGCTCTCGTGGCCGGCCGCGGTCTGATCGTCGCGACGATCAGCGGCGAGGCGCCGCCGGTGGGAGTCATCGATGCCGGGTCGATCGCCGGGGCTGACGTGTATCGTCTGGCCGAGGATCCGGTGACGCTCCTGACCGCTGCGCGGGCGCTCACCGCCCGCGTCACGAAGGGCATCGCGGAGGCTCCGGGACCGGTCCGGGAGCGCGTCGAGAGGGCCGCTCGACGAGTCCTTGGCCACGCCAAGAGCTTCTACGGCAGCCACGACCTGCGCCTCTCGGGGATCGACGACGCGGGGCTGATCCTCGCCGGGTTCGGCGCCGATCCGTCTCGCTGGCAGCGACTGAACGACGGGATCGGCCTCGCCGCCGAGACCGACGGCCCCACGCTCGAGTCGGGAAGCCTCGACCTCGTCGTGCCGAACGCGGAGCGGTTCGTCGCCATCGAGGTGCGGCTCGCGTCCTCCGGGGGTGAGCATCCCCGGGCGCTCATCGAGGCGGCCGGCGCCGGCGTGCTCGTGCGCGCCGCCCCGATCTCGAGCGCGCCGCGAGGCACGGCCGGACGGGTGGAGCTGTCGCGGTACCCGGCGCCGGGGGGGACCGGCGAGGATCTCGTTGCGCGGGCGTGGCCCGAGCGCGGCGTCGCCGTCGTTTCGCCGAAGGCGCTCTACGCCGTCGCCTCATGGCCCGAGCTGGAGCGGGGCGATCTTCGCGTCCTCCCCGCGCCGAAGACCCTCGTTCGTGAGATCGTCTTGAGGCGGGCGAAGAATCCCTGGCCCGGCGTCGACGCGTTCCTCGGGAGCGAGTCGAGCGGTGGCGGCGCCGTCACCTTCGCGAAGCCGGGGCTGAAGGTCACCGGCTGCATCGACCGCGACGCGGTCCGGCTGGCCCCACACGCCTGGCCACGCGACAACGCCCTCGCCTTCGGTCCCGAAGGCACGCTCATCGAGTTCGAGTTCGAGGGGCCCCCGGGCCGGGGGCCGGTCTGTCTCGTCCTCAAGCATCTCGCCGCGCTCGGCGGCCGGATGCCCTCCTACGCCCCGGTGACGGCGTCGGTGAACGGCGTCGAGGTCGCCTCGACGTTCTCGCCGAACGGAGACGCCGGAACGAGCTCGGGCTTCTTCGAGATCACCGACCTCGTGCGCCCGGGGACGAACTCGTTCCGTCTCGAGGTCGCCGCTGATGCCCAGGCCACTCACGGGTACTGGTTCTACGGCGTCGAGATTCGCTGGTAGGTCGCCTCACCGCGACACCTGCTCGATCAGGTGCCGCAGCTCCGGCACGACCAGCTTCGTCATCGCCAGGTCGACCGCGTTCGGCGACCCCGGCAGCGCGATGATGACCTTGCGGCCGCGCGACCCCGCCGTGGCGCGGCTCATCATCGCCGCCGCGCCGATGTCCTCGTAGCTGAGCCAGCGGAAGAGCTCGCCGAAGCCGGTCAGCTCCTTGTCGAGCAGCCCCGTGACGACCTCGTAGGTCGAGTCGCGGCTCGTGAGGCCGGTGCCGCCGCTCGTGATGACGGCGCGGACCTCTTCGCGGTCGAGCGCGCCGGTGATCGCCGCCTCGATCAAGGGCGGATCGTCCTTCACGATCGCGCGGCTCGCGACCGCGAAGCCGGCGTCGCGGAGGTGACCGGCCGCCTGGTCGCCGCTCCGGTCGGTCTCGGCCGTCTTGCTGTCGCTCACCGTCAGGAGGGCGCACGCGATCTCGGTCGCCGCGGGCGCGTGGGCCTTGTGCTGGTCGGGGACGCTCGAGCTCATCGGACTCTCTCCAGGGAGGTTGGGCCCCGTCGGGCCCGGTCGGGGCCGGTCGAGGCGACGAAATGCTAGCAAGGCGGAGAAAAGGGTAAAGACACCGGGGCCGGGCCGCACAACGGAAGGAGGGAAGGGAACGCCTGCGCGAAGAGAGATCCCGATGAAAGACCTAACCGACCCTCGCGCGACCTCGGAGGTCGCCCTCCTCGAGCCGGCGCGAGCCCGGCGCTTCCAGACGCGTGCGGCGCGCCCCGCCGCCGCGGGCGCCGCCGTCCAGGCCTTCGGCCTCTGCGAATCGGGCGAGGGCTTCCTCGAGGAAGCGCTCGTCGCCGTCTCCGGCCCGGCCATCCCCGGCGCCGAGGCGCTCGCCCGGCTCTTCTGCCGGCGAGAGGATCTCCGGGAGGCGATGGCGCTGATCCGCTGGCCGCACGAGGCGGCGCCGCGGCTCTTCCTCGTCGTCCCGCGCGCCGAAGGGGGATGCGACGCCCAGCCGATCGGCGTTCCCTCGGCCCATGAGCTCTTCGACCGGGAGTTCAGCCGTCAGCGCGACGAGCTCGTCGACTACGGCCTCCGCTGAGCGATCGGGTCGCCCGCTCAAGTCTCCACGTTCCCCGGGCGATAAAGGGAAGTGGGAGAGGGGCGCGGGGGAGGGATCCCCGCACCGACCCTCCCCACGACCGCGACCCCGGGAGGCGAAGGCGATGACCAGGCTCAGGGTGCTCGGCAGCTTCGAGCTCGCGATCCCCAACCCCGACGACGACGACGGCCAGGCCGAGGCGCTCGTCCGCGAGACCGAGAGGCTCATCCTCTCCTTCCTCGAGACCCTCCCCGCCGGCGGCCCCGGCCGGGTCCGCTCCCTCGAGGTCGAGGCGCTCGCCTACGACGGTGACCCGACCAACCCCGACCGCTACTTCTACAACAAGTACTCGCCGAACCTCTAACCCGGGCTGGAATCGGGCCACCTCCGCCACTAACCTCGTCGACGGCTGGGTCCCGGCGGGCCCGGCCGTCGATTCGGCCGGCGGAGAGCGCGTCGTTGTCCGACACTCACCTCGACGACGGGGCCGACACGGTCGGGGGGCGCCTCGGCGCCTACGTGATCGAGGGCATCCTCGGCCGCGGCGGGATGGGGATCGTCTACCGCGCCCGCCACGAGCCGAGCGGCCGCGTCTACGCCATCAAGACGGTCGTCCGGAACTCCGATCCCTCCCTCGAGGACCGGCTCCGGCGCGAGGCGCTCCTCCTCGCTCGCCTCGACGACCCGGGCATCGTCCCGGTCCTCGACGTCGGCGCCACCGGCGACGGCCGCTTCTATCTCGTCATGGACCTCGTCGCGGGCGAGTCCCTCCAGAGCCGGGTCCCGCGCCTCGGCGGGCCGTCGGTCCGCGCCCACGCCGCCGCCGTCGCCGCGGCCGCGCGCGCGCTCCACCACGCCCATGGCCACGGCATCCTCCACCGCGACCTCAAGCCGGCGAACGTCCTCATCGATCAGGCCGGTCGCGCCCGCCTCCTCGACTTCGGCCTCGGGAAGGTCGTCGATCGCGCGGTCGTCGAGGAGCTCACCCGGACCGGAATGGCCATCGGCACCCTCGAGTACATGGGCCCCGAGCAGATCGACGGCGCCAGCGTCGCGACCGTCGCGAGCGACGTCTACGGCCTCGGCGCCACGCTCTACTACGCCATCGCGGGCACCTCCCCGTTCGCGGGGGCGAGCGCCGCGCGCCTCATCGCGACGATCATCACCCACGTCCCCGACCCGCCGAGCCGATGCTCGAACCTGGGCGCGCGGGAGCACCTCGGCGACCGGGTCGCCGACGCTCTCGACGCCGCCTGCCTCTGGGCCCTCGCCAAGGACCCCTCGGAGCGACCGCCCTCCGCCATCGCGCTCGCCGACGCGATCGAGCGGGCGATCGTCGCCGAGGACCCCTCGACCCTGCTCGCCCCGCCCCGCCGGAGCGCGCCGCCTCCGCCCCCCGCGGCCGCACCCGCGCCTGGGTTCGCGCCCGCGCCTCCGCGCGGCGACTCGACGGACGCGCGACGCGAGCCCCCCTCGGGGTCCGCGCGCCTCGACTCGAGACGCACGCCGGAGCGCGACGGCGCGCGGCTCCCGGTCGCCCTGCTGATCGCCGTCTCCGCGGCCGTCTGCGTCGTCGGCGCCGTCGCGTTCGTCGCGGTCCGGCAACCGGCGAGCGGGGTGAGCCCCGCGCCGATCGACCCGACGCCGCCCGAGACCGACGAGCTCGCGATCATCCGGACGCGCCTCGCCGATCTGGCCGGCGGCGGCCGGCTCGCGGAGGGGTGCCGCGCCCTCGCGGCGCTGGGCGCCTCGAGCCCCGAGGAGCTCGACGCCCGCCTCGCCCGTCGCGAGCCAGGCCTGGCGCGCGACCTCCTCGCGTGGCTGGCCCTGGAGCGCGCCGCCGCGGGCGACGCCGACGCCGGGCGCCGAGCCCGAGAGCTCGCGATCGAACGCGGCGCCGTGGAGCACGCGCCGATCCTCGCGATCGCGGTCGAGGTCGACCGGGCGATCGAGAGCTGCGTCACGGGACGCCCCGATGAGGCGCGCCGCGCCCTCGAGCGGACGAGCACGACGAACGTGCTCGGCGAGGACGCCGTCGCGCTCCTCGAGCTCGCCCTCGACGCGCGGAGACTGATCGGAGCGCTCCTCGGCGCGGACCCGGTGACGATCGACGGCCGGGCGGTCGACGAGGCGTTCCGGCGGCAGCTCCGGCGCGGGCGCGACCTCGAGGAGCGGGCGACCCGGCTCCGCGCCGGTCTCGAGGATCGGAGCGCGGTCGTCTCCGAGCCGCTCGCCCGTCGGGTCGAGGCCGTCATCGACGCGGTCGGCGCCGCGCTCGCCGCGCTCGTGGGGCACGGCGCTCTCCGCGTCGATGCCGGCGATCCGCTCGTCGCTTGGGCCCTCGCGCCGACGCCCGAGGACGGAGCGTGGCGCGTCGTCCGCGGCGAGGGGATCGGCCTCCGCGCCGACCTCGATCCTTCCTGGCGCGACCGCTTCGTCGCCGGCGAGGTCGGGCTCGTCCTCCGGGACGTCGGAGACTGGTCGATGGTCGACCTCCTCCTCGACGCCGGTGAGGATCGGGCGCGCGCCGAGACGACCGTGCGGCAGGGCGGCTCGGTCATCGAGCGCGCCGACGCGTTCCAGGGAGGGCGCCCCGGCCAGCGCGACCGCGCGACCCTCTGGGATGCGACGGGGTCGGGCTTCGCCGGGCAGGATCTCCTCGTTCGACTCCGGTGCTCGACGGAGGCGGGCGGTCTCTACACCCTCCAGGCCGCCTACGCGCGGACGACCGAGAGCTGGGTGCCCGACGGCTACGACTTCACCAGGGCGTTCAAGTGGGCGTCGCTCCGCGGCATCTCCCTCGAGGTGAGGCCGGCGCCCGCGACGATGATCCGCGCCCTCACGTTCTGGCGGGTCGGCGACCCGCGCGACGTCACGCCCGCCCCGGGCGCCCGCCTCGCCGCGACCCACATCGATCGGTCCGAGGATGATCTCGACGGAGCGTGGTCGAATCAGACCGACGGCTCGCGCGCCCTCGTCGAGCCCGGCCACGCGATCGAGGCCTCCTTCACCGTCGAGGAAGACGCCGAACGCGTGAGCCTGGTCCTCACCCACGCGACCGGGCGCTACGTCTGGCGCGATCGTCGCTACATCGGCTACGCCCCGATCACCCTCCGCGTCAACGGTCAGGTCGTCGTCCGCGAGCTCTCCCCGCTCACCCGCGCGTTCCGCGCCGACGCATTCGATGTGACCGACCTCGTCGAGCCCGGCGAGAACCGGCTCCGGATCGAGCCCGAGTCGGGCGGGCGGCCGCGGACGAGCTATCTGATTCGCCGGATCGAGGTGCGCCGGCGTCTCCCCTCCCGGTGAGCGTCTTCCCACCTCCGGGGTCGGTTGCGAGCCCCCTCGACGACGGGTACGCTGGCCTTCGAACCTGGTTCGTCACGACCCTTTTTTCGGACAACCCGCAGAGACGGAGATGGTGGCCGCATGACCCTCGGGCTCCTCGAGATCATCGATCCGACCGCTGAAGGAATCGACGGGCTCTTCGAGAAGGCGCATCAGGTCGCCGATGCGTGTCGTCAGCGCGGAAAGACCGAGGAGCTCTTCGGCGCGCTCTACGTCGAGGCACAGATCGCGCGCGCCCGAGGCGACAGCGCGAGCCTCGAGTCGCTCGGCCGGGAGATGGCGAGCCTCCGACCCGGCGACCCGTTTCCGAAGGGTCTCCTCGGCGAAGGTCCCCAGGTCGGATGGCCGCAGGGCTTCGTCCGGCCCGCCGCGGTTCCCGACGCGACGCGCGCCCTCGACGACGTGATGAGTCACCTCGCCGGTCCGGTCGCGCCGCCGATCCCCCCGGCTCCCCCGCCCGGTGCGCCGTTCGCCGCCGGCGATCCGTTCGCCTCGGGCGATCCCTTCGCCCCCGGTCCGGGCGCGAACGACCCGTTCCAGACCGTTCCCGGTCCCGCGCCCGGAGCGGATCAGGATCCGTTCGCGACGGTGCCGGCGCCGCCGCCGCCCGGCGCCTACGGCGCCCCGCCCCCCGCTCCCGGCTACCCGGCCTCACCCGGGTTCGGTGCTCCATTTCCTCCCGGCGCCCCCGGCGCTCCGGGCGGCGGTCCCGCCGACTTCGGGGCGATGCCGTTCGACGCGCCCGCCGGTCAGTACGCGCCGGATCCGGGCGGCGGCTTTCCGCTCTCGCCGGCGCCGGGCGTGAACCCGCTCGATCAGGCCGCGGCCGCGTTTCCGGCCGATCCGAACGCGGCCGGCAATCCGTTCGCGCAGGCGCCGATGGCCCAGCCGCTCCCGTTCGATCCATCGTCGGGCGGCTTCCCGGCCAACCCCAGCGCGTTCCCGCCCGCGGGCGGAGGACCGGGCCCCTCGTTCAGCGCCCCGCCCGAGGCCGTCTCGGACGAGGATCCGTTCACCAGCGACGCCAAGCTCGCGCAGCTCTACATGCAGCAGTCGATCGAGGCGCCCCTTCCGGCCGAGCTCCTCGAGGAGCGAGGCAAACCGAGCGAGCCGGCGCCCGGCGCTGGATTCCCGCCCTCGGCAGGATCCGCCCCGCCCGGCTTCGCGCCGGCCGCGCCGCCGGGGTTCGCCGCCGCGGGCCCGCCGGCGGGCCCGCCGGGATTCGGGGCGGGCGGCTTCGCGCCTCCTCCGACCAGCTCGCCGGGAGACTTCGCCAGCCCCGCGTCGTCCCCGGGCGACTTCGGAGGCTTCGGAGCGGCGCCGTTCCCTTCGCCCCCTCCCGCGCCCTCTCCGTTCGGTGCGCCGCCGGCCGCGGATCCGTACGGAGCGCCGCCGGCGGACCCGTACGGAGCTCCGCCGAATCCTTACGGGGCGCCGGCCGACCCGTACGGCGCGCCCCCCGCGCACGCGTATGGCGCCCCGCCGGCGGATCCGTATGGCGCTCCGCCGAACCCCTACGGGGATCCGTACGGCGCGCCGCCGGCTGATCCGTATGGCGCTCCTCCGCACGGCGCTCCTCCTCCGGCGGATCCGTACGGACTCCCGGCCGACCCCTTCGGGGCGCCGCCCGATCCCTACGGCGCTGCTCCGCCCGGCGCTCCCTACGCCGCCCCGCCGGCGGATCCTCACGGCGCACCGCCTGCCGATCCCTACGGCGCGCCGGCCCCGGATCCCTTCGGAGCGCCGCCGCAGGGCTTCGGGCCTCCGCCGGGAGGAGCGCCGCCGTTCGGGGCGCCGGCCGGCGCGCCCGCAGGCGGCGATGGCTTCGGGCTCGAGGGGCTCGACCTCGGCGACCTCGGCGGCGGCTTCGACGGAGATTTCAACCTCGACGTGCCGCTCGAGCTCGGCGGTCCGGCGGCGCCCGCCGTGGGCGCTCCCGGCGCGCCGCCGCCCCCCGGCGTCGCCCCGGCCGCGCCGAGCCCCTTCGGCTACGACATCGCCGAGCCGATCCTTCCGGCGGACTTGACGCCGTCGCGGGTGGGGAACTTCCAGGCGGACATGCCCGCCGCAGAGCCGGCTCCCGAGTCCGCACCGGAGACCGGCGCGCTCGAGCCGCAGCTCGGCGAGTTCGCGTTCGATGCCGGTCCGGTCGGCGCGGCGAGCGCCCCGCCGCCCGAGGCCCCCGCGGCCGAGGCGCCGCCCGTCGCGCCGTCGGAGCCCTCGCCCTTCGGCGCGCCCGCGCCGCTCGAGCCGCCGGCCGCCGAGGCGCCGCCGGTGGCCCCGTCGGCGCCTTCGCCCTTCGGAGCCCCGGTTCCGCTCGAAGCCCGGGCGGCTCCGGCCGCCGAGGAGGAGCTCGCGCCGGGCTTCGCACCGCGCGCCGAGCCGACCTCGGAGCTGCCGCCCGGGTTCGCCCCGCTCGAGGCGCCGCGGGCGGAGCCCGATGATCCCTTCGAGATGGGCGAGGCCGCCTTCATCGAGCCGCCCCCGCCGATCGAGTGGCCCGAGTCGGTTCCGCTGACCGACGAGGAGCGCGCCGTCCTCGACGGTGCCTACGGCGTCTACGGCGAGCTCGTCGGACGGCTGGTCGATCTCACGTTCGCGAACGCCGGCGTGGCCGGCGAGCCGAGCGAGGACCAGCGCACGGCGCTCATCCAGAGGGTCGGTCTCGAGTCCGAGGGGCAGGGCGAGCTCAACGTCCTCCTCCGCAAGGCGCGAGATCTCGACTAGGCTTCCGTTCCGGGAGCCCGGTCCGGAGAGAGGAGCATCTCATGAGGAGACTCCGAGTGCCGACGACGGTCGCGACGGTCGTCGTCCTCGTCGCCCTCGCGGGCGGCGCGCTCGTTCCGAGCCGCGCCGACGACGAGACACCGCTCACGCCCGCCGAGGCGGACGCGGCCATGCGGGAGGTCAGCGAGAAGTATCGCGAGGAGGCCCGGAAGTTCTCGATGGCGCGCGACGAGAAGGGCGTCACGAGAACGCTCGGAAACATGAGCGCCGAGCTGCAGGGCGTCCTCGACCGCCTCCGCGCGTGGCGGGCGGACAACGGCGCGGACGAGGGCGGGAAGCGGGCCGAGGTCATCCTCACGATCCAGGTCGTCCGGTTCGCCGCGTCGGGCAACCGGGTGAAGGAGGGGATGGCCGTCTTCGAACGGGCGGAGAAGGACGGCCTCGGCCCCGACGTCGAGCCGTCGGTCCGTCTCTTCCTCGGACGGATGCTGCGCGAGATCCGTCATCCTCGCTACGTCGAGTTCTACGATCGCATCATGAAGCAGGTCCGGGTCGTCTACGGACCGGTCGCGGGAGCGGACGACACGCTCCGGGTGGAGCTCGCCGACGGCAAGCCGAAGATCATCATGAGCTGGGCGAGCACGTGAGGCCACTGCATGTCGGAGCTCCCGCTGGTCCAGCGGGTCCATGACAAGTTCCGCGACAAGGGTCTCCAGACGATCGGTCTCTCGGTCGACCGCAGCGGCGCCGTCGCGAAGAAGGTCGTCGATGAGAAGGGGCTGACCTTCCCGAACGTCGTCTACGACGGCGAGGGCTTCAACGCCGCGCTCTACAATGAGATGGGCATCATCCACGTCCCGTTCCTGATGATCGTGAACGGGAAGGGTGAGGTCGTGGCGATGGACGTCGCCGCGAAGGACCTCGACGCCGAGGTGGAGAAGCTGCTCGCGGGCGACTGACGCGTCGGCCCACGTCGATCGAGATGCGCGACGGGCCCGACACGATCGGGCCCGTTTCGCATTGCGCTCGTCGCCGACGCCTACGTCCGTTCCAGGAACAATCAATCCGTGCAATCCGTGAAATCCGCGGTTCGGTCTCTCTCGGCGTTGAACCAGTGGGAACCGCGGATTACGCGGATTACGCGGATTACGAGTCGCCAGGGTTCGGGTTCTCACACGGCGATGGGGTCATCAAGCGCGCGACGTCGTCAGCAATGAAAGCGCGCGTCGACGTCAGCCACCGTCGGCGAGGAGCAGGCGCGCCGTCGCGGCGAGCGCATCGTCGCCCGCGGCGAGCGCCTCGAGCGCCGAGCGGGCGCGCGGGTCGGCCTGCTGGCCAAGCGCCCAGGCGGACGCCTCCCGCACGCCGCCGGATGCCTCGCCGCGGGCGATCGCGATCAACGGGTCGACCGCGCGGGCGTCCGGGGCGCGTCCGAGCGCGACGCAGCACGCGCGGGCGACGTCGTCGTCCCCGTCGTCGGTCGCGAGCGTCGCGAGGATCAGGTCGCGGGCCGCGTCGGTGCGGCAGGAGCCGAGCGCGTCGAGCGCGACGACGCGGAGCTCGGTCGGGGCGTCGGTCAGGATCGCGCCGGCGAGCTCGACGAGCAGCTTGGGATCGAGCTCGGCGGCGCGGGTGAGCGCCGTCGCGCGGAGGCCGGGGAGGGTGGCGCTGGCCGCCCGACGGAGGACCGCGTCGGCGCCCTCGCCCGCCGCGAGCGCGCGATCGAGGAGGCGGGCGGCGCTCGCCTCGTCGAGGGTCGGCGTGATCTCGGCCGCGAGGGCCGCGGCCGCCCCGATGCCCAGGACGCGGGCGAGGCTCCGGACGGCCGTCTCTCCCGCCGGCGAGAGAGGGCGTCGGGCGAGCGCCACGAGGCCCGGCAGGGCGGCGTCGCCGGCCCCCTCGAGGAGCGTCTGAGCCGCCTCGCGCTCCGCCGCGGTTCCCTCGGCCAGGGCGGTCCAGATCGGCTCGCCGGACGCGCCGCCGAGCCAGCGCTCGAGGCGAGGGCGCCCGCGTTCGACCAGACCCTCGCGGGCGCGTCGGCCGGCCGCCCAGATGATCCGCGTCGCGCCGGCCACGTCGCCTCGCGCGAGGAGGGCGGGGACGGCACGGTCGGCGAGGTCGAGGAGCGCGTCGAAGCGCGCCTCGTCGCTCTCGATGCCGAGCGCGTCGCCGAGGCGCTCGCGGAGGATCGATCGGGCGGTGTCGCGGAGCGCCGGAGGGGCGCGGTCGATGATCGCGCCGAGGCGCTCGGCCGCCGCGCCGCGCCGCGCGCTCTCGGCGAGGGCGGCGCCGAGCCGCTCGAGCTCCGACCGCGCGACGTCGAGGCGCTCGTCGGTGACGAGCCGCCCGAGCCGATCGACGAGCTGCTCGGGCGGAAGGCCGAAGAGGTCGACCGCGGGCGGCCGGCTCGAGGCGGGCGGTGGTGAGAGGGCGTCGTCGGCCGGCGCGGCGCGCGGACCGGGCGCGGGCCCGACCGGGGCCGGCGGCGGGGTCGCTCGAGGACGCTCGGCCGCGCCGGCGGCGGTCGCCGAGACGCGCACGAGCTCGCCGAGTCGGCCCTCGAGGTCCGCCTGACCCCGACCCTCGGGCCCGCGCCGCGTCTCGGCGAGGACGGCGACGAGGCTGGCGAGCGAGTCGCGGCTCACCCGCGCCGCGATGGTGAGGCTGCTGGCCTCGCCGCCGGTGAGCGTCTCGATCAACCACCGCGTCGCGACCGGCGGAGGCGCGGGATCGCGGAGCGGCTGACCGTTACAGGCCAGCCGCGGACCATCGGCGGTGAGGGTGATGGCGCTGGCCTCGGCGTGCGCCTCGCCGACCCGGCGCGCGAGGGTGGCGAGCGCGTCGCGACAGCTCCGCGATCCGGGCGGATAGAGCTTGTGCGCCCGGACCGCCGCGGCGAGCCCGGCGACGAGCTCGACCGCGACGGCCGCGTCGACCGACCCGCCCTCGCGGCTCCCGTCGGCGTCGGTCTCCGGTCGCGGCTCGGGCGGAGCCGCGAGGTCGCGCAGGTCGGTCAATCGGTCGCGACGGGCGGCCACGATCGCCTCGAGGTCGGCGGCCGCCTCGAGGTCCCCGCCCTGACGGCTGTGCCACGCGATCAGGGCGGCGCCGCGCCCCGTCGCGTCCGATCCGAGCCGCGCCGCGAGCGCTTGCGCCACGATCAGATGCGTCCGCCGCCGTCGGTAGGGATCGGTGCGGCGGTAGGTGTGCTCGCGATGCTGCGGGCTCGCGAACTCGAAGTCGGCGCCCGCGCTCCAGAGGGCGTCGCGGAGCAGGTGGAGGCGGCGCGCCTCCTCGAGCAGGTCGAGCGCCTCGCCCTCGCTCCGGAGGACGACGCGGCGGAGCAGCTCGAGATCGAAGCGCTTTCCGATCACGCTCGCCTGCTCGAGGAGCTCGCGGACCGGGCCGTCGGTCGCCGCGAGGTCGGCCTCGACGAGCTGCTCGCGGGACGCCGGGAGGCCGGCCGCCGCGCCCGGTCCGAACTCGGCATCGCCGCTCGGACGCAGGACGACGCCGCCCGAGGTGGAGAGCGACCGCGCCGCCGCCTCGATGTGGACCGGCTCGCCGCGGGTGAGCGTGAAGACGCGATCGACGACCGCGTCGGGCGGGGTGCTCCCCCGGAACGACGAGGCGATCAGGGCCGATGTCCGGGGACGGTCGAGGGCGGAGAGCTCGACGATCCGGGCCTCCGCCCGGCGGGCACCGATGCGCTTCGCCGCCTCGCTCCACTCCTGGCCGCCGAGCGCCGCGTTCGCCGACCCCACGAGGAGGACGCCGCGTCCCCGCGTCTCGACCCAGCGGACGATCACGGAGAGCGATCCGCGGTCGGCGTGCTCGAGGTCGTCGAGGATCAGGACGGTCGGTCGGACGCGCCCGATCACGGCGAGGACGTCGGTCATCCCGCGGACGGCGGCCAGGGTCTCGCTCTCGTCGTCGGACGCGGCGCCGTCGATGGCGTCGCTCCGGTCCGCGGAGATCTCCGAGAGGATCTCGGTGAGGACCGCCCGGCGGAACGGCGCGACCTCGGCCTCGACGCGGCGCCTCATGACGGGGTCGTCGCCGAGCACCTTGTCGATCAGGCGGGCGAAGGCGCGGAACGGCTCCCCCCGGTCGGCCTCGTGCCCGCCGCCGGCGGTGACCGCCAGCCCGCGGCTCGTCGCGAGGCGCGCCACCTCGCGGCACATCCGCGACTTGCCCCGGCCGCTCGGCCCGCAGAAGAGCAGGGCGAGGCCGGGCTCGCGCCGGGTGAGCCGGTCGAGCGCGGTCATCGCCTCGAAGACGGCCGCGTCGCGTCCGATGAGCGGTCGGGCGACCGGGAGGGGCGAGCCGCGTCCCGGATCGGCGGTCGGCCGGGGCGCCCGACCCGGCGTGACGGTTCGGTCGACGGCGCGTGGCGGGGCGGCGCCCGCGCCCGGGCCCGTCGTCGCGGCGGTCGGCGATCGTCCCGTGGGCGCGGCGGAGGCGGCGGAGCCGGCGCGGGTGACGCGGTTCTTGCCGGCGCGCTTGCTCGCGTAGAGGGCCTGATCGGCGACATCGACGAGCTCCTCGCACCCGGTCGCGTCGTGCGGGAAGACGGCGACGCCGGCCGAGAGGGTCGGTCGAATCGTCGGCGGGAGGTCGAGGGCGGAGAACGGGTCGCTCGCGACGCGCTCGCGGACGCGCTCGCCGAGGGCGACCGCCTCGTCGACGGTCCGGCCGGGGAGCACGATCGCGAACTCGTCGCCGGCGTAGCGGACCGCGAGCCCCTCGTCGCCGACGGTGTCGCGGATCAGGTGGGCGACGCGGGCGAGGAGCCGGTCGCCGGCGACGTGGCCGAGGGTGTCGTTGACCGGCTTGAGCGAGTCGAGGTCGATCAGGCAGAGCGCGAGCGGCTGGGGCTGGGGGCCGGCGGCCTCGATCTTCTCGGAGAGGTAGTGATAGAAGTAGCGGCGGTTGCGAAGGCCGGTGAGGTCATCGCTGAAAGCGAGCTCGAGAAGCTCCTGGGCGCTCGCTTCGACCGGCCTCATCGCCATGACGGGAGGCATCGTAGCACGCTCGGCGAGCGGAGCGCGAGCCGTCGTCTTCACCGATCGACGAAGTCGGTCATCGTCAGCGCTGCCGTCGATCGATCACCGTCACCGACGACCGGGGATCCCCTCCCCCGCCGCGATCGACGCCGCGAGCGCTCGCTCGCCCGGCCCGAGCAGCAGCCGGTAGTTCCGCACCCGGTCGGTCATCCGGAGCGCCTCGCGCGCCTGCTCGGCCGCCTCCTCCCGTCGGCCCGCGGCGTCGAGCAGGATCGCCGTCGTCAGGCGGTAGCCGGGGTGGCTCGGGTAGAGCGTGATCGCCTGCTCGTAGGCCTCGATCGCCTCGGGCGGCGGCGGCTCGACGCTCTCGGGCCACGGCCGCCAGCCGGCCAGGTGCGCCTCGCCGAGGCGCGCGGCGACGCCCGCGTGGTAGGGCGCGAGGGCGACCGCGTCGTCGAGGGCGGCGATCGCCGCGGCCCGGTCGCCCGGGTCGCGCCCGATCTTGTGTCGGGCGAGGCGCGCGGTCGCCTCGCCCAGGGCGAGGCGCAGCCCGCGAGGCCAGTGGGCGCGGGCCTCGGCGTAGCTCACCGCGGCCGCGTCGAGGCGCTCGCGCCGGCTCGCCTCGTCGGGAGCGTCGGGGTCGAGGACGCTGCTCGGCGTGAGCGCCTCGCGGAACGCCTCCCGGCCGTCGACCGCGGCGAGGTCGGCGGCCAGGAGCGGCCGCAGATAGCCGAGGCAGAGCACCAGCGCGATCGCCGTGGCGCCGAGGGCGAGCCCGCCGATCACCGCGCGCGGCGGCTGCCACGCGGGCCGCTCGGAGGCTGCCGACGCCGCCGGCGCGAGGGCGAGCCCGATCGCGATCACGAGCGCGGCGGCGGCCTGGAGGCCGTGCGCGTAGGACGGGAAGTCGAGCAGGCTGCTCACCCCGAGCGCGGCCGCGCTCGAGAGGGCGGCGATCCGGAGCGCGAGCGGGGCAGCGTCGGCGAGGGCGGCGACCGCCAGGCGCAGCGACGCCCAGGCGAGCAGCACGATGGCCGTCACCCGGAGCGCCGCGTCGGGCTCGGCGTAGCGACCGAGCAGTCCGACCAGCGTCGTCGCGCCGAAGAGGATGCCGACGAGGGTGGCGACGAACGGGCTGCGGTCGCCCGCTCCTGCACTCCCCGGCGCGGTCGCGGCGGACGTCGTCGCGGCCGTGGTCGCGGCGGGGGGCATCGACGCGCTCGCCGCGTCGACCGCTCCCGCGCCGGGCTCGGCCGCTCGTTCGCCGTCGGGCTCGGCCCTGGTCGGTCCGGTCAGACCGCGGAGCAGGACGACGAGCACGCCGACGACGGCGATGGCGATCGCGATGATCCCGGGCGCCCCGGTCTCCGCGAGGACCTGGAGCGCGTCGTCGTGGGCGAACCGGGTCTCCTCGGCTCGGTCCGGCCGATACTCCGAGAACCGGTCCCCGAAGTTGCCGAGGCCGACGCCGCCGAGCGGGTGGTCCGCGGCCATCCCGAGGGCGGCCTGGGCATACTCGAGGCGATACTGGAGCGAGAGGGCGACGCCGGAGTCCGGAAGCGTTCGCCAGCGATGGATGCCGGCGCCGAGGACGCCGCCGCCCGCGACGACGAGCACCGCGCCGGCGATCGCCCCCGTCCGCCGGCTCTTCCGGAAGGCGACGACGAGCGCGGCGACCGCGGCGGCGGCCGCCGCCGCGATGAGGGCGCCCTTGGACTTCGTCACCAGCAGGCCGGCGACCCCGATCGCGACGGTCGCGACGAGCCCGGCGATCGCGACGCCGCGGACGCCGCCGGCGCGGCCCGGTCGAGCGGCGAGGGCGGTGAGCGGGGCGATCGCGAAGGGCGCAGCGACCGCGATGAACGCGCCGAGGAGGTTCGAGATCAGGAACGGACCCATCGCGGCCCGCTCGTAGAGGCGACCTTCGAACGCGCCCCGGAGATTCGCGGGGACGAACGCGGCCGCCCGCCCCTCGGCCGTCTCGTAGAACCGGCGCATCTCGTCCCACTCGACGGTGTACTCGTAGAGGCCGAGGAGGGCGGCGCTGAGCGCCGTCGCGCCGAGGAGGGCGACGACCTCGCGGAGGGCGGCCCGATCGGAGCGGACGAGCGCGAACGCGGCCGCCGCGACGGCGAGATGCGTCGTCCACGAGACCGCCGTCCGGATGGCGACATCGGCGTGCGGGGCGCGCAGCGCGCTGACCGCGCAGACGACGACGAAGGCGATCAGTCCGACCGGAACGATCGCCGGGATCGTCGACCTCCCCGCGGGCCGCGTCGGGCCCCCCGGCGCCGAGCTCCCCAGCAGCGACGCGAGGAGGGTCAGGGCGACCGCCATCCATCCGATCGTCTCGATCGCCGCGTTCGTGCTCGGGGAGTCGAAGTGGCTGGCGAGCCCCGAGACGTGGAGGCGGACGACGACGAAGGCGGCCAGCGCGCCGAGCGCGAGGGCGCGGGCGCCGGCGGCCGGGTCGGAGCCGACCCTCTTCGCGTCGTCGTTCACCGGCATGGGGTCTCTTCGGGGCTCGTCTCTCGCGCGCGGGCCATCGCCCGGTAACCCGGGGCGAGGCGTTCGGTTCACTCGCGACGGGTCGCGGAGCCCAGGTCCGAGTTCATGGCGTCGAGCGCCGCCCGCACCCGGTCGCGCCAGCTCGGCCCGGGCGCCTCGCCGTCCGCACGCCACGGGAAGACGACCGAACGGGACGCGTTGACGATCGCCCCGAGGCCGGCCTCGTCGAGGGCGGGGACGATCGCCGCCGCGCCGCCGCCCTGCGCGCCGTAGCCCGGGAGGAGCAGCCAGCCGGCCGGCAGGACGCGGCGCGCGCGGGCGACCGCGTCGGGGACCGTCGCGCCGACGACCGCGCCGAGGGCGCCGAGGCCGCTCGACCCGGGCTTCTCGGCCGCGGCGAGGGTGCGTCCGAGGCTCTCCCAGAGCGGCCCGTCGTCCGCCGTCTCGACCTCCTGGAGCCGCTCGGCGCCGGGGTTCGACGACCGCAGGACGCAGAAGATCCCGCGACCGCCTCGGTGGGCGGCGTCGATGAACGGGGTCAGGCCGTCCTCGCCGAGCCACGGGACGACCGTGACGGCGTCGAACGGCGAGTCATCGCCCAGGAACGCGTCGGCGTAGGCCGCGGCGCTCGGCCCGATGTCGGAGCGCTTGGCGTCGGCGATCGTCACGAGGCCGCGCGCCCGCGCGGCGCGGGCGATCGAGAGCATCGCCGACCAGCCGTCGGCGCCGTGCCGCTCGAAGAAGGCGCAGTTGAGCTTCACGGTGGAGGCGGCGTCGGCGACCACCTCGACGACCGCCTCGCCGTGGGCGCGGAGCGTCGCGCCGATGTCGCCCTCGCGCAGGACGTCCTCGGGGAGCCAGTCGGGGCGCGGGTCGATCCCGACGCAGGCGGGGCCGCGGGCGCGGACGGCGTCGGCGAGGCGATCGCCGAAGTTGGCGGCGGGGGTCGTCACGGGCGCTCCGGGGCAGGGGTCGCGGGATGTCATCATTCTAGGACGGGCTCGGCGTCGCCGAAAGCCGCCTCGGGCCGGCTCGGAGCCGCGAGAATCCGCGAGATGATTCGCACAAACGATTCTGCTACATAAGGATGTCGATTCCATGCGCGGTCGTCGCGCCGGTTGACCCGTCGCCGCGGGCTCACTAGAATCCTGCGAATACGAGCGCCTCTCGGGCGTCGCACGTCCATGCCACCCGGTCTGCGCGCAGGGCCGCGCTGGACCCGGGAGCTGTTGCCCATCCAGGACACCATCGGACGGACCAGCTCGTCGCCCCTGACCGGGACGACGCCGAGCGCGGCCTGTCGATCCACGGAGGAACACACCCATGGCTCCTCGTTCGCCTCGCCGCCTCGCGGTCACGCTCGCGTGTGCCGCCCTCGCCGCGGTCTTCGTCCTCGGGTTCGCGCCCGCCAGCGCGCTCGCGCAGGGCGACCCTTACGAGGGTGAGGACCCGTCCGCGGCGCCGCCACCCCCGGCGAAGTCGGGGAAGGCGAGCATCGCGGTGCTCGACTTCAACTACCAGCAGGTTCTGCGCAACAAGAAGGTCCGGATCGTCCGCGGGCCGCACTCGACCGAGCTCACCGCCGAGGAATCCGAGAAGATCCTCCAGGGCGAGACGAACCTCCTCACCGACAAGTTCATCACGACCCTCGTCAAGAGCAACAAGTTCAAGGTCGTGGAGCGCGAGGCGCTCCAGAAGGTCATGGACGAGCAGATGCTCAGCGACAGCGGGGCGGTCGACCCGTCGCGCTACATCGAGCTCGGCAAGCTCATCGGCGCCGACTACCTCCTCATGGGCAGCATCTCGCTGCACGACCTCAACGAGGGCTTCCGCCAGATTCCTGGCACGAACCACTACACCCGCATCCTCAAGGCGCAGATGATCTGCGACATCAAGATCGTCAACTCGACGACCGGTCGGATCGTCGCCGCCGAGAACGCGCGCGCCGTCAAGGAGCTCAAGCAGCGGGTGAAGGCGAACTCGCAGACGCTCGACATCCCCGCCGAGCTCACCGACGACGTCCACCGTCAGCTCATCACCGCGCTCGTCCAGAAGGTGCTCGACACGATCTACCCGGCGAAGGTCATGGCCTTCACCGGCGGCGTGCTCACCTTCAACCGCGGCGAGGGAACCGGCGTCGGCGTCGGCCAGCGCGTCGCGGTCTACATGCAGGGCGAGGAGATGATCGACCCCGACACCGGCGAGGTGCTCGGCTCCGAGGAGATCAAGCTCTGCGAGGCGACGATCATCCAGGTCCTTCCCAAGTTCAGCAAGGCGAAGGTCTCCGGAGCGGTCGCCGACGTTCCGAACGGGTCGATCGTCCGCACGATCGCCCACGCCGCGCCGGACACCGGCCGTCGGGGCGGCAGCCGCGGCGGCGGCCTGCCGGGCGACGACTAGACGACCGCGCGTCGACGCGGAATGGACTGACAGGCGGGCTCCGTGTCGATCGGAGCGCGAGGATCGCGGGGCGGAGAGCCTCGCGATCCTCCAATCGTTGCTTAGCAAAGGCGCGCCCGGCTTCGGCCCGCGCGCCCGCTCGAAGGAGCAGGGGGCCAGCATGAACGGGCGGAAGCTCGCGCCGATCGGACTCACCGTCGCGACGGTGCTGCTGGGGACGACGGGGTGCTCGGTCGTCACCGACTATCCCGACCAGACGCTCGAGGCGCGAAACCACTTCGCGGCGGGTCGGTTCACCGAGGCCTACAACGGCCTCGAGCAGGGCCTGCAACGTGACCTCGACAAGGTCTGCTACGTCCTCGAGCGCGGGATGATCGTCCACACCGCGGGCGACTTCGAGAAGAGCAACGCGGACTTCAAGACGGCGCTCGGGCTCTTCGAGGAGTACGAGCAGGAGAGCACCGGCGCCCAGGTCGGGCAGCAGGCGATGAGCCTGCTGATCAACGAGAAGACGATCCCCTACAAGGGGGAGATGTTCGAGAAGGCGCTGATCCACATCTTCTGGGGCATGAACTACCTCTGCGCCGGTCAGACCCAGGAGAGGCTCGACGAGGCGCACGTCGAGATCCGCCGGACGAACCAGCGCCTCAAGGAGCTCCGCGAGGAGTACGAGGAGGAGCTCGAGGAGGCGCGCGGCGAGAAGGAGGGCGAGACCGAGGACGGCACCAGCGTCGACTGCTCGGCGGCCATGTCGAAGATGACCGAGGAGCTCGACAAGGCGCGGGCCGATCAACAGGCGGTCGTCGACTCGGTCAGCAACGTCTACGACCTCGCGATCGGCCACTACCTGAGCGCGGTGATCTACGAGGAGCAGGCCGATCGGGGCTACTCCTACGAGCTCGACAACGCGCGGATCTCCTACGAGCGGGTCTACGACATGAACCCGGGCTTCCCGCTGATCAAGGAGGACCTCCTCCGGATCTCGAAGAAGCTCCGCGACCAGGAAGCCTACGACAAGTGGAAGGAGACGTTCGGCGGGGGCGACTGGACGCCACAGTCCGGCACCGGCGACGTCTTCATCCTCTACTCGTGCGGCCTCGCGCCCGAGAAGGATGAGCTGGCCGTCCGCTTCCCGATCTTCATCCCCGGCCTGATGAAGAACCCCCTCACCGACACCGTCTACGGCAAGATCGCGATCCCGAAGTACAAGACCCGCCCGACCCCGGAGGCCTACATCACCCTCCTCAAGGGAAGCGACGCGCTCGCGCAGAGCTACTCCCTGACGAACATCGAGGCGGTCGCGATCAAGTTCCTGTGGGATCGGATGTTGCTGTTGAGCATCAAGCAGGCGGTCCGGCTCGGGATCAAGGCGGCGGCGACCTACATCGCGGCTCAGGCGGCGCTTCAGAGCGGCGGCGCGGGCGGCGTGATGGGCAACGTCGGCATCCGGGTCGCCGGGGCGGTCTTGACCGAGATCAGCGAGCAGGCCGATCTGCGGAGCTGGTTGACGTTACCAAGGAACCTACAAGTGCTGAGGGTGACCGTGCCGGCCGGCGAGTATCCCGACCTCTCGATCGGCGTTCACGGTCAGGGCGGCGGGAAGCTCAACTCTCTCAAGCTCGGCAAGGTCACCGTCCCCGAGGGGCGGCGGCTCTTCATCAACTGCCGATCGGTGAACGGAAACATCTTCGCGAACATGGCCAAGGGCGCTGACGAGATCGGCGAGGCTCCCGAGCCGAAGTGGGGCATGAGCAATGATGGAGGTTCGGATGACGGCGAGTACGCGGGTGACGGTGGTGATGGTGGCGCTTCTGATGACGACCGCCGCCGGGTGTTCGACTTCGGCGGCAAACGTCGCTAACGTCGATACCGAGAGCGGACAGAGTGACGTCCTGATCGGCGATGAGGATCTCTACGACGATCTGAAGATCCAGGACATCAAGACGCGCAACGCCGAGACGAGCGGGTTCCTGGAGGTCCAGGCGACGCTCGTCAACCTCGACGACGACACGATCCGCTTCGAGTACGAGTTCGAGTGGTTCGACGAGTCGGGCTTCGAGCTCCAGAGCCACACCGAGCACTGGAACCCGAAGATCATCTACGGCCACCAGCGCCTGCCGATCAAGGGCACCGCGCCGGATGGGCGGGCCAAGTCGTTCAAGCTGGCCGTACGTCGGCCGCAAGAGGTCAAGTGACGGTCTGACGCGGCCGTCGGGAAGAGAACAGAACGAACGAGGGGGAAGACGGTTCGGGGGGCGGCGTCGGTCGCACTTCGAATCGGATCGCCCCGGCCGCTGTCCAGAGTTCGGACGGGGCGCCGGGGCTTCGCCCGAATCGAGACGGAGCTACGATCGATGAAGACGACGCGGAAGGGTTTCGGGCTGGCGCTGACGTTCGCGCTCCTGGCGATCGCCGGATGTGGCGGTCAGCAGGTGACCTACGAGGACGAGGAGGCCGTCGAGACCCTCACCGAGGACTTCGGCTCGACCGACGTCCAGATGATGGCCGAGGAGATGATCGATGACATGAACAGTCATCCGGCCATCCAGGCCTTCCAGAACGAGACCAAGGAGGGCCAGCGCCTGATCGTGCTCCTGAGCAAGGTCCGGAACAAGACCTCCGAGCACATCGACATGCGGAACGTGATGAACTCGATCCGCAACGGCCTCATCCGGAGCGGCCGGTTCCGGTTCGCCGCGGACAAGGAGCGGCGTCAGGACATCCTCGACGAGATCGAGTACATGGAGAGCGGCGCGGTCGACCCGAAGCAGGCGAAGGCCTTCGGCAAGCAGGTCGGCGCCGACGTCTTCTTCTCGGGCGAGCTCACCTCGATCGACAAGAAGCGCGACGGCAAGCGCATCATCCACTACAAGCTGACCCTCATGCTGGAGTCGATCGAGCTCGCCGAGATCGTCTGGATCAACGAGAAGGAGATCCGGAAGAAGCGCGCGTAGTCGCTCTTCCCGGAGATCGATCCTCGCAGGCGCGAGACGCCGGCGACGCCAGCGCCCTCCCGGGGCCGGTTGGCGTTTCCGGCGTCTTCGTCCATTGTGGAATCTCAGTCGCCGCTGAATGATAGGGCGGTCGGTGCGTCCCACGTCGCGGGACCCCGCACCAGGCTCGGAGGCAATGATCACGATGATTCGACGCAACGCTATGCGCCGTAGTGGCTTCGTGGCTGCGATGGCGGCCATCATCGGGCTCTCGGCGGCCCTCGCCGGCCCCGCGACTGCGGCCCGCGCCGAGGACGAGAAACCGAGCATCTGCGTCCTGCCGTTCAAGTCGCCGGGCGTCGTCGACGCCGGCGTCACCCGGCTCGCGACCCGCGTCGAGGGCGCCCTCGTCCGGATGGGGCGGTTCACCGTCGTCGAGCGGGTGAAGCTCGAGAGCCTGCTCAGCGAGCAGGAGCTGAGCTCGAGCGGCGCGCTCGACCCGAACCGGGCCGTCCGGGCCGGCAAGATGATCGGCGCGCGTTATCTCCTGAGCGCGACCATGTCGATCTGGCGGCTCGAGGTCGACCGCAAGAGCGTCCCCAACACCACCCACTACCTGAACAACCCGCGCGGGACGATGGTCGCCGACGTGAAGATCGTCGACGCCGAGACGGGCGAGATCATCCTCGCCGAGAAGGTCGACGTCCGGAAGCGCTTCAAGGCGCGCGGCCGCGGCCCCGAGGACCGCCTCAGCGGGGACGAGGAGGACGAGTTCTACATCGAGTGCGTCCGCAAGATCGTCGGCAAGGTGATGGGCCAGCTCGCCCCGATCCGGGCGATCGCGAGCTCCGAGCGCGAGGTCAAGATCAACCGCGGCTCGTCCGGCGGGATCAAGTCCGGGCAGGTGTTCGACGTCTACGCCCAGGGAAGCGCGGTCAAGGACCCGCGGACGGGCGAGTCGCTCGGCCGCGACCGGATCAAGGTCGCGATCGTGAAGATCGCGCGGGTCGCCGAGCGCTTCGCCGAGGCCGACGTCCAGAGCGGTTACGCGGCGATGATCCCCAAGGAGAACATCTGCACCCTCACCGACGGCAAGCCGGTCTCCGACCTGGCGAACATCGGTCCGATCGTCGAGATCCTCATGCCCGAGGACGGCTCGACGGCGTCGGCCCGGAAGATCCGCGTCCAGGTGCGGACGCTCGGCGGAGCCGGAAAGCTCGACGTGACCGTCAACGACAGGAAGGCGCCCGGCGCCAACGGCACCTACCTGGTCGACGTCGACCTCGGGCAGGGATGGACGCCCATCGTCGCCAAGGCAACGGACACTCGCGGCAAGACCGGCGAGGCCAAGATCCGCGTCCTCTTCGACGAGACGCCGCCGGGGATCGCGTTCCTCGAGCCGGCCGGCGACTCGGCCGTGCGCGGCCACCGCGTTCGCACCGTCGTCCAGGTGACCGACGACGGCGGCGTGAGCAAGGTCGAGGTGCTCGGCGTCGAGGCGACCGAGCTCGGCGGCGGCCGCTACGCCGTCGACGTCATCCTCGCCGAGGGGGTGAACCGCATCGTCGCCGTCGCGACCGACCTCTCCGGCAACCGCGCCGAGCAGTCGATCAGCGTCGCCCGCGACTCGACCGCCCCGAGCGTCACGATCGCCAGCCCGGGCGACGGAACCCGCCACGCCGGCGAGGTCATCGTGAAGACGAAGGTGCCCGGAGACGACATTGCGACCGTCACCATCGGAGGCCAGCCGGCGACCAGGGGCGCCGACGGAGCCTGGGAGGCGACGGTCAAGCTCCCCGGCGGCGAGCACTGGATCGTTGCCGAGGCGACCGACAACGCCGGCAACGTCGGAGCCGCCCGGATCCGCGTCGCGATCGACGACAAGGGCCCGAGCCTCGAGGTCGCCACCCGCGTGAAGGTGGGAGGCAAGGCCGACCCCAAGACCGTCGTCACCGTGAACGGCACCGCCGTGAAGGTCGGCGCCGACGGAGCGTTCGAGGTCGAGATCGACCTCCCGCCCGACAAGCTCGTCCGGGTGGTCGCGACGGACGCCTACGGCAACACGACCGAGCGCGTGATCGACTACGGCCGGTAGTCGTCGTCGCCCGGTTCAGGTCCCCGAGAATGACCTGACCTCACGCAGAGGCGCAGCGCTTCGATCGAGATCGAGGCTCTGCGCCTCTCTCTGTTTCGTTCGGGAACCGACCTGACCAGACCTGACCCCTTCGCCCCGTTGGTCGTGGCGGCTAGGATGGCGTCATGAGCGAGCACCGCGACATGCTCGATCGACTCGCCGAGCGCAAGCGTGAGCTCCGGGAGACGGAGGACCCGGTGCGCGGGCCGTCTCCGTCGGCTGGGATGCGGCGGGAGCCGGCGCCGAGCGTCGGACGCTACGTTGCGGCCGCGCCCGAGCGCGAGGCCGGTCGGCCGCTGGCGCCCCTGCCCCCGGATCGGGCGCCGAAGTTCTCCGGTCTGAGGATCGACTACCGGCTCATCGGCGCCGCCTTCGCGATCCTCGGAGCCCTGGGCGCCCTCGCGATCTCGATTCAGATCGTCCGATTCGATCTGAGTGGGGACGGGCTCGTGGGCGCCGTCGCGGTCGCCGGGCTCGGGGTCTTGATCACCACGATCTGGCTCGCGGTGGGGACGTCGGCCAGCGGCACGGAGTGATCGTTGGCGGCGCCGAAAGAGCCCACGCGCCAGGTCTCGGATCCTTGCAACGGTGGCCTTGATGCGAAGATCCGAGACCTGACCCCTTCGGCCCTTTGGAACGGCCCGCGCAACGGCAATGAATCCGGACCCGGCAACTCGCAATCCGCGTAATCCGCGTAATCCGCGGTTCCCACTGGGCTCAACGCCGAGAGAGACCGAACCGCGGATTTCGCGGATTGCTCGGATTGATTCGGGCGTCGCCGAGCCATTGCCGACGCGTCACGGTCACGCCAAGCCCGCCAATGTTCGAGTCGGGACCCTTGGCGGCCTTGGCCCCTTGGCGTCCCTGGCGTGAGAAATCGTCGGCGAAGCCGACTCTGCGCCGCTGCGTGAGCCGATCGATCATCACTACTCATGGCGCAGCGCCACCACCGGGTCCAGCCGCGACGCTCGCCACGCCGGGTAGGCTCCCGCGATCACGGCCGTCACCACCGCGAACGCGACCGCTCCCAGGGCCAGCGGGGTCGAGATCTGGAAGAGGTCGAGCGGGGTCTGGTTCTCGCCCCGGGCGAAGAAGGCGTTGGCGATCAGGTCGCCGAGCGCTCCGAGGAGCTTCGAGACTCCGACGCCGAGGAGGCCCCCGAGGAACCCGATCGTGGCCGCCTCCATCACGAAGAGGCGGCGAACGTCGCGGTCGCGGGCTCCGAGCGCCTTGAGCGTTCCGATCTCTCTCGTTCGCTCCAGCACCGCCATCACCATCGTGTTCGCGATGCCGAAGAAGGCGACGATCAGACCGACGCTTCCGATCAGGCCGAGGGCCGCCTCGATGCCGATGAACACGGTGTCGATGACGCCGATGAGGTCGCCGGCCGTCATCGTGCCGTAGCCCTTGTCGTCGATCGCGGCGCGGACCTCGTCGAGGTGCTCGAAGTCGGTCACCTTCACCGAGAGGGCTCGGTACTCGCCGTCCTTCACGGGGCCGCCGAAGGTCATCTTGCCGATCGGGCCGGCGAGCTCGGCGGCGTCGTCGCCGACCCCGGGCGGGAGCAGGACGCGGGTGCCGGCCAGGCCGAGCGCCTGGCTCTCGTAGACGCCAATGATGGGGACGGTGACGCGGCGCCGGTTCTCGGAGACCTCCGCGCCGGGCTTCGTCTCGTAGAACGCTCCGGGCGATCGGAAGATCGCGTCTCGGCCGACGGCCTCCTCGGGGCTCGCCACGCCGAGGTCCTCGAGCCGGCTGCTCGGCAGGACGGCCCCGCCTCGGCCGGTCTGATCCCAGTACCCGCCGGCGAGGATCGCCTCGCGCATGCCCTCGGTGATGGCCGCGTCCGGGATGACGTCGATCCCGACGACCGAGATCTTCCCGCCCTCGACCTCGAGCGAGAGCGGCACGTTCTTGTCGGGGTAGACGACCCGGACGTGCTCGATGGCCGCGATCTCGGCGATCGTCTCGTCGGTGATCGACTTTCGCTCGCGGAGCTTTTGCATCCCGCCGCGCCCGAGATCGGAGAAGCTGAACGAGCCGAGGTCGAGCTTCACCGGCTGCACCGTCAGGCTGGTGAGGAGCTCCGCCTGCTCGAGCGGGGCGATCAGGCTTCGCTTCACGCCGATCCCGATGCTGACCATCGTCGTCACGGCGGCGGTGCCGACGATCACGCCGGTCACCGTCAGGGCGGTGCGGAGCTTCTGGCGGCGGAGGTTCGAGAGGGTGAGGCGGATCAGGTCGATGCGCTTCACGCCGCCTCCTCCGCGCCCGCCGCGTCTGCTTGTTCGGCGACCTCGCCGGAGGGGGCGGTCGGTCGATCCGAGAGCACGGCGCCGTCCTGAAGCTCGATCATCCGCTCGGCGTTCTCGTGGGCGACGTCGCGCTCGTGGGTGACCAGGACGAGCGCCGCCCCGGCCCGGGTCCGCTCCTCGCGGATCAGGCCCATGATCTCGCCGGCCGTCTTCGTGTCGAGGTTGCCCGTCGGCTCATCGGCGAGGAGCAGCTTCGGCTCGTTCGCGAGGGCGCGGGCGACGGCGACTCGCTGGCGCTCGCCGCCGGAGAGCTCGGTCGGCCGATGCCGCATCCGTTCGCTCAGCCCGGTCCGCTCGAGCAGCTCCTTGGCCCGCCGCCGTCGGGCGAGCCAGCCGACGCCGGCGATCATCATTGGCAACGCCACGTTCTCGAGCACCGACAGGTGCGGCACCAGGTGGAACGACTGGAACACGAACCCCACCGTGCGCAGCCGGTAGACCGCGAGCTCGTCCCGCGAGAGGCAGCCGAGGTCGTGCCCCGCGACCGTGATCGACCCGGCGCTCGGCCGCTCGAGGCCGCCGAGCACGTTCAGCAGGGTCGACTTCCCGCTGCCGCTCCGGCCGACGATGGCGACTGCTTCGCTCGCGGCGATGGTGACGTCGATCCCCGCGAGGGCGTGGACGGTGGACTGTCCGACCTGGTAGTCGCGGCGGAGCCCGGAGGCGACGACCAGGGGGGGCGGAGTCGGGGGGGCTGCGGATTGGTTGGCCGCCTCAGGGCTCTCGGTCATGGCGGTCACCCTACCAAACGGGGTCAACCGCGCGTCGCCCCGTGCGAGGCCAATGCCGAACCTCAGGCGAAGCGATTGCCGACGGGCGAGGGCCGCGGGCGGGCGGCCTGCTTCGGAGCGGGCGGGCGGGCCGAGCCGCGGTTTCCCGTTCGGAACGTTCCGGGGCAGCCAGCGCGGGGGTCAGAGCGCTTCCTGCTGCTTGGTCGGAGCGGGGTTGCCGGAGCGTGCTCTCCTCCCAAGACAGCAGGAAGACGACACTGACCCCCAATGCGGGGCCCGGGGCCCTCCGCTCGATCCAAGTGGTGGGTTCGCGAACCCGAAGCGGGGCCCGGGGCCGTCGGCGCGATCCAGGGCGTGGGTTCGCGAGTCCGCACCAGCGGAGACCGGGTTCGGGCGACTCTCCGCGGGCCGGCATTGGGGTGGGGGTCAGTGTCGTCCGGTTGCCGCTCGGGAGGGGGGCCTGCTGCGGCAACCCCGTTTCGAGCGAGCGGCAACCGGCGCTCTGACCCCCGCGCTGGCTGCCCAGAAGAGCTCCGAACGGGAGGCGACGGCTCGGCCAATCCGCGACATCCGAAGCAGGGCGCAGGCCCGAGGCCCCCGTCCGTCGGCAATCGCTTCGCCCACCAGTCGGCGGCCCCGTCGCGCGGCGGTCACCGACCAACCCGTACACGCCGCGGCACCGCGAGCGCCCGGGCCGGCCCCGGGCACCCTCGGCGCCACTGACTCCATCCGTATCGGTTTCTACGCGCTCGCGGCCGCGTCGAAGCGACCCGAGGGATGCCCGACCGCGCCGGCGTTGAACTTTCCGGACGGGCAGGCGGCCGTCGGCGCGGGCGCGACGCCGAAGACCCGCTCGACGAACCGCTCGACCCGGCTCGCGCGCTCGACGGCGCCGAGCTGACGCAGGCTCGCGGCGAAGCCGAGCTGGGCGTGCGGGTCGGTCGGGTCGGTCAGCACCCGCGCGACCTCGGCCGGCGCGTTGCCGAGCGCCGCGCTCGCCCGGAGGTCGCGCAGGGCGGCCCGCCGGGCGGCGATGAAGAAGGCGTTCTCCGCCGGCGTGAGCGCCGCGAGGGCGGCGCGGGCCAGGCGGGCGGCCTCGAGCCGGCGGGCGTCGCCCCGGCGGCGGGCGCGCGCCTCGTCCCGGCGGAAGGCGGCGTCGAGCGCCCGCCGCGCGGCGTCGTCGTCGTCGCGGGCGGCGTCGCGCTGGCGCTTGCCGCGGGTCGCCTGATCGCCGACGACCAGCGCGAGGAGGTGGTCGAGCGACAGGGTCGGCCGGAGGACGTTGCGGACCATGGCCGCGATCGCCGGGGCGAGGACGCGGGCCGGGTCGCCGCCGAGGCGGGTGACCAGGTCGTCGACCTCGTCGTCGGTCGATTCGAGCTTGTCGGCGACGACCTCGGGGTCCCGGTCGGCGCGGGTGCCGTCGAAGACGACGACGGCGCTCTCGGTCCGGCTCGCCACGCCGCACGACTTGCTGGCCGCCTTGGCGGCCTCGCGGCAGCTCACCTCGAGCACGGTCGCGAAGAGCGGGTTCTGCTCCGGCGGAAGGCCGAGGCTCCGGTGGGCCGTCAGGTGGATCAGGGCGGCGGTCACCGCGAGGAGATCCTTGCGCGCCTCGGCGGGATCGGCCCAGCGCGCGCCCTTCGGCAGCTCGGCGGGCGGCCGGCCGCGGCAACGGCGTCCGGGGTTGCGGCTGTTCTTGGCAGCCTTGCGGATGGCGGCGCGGGTCGCGCGCTCGAGCCGGCGGGCGCTCTCGCGGTAGGCGTGCTCGATCGTCCGCTTGGCCTTGCGCAGGGTCACCGGGCAGCAGAGCTTCTCGAAGAGCTTCCGCCGGGCCGCGTCGTCGCCGGCTCCGGCTCCGACCGGCGGGAGGCTCTCGCGCTCGCAGATCTGGGCGACCCGGATCGGGTCGAAGCGAAGCGCCGCGAGGTGGCTCTCGGCCCCGAGGAGCTCCTCGAACCGCTCGAGGTGGCCTCGCATGCGGTCGGCGTCGAAGAACTCGGTGCGGAGCAGCTGCTCGGGGTCATCGTCGACCGCGCCCATGCGGCCGGGGATGGCGCCGAGGAGCTCCTCGTCGAAGCTCTCCAAGATGTGAGTATCAAAGCGAGTATGGCTGCCGGACTGGGCAGGGACTCCCCGAGACCGTCCCGAGACCCCCGGGACGGGGATGACGATGCGCTGGACCATTGTAGGTTACCCCGGTGTAGCGAGTTAGGCGATTCGATCACTGCCAGGTGCGGCAGTAGAGTCAGCATACGCGAAATACGACAAGTCTGCCAGAAACCACTACCAAACACCGGGTTAGGAGCGTCACGTACTGAACGAGATCATGGCGGAATCCGCCAACCAAGCGCCCTCCCGACGCCGTCAAGATGTCTTGACGTCTGGGGTTGTGGGGTTTTGGCTGGGTCGATGTCAACTGGTGGCGATGACGGGGGTTGCATCGAGGTTCGTCGGATAACCGGACGCCCCGCGCGCACTCGGCTCGTCCTCAGGTCGATGAGAGATGGAACCACGGAGGCACGGAGGCACGGAGCAGCTTCGGATGACGCCACGTCGCGCACGGACCCCGCCGCTCCTTCCTCCTTCTCTTGGTTCCCGTCGCCTCGCGCGACCGAGACCGAGAGGGAGCCAGCCATCCCTGGAGCCGGTCGGCTCGGTCCGAGCCGGGATACGGCGCACGCAGTCGCTTCTCCGTGTCTCCGTGCCTCCGTGGTGCCATCTGCTCGCCGAAGGCGAGCCCGATGGCCCCTATCCGGGCTAGTAGCGGTCGACGGGCGAGAGCTGGCGCTCGATCCAGTCCGCCTTGTCGGCGATCGCGAGGACGTTCTTGCGGAGGTCGAACGGGTCGGCCGTCGACTCCAGCAGCGTGTTCAGGACGATGAACCGCTCGCCGCCGCGGTCGTGGCGGAGGGCGATGCGCCCGTACATCATCTTCCGGTTGGCATCGAGCGCCCATCGATAGTTGACCGGGCTCGACTTCCCGCAGACCGAGTGGATCAGGATGACCTTGTCGCCCTCGGGATCGGAGTTCTCGAAGACGACGCGCACCTTCTGGCGACGCTTCCCGCCGAGGAGAGGGACGGTGATCTTGAAGCCGTAGTCTCGCGCCGCCACGACCGCGTCCGTCCCCTGCATCGCCTCGGTCACCAGGGTCGCCCGGCGGCGGGCGGACTCGCTCCCCGAGGTGGGGGCGCGAGGCGCCGTCGGAAGGTTCCGCTCGCTCGGCGCGCCCCCGAGGAAGTCCTCGTCGTCGTCGTCGAGGTCGTCGGAGTCGAAGGGGTCGGGCAGCTCGTTCCCGTGGTAGTCCTCGCTCGGCGGCTCGTCGAAGGAGTCGGGCGGCGGGGTCTCCTCGCGCCGCGCGCTCGGCGGGATCGGCGGCTCGACCTCTTCGGTCTCGTCGAGGAGGTCGTCGTTCGGGTCGTCGAGGCGGACGATCGGGCGGTCGACCGTCTCGGTGAGCTTCTGGATCGCGCCGCGAATCGGCCGCTCCTCGGTCGCGGCGGCGGCGAGCGGCGGGAGGGCGGGGTCGGTCTCGGTCAGGTTGAAGCCGGGATCGACGGCCGTGTCGGGGCGCCGCGACCGGGCGCCCGCGCGCGGCGGACGCTTCTGCGACGTCGGTGGAGCCGGCTCGCCCTTGAGGCCGGCGAGCATCTCCGCGGCGGTGTCCGGGTCGCTGATCGGGCCGGGCCGGACGGGGCGCACGTTGCCCGACTCGAGCTCGACGGCCGCGCCGAGGGCGGCCTGGCTGAGGCTGCCGGCGCCGGCGCGCGCGAACCGGCGGAGCGGCTCGATGGCGCGCTTGTCGCCGAGGCGACGGAGCGACTCGACGACCTCGATGAGAACCTCTGGCTCGGGATCGGCGAGGGCGTGGAGGAGCGCCTCGATCGTCGCCGGGTCGCAGTAGCGGCCCAGGTCGCGGGCGGCGTACTTGCGCACGAGCCCGATCTTCGAGTTCAGGTCCCGCACCGTCCTGGCGACGTGGTCGTCCACCGATCCTCCGCCTCGGTCACTCGGCCCAGCGGCTGAACACGTGATCGGTCTCGACGGCGCGCGCGTGACATCCGGCGCACCCATCCGCGGGAAGGCGCTTGAGCGTCTCCCCGGCGTGGGCTCCGAAGCGCCATCCGGAGTCGTCTCCTCGCGGGGCGGCGACTCTTCGCATCGTCCAGACCGTGCGTCGCTCTCCGATGGTCACCGCCGTGTCGTCCGCGTCGGCGCGGCGCACGCCTTCGTAACCGACGGCCACCAGGACACTACCAGGGTCGTGAGGCCCGGCCCGCCGCACCCCCTCGACCCCCTCGTCGTTCGCGAGGACGACGAGCACGCCGGGGTGAGGCACGGTGGGATCGAGGTCGGTCCGCGTCGTCACCAGGGCGAACCCGCGGTAGTCCCACGGGAACCCGGGCTGACCCGGACCGACGAGCCGACACCCCGCGACCAGGACGAGCACCGCCGGGATCACGACCGCCGCCAGCGCTCTGGTCACGGGCTGTTGCTCGCCTCCTCGACTTCCGTAACCGACCGAGTCCAAAATGTTAGCACCTGCCAGGGGGGGTTGCAAGAAGGGCGCGGCTCAGCTTGCTGCCGCGCCGTCGCAGGGCTATCATCACCGGCCGCGACCGGTACATCGATCGGCCGCGTCCGTCGTCACCGCGAGGAGGCAGAGAGCCCGTGGGCGCGAGCAAGCCGACGAACGAGATCGGAGCCGGCGCGGTCGTCCGGATCAGCCGGGACCAGCGGTTCGCCGATGGAACCACGATCGCGGCCGGCGAGCGGGGCCGGATCCTCTATCACAGCAGCCAGGCCGCCTGCTGGATCGTCCTGTTCCCCGAACGCGGCACCCGGAAGGTGATCGCCGGGGCAAACCTCGAGCTGGTGGACGGGTAGAGGGGAGCGCCGTGGACCCCGACGACCTCGGGATCCTCGAGGAGATCCGCAAGAAGGTCGACTCGATCATCGGGTCGCTCGACGGGGAGGCGGCGACGACGGCTCCGACCGTCACGCTGCCGCCGCCGGGCGCGCTCGACTCCCGGGTCATCGAGACCTTCCAGAAGATCAGCTCGATCCTGGATCCCCAGGAGCTGCTCGCCGCGATCATGGCCTCGGTGATCGACATCACCGGCGCCCAGCGCGGCTTCATCATGCTCATGGAGGACGGGAGCAAGCTCCGGTTCAAGGTCGGGGTCGGGATCACGCAGGAGACCCTCAGCAGTCGCGAGTTCTCCACCACGATGATCAAGCGCGTGATCCAGGGCGGCGAGGCGGTCTTCATGACCGACGCGATCGCCGGCGGCGACGCGAGCGCCTCGATCGCCTCGCTCGGGCTTCGCACCCTGATCTGCGTCCCGCTGATCTTCGGCGGCGGCGACCGCGGCGAGGAGCGGGTCGGCGGCGTGATCTACGTCGACAGCACTGACGAGGTCGAGTCGCTCTCGAAGGAGGCGATGCGCCTGGTCCAGGCGCTCGCCCGCCAGGCCGCCGTCTCGATCGAGAACAGCCGGATCTTCGACAAGGCCGACCGCGACCGGAACGAGATCCTCCAGCTCAAGGAGAGCATCGCCAAGCTCTACGAGGTCGGTCAGTCGCTCTCGCGGACGCTCGACCTCGATGAGCTGCTCGTCCTGGTGACCGACCACGCGATCGGAATCAGCAAGGCGGAGCGCGGCTACGTGATGCTCCTCGAGGGCAAGGGCGAGTCGCGCACCCTCGTCTACAAGGTCGGCCGCGACGATCGCCGGCGGACGCTCCAGGAGAGCCACTTCGCGTTCTCGAAGTCGATGGCCGAGGCCGCCATCAAGGCGAAGAAGGCGCAGGTGCTCACCGACACGAGCGACTCGGGCAGCACGAGCGTCTCGATCGTGCAGATGGAGCTCCAGTCGGTGATGTGCGTGCCGCTCCTCGAGAAGGGGGAGGTCATCGGGCTCCTCTACATCGACAGCAAGATGTCGAACAAGGAGTTCGGGCCGACCGACCTCGAGCTGCTCGAGTCGCTCGCCGGCTCGGCGGCCGTCGCGATCGTCAACGCGAAGCTCTACCTGGCCGCGACCGAGCAGGCCCGGATGGCCCACGAGATGGACCGGGCCGCCGAGATCCAGCGCCAGCTCCTGCCGAAGTCGTTCCCCGACGTCGACGGCCTTCAGATCTGGGGGTTGATGGTGCCGGCCCGCGAGGTCGGCGGCGACTACTACGACTTCCTCCCTCACGCCGACACGACAGAGAGCCTGACGATCTGCATCGGCGACGTGTCGGGCAAGGGCGTCGGCGCCGGCATGGTCATGACGATGGCGCGGACGGTGCTCCACTCGCTCATCGCGAGCCAGGGCGTGCCGACCTCGACGACGCCGATCCTTCAGAACCTCAACACGCTCCTCTGCGGCTCGGTCAAGCGCGGCATGTTCATGACGGCGCTCGTCTGCAACTGGTGGGCGCGGCACCGGAGCTTCCGTTTCACGCCGGCCGGACACGAGCACGTCCTCGTCTATCGCCACCAGGCGCCCGCGCCGCCCGGGGTCGACCCGACCTCGATCGCCGCGTATCGAAGCGCGGCGGCCGCCTACGGCGAGTGCGGCAAGACCGAGTGCACCCGCTCGGGCGGAGTCGCGCTCGCGGTGATCGCGCGGGCGAACGAGATGATGCAGGAGAAAGAGATCATCTTGGCGCCGGGCGACCAGATCCTCCTCTACAGCGACGGCGTGACCGAGGCGCGAAACGAGGGGCTCGAGGAGCTCGGCCTCGACTGCCTCGTCGGCATGTTCGGCAAGTGGGGTCACCTTCCGCCCGAGGCGCTCTGCAACAAGATCCACGACGAGCTGAAGGCGTTCCGAGGGAGCGCCGTACCCCACGACGACATCACGCTCGTCGCGCTCCGCTGCAGCGCCTGAGCGCCGGGGCGCCGGTTACCGTGACGACGTCGTGATCGCCACCGTCCTCGCTCTGCTCGCCCTCCACACGGCCGCGGGCATGCTCGTCGGCCTGACGATCGTCCCGATCAAGGACGCCGGCCGGCGGTTCTTCGTCGTGAACGGCGTGTTCGTCCTCGGATTCCTCGGCGCGGCGATCGGCCTCGGGCTCGCCGGGGCGTCGGCCGGCCCGCTCGGTCCGGGGCTGGCGGGCGCCGCCGCGCTGGCCGTCGTCGTCCACATGGCCAGCCTTCGAGGGGACCGCTTCGCCGCGGCGCGGGCGTTCGTGATCGCGGGCGCCGGGCTGGCGATGGCGGCGGTCGTCGTGGGCGGCGTCGAGGCCGCCCGCCTCGCCGGCGAGAACGCCGCCGCCGCGCCGGCGGCGAACGGAGCGAGCGGGCGGGTCGCCCCGTCGATCGCGCTCGCCGTCTCCAGCGGGGTCGGCCAGGCGCTCCTCGGCGGGGTCACCCTGCTCGCGATGATCCTCGGCCACTTCTACCTGATCCTGCCCCGGCTCGCGATCACCCCGCTCAAGCGTCTGACCGCCCTGTTCCTCGCCGCGCTCGCGTTCCGCGTCGTCGTCTGCGGCGCCGGCCTCTGGCTCGCCGGCGCCGGGATCGACGGGGGCACCAAGAGCCTGGTGATCCGCGAGTCCGTCGTGATCCTGCCCCGGATCCTCTTCGGCCTCGTCGGGCCGCTCGTCGTCGGCTACATGATCTGGGAGACGGTCCGGATCCGCTCGACCCAGTCGGCGACCGGGATCCTCTACGCCGCGACCGCGATGGTGCTGATCGGCGAGGCCTCGGCGGCCTGGATGGCGGTCTCGCTCGGCGTCTACTCCTGACGAAGCTCCGCCGACGCCTCGATGAGCAGATCGGGACAGAAGGCCCGCCAGAGCAGCCACTGGAGGCCGATGTACGCGAAGATGGGGACGAAGAGGAAGGCCGTCCCGGTGAGAACGCCCATCGTGAACGCGACGTCGAGGGAGACGACGCCGACGAGGATGGGCGGAGCGAGCGCGATCATTCCGATCGTCGCGGCGACTCTCGCCGCGCGCTCCTCCGGGGTCGGAATCGGTGTCGGTCGGTCGGGGATGCTCATACCCCCATCACGATCGGGGAGGCCGCGAGCATCTGAGAATCTCGATCAGACGCGCTCGGCGGTCGCGGGCGGCTCGGGGGCGCCCGTCCCGGCCGCGGCGGACGCCTGCGCGCGGCGGACGAGGCCGTCGACCTCGCGGAGGAGCTTCGTGTTCTCGTGGAGCACCTTCACCTCGATCGGAAACGCGACGAGGCTGAGCACGATCGCGACGGCGGCCACGATCGCGTGGGTGACCCCGGGGTCGGGCGCGCGATACGCCGCGCCGCCCGCGAGCGCCGCCGCGACGGCGGCGAGGGCCGCAAAGAGCGCGAACGGGAACGAGCGGCCCTTGAACTTCTTCGTCCGGCGGACGATCTGCGGGTCGAGGCCGTGGCTGCTGACCGCATCCTTCACGGTGATCCCGCTGCCGATCAGGTGCGCGAAGACGACCGAGTGGGTCAGGCACGCGAAGATCGACGCGAAGAGACCGACCAGGATGTGGACCTGAGTCGAGGTGGCCTCGAAGCGGCGGGCGCCGATCCCGATCGCGGCGGCGGCGAGGAGCGCCGCGGCGCACCAGAAGGCGAGACCGGTGTAGAAGAGCCTCACGACGGCGGCAGGTCCGACGGCAGTCTCGGCGCCTCCCCGGTGCCCGCCTCCGCGAGCAGGCTCGGGAAGAACGCCCGCCAGAGCAGCCACTGGACGCCGACCAGGGCGAAGAGGCCGGCGGCGAAGAGGGCGAGCCCGGTGAAGATCGGGAAGCCCAGGACGAAGTCGATCAGTGATGCCGCGAAGAAGACGGCCACCGCTCCGAACACGATGCTCGACGCCGACGAACCTCGCCCTTCGGTCTCGGCGTCTTCCGGCGGTGCGGACGGCTCGTCGGCGGCGGCGGTGTCGGCCGCAGCCGGATCGGGGCTCGCGCTCACTGGCCCGGGGGCGCGGTCTCGCCGGCCCCCGCGGGGTCGTCGGCGGTGGCAGGCACGAGGGCCGGCGCGTCGATCGCCTCCAGCGCCTTCCGGGCCGCGTCGGCGACGATCGGATCGGGATCGGACGTGAGCTGCTCGACGCGCTCGCGCAGCTCCTCCGCGCGAAGGGCGGCCACGGCCGCGAGGGCGCCCTTCACCAGCTCGCGCCGGTGGCTCTGCTGGTACGCCCCGACGTCGGTGAACATGGCGTCCCAGCCGAGCCCGGCGGGCGGCTCGCCCGAGGGCTTCCACTCGAGGAGTGACTCGATCGCCGCCAGCCCCGCATCGCTGCCCAGCCGCGCGAGGGCGAGGGCGGCGTTCCAGCGGACGTTCTGGTCGGGATCGTCGAGGAGCGGCTCCACCTGCGGAACGACGGAGCGGTCGCCGATGTAGCCCAGGACATAGACGGTGACGGTTCGGACGTACTGATCCTCGCTCCGGAGCAGCGGCGCGAGCTCGGGGACGGCGCTCGTCGCCTTCCCGCCGAGCATCCCGACGCCGAAGATCGCGGCGAAGCGGGTCTCGCTCGCCTCCTCCTCGTTGCGGACCACCTCGAGCAGGACCGGAAGCACCTTCGGATCGCCGAGGCGCCCGAGGACCCGCGCGAGGTACTGCCGGACCCGCGGGTCGTCGTTCTTGGCCGCCTGGAAGATCAGGATCGTCTCGTTGACGTCCTCGGAACCGAAGAAGTCGGTCTCGCCGGCCGCGTCGGCCTCCTGGAGGCGCTTGGCGAGCTGGAACGCCGCCTGCCAGCGCTGGCTCGTCCCGCCCTGACGGACCTCGGCGATGTACTGGCGGTAGGTCTTGTTCGAGCCGGCCGCCAGGCCGAAGAACAGGAACACGGCGACGCAGATCAGCACGATCAGGAACGGGAAGATGAAGAGCTGGAGCACCATCGTGCGGGTGTTTGGCTCATCGATCTCCGCGTCGAGCTCCGGCGGACCGGCGAGCGGATCCGCCGGCGCCGGGAGAGGCTTCGGAGCTGGCGCGGTCGCGGCGTCGGCGGTCGGGCTGGCGTCGGGCGCGGTCTCGCCATCGGTCGGCGAGGCGGTGTCGGCTGTCGGGCTGCTCACGTCGGTACTGCTCGTCGGGTGGGCGGAGGCGTCTCCGGAGGGAGGCGCGTCCGGTGGGGAGGGGTCGTCGTTCGAGCCGGCGGCGGGCGCCCGGTCCGGACCGCTCGAAGCGGTCGGTTCGCGGGCACCGTCGGCCGCCGCGTCGGTCATATGTTGAAGAACCACTCGGGGATGGCGACGATGTACTTCAGGTTCATGGTCCACCGAAGCACCATCTTGATCGGAAGGAACAGCATGAACAGGAAGAGGAACGCCATCAGGTTGTAGCGGATGAACCCGAGGTCTCGCAGGAAGTTCTTGAAGAACGTCTTCGCCATTAACGGCGGCAGGGCGAGGAAGTACAGGCCTATCAGGACGAAGCCTGGCCCCTCACGAACCAGGATGCTCTCGGGGAGCTGCTGGCCCATCCACTTCACGTAGATGTACTCGGACAGGTTGACGTTCGTCAGCGGCACGAGCTTGTGGACGTCCCAGTGCTCGTACGGGCCGAAGAAGTTCCAGTTCGGGCCGCGGAGGAACGTCCCGAGCATGACCATCAGGACCCAGAGGACGAGGAACCCGAAGCAGAAGACGCTGATCGCGAACTTCCGCTCGGCGAACGTGTAGTAGCCCGAGCCCTTGGGGTTACGGTCGATGAACGGGATGGCGACGAGGCCGACGATGATGAGGCCAGGGAAGACCACGCCGGCGAGCCACGGGTCGAAGTAGACGAGCATCTCCTGGAGACCCAGGAAGTACCACGGCGCCTTCGACGGGTTGGGCGAGTCGGACGGATCGGCCGGCTCCTCGAGCGGCGCCTTGATGAACACGCTCCAGATGACCAGCCCGACCGTCATCAGGATGATGCAGATCATCTCGGTGTAGACGAGGTTCGGCCACACCGTGACCTTCGCGGGCTCGTCGGCCGCCTCCTGAGGCGGCAACCCGTTCGCGATCCGCTTGTCGTTCTCCACCGCCTGATACATCGCCAGCCAGAACAGGAAGCCGACGAAGACCAGGAGCAGGACGATCGGGATGTTGTCGGGTTTCGTGACGATCGCGCGGAAGTTGTCGTTCAGGCACGAGAGCACGAAGAAGAGCGTCGACGCCAGCGCGACGGGCAGCATCACCCGCGGATGCACGAGCTGGTCCCTCTTCCAGAAGAAGAGAGCCATCGCGATCCCGGAGAGGGTGATCAACCACTCCGGCTGGGTCAGGAAGGTGACGATGGCCTTGGCCGCTTCGACCATTCCATTCTCCGAAAGAGGATCTAGCGAGCGTCGCTAGGTCTGCGTGCTGACTCGAGCCGCCGCCCTCCCCCCGAGGACGACCGATGCGTCGGTTCGTCTACAGAGGTCCAGAGATCCCGCCGTCCTTGCGGACTCGCCAGAAGTGGATCGAGATCAGGATCATGACGACGAACGGGATCGCGATGCAGTGCAGGACGTAGAAGCGAAGGAGAGCCGCCTCACCGACGGCCCGGCCAGCGATCAGCCCGAATCTCGCATCGTCTCCCGCGTGAACCAGCGGGATGTCCCCCAGCATCAGGAGCGACGCGCCGGGGCCCTCGTGTCCCAGGAACGGGGTCGCTCGAGCCATGTTGGACCCGACGGTGATGGCCCAGATCGCGAGCTGGTCCCACGGAAGCAGGTACCCGGTGAAGGAGAGCAGCAGGGTGAGCGTCAACAGAATGACGCCGACGGCCCAGTTGAACTCCCGCGGTGGCTTGTAGGATCCCGTGAGGAACACCCGGAACATGTGGAGCCACACCGCCAGGACCATCAGGTGCGCGCCCCATCGGTGGAGCTCACGCATGATCCCGATCGGCACGTGGTCGCCGAGCGCCTCGATGTCCATGTACGCGTACTCGGCCGTCGGCCGGTAGTAGAACATGAGGAGGATGCCGGTCACCGCCAGCTCGAGGAACAGGAAGAAGGAGATCCCGCCCATGCACCAGGTGTACTGGAGCTTGATCCCACTCTTCCTGGCCTTGATCGGGTGCAGGTGAAGGAAGACGTTCGAGAGCACCGCCAGCGCCTGGTTGCGTGGGGTGTCCGGCATGCCGTGCCGGAAGATCGACTTCCAGACCTGCGACTCGGTGACCGTACTCACGAGCTTGTCTGTCAGAGCCATCGATTCGGTCTCGCTGCGAGGAGCGTGTGGCGCCTTCCCCCCTGGACGACGCCGTGCGACGAAGTGTCTCTACCCGGGTCAGCCTAGCCGTAAGCGAGGAACGCCTCGCGGTCGGCCCACTGTCCCAGCTCCTGCTGGTACTTCTTGCCCTTGTCGACCATGATCTGGCCGTCGGGAGCCCAGACGATGCGGTGCCGCTCGAGCGGACGCGGCGCCGGGCCCTCGAAGTTGATCCCGGTCTGGCGGAAACCGCTGCCGTGGCACGGGCACTTGAACTTGAGATCGGCGGAGAGCCAGTTGGGCGTGCAGCCCAGATGGGTGCAGATGACCGACAGCGCGTAGAAGCCCGGCTTCTCGTGCACATCGTCCCTGGGCGTCCGGACGAGCCAGATCCCGTAGGCGCCCTTCCACTTCACGTGGACGCCGTCGCCGTACTCGTCCGGGAAGCCGACGGTGAACGTGGTCGGCGGCTCGAAGAGGACGTTCGGGAACAGGAAGCGCTGAAGCACCGCGCCGCTGACGGCCGCGCTCGCGAGCATGGCGCCCCAGCCGACGCCGACCCAGGAGAGGAAGTCGCGACGCCCGACCGGGATGAGCGCGGGCGGGAGCGGCTCCTTCTTCGCCTTGGCCTTCTTCGGCTTGGCCGCCTTCTTCACCGCCTTCTTGACGGGCTTCTTCGCGGCGGGCGCCTTGGCCGCCGGGGCCTTGGCCGCCGGTTCGCTGACCGCCTTGCCCGCATCGGCCTTGGCGGCGGCTTCCTTCGCCGCCGCCTCGGGCTTCGCGGGTGCGTCTTTCGCGTCGTCGGCGGGCTTCGCCGCGCCGGCGGACTCGTTGTCTGCCACCTGGTTTCCTCCGAACCGGACCGGCGGGGTCGCGTGACGACCCCGCTCAGCCGGCGATCGGCGCTACTTGCCTTCGAACTTGAGCTCGAGCTCCTGGGTGTCGCCACCCTTGATCTCGACCTTCTCGCCCTTCTTGTCGTGCTTCCCGAGCGTCTCCTGCCAGGCGATGATGTTGTACTTGCCCTTGGGGAGGTCGGTCAGCTCGAAGTTTCCGTCCGCGTCGGTGACGACCGCGTACGGGTGCTCGCTGACGAAGAGGTAGCTGCTCATCCACGGGTGGACCGAGCACTCGAGCTTGACCTGCTCGTCGAAGTTGAACGTCTGCTCGATCTTGTCGTTCGCGGGGATCGACTCGTTGAAGTTGGTCTTCATGCTCGCGGCCTTCACGTTGTGGAGGACCGCGTCGGAGTTGCTCATCTCGAGGGTGCAGCCGACGGGGATGACCTTGACGTGCTCGGTGAAGACGCAGGCCTTCTGGTCGTAGGTCTGCTTCATGCTGCCTTCGGGCCAGGCCTTGCCCTTCTTGATCTTCTTGACGTAGACGACGGCCCACTGGATGCCCTTGTTCTCGGCGTTGACGGTGAGCTCGTCGCTCAGCTTGGCATCCTTGCCGCACGCCTCGTGATCCTTGGTCACCTCGAGCTTCTTGCGCTCGGGGGCGTCGCCGCCGAAGACCACGCGACCCTTGATCGTGCCGCCGTCCTTCACCTCGACCGCGTCGTAGCCGGGAGGCGCCCCGAACACGCTCGTCGCGCCCAGGATCATCGTCGCCGCGATCGCGGCGGTCAGGAACCTCTTCACCATCTCTCCTCCTTCGGCCCGAGCTCCCGGGCCGAGCGGTCGCCTGGACCGCTACTGAACGTCGATTCTGGTGCGGGCGACGTAGCGTCCGTCGGTGCACTCGAGCCACACGGTGCCCGAGATCCCCGCGGGAACCCGCACGCGGAGGGCGGTGGTCCGGCCTCCGCGGCCCTTGACTCGGACGAAGCCTGCGTCGCCCTCATTCACCGCACGGTCCCCGAACTTGACCGACGTCACGCTGGCCAGATCGATCGCCGAGCTGGTCACGACGACGTCGGAGCCGGCCTTCGGATCCCGCGGCACCGACTCGACGCCGCCGACGAGGCCCGTCATGAGGTAGTCGCGGATCGCCGCGATCTGCTCCTCCCGTGAGAGCGGAAGGATCTCCTGGTATCGCTTCTCCCCGACCGGGAAGAGCGACGGCATGTTCGTGCTGGGGACGATCTTCTTCGGGTTCGCGATCCAGCGCTCGACCCACGACGGGGTGAGGCGGAACCGAACGCGCCCCAGATCGGGCGCCCACGTCCGTGGCTCGCCGCCGGGCGGACGACCCTGCTGAACGTGGCACGAGGCGCAGTTGATGCTCGCGTCCTCGAAGAGCTCGCGTCCGAGCGAGAGCCAGCCCGGGTGCTTCTTCTCACGCTCGAGGAGGTACTGCTCCTCGTGACGAACCGACATCGGGTCGTGTCGGAGCAGCGCGGGGTTGATCGTCCAGTTGAGCGCCGACTCGGTGAAGCTGAGCTGGAAGAAGTGCTCGGCGCCGTTGTCGGCGAGCACCTTCTGGATGTCGGTGGTGAGCTGCGCGAACTTGCCGACGTACGCTCCCTCCTTCACCCGAGCCTTGATCGACCCGGCGATCAGGGCGCCGTCCGGGTCGACGCCGAGCGCCTGCTCGGTCTGGGCGATCAGGTCGAGCTCGGCCTTCGCCTGGAAGTAGTCCGAGAGCGTCCGGATCTGCGTCTCGCTCAGGTGGAAGTTCGGCATCCGCACCGCCACCTGCGGTCGCAGGGTGTACGGCTCGCGGAGGAAGTCGGCGACCCAGCGCGGCTGGACCTTCTCGCCCTCGTCGTTGAGGACGGGCGGGATGAACGACCGGCTCGCGATCACGATCGGGCCGTAGTCGCCGAAGAGGTCCTCGGGCGTCAGCTCGTTCTCGCCCGCGGCCGTCTCGACCAGGTTCTCGAGATCGATCCCGTCCGCGTCGAGGAGCGCCCGCCTCGTGACCTGCTCGGCCAGGCGACCGCCGAGACCGCCGGACTTGATCATGTCGACCCGGTCGAAGCCGATCGACTCGGCGCCGGCTTCGAGGAGCCAGGTCGGCTCGGGCTCGTAGTCCTCTTCCGGCGTCTTGGGCGGGGCGTTGTAGGTGAGATTCAACGTCGCGCCGGCAGGCAGACCGAGGCTCGGAACCGCGCTCCAGAGCTCGAAGTTGACCGGGAACGGGATCGGCTCCTCGGGGTCGACCAGCGGATCCTCGCCCTCCTCGGCCGCCTCGTGGTAATCAAAGCTCTGAAGCGGCCGCGTGTCGAGGAGCTTGAGTCCCTGGAACGAGATCTCACGCCGCTCGGCGGGCTCGTCCTCGGTCGCGTCGCGCTCGAGGACCAGGCTCCACTGAGGCACCTCGAAGTAGTGGCACGCGATGCAGTTCTTGTCCTCGATGAGGTGCCGCCCCTCGGTGAGCGCCCGCTGGCGCTCGCCGGGGTTGTACTCGTAGTGCGGGCCGACCTCACGATCGGTCAGGCCGAGGAGGAACATGGTGATCGCCTTCACCTCCTCCTTCGTCAACCCGAACTTCGGCATCTTCAGCTTGTCGCGCGGGGCCTTGATCTTCGTCACGTCGAAGATCCGCGGCTCGTCGAGCTTCTGCGCGATCCAGTCCATCCGCGAGTGCTCGATCGCGACGTGGCCGAAATCGAACTGGCTGAGGATCTTGCTGCCGATCGTCGAGAGCTCGGCGCCGATGCCCAGCCGTCCCTCGAAGCCCGGGATGTCATGGCAGCCGAAGCAACCGTAGTGATTGATCGTCCGCTCGCCGACGTAGCTCATGAGGCGCGCGTCGAGCTTCGCGTCGGTGCCGGCCTCCGCCTTCCAGCGCCCGATCTCCTTCTCGGCGGCGCTCGCGGTGAGGCGATCGCGGAGGTGCTCGATCGCGAGGGCGCGGAGCATGTCCCGGTAGGTGCGCGGGTCGGTGCCCGAGGTGTCGATCCCGTCGTCGAGGGCGAAGGGCACGGTCGCCTTCGCGGCCCCGTTCTTCTTCAGCGACGTGATGTAGGCGGCGATGTCCTTCGCCTCGTCCTCGGTGAGCCGCAGGTTCGGCATGTTGCCGTCGGCGTAGTAGTGCTTCGGGTCGCGGACCCAGTTGTATACCCACGTCGCGCCGCCGCCGGATGCGAGCTTCTCGGCCATGCGCGAGAGCTCGGGACCGTACTCCTGGGTCGCGTCGGTCTCGGAGAGCGGGCTGCCGTCGTTGACGTGGCACGCGGCGCAACCGAGCTCGTGGAAGGAGGCCTCACCGGCCTCGGCGTCGCCGCCGTCCACCGTCTGGTAGCCGCGGTTGCCGGAGACCGAGTAGAGGTAGTCGGTGATCGCGAGCGCCTCGAGGTTCTGGCGCGCCGGGTAGAAGATCGCCTCCTCCCCGTAGCGCTCGATCTCATCGACGTTGTCGAGGTCGAAGAACCGCGGCATGTAGGTGGACGGCCGGAAGTGGCGCGGGTTCTTGAGCCAGGCGAAGACCCAGTCGTGGTCGAGCTTGTCGCCGACGTGGGTGAGCGGCGGCGCCGGCTTCGGCATCGCATCGTAGCCGCGGATCTTGTGGCAGCCGTAACAGGCGGCCTTCTCCATCGTCTTGCGGGCGGCGTTGAGCGTGTCGGCGCCCTCGAGCGGCCGGTTGGTCGCGTGGCAGTTCATGCAACGCGCCTCGACGAGCGAGAGCGGGACCATCGGCTCCGCCCAGTGGTGGCGCTGGTGCCAGTCGAGCTCCTCGTGCCAGCGCTCGCGGTCGGGGCGGTCGAACCAGCCTTCGCCGCCGTGGCCGCCGCCGCCGACGTGATCGTCGTCGGCCGGCTGATGGCTCTTGTCGAGCGGCTCGACGTCGGGCATGTGCGCGACGCGGACGAAATCGACCGCGTGGCCCATCCCGTCGTGGCAGATCGTGCACCCGAACTTGCCCTTGGGGTGCTTCGAGGTGGCCGACATGTAGAGGTCGAGGTTCGGGTGCGTCCGGAAGACCTCGGGGACCTCCTCACCGTAACCGGCGCGATCGATCGCGAGATGGCAGGTCTGGCAGCGGTCGACCTTGTAGATCTTCGCGAAGTAGAGGTCGTCCTGGAGATGGGGCAGGACGATCTGGTCGATCTTGAGGGTCGGCGCGACGAAGTCGAGCAGCGGCGCGTCGAGCATGAGATCGTTGATCACCTTGTGGGCGATCTTGTCGAGGGCGCCTTCGAGACGGACCGCCTCGGTGTTGATCTCGGCGAGGGCGGCCTCGGCCTCGGTCTTCGTCGCGTAGACCTTCGCGAGCGCCTCCTTCTGCGCGAGGAGGGTCGTGTCCGCCTCTTCCTTCGCGATGAAGATCGCGTCGAGCTCCGCCTTCATCCGCTTGCGGCGGGTGACGGCGCCATCCTGGCGGGGGTCGTGGTGCTCGTCGTAGACCGAGATCTCGTAGTCGAGGGCGTCGACCTCGGACTTGAGGTTGGCGTAGTCGAGCCCGAGTCGCTGGACGGTCGCGTTCGTGAGCCGCATCTCGGCCTCGATCCGCGCGATCTCGGACTCGCTCGACGCGATCGACTTCTCGCCGGCGGCGAGGGCGGCCTCGAGCTCCCCGAGGCGCTTCGCGTCCTCGGCCTCGAGCCGCGCACGCTCCGCGGCCAGAGCGGTCTCGGCCCGCTCGATCTCGATCTCGCGGAACTCGCCCTGCACGTGCTTCCACTCGCGGGCGTAGTCGTCCCAGACGAGCAGAACCAGCGAGATGAGCATCGCGATGCTGGAGACCGCGAAGACCTTGTTCAGAGTCCCGATGTCGTACGGACCTTCTCGGAACCCTCTCGGCGCTGGATTCGCCATGTTCGCCCTATCTCCTCCGCACGCTGGACGTTAGCGTGAGCGTCGCGGTTACGTTAAGGACGGCTGGTTTGCGGGCTTGTGACTTTTTTCACAACCGGGCGGACGGACATTCTAATCCGCCTTTCGGAGAAGTGTCAACGCCGTGCGGCATGGTGAGTCCGGCGGTTCCACGTCGTCCCGCGTCGACATCATCACGTCGAGAAGGACCCGGGGCATCTGCGGATCTGGGCCTCGGGGTCAGCCTCACTTCTGCGGGGCGGGAATCACGCACCGGAAGCCGATCATGGCGCCCTGGGTCTCCGGCTTGCGGTAGTCGCGGTAGCTCGAGCGGAGGAGGCTGCTCCGGTCGGACCACGAGCCGCCCCGGACGCTTCGCACCGAGTGCTTCGGCGCCGCCGGCGCGATGTTGTTCGGGTCCTTCTTGGGCATCTGGTCGTACCACTTCGAGCTGTAGAAGTCGCCGCACCACTCGAAGACGTTGCCTGCCATGTCGAGGCACCCGAACGGCGAGGCGCCCTTGGGGAAGCTGCCGACCGGCGCGGTCGTCTCGAACCCATCGGCGCCCGGCTTGCCGGTGCCGTAGTTCGCTCGATAGAAGCCGCCCGCGCTCGCCTTCTCGTCGCCCCACGGGTGCTTCCGCCCGTCGGTCCCGCGCGCCGCGAGCTCCCACTCGGCCTCCGTCGGCAGGCGGGCGCCGACCCAGCCCGCGTAGGTCCACGCGTCCCAGAAGGAGACGAACACGACCGGGTGATCGGGCGTCGGGCTGTAGTTCTTGTACGCCTCGCGTGCCCAAGAGCGCGGTAGGTGGTTCTGACCGGCCGGCTGGTCCTTGTGGGCGTACTGGTAGCTGCGGGTCCGTCCGAACCACTCGAGGAACTTGCCGTACTGCTTGTTCGACACCTCGGTCTTCTGGATGAAGAACGCCGACACCTGGATCTCGCGCGCCGGCCCCTCGTCAGCCTCGCCGTCATCCCGACCCATCGTGAAGGTCGAGCTGGGCACGTAGACCCATCGACTGCCGTCGACCTCGTTCTCGTACTCGCCGGGCGAGACCTTGCGGAGGCCGCCGGGGAGCGTCGCCGGCTCTTCGTCGGCGGCGTGGGTCGAGGCGGGGACGACGAGGATGGCCGCGGTCACGGCGAGGAATGCCGTCAGGGCGGCGAACGCCAAGGCACGCTTCATCGGATGCCTCCGGAGATCGGTCGGGTCGGTCGGCTTCGGAACCTACGGTGGGCTCGCGGGCAGGGCGGCATCTAACACTGAGAGAGAGACGCGGGCAAGCCGCGGGGCGGGGGCGATCGAGGCGCGCCCCTTCGATCGGTTTCGATCGACGGATGCATGGATCCCACGGATTTGCGAGTCGAGACCGGCGGATCGTCGGCAATGGACTTGGAGCCTGCAGCTCGCAATCCGCGTCATCCGCGAAATCCGTGGTTCCACCCGGCTCGTGACGGGAGAACGAAACCGCGGATTTCACGGATTGCGCGGACTGCCTTCGGTCAGTGCCAAGTCGCCGCCGTACACGCGCGCGGCGGTCGGCCCGGATGGGACGACCGCCGCGGCGGTGAGTCAGTCAGTCGTGAAAGAAAGGCGCGAACGAGACTAGTCGTTCATCGTCTCCTCGCACGCCTCCTGCCACTCCTTGGTCGCTCCGATCAGGTCGTCGAGCTCGGGGTCGACGTTCGGATCGAGCTCCTTGGCCTTCTCGAGCTTGGTGACGGCCGTGTCGAAGTGCTTCTTCGCCTCGGTGTACTTCTCGAAGGCGGCGGTCGCATCCGGGGCCGTGCCGCCGGTGCCGACCTGGAGCTTCTGCGCGTGCTTGTAGAGAGGAACCGCCTCGGCGAGCGCCTTGCAGCCCTCGCGGTAGCTGTTGAGGCACTCGGCGTCGACGTTCGCCGCCGTGCCCTCGGTCCCGACGGTCACCGCCGTGCCGCCCTCTTCCTCACCGGTGCCCTGACGGGCCTTCTTGAGGAGCGAGTCGAGGTTGCCGGCCCACTCCTTGAGCTTCGCGCCGGCGCTCTTGGCGGTCTCGGCCGCCGACGATCCGATCTCCTTCGACTCGTCCGACGCGAACGAGGCGAAGCTGCTCCACTCCTCGCCGCCCCACTTCCAGGGCGCCTTCCCGACCGTGCTGCTGTGGCGGTACATCAGGAACCCGCCGAAGCCCATGATGAGCACGAGAAGGATGAGGATCAGCTTGGTCAGAAATGACCCGCCCTTCTTCTCCTGCTGCTGCTCGTTCTTCTTCTCGTCAGCCATCTTCGTCTCCTTCTCAGGTCCCTGGGCCCGCGGGATGGGAACGCGGGTGCGGCGGTCAGGCCGCGGGGAGATTAGAGTCTACTGGTCCTTCGGAGCGCTATCAAGAAGTCTCGTCGACCCGGGATGTCACAACCCTTTCGGATCGTGAGAGCTACGCTCGCTTTGCGGGGACGTCGAGCTTCACGCCCTCGACCTTCTCTTCCTTGGCAGGCGCGCCCTCGGCGCCGCCCTCGTACTCCACCTTCATCGAGATCTCGTTCACGATCTCGCTGAACTCGTTCCGACGCTGCATGACGGCCGCGGGCTCGTCGGGCGGCGGGACGTCCACCTCCTCGGAGATGGTGCCCGGGCTCTCGCTGAGGATGTAGATCCGATCGCCCAGGTAGACGGCCTCGCCGATGTCGTGTGTGATGAGAAAGACCGTCGCCTGCTTCTCACGCCAGAGAGAGACCAGGAGATCCTGCATCTCCCAGCGGGTGATCCGGTCGAGCGCGCCGAACGGCTCGTCCATGAGGATGATCTCTGGCTTGACGGCGAGGGTGCGCGCCAGCGCGACCCGCTGACGCATGCCACCGCTGAGCTGGTGGGGGTACTTCTCGTGATTGCCCTTGAGGCCGACACGGTCGACCCAGAGCAAAGCACGTTCCTTCAGGTCCCGCTTCCGGGCTCCCTGGATCCCGATGAACGAATCCAGGAGCTTTAGGGCCGGATTCTTCGGTCTTTTCAGCTCCTGGATCACCATGCCGAACGCGATGTTCTGCCAGACCTTGAGCTGAGGAAACGACGAGTAGGTCTGAAAGACCATGCCGCGGTCGGCGCCCGGACCGGTGATCGGCTTCCCTCGCTGGAGCACCCGCCCCGAGCTCGGCCCGTAGAATCCCGCGATCTGGTTCAGGATCGTCGACTTCCCGCAGCCCGACGGGCCGAGGATCGAGATGAACTCGCCCTTCTCGGGGATGTCGTAGACCTCGAAGTTCACGTCCTTCACCGCGGTGAAGTCGCCGAACCTCTTCGTCACGTTCTCGAACGTGATGATGTAGTCGCTGTAGTCCTTGTGGAGCTCCCCCGCCTTGGGAGGGCTCTTGTGGACCACGTGCTCCTTGTCGATGTTCACGTTCGATCCTCCAGCGTGATCGCTCGCTTCCTTCGGGACTCGCCTACTCCGAGACCTGGCGATACGGGAAGAGCTTGCCTTCCAGGACGGCCCACAGCTTGTTGATCACGTATCCGAGGAACACGATCTCGATGATGATGAAGTAGATGATCGAGGTGAGCCCGCGCTTCTGCGCCACGCTCGCCCGGTAGCCGAGCCCGCTCTCGGCGCCGATCGCCTCGGCGACCAGGATCCAGGTCCAGCCCACCGCGAACCCGAGGCGCAGCGCCCGGAAGATGTCGCCCCACGAGATGCCGACGAGCACCCGGCGAACGATCTGCGCGCGCGTCGCGCCGAGGGTCGAGCCGGTGTCGATGAACACCTGCGGGACGCTCTCGACCGCGAGGATCGTGTTGGGCAGGAGCACGACCGAGATCGACAGCGCGACGAAGGCGACCTTCTGCTGCTCGCTCAGGCCGAAGATCGCCATGAACAGCAGCAGCAGGAGCGGAAGCGGCACGTAGAGCCCGAAGACCCGGAGCGGCTCGAAGAACGCGCGGAACCGCACGAAGCTGCCCATCAGGATCCCGAGCGGGACGGCGAGGAGGGCCGCCCAGCAGAAGCCCATCGCGATCCTCAGGAACGTGATGAGCGTGTCGTTGAGCAGCTTCCACTCCTGCCAGTCGTGACCCATGACCACGCGGAGCACCCGGTCGCAGGCCCAGTAGGGCACCGCGTGCCACTCGTCGATGTCCCGGAAGCGCTTCGGCCGGCGCTGGTCGCCGATCCGCGTCGCCGTCGAGCCGAGCTTCTGGCGGAACTCCTCGAGCGCCTCGCGCTCCTCGCCGGCGCCGTCGAGGACGCCCTTCCAGAGCGCCTCGAAGGCGGCGGAGTCGGCGAGGCTCTCACCGGCGACCGCCGCCGTCCACCGGGCCTCGCGTATCGCCGCGAAGCAGTCCTCGAGCTGCGCGCCGTCGGCGACGCCGGCCAGGCCGGACGCGACGAACCGGGCGTGGATCGGCCGCGCGTCGTCGTAGAAGTCGGCGATCGCCTTGCCTTGATCGGGCGTCAGGTCGAAGGCCGACGCCTTGCCGATCGCCGCGGCGACCTCGGCCTTGAGCTCGTCGGGGGTCAGGCGGTCTGCCGCGAGCTCGGCGTCGACGAGGGCGCGCGCCCACGCCACGAGGACGCGCTTGGCCCTGGCGAGATCGTCGGTCCCCTCGACCTCCTCGTCGCCGAGGACGAGTCGGTCGAGCCTCCGCGCCCGGAGGGCGTCGTCCTGCTCGTCGCCGATCGAGCTCCGGAACGCGCGCAGCTTGCGCGCCTCCCGGCCGGCCGCCGGCATCGATTCGGTCTTCGCCCACCAGCCCTCGAGCTGGGCGATCCCCTCGAAGCCCTCGGCCTTCGCCACCGCGTCCTGCTCGGCGACGGGGAGCTTCTCGAGCCCTTCGCCTCCGGCGACCCGGTCGTGCCAGTCGAGCCGGAGCAGCGCCACCCATGCGCGCTGAGCCTGGGCCGCCTCCTGCTTCTCGGGCTTGTCGTCGCCCGGATCGTTCGGCTGACGGAGATGCTCGGGCTCATCGCGTGACCAGAGGCCCCAGTCCTCCCAGTCGGTCCCTCGGATGAGCTTCGGGAACTCCTCGTAGAACTCGGCCGGCCCGGGGAGGATCTTCGGCCCGAGGAACCGCTTGTCCTTCGCTCCGGTCGTCGCGCCAAGCCAGAGCAGGATGACGACGACGACGAACGCGGCGCTGTGGAGGTTCTTGCTCAGCCGCCCCAGCGGCTCCCGGATCGGGAAGAGGAACCCGGCGAACGCCCAGGCGAGACCGCCGATCCCGGCGATCACCGCGAGGACGCTGATGACGCTCAGGATCGTCGCGAACGTCGGCGGGTTCTGACCGACCTGGTTGCGGATCGTGTCGCCCGCGATGTCGATCTCGTCGTCCGACTTGCCTTCGGCGCGAAGCTCGAGCGCCTTCGCCTCGATCGCGGGCTTGGCCGCGCGCTCGAGCTCGGCGCTCCGCATCTGCGTGGCGCCGGCCGCGAAGAGCGCCATCACCACGGCGAGGGCGATGCCCATCAGACGGTTCGTCATGACCTCCCCCTCCGGCAGCGACGGTCGGTGCTCGGGAAGCGAAGCGGGCGGCATCGTCGCTCGACGCTGCCGCCCGCCTCGTGAATCAGGCTACACCGGTGCGAAGCGGCGGATGACTACTCCGCCTCCGGCGTCATGACCTTCACCTCGACGCGCCGGCTGAGCGCGTCGTTGGCGAGCGGCTTGTCCCAGCCCCTGCCGTCGGTGACGATCCGGTCCTTGGCCTTCTTGAGGTCGGGGAACTGCTTGAACAGCGCGTTCAGCACGCCGCCCGCCCGACGCTCGCTCAGGTCCGCGACGCGCTCGCCGTGCTTCTTGAAGTAGGCGTCGCCGAGCGCCTTCGCGTCGTTCCACTTGGAGCGGTCCGCGTGGCCCTCGATCACGATGATCGTGTCCTCGAACTGCGCGATCATCCGGCCGAGCTCCTTGACGATCGTCTCGGACTCGGGGTGATAGCTGAAGTCGACGACCGGCGAGTTCGGCGCGAAGTGGATCCGGACGGTCCGGGTGAGGACCTCCTTACCCTTCGGGTCCTTGCCGGGTGCGATCTTGATGACCGAGCCCGAGTACTCGTTCTTCGAGTCCTTGTACTCGTCCTTGAGCTGCTCGATCACGCGCGGGTCGAGGACTTCCTTCCACGACGGCGGGCTCTTCACGTAGCCGGTCCGGCCGTAGATCGTCGAGATCTGCTCCCAGGTGTTCTCGAAGTTCGCCGCGTTGTTCTGGTTGAGGAAGAAGTCGTAGTTCTCGGCGAAGTTGGTGAGGTGCGCGTCGGCCATCATGGCCTCGGCCTCGCCCTTGGGCAGGTCGTAGGCCTTGTCGACCATCTTCGCGACCTTGCCCGGGTCGGCCTTGACCATCTTCATGCCCTCGAACACTCCGTGCACGAGGCCCTTGATGATCTCGGGGTGGTCCCGCGCGAAGTCGGCCCGCGCGGCCCAGACGTCGGCGATCACCTTCTTCGCCTCGACCGTGCTCGAGATCAGCGCCGCATCCTTGATGCCGCTCTTCTCGGGGTCGGAGATGTTGTAGATGTCGGGCGCCCACGTCACGCACGCGTCGATCGTCTCGTCGCCGACGAACGCGGCGGCCGCCTGGAAGGCGTCCTGGGTCCACTTGAACTCGACCTCGTCGGGGTTGATGCCCGCGAAGTAGAGGAGGTTGAGCATGTAGTAGTGGCTCGGCGAGTACTGCGCGAGGGCGATCTTCTTCTTCTTGCCGCCGCTCGGCTTGAGATCGTTGATCTTCTTGATCCCGTTCCGGGCCACGACGCCGTCGCCTCCGTTGCTCCAGTCGATCTGCTGGAAGATCCGGAGGTTGGTGCGGCTGTCCTTCTGGAGCTCCTCGCTGAAGAGCACCATCATGTCGAGCGTGCCCCAGAGGATGTGGCTCTCGCCCGCGCTGAACGCGTCGCGCGCCTCGGTGGGGTTGTCGATGATCTTCAGGTCGACCTTGAACTTGTAGTTCTTGTAGAACCAGGAGTCGGTGCTCGGCTCGGTTCCGCCGTTGGCGGCGATGATGGGCGCCCAGCCGATCCAGACGTTGATCGGGAAGACGACGGTCGGATCGCTGTCATCCCACTTGTAGTTGCTCGCCTCCTTGACCGGCGGGAGCTCCTCTTCGGGGATGTAGGCGTACTTGTCGACGGTGGTGACGCCGAGGCTCGACTTCTTCTCGGGAAGGACCTCTTCGTCCCCATCCTGAGCGATGCCGAGGAGCGGAACGCTCACGAGGGCCGCGAGCAGGACCGGGACGAGGACGCTCATGCGCCGGATGCGCTCCAACATAGACCCTGTACCTCCAAGTATGGGGGGGCTCGTGATGTCGGTGAGTCGCGCGTCGACCCCCCCGGCCCGGCGACCCCGAGAGAGGGGTCAGCCGTCGCGAGCGAAGCGGATGACCGCGGACGCCGCGAGGACGCAAAACACCGTGTTTCAAGGCTCCGCCGTCGCGAAGGGTCGCCACTCTAGCCGTTGGCGAAGGGGTGTCAAGGTGGCCGCGCAGGGTGCGGCCGAGCGACGACGGTTGCTAAACTGTCCGACCTTATGACGCTGTGCGGACTGCCTCCTCACGCCGCCTCCGAGGGACTCCCGTGAAGCTCTGTACCTTCCATCATCCCCACGGCAAGCGCGTCCCGGGCGCCGTCGTCGGCGACCGGGTCGTCGACCTCGAGCGAGCCCTCCGCGAGCAGCGTGGGCTGACCGAGCGGGTCGCCGACCTCGGGACGCTCCTGCGCCACCCGACCCTCGATCGGGACGGGGTCTGCCCTCGGGCCGAGCTCGCCGCGGTGGTCGACCGGGCCGCGGCGCTCATCGCGGACCGCGGTGGCGCGACCGACGACACGCTCGCGCCGCGCCTCGACGCGGTGCGCCTCGCGGCGCCGATCGCCCGGCCGCCGGTGATCTGGGCGGTCGGGCTGAACTACCGGGACCACGCCGAGGAGCAGAACAAGCAGCCGCCGGCGCAGCCGATGCTCTTCACGAAGGCGCCCACCTCGGTGATCGGGCCCGGCGAGCCGATCGAGTTGCCGGCGGGCCGCGACGCGATCGATGCCGAGGCGGAGCTCGGGATCGTGATCGGGCGGCGGGCGAGCGCGCCGGTGCCCTCGGAGCGGGCGCTGGCGCACGTGCTCGGCTTCACCGTCTGCAACGACGTGAGCGATCGCGCCGCCCAGAAGAGCGACCGCCAGTACTGCCGGGCCAAGTCGTGGCGCACCTTCGCGCCGATGGGGCCGGTCGTCGTCACGCCGGACGCGGTCGGCGACGCGGCCGATCTCGGCGTGGAGCAGCGCCTCAACGGAGAGGTCTGGCAGCGGAGCCGCACCGACCAGCTCATCTTCTCGGCGGCCCACCTCGTCGCGTGGATCTCGGACTTCTGCGACCTCGAGCCCGGAACGGTCATCTCGACCGGCACCCCCGGCGGCGTCGGCGTGTTTCGCGACCCGCCCGTCTTCCTTCGCGACGGCGATCTCGTCGAGTGCGAGGTCGAGGGGATCGGCACGCTGCGTAATCCCGTGATACGCCGGGACGAAGGCTCGTCTTGATCGCCATCCAGCGGCATGATAGAAGGACGTTCGGGCCGCTCCGCCCGCCGCCTCTCCCGCCCTCGTCTTCCGGACCGACCCCGCATGGCGATCAAGAACCGGTGCGTCAGCTGCCACCAGGTCCTGAGCGCCCCCGATGAGATGCGAGGACAGCGGATCGCGTGTCCGAGCTGCGGGCACAAGAACCGCCTGATCTCGGCGGACGATCTTCGCGCGCTCGAGGAGAAGGAGGTCGCCGCCGAGGCCCTCCGCAAGCAGCGCGAGCGCGACCTCGAGCGGCTCGCGTTGCTCGAGCGCCTCGAGACGCAGGACCCGGTCGAGGCGCAGGCGCAGGCGCAAGCGCAGGTCGCCGGCGAGGGCGACGGCGCCGCGGCGACGGCGAGCGGCGGCGGCGTCGCGGTCGTCGCCGACGAGGCGGCGGCCGCCCCGGAGGTCTCCGACGATCTACTCGAGCCCGCGGGCGATGTCCCCGTTCGCGAAGGCGAGTCCGGCGGGCCGCCCGCGCCGGGCGAGGGCTCGACGGACTCGGTCTTCGAGATCGCGACGGCGACGATCGGCGTCGCCCGGAATCACGACTCGGTCGCCGACATGGCGCCGGACGATGACGAGGAGGAGACCGACGGCGGTGCGGAGGGCGCCGACGAGGCGAACGAGCCCGGCGAGGAGGCGGAGAGCCCCGACCCCGGCGAGACGGCCCACGACGCGTCGGTCCCCGACGCCGAGCCCGACTTCGGCGCCGACGAGACGCTCGACGAGGGCTCGCCGAACGCATCGTTCGCGTCGAAGGCGACCGAGTTCGCGTTCCCGACGCCGGTCGTTCCTCCGAGCGGCGAGACGCTCCAGGAGGGAAGCGACGGGATCGCGACCGAGACAGAGACGGCCGCGACCACGGCCGAGGCCGAGATCACCGCCGAGGCGAGCCCGGCGCCGCAGCCCGACGAGTCGTCCGAGGCCGCCGGGTCCGCCGGGAAGCCGGAGCCGACGCCCGAGGCGGCCGAGCCCGACGACGACGCGAAGCCTGCCGACGCCAAGCCTGCCGACGCGAAGCCCGCCGACGCGATGCCCGCCGAGGCCAAGCCCGCCGAGGCGAAGAAGGCGGCGAAGCCCGACGCCGCCGTCGCCCGCAAGGCCCGCCGGATCGAGCGCCCCAGGGGCGCGAGCTCGGGGAAGGTCGACGCGAAGAAGAAGAAGGGCGGCGCCGGGAAGGCTCCGGCGACCGAGCTCCGCGAGCCGGTGGCCCACGATCCCGCCGGCCCGAGCGACTCGCGTCGCGAGGGACTGCCGGAGATCGGCTCGGACGCGCCGACGCCGCCGCGCGGGGTGCCCATCGCCCGTCCGAGCGCGTCCCCGCCGCCCGCCAAGCGCACGGCCAGCGCCCGGAGCAAGGGGGGCGCCTCCAGTCGGACCGCCAGCGACAAGGGCTCCGCCCGGCGACCGGCGGCCGCCGATGCGCGCCGGCCGGACCCCGGCCAGGGTCGCGCCGCGGAGGCTTCCTACGAGCCCGAGGAGGCCGAGGCCGGGGCGGCCGCCGCCTCCCAGGACTCCATCATGCCCGACTCGCCGCGGGTCGGGCGCCTGAAGGAGATCGCCGACGTCCTCCTGTTCTTCGCCTACATCCTCGGCCTGCTCGGCCTCGTCGTCTCCGCGGCCAGCGTGGCGGTCCCCCAGTTCCCCGCCGAGGTGAAGCTCTTCGGGGCGCTCGGCGGATTCATCATGGGCGCGTTTCTCTACGTGACCTTCAAGTACCTGAGCGAGATCACCAGCGCGATGGCCGAGGTCGCCCACCTCCAGTTCGAGATCGCCCGCCTGATCACGTCGGTCCGGAAGGACCTCGCGAGCGGCCAGGGCCGACGCCCATCAGGGCGAAGTTAGGCGGACGCCGGAGAAGGACCTTGCCGGCGCCGCGCCGAGTCGCTAACCTGCTGTCCACACGGCGGGAAGGAGCGGTCCGGCGGCCGGATTCCCACCGGGTGCATTGATGATGCCCCAATGCCAATGAACCTCCCAGGACGCGGAGCGTCGGAGATGGGACGGGTCCTTCGAGACCGCCCACCCAACCCACCCCGAACGCGAGCCCTCATGCAGCACCCCACTCGAGCCTCCCGGCGAACCGGTGACCGCGGCGTCGCGCTGGTCCTCTCGCTCCTCGTCCTGTCGGTCCTGATCGTCCTGGTGATCCAGTTCACCTACTCCGCGAAGATCGAGGAGCGCCTCGTCGGCAACTTCCTCGCCGACGACCGCGCCTACTACGCGGCGCTCGGCGGAGTCGCGTGGGCGAAGGCGGTCCTCCGCGACGATCAGAGCCAGACCGAGGTCGACAGCATCCGTGAGGACTGGGCGCGCGCCGAGACCGCGTTCGAGACCGACGCCACGGTCGGCGACATCCCGGTGATCGTGAGCCTGGTGGACACCGAGCGCCGGATCGACGTCAACCTCCTTCACGACGAGAAGAAGGCCGAGCTGATCAAGACGTTCCTCACGGCGCTGGCGACCAAGATCGAGACCGAGGAGGAGAACGTCGCCGAGCGCCTGATCGACTTCGTCGACCCCGACGAGGAGGGCGACTACGAGGAGGGCGCGCTCAATCGGCGCCTCCTCGACATCAGCGAGCTCGAGCAGATCCCCGAGATCGAGCCGGAGACGCTCCACGGGAGGTTCGATGAGGAGACGGGCGAGCGGATCCCCGGGCTGCTCGACTTCCTGACGATCCTCTCGGCCGGGAAGATCAACATCAACACGGCCTCCGCGGAGGTCCTCTTCGCGATCCTCCCGGAGAAGGACAAGGACGACAAGCCGATCGACCGCGACGCGGCCGTCGAGGCGATCGTCCAGTTCCGGGGCGATCCCGAGCCGGCCAAGCCGGGCGAGGAGCCGGGCGAGCTCCCCGACGGAAACGAGTTCGCCGAGGTCTCCGAGCTCGCCTCGAGCATCCCGCAGCTCAAGCAGCTCTTCGAGCCGAGCGAAGGCGGCGGCCAGGGCGGCGGCGAGGGCGGGAGCGGCAGCGGCTCGGGCGAGGGCGAGGAGGCGACGGTCTCGCTCGACAAGGTTCTCTCGGTCACCAGCTACCACTTCCGGGTGTCGATCGAGGCGCGCAGCCCGGTCGTCTTCAAGCGCGCGGCGGCGACGATCCGCCGCCACGGCGACGCGATGGAGGTGATCGCGTGGCGAGAGATCCCGGAGTGAGCCCCGCGTGACGCCGAGCCTCGCCCGAGTCCTCATCGTTGTCCTGAACGTCGGCATCGCCTTCGCGATCGTCGCGGTCGAGTACACCGTCTTCATGACCGACCCGCGCACCGTCGAGGGCGCGATCGTCGTCCCGATCGTCGACGAGCGACGCCTCGAGATCCAGGAGGACGCGCAGCACAAGGGGATCGCCGAGTACGCGGTGATCCCCGGCGTCCTCGGCTACACGCCGCCGCCGCCGCCCGCGCCGGTGAACACCGGGCCGAAGGAGCCGCCGAAGCCGCCGACGCCGAAGATCGAGCAGGTGTTCGAGGTCGCCGCGGTCCTCTACACCGATCGCTACCAGAGCTGTCTCCTGAAGCGGAAGCGGTCCAAGGGCGGAGGCCAGTCGCAGGCGAGCCCCGGCGACGAGCTCGACGGGTTCGAGCTGAAGCGGATCGAGCGCCGCGATGGCGACGCCGAGGAGTATCGGATCGTCTTCCTCGACAAGCGGGGCGGGCAGGAGCACGCGATCACGTTCCGGCCGCCCCCCTGAACCGGGGCACCCCCTCGCACGTCATCTCACCACCGGACCGGATCAAGGACCAAGAGTAGCTAGCGACCCATGCGCGCCGTCGGGCTAGAGATCACCTCCAACGCCGTCAAGGCCGTCCTCGTCGAGGGGACCGGCGCGCGCTTCCGCATCCGCGACTTCGTCGTCCAGAAGATGGCGCAGGCGGGCGAGGGCGCCGGCGAGATCCCGCCAGGCGACGTCGACATCATCGGGGTCCTCCGCGAGATCTTCCGCCGCCACAAGCTCCCCCGGACGCCGGTGGTCGCGAGCATCCGGGCGCAGGACTGCGTGATCCGCGAGATCACCGTGCCGTTCACCCGGGACGAGCAGATCCAGAAGACGATCCGCTTCCAGGCGGAGAGTCACTTCCACTCGGTCGCGATCGACGACCTCGTCCTGCAGTGGTACAAGATCGAGGAGCTCGAGGGGAAGAGCCGGCTGCTCGTCGCCGGCCTGAAGAAGACGCACATCGAGCGGCAGCTCCACCTCCTCGGCGAGGTGAGCGTCGATCCCTCGGCCCTCGACCTCGACGTGGCGGCGCTCTTCAACGCCTACGAGGTCGGCGGCCTGTTCGCCGACAAGGGCGTCGTCCTCGTCGTCGACATCGAGGCCGACACCCTCAAGCTCCTCCTCGTCCAGGGGGGGCGTCTCCTGGCCGCGCGGAGCGTCCGGATGCGGCTCGGCGCGATCATGCAGCGGGGCGCCCGCAGCCGCTCCGGCCGTCAGAGCGCCCGGTTGAGCGGCCGCGCGGACGCCTTCGACGACGGCCTCGACGACTCCGAGGACGCGCACGAGATGCGCGCCGACAGCTCGCGCCTCCCGGTCGTGATCCTCGACGACGGGAGCGAGGAGGCGGCCGGGTTCCGGCTCGAGGACAGCCAGATCACCGAGGTCGAGCGCGAGAACTACCTCCAGAAGATCTTCCTCGAGATCGACCGGACCCTCGCGGCGACCCACGCGGCCGACGACGTCGACCTGATCGCGCTCACCGGCGCGAGCTGCACCCTCGAGGGGATCGAGGGGCTCTTCGAGGAGCACTTCGAGATCCCGAGCCAGCGGATCGAGCTCTCGGAGCTGATCCCGGCCGACCAGGCCCGGGTCGACAAGGAGACGGTCGACTTCCAGGCGCCGATCCCGGTCGGCCTGGCCCTCAAGGCGCTCGGCCACGACGCGGGCGGCTTCGACTTCCGGCGGGATGAGTTCTCGTTCCAGGGCAAGTTCGAGCGGGTGCGGCGCGGCGTCGCGGCGACCCTCTGCCTGACCTTCCTGCTCCTGTTCGTCGTCGCCTACGGCTTCAAGGTCGAGCTCGAGCGGATCGGGATCAAGCGGGAGCGGGCGCAGCTCGAGCAGGACGTGCTCCTGCTGACTATGTTCCCCGAGCTCGGCGAGATCCCGGCCGACCGGGACCGCTACCGGATCTGGCAGGATCAGAAGTACACCCTCGAGCAGCGCTACGGCGAGACCGACGACATCAAGCGCGTCTTCAAGCTGAGCGCCCTCGACATCCTCGCCGAGTTCTGCCGCGGGATGAAGCCCTACCAGGGCAACGTGACGATCAAGCAGCTCACGGTCGGTCAGGAGCGATCGACGATCGCGGGAACGGCCGACAGCAACGAGATCCCCGCCCTGATCGAGCAGGCGGTCAACAACACGAGCAAGGTCGTGCGGGCGAAGGTCGAGCGCTTCGGAAAGAACACCAAGGGCGGCTGGGACTTCACGATCAAGGTCGAGGTGATCGAGGGGACCGAGTCGTGAGCGCGCGCCCCCCGGGACAGGGATTCGACCTCCTCCGCTTCTTCATCATGATGATGGTCGTGTTGACGACGATCGTCGCCTGCTTCGGCGTGCTCCTCTGGACACGCTACAGCGAGCAGCAGGGGAAGCTGAAGCGCGAGGTCTCGAACCTCGAGAACATGAAGCAGTTCGCGGAGAAGGACGAGCAGCTGCGCGAGTGGATCCTCCTCGAGCGGAAGGCCCGGAAGGATCCGAAGAAGGTCGCCCAGCTCCAGAGCTTCATCATCTCGCTCCTGAACAAGCGCGGGCTCGACCTGAAGAACTTCCAGCCGCAACGCCCCCGCCCGGTCGGCGCGTTCAACGAGGCGTCGTTCCAGGTGAGCATCGACGACATCGACATGAAGCAGCTCACCGACTTCCTGTTCGACTGCCAGAACGAGTGGCCCGGGCTGAAGGTGAAGGACGTGGTCGCGACGCGGGACCCGAAGGACGACCGCCTCTGGCGCAAGGCGACGATCACCCTGACCCTGTTCTCGCCGCGGCGAGCCGAGAACTAGGCGTCCTCCGCCGCCCCGGCCCGATCGATGTCGACCACCTCGACGACACCGCGAGTCCCCGAGGAAGCGAGCGACGCGTCGCTCCCCTTCGCCCGGCGCACCCTCGGGCGCACCGGACGGACGATCCACCCCCTCGGCGTCGCGGCCAGTTTCGGCGTGGGCGGCGCGGACCTCGAGGCGGCCGTCGAGGAGCACGGCGTCGGCTACCTCTACTGGGGCTCGATGCGGACGCGCGCCTTCGCCGGCGCGATCCGCGCGCTGACCGCCCGCGGCAGGCGCGACGACCTCTTCGTCGTGGTCCAGAGCTACAGCCGGCTCGGCAGCTTCGTCCGTCCGAGCCTCTGCTGGGCGCTCAGGCGCCTCGGGATCGAGCGGGCCGACCTGCTGCTGCTCGGCTGGTGGAACAAGGCGCCGAGCCGACGGATCCTCGACGCCGCCCTCCGCTGCCGGGACGCCGGCCTGACCGCCCACGTCGGCGTGAGCACCCACGAGCGACCGCTCGCCGCGAAGCTCGCCGCCCCCGGCTCGGGCGTCGACGTCATCCACTTCCGCTACAACGCCGCCCACCGAGGCGCGGAGAAGGACATCTTCCCCGGCCTCGCCCCGCGCGAGGAGCGCGCCGGCCTGGTCGCGTTCACGGCGACGCGATGGGGCCAGCTCCTGCGCCCGGTCGCCGGCGGGCCCGAGGGAAGCAAGACCCCGACCGCGGGCGACTGCTACCGCTTCGCCCTCTCGAACGACTGGACCGACGTCTGCATCACCGGCGCCCGCGACGGCGCCGAGCTCCGCCACGCCCTGGACGCGATGAAGCGCGGGCCGATGGACGCGGACGAGAAGGCGTGGATCGAGGGGGTGGGCGACGTCGTCTACCGGGGCGGCGGGGTTCGGGGGCGGCTCGGGGATGCGTTCTAGGACGAGACCTCTCCCGACTCGACGGCGCCCGCCGCGGCAAGACGAGCCGCGCTACGCGGTGCAATCCGCGTAATCCGCGTAATCCGCGGTTCCCACTCGGTCGAGCGCCGAGAGAGACCGAACCGCGGATTACGCGGATTACGCGGATTGCACCCCGCGCGTGCGAAGTCCTCGCGAAGATCGAAGACCTCGACCGCGCGAATCCACGAAACACAACCCCCCACCCCACCGTCGATGAACTCCGCAGCGCGTCCGGTCTGGACATCCCGGCCGTCCCCCCGCCATCATCGAGCCCGTCATGTCCCCCGAGCCCGCGAAGCCGTTCACGACCCCCGTCCTCGACCCCGACGTCGAGACGCGGACGCGTCACGCCCCGCGCTATCGGGTCGTCATCCACAACGACCCGGTGACGACGATGGACTTCGTCGTGATGGTGCTCACCTCGATCTTCCACCTCGACCAGACCGGCGCGATCCAGGTGATGATGGAGGCGCACGCGAGCGGCTGCGCCCACGTCGTGACGCTCTCCCTCGAGGAGGCGGAGTTCCGGGTCGACAAGGCGCACAGCCTGGCCCGGGGTCGCGGCTTCCCCCTGACGCTGACGATCGAGCCGGACGAGTAGCCTCGAGCTCAAACCCAGTCTCCAGAGCGCCTTGAGTCCGTCCCGCGGCGCGTCGTGAAGCTCCCCGGCGCCCGCGGTGTAAGGACATCCGAGAGAGGGGCCGAACCCGGCTCCACGCACCCTCGGAGACCTCGATTCGATGACTCGCCTTGCGCTCCGCGCGGCGCCGGCCCTCGTGGCGACGCTCGCGCTCGTTCTCGTTCTCGTTCCCGCCTCGTCCGCGCGCGCCCAGGAGGTGACCGGCCCGGCCGTCAGCCCGTTCGGGATCAACGCCCACGTCCCCGACGACACGACCCTCGACCGGATGGTCGCCGCCGGCGTCGACTGGGTCCGCTACGACTTCAACTGGATCCAGCTCGAGCCGCAGCAGGGCCAGTTCAACTGGGGCTTCATGGACCGCGCCGTCGCCTCGGCGCGCAGCCGCGGGCTCCACATCTTCGCGACGCTGGCCTACGCGCCCGGCTGGGCGAACGGCAACCGTAACCAGAGCTTCCCGGCGGTCGACCCGGCCGACTGGGCCCGCTTCGTGACGGCCTGCGTGAACCGTTACGGCAACGACATCGAGCACTGGGGGATGTGGAACGAGCCGAACCTCGACCACTTCTACAGCGGCACCCGCGACCAGTACATCGACGAGGTCCTGATCGTCGGTGCCCGCGCCGCCAAGGCGGCCGACCCCGACTGCTTCGTCCTCGGCCCCGAGCTCTCCGACCTCAACAGCGGCGAGTGGTGGGACTGGCTCGAGGACGTGATGGTCCGCGCCGGCGACGAGATCGACATAGTCACCCACCACATCTACGACGGCGACGCCGACACCGTCTTCGAGGAGCTCGACGGCAAGCCGCTCAGCAAGCCCTCGTTCAAGTACATCATGGACAGCTTCGGCCAGGGCCAGGAGGTCTGGCTGACCGAGACCGGCTGGCAGACCGCCGACGTCTCCGAGCCCGTCCAGGCGGCCGAGACCCGGAAGCTGCTCGAGGGCGTCCTCGCCCGCAGCTACGTCACCAAGGTCTTCCCCTACGAGGCGAAGGACGACCCCAACATCACCTCGAAGTGGGGCATCATCCGCGACGACCACTCGCCCAAGCTCGCCCATGGCGAGGTGCAGGCGATCACGAACGCGAACCCGATCGCGGGCGCGCTCCTGCGGTTCGAGGCCGAGACCCACTTCCAGCACGCCACCGGCTCGGGCGTCCCCGAGGGCTGGCAGGCGAGCGCGAGCGACCCGGCCGGCCACGCCCTCTTCGGGCCCTACACGACGAGCGTCCCGCCGGGCGACCGGACCGCGGTCTTCCGGATCCGGCTCGACGGCCAGGGTCCGGCCGACGAGGTCGTGGCGCAGATCGACGTCCACGACGCCACCGCGAACCAGGTCATCGTCGAGCGCGCCCTGAAGCGCGAGGACTTCCACGGCGCCGGCTGGAACCAGTTCTGGCTCAACTTCCAGGCGCCGGCCGGCGCCCAGATCGAGCTCCGGGTCCGCCACGAAGGCGTCGCCACCCTCACGATCGACCGGGTCGAGGTGCACGGCGGCCGCAACATCCGCGGCGAGCGCGGCCTGGGCGTGCGGCCGTGCGGCGCCGTCCCGCCCGGATCGGGCGCGAACCTGGCGTCGCTCCTGCTGCTCGGCTTCGGGCTGCTCGTCCTCCGCCGCCGCGCGGCCTGAGCCGGGGGTTCGTCAAGAGAAGCGAGTCGGCGGCGAAGGCGGAGGCCGCGAAATCCGATCCATCATCGCTGGGTTAGGAGAACCTGACGATGCCTGGATGGATGAAGAAGGCCGCCGCCCGTCGCCGACGCCGCCTCCGGATCGACCGGACGGGGCGGACCACCTTCGCGTTCGGCGGCTGGCCGCCGGGAAACGGTCTCCGCTCCTACACCGCCCGCCGCGTCCGGGTCCGGACCCTGCGCGCCGTCGCCCACACCGTCTACTTCGTGAAGACGCTCGCGCCGGTGCCGCAGCCCGAGCCCTCGCGCACCTTCCGCGTCCACGACCGCACGCCGAGCGAGCGCGCCGCCTAGGCGAGTCGCGGTCTCGGCTCGCCTGCGGCGAGCAGGATGTCACCACGGAGGCACAGAGAACACGGAGGATTCACGGAGGACGCGCCGAACGGTCGAAGACTCGGATCCCCTCCGAGGCTCCTCCGTGCCTCGGTGCCTTCGTGGTTTCATCCCCTCGGCGGAGGCGAAGCCAACCAACCCGGGCCGAGCTGGTCGCGTCTTTCTCCGTGAGTCCTCCGTGCCCTCCGTGTCTCCGTGGTTTTCATCCTCTTCGCCGAAGGCGAAGCCGGTGGGTTCGCGGTCACCTGAGCCAGCTTGATAGGCCCTCTCCAGGCTAGCCCGCTCGCGCGGTCACCCGCCGGAACCGTCCCCCCTCCTCGCGATCGAACACCGTGAGCCCGCGGCGGGCCAGCTCGGCGAGCAGCTCCGCCTCGCCGATCCAGCTCCGGAGATCGAGGACGCCGGCGCCGCGGAGCCGGCCGTCGGCCGCGCGCGCGAGCGCGATCCCGGCGAGGACGGCGGGGATCCGGTGGCCGCCCTCGCGCGCGACGACGGCCCGCCAGCGACGGCGCCGACGCCCGCCGCGGCGTCCGGTCACCTCGACGAGGACGCCCCCGCGCTCGTCGCCGAGCTCGCCGGCGACCGCCATCGCGGCGCGGAGCGCCGGCAACCACCGGTCGAGCCGGGGGACGCCGAGGATCGAGCGGACCAGCCCGGCCAGGCCGAGGAGCAGGTCGCCGATCGGGAGGTCGGTGCCGGCCCGGAGCTCGACGCTCTCGGCGCCGAACCAGGCCGGGAAGAGGTCGAAGTCGGGCACCTCGGTCGCGAGGTGACAGATCCGGCCGCCGATCGGAGGCGGGAAGCGGACCAGCTCGGGCTCGCTCCACCCGCGAAGCCGGTCGATCCGGCCCCGTCGCGGCACGGCGATCGGCCGCCCGACGCCGGAGAGCCCCGAGGCGAACGTCGCCTCGCCCCGTCCGCCCCGGCTGCCGATCGCGATGAAGCCCCGGACGGCGTCGACCTCGTCGAGGTCGCGGGCGAGCGTCGCGGCGAAGTGGGCCGACAGCCCGGGCATGCTCGAGAGGCCCGAGAGAAGCGGCGCGCCGGCGGCCCGCGCGTCGCCGTCGAGCTCGGCGACCGCCCGGGTGAAGGCGCGGTCGTCGGAGAGGTCGACGTAGGCGGCGCCGGCCCGGATGGCCGCCCGCGCCGGGGCGAGCGGCAGGCGCTGATACGGCCCGGCGCAGTGGGCGACCGCCGCCGCGCCGTCGGCGAGGCGGTCCATCGCGTCGGCGTCGAAGACATCGGCCGCGACCGACCGGACCCGGCCGACCGCGGCGGCGCCGAAGGCCTCGACCGGCGGGGACCGCCGGCCGACGACCACGACGGACGCGTCGGTGAAGGCGAGGACGTCGCGGACGACCTCGCCTCCGAAGAAGCCGCCGCCGCCGAGGACGACGACGTGCCCCATCCGCCCGCCTCCGCCGACCGTCCGACCCGGGGGGGTCGGTCAGTCCTTCGCGATGCGCTCGAGGACGAACTTCGACGGCATCGCCATCTTCATCGTCATGCCCGGCGGCCCCATCCCCGGGCGGCCGTCGAGGGTCATCGTCGCGGTCAGCTCGCTCTTCACGACGCGGCCGTCCGCGATGTGGAAGGTGCACTCACCCTCGATCTCGTACTTGAACGTCGAGAGCTCGAGGTCGATCCCGGCCGGGTTCTTCGCGATGATGTCCTTCTTCTCGACGCTCCCCTTCACGCCGATCCGGGCGACCCCGTCGACCACCTCGCGCAGCTCGTACTCCGAGTCGACGACCAGCGCCTCCTCGAGCTCGAAGTTGACCATCGCCGGGCGGGTGCCCTTCCACTTGGCGCCCACCGCGACGGAGCTGCCGTCCTCGGGGAAGCTCGGTCGCATCATCGTCATGATCGTGCCGACGTCGACGCCCTGGATGTCGGGCTTGAGGTTCTCGGTGCCGACCGAGGTGCCCGAGGCGGTCATCGTGACCCGAGCCGCCGCGCCGTCGAACATCTTGAGCATCTCGGCGGCCTGCGGGTTGCCCTCGATCGGCTGCTCGGCGCCGCTGACGACCACCTTCGACCTGGAGAGGTCCATGTCCTGCGCGGTGACGCCGTTTTGCGTCTGGACGAGGGCGAGCCGGTCGAGGCCGACCTCGTAGACGAGCTTGCCGTCGACCGTCGGCTTCTCGGTCACGCGGTGATCGACCGTCATGTCGATCCCGAGCTCGACGCCCTGGTCGCCCATCGGCCCACCCTCCATGTCGACCTTCCCCTTGGTCGCCTGGGTCAGCCGCCACGGCGTCTCGCGACCCTCGACGGTCTTGTACTCGAGCTCGTGGCCGTCGGCGGTCTGCGCGTGAGCCGGCCGGTCGGCGAGCAGCCCGAGGCCGAGGGAGGCGACGGCGGCGAAAGCGAAGACGCCGCGGGCGCGTCGCTCGGATCGGCGAGGGGTGGTCGACATGTCGATTCTCCGTGCTGGGGAAGAGCCAGTCCCGCGGGCGGGGGTCGCCGTCGTTCGGCGAGCCGCTAGTACGGGCCGAGGCACTCGAGGGCACCGCCCCTCGAGAGCCGGTAGAAGTGATTGGACGGGACGTCGTCGAAGGTCTGGACCGTCCCGGCGGCGTCCGGCCACCGCACGACCAGGCGGTCGACGGTCCGGGCCGAGCCGAGGCCGAAGCGGCACTCCTCGTCGTCGCGATGCCCCGAGTGGCCCGAGCCGCCCTGGACGATCCGGAGCTGCTGGCGGTCGCCGACCTCGATCGAGACGCTGGCGCCGATCGCGGCGCCGGCGAGCCGGATCGAGAGGAACCGGTTCCCGGCGCGGGTCGCGGCCAGATTGCGGAAGAGGCCGACCTCGAGCGAGCGGCCCTCGCGCTGCTCCTTGGTCAGGCGCATGTTGCTCGTCCCGACGAGGATGTCGGTCGCGCCGTCCCGGTCGACGTCGGCGAGCGCGATCTGGCTCGCGTTCATCCACCGGAAGCCGAGCCGGTCGGTCCACTCGTCGAACGCGCCCGAGTCGTCGGGCCTCTGATGCCAGATGCGCAGGAGCTGATCGTCGGGGTAGTCGCTGCTCGCGATGAGCAGGTCGAGGAACCCATCGTTGTCGACGTCGAGCCAACCGGCGTGGAGATCCCCCTGGTTCCAGCCCGCGACCGCGTGCGTCCGCGTGATCCGCTCGGGGTCGCGCCGGAACGCGAAGCCGTGGACGGCGCCGCGATTGACGAGCAGCATCGAGAGGTCGCTCGAGGTGCCCGCCCACCAGTGGGTGATCTCGCCGAGGAAGCAGTCGAGGTCGCCGTCGCCGTCGAAGTCGGCGACGGCCGCGTCGAACGTGTTCCCGTTGGCGCGGAACGGCGCCTCGTTGCGCCGACCGACCCGTTCGGGGTACTCGCCGTGGCGGATCGCGTCGCCATCGAACCCGGTCTCGGCCGCGACGTCGGTGAACGTCCCGTCGCCATCGTTGCGCCAGAGGCGGTTCCACTGCCGGCCGTAGGTCATCACCAGCAGGTCCTGCCAGCCATCGCCGTTCCAGTCGGCGTGGGTGACCCCGTAGGTCGGCTTCCGGGAGTCGGGCCGACCCGGCTCGGCGACCCCGAGCAGCCCCGCCGCCTCGGTGACGTCATCGAACGTGCCGTCGCCGCGGCCGCGATAGAGGCGGTCGGGGAAGGCCTCGAGGCTCTTGCCGTAGGCGGTGTAGGCATTGCCGACGAAGATGTCGAGGTTCCCATCGCGGTCGTAGTCGAGGACGCAGGCGGCGATCGTGGTCTCGGCGTGCGCGCCGACGCCGGAGCGCTCGACCTTCGCGAACGAGCCGCGACCGTCGGCGAGCCAAACCTCGCTACGAAGCCCATCGTCCTCGAACTTGTCGTTCGAGAGGTCGGTGTTGCGCCCGAGGTAGACGTCGGGCAGGCCGTCGCCATTCAGGTCGCCGACCGCGACGACGGTCGCGCCGCGGACGCCCTCGGGGACGAGGACGGCATCGCCGGGCGAGCGCGCGAAGCGGCGCCCGGCCTCGTTGCGATGGATCTGCGTGCGGCCGATGAGCGCGTCGGGCCAGCCGTCGGCGTCGACGTCGGCGAAGGCGACCCGCGGGCTCGTCACCCCCTCGAGCCCGAACGAGGCCGAGGCATCCTCGAAGAGCGGGGCGCCGTCGTCCGACGGCTCGCTCGCGGTCGCGGGGACGAGGGTGAGGAGGAGCGCCGCGACGGCGGAGCCGACGAGGGCGGCGGGGGCGCGCATGATCGGGGGAGTTTACGGTTTGGCGTGACCGACCACAACTCGCTAACGTGGCCCGACGGCCCGCCTGCGACCCGATCTGGAAGCGAGGAGCCCCCATGACCGAGACCGCCGCCAGGGGCGCCCGCCCCCCGATCCCCGACGACCCGCGCCTCGTCCCGCTCCTCCCGATGGTCTACGTCGCCTGGGCCGATGGCGAGCTCAGCGCGGGCGAGATCCGAAGCCTCGCCGACGGCGTCCGCGGCCTCTCGTGGCTCGAGCCGGCCCAGGCGGACGCCGTCGCGGCGTGGCTCGACCCGGCGGCGCCCCCGACCGCGCAGGAGATCAAGCGCCTCCTGCGACGGATTCGCGGCGTGGCCGACGCGATGCCCGCGGCCGAGCGGACCTCGCTCGCGCAGATCGGCATCGCGATGGCGAACGCCGACGCCGACGAGGCGGGCGTCGCCTGGATCAACCCGGACACCCGCCGCGCCCTCGCCCGGCTCGAGGACACCCTCGGCGTCGTCGCGACCGACGCGATCCGGGAGATGCTCCGCACCGGCGAGGGCCGGGCGATCCCGGGCGAGGAGAAGCCGCCGGAGCCGACCGTCGCCGCCGTCGACGCGGCGAAGCTCGGAGCCCTCCTCGACGGCGCGCGTCGGCCGACCCGCGAGCGCGTCCGCGCGCTCCTGCAGCGCCCGGTCTTCCGCTACGCCCACGAGCTCGACAAGACGAGCTACCGCCAGCGGGTGCTCGAGTGGGTCGAGATCTTCGCCGAGGAGGGGATCGGGAAGCTCGCCTATCCCGAGGTCACCGGAGCGGCGGAGGACGTCGGCGACTTCGTCGCCGCGTTCGAGACGCTCGCCTTCTTCGACCTCAGCCTGCTCGTGAAGATGGGCGTCCAGTTCGGTCTCTTCGGCGGCGCGATCTACCACCTCGGCAACGAGGAGCAGCGCCAGAGCCTCCTGCCGCGAGTCGCGACCGGCGAGCTCCTCGGCTGCTTCGCGATGACCGAGCTCGGCCACGGCAGCAACGTCCGCGAGCTCCGCACCGTCGCCCGCTGGGACGGGGCGACCCGCGAGTTCGTCCTCCAGACGCCGACCCTGGCCGACCGGAAGGAGTGGATCGGGAACGCCGCCGCCCACGCGCGGATGGCGGCCGTCTTCGCCCAGCTCGAGATCGATGACGAGAGCTACGGCGTCCACGCGTTCGTCGTGCCGATCCGGGGCGAGGACGGAAAGCCCGCGCCTGGCGTCTCGCTCGGCGACTGCGGTCCGAAGCTCGGATTGAACGGGGTCGACAACGGCTGGATCCGCTTCGCCGGCGTGCGCGTCCCGCGAGCCGCGCTGCTCGATCGGTTCGCGCGGGTCGACGAGGCGGGCGGCTACGACAGCTCGATCCCGAGCGCGACCCGCCGCTTCTTCACGATGCTCAGCACCCTGGTCGGCGGCCGGATCAGCATCGCCGGCGCGAGCGTCTCGGTCGCCAAGAGCGCCCTCGCGATCGCGCTCCGCTACGGCTCGCGCCGCCGGCAGTTCGGACGGCCGGGCGAGATCGAGGTGCCGGTCCTCGACTACGCCACCCACCAGCGCCGGCTGATGCCGCTCCTCGCGACCACCTACGCCCTCCACTTCGCGCAGCAGGACCTCGTGGACCGCTGGATCGGCAGCTCGGGGGCGGCCCGCGACGCCGCCACCGACGGCGGCGAGCCCGACGAGGCCGCCCGGCAGGTCGAGACGCTCGCCGCGGGGCTGAAGTCGCTCGCGAGCTGGCACGCGACGAGGACGGTCCAGGTCTGCCGCGAGTGCTGCGGCGCCGAGGGCTACCGGGCGGTCAACCGGTTCGCGTCGCTGAAGGCCGACTCGGACATCTTCACCACGTTCGAGGGCGACAACACCGTGCTGCTGCAGCTCGTGGCGAAGAGCCTCCTCGTCTCGTTCAAGCGGCAGTTCGGGAGCATGCGCGTCTTCGGGATGCTCCGGTGGATCGCCGACCGGGCCGGGACGGCGATCAAGGACTTCAACCCGGTCGCGATCCGACGGACGAGCTCCGACCATCTCCGCGACCCCGAGTTCCAGCGGACGATCTTCGGCTGGCGCGAGCAGAGCCTCACGCTGAGCGCCGCGAAGCGCCTCAAGAAGCGCCTCGACGCCGGCGTCGACAGCTTCGACGCCTTCATCCAGTGCCAGAACCATCTCCTCGCCCTCGCCCGGGCGAGCGTCGAGCGCGGCATCCTCGAGACCGCCCTCGACGCCGTCGCCCGCGTCGACGACCCGGCGCTCCGGCCGGCCCTGGACCGGCTCATCGCCCTCTACGGGCTGACCCAGGTCGAGGCCGACCTCGGCTTCTTCCTCGAGAACGACGTCGTCGAGAGCAAGAAGGCGAGAGCGATCCGACGCGAGGTCGACGCGCTCTGCGCCGAGCTCCGCCCCGAGGCGGTGGCGCTGGTCGACGCGTTCGGGATCCCGGAGAGCGTCCTGGCGGCGCCGATCGCGACGCGCGCCGAGGTCGAGGAAGGCTGAGCGGCCTCCCCGCTTCGCCTTCGGCGAAGAGGATGTCACCACGGAGACACGGAGGACACGGAGGATCTTCTGACTGGCGAGATCTCCCTGGGGAAGAGGCGACCACGACTCGACGTAGGAGAGATGTGGTCGGACCGAAGCCTCTCCGTGTCTCCGTGCCTCCGTGGTTTCATCCCATCGACGGCGTCAGATCCTCGGCGGGATCGTCGCCCCTCCGTGAATTCTCCGTGTTCTCCGTGCCTCCGTGGTGACATCCTGCTCGCCGGAGGCGAGCCTGCGGTCAGCTCACGACGGCGGGCGCCCTGACCGGTTCGCCGGCGAGCTGCATCGCGCAGCGGTCGAACGTCGTGATGAAGCTCGAGCCGAACGCGCCGGCCGGGGTCCGGGCACCCGCCTCGACCTCGCCAGCCGCGACGCGGACGGCGATCTCGATGGCCGTCGCGGCGGTGAGGGTGTAGCCCTCGGGCGTCTGCAGCGTCGCCTCGACGCTCCGGCCGTCGGGCGACTCGACGCGCCCCCAGAGCTCGGTCTTGGCGCGCGCCCGGGCCTCGGCGTCGGGGCCGGTGACGAACGCGTCGACGGCGCGCTTGAGCGCCGACTGCACGAGGCCGAGCTTCAGAAGCGGAAGCACCGGCCGCGAGAGCCGGACGGCCGTGACGCTCGAGCGCGGCATGGCCAGGTAGACGGCGATGTTCGGGATCCCGGTCGTGTAGTAGGCGGTCGAGACGTCGCCCCACGGGATCGTCACGCCCCAGCGCGGCTTGTCGGCGAACGGGATCGTGCGGGCGTCCCAGGCGGCGGGCACCGATCGGATGATGCCGCCCTCGCGGATCGCGCCGCCGTCGGGGAAGCCCTCGACCATCGTCATCGTGGTGCCGCGACTCGTCCCCGCCCCGCCGCCGAAGGCGAGGACGAGGCGGTGCGCATCGGGGAGCGCCTCGCGGAGCGTCAGGGCGAGGCAGTCGCTCGGGACGACGTCGAAGCCGACGCCGGGCATCACGACGATCCCCGCCCGCTTCGCCTCGGGGTCGCGCCCGTGGCACGCCTCGAAGACGGAGATCTCGCCGGTCACGTCGAGGTAGTGGGCGCCGGCGGCGAGGCACGCGTCGAGCATCGGGGCGCTCGTCGCCGAGAACGGCCCGGCCGAGTGGAGCACCGTAGAGACCCCGTCGAGGCCGGCGCGGACGGCGCCGGCGTCGTCGAGCGAGAACGCCCGCCACGGCATCCCGTGCCGCTCCGCGAGGGGGCGGACGGCGCCCTCGCGGCGCCCGGCGAGGATCGGGGTGAGGCCGCGGCGGGCGGCCTCCTCCGCGATCAGGACTCCGGTGTAGCCGTTGGCGCCGTAGACGAGGATCTCGGACACGCGGTGCTCCTCGGGTTCGGGGGGAACCGAGAGAAAAAGGTGAAGATACTGGACCTGACCCCTTTGGTTGTAAGCCTGGACTTGGGGGCTCGTTCCGTCAATGTGGATGTTTGGGGGTGGATCGATGCGGCTTCTTCGCTCTTCGCTTCTCGCCGGGCTCGTCGTGTTGGCGGTCGCCTCTTCGGCGCGGGCCGACTCGCTTCTCTCGAACGGTCGCTTCACCGAGTGGCGGGATGGGCTCCCCGCCGGGTGGACGACCTCGGAGGGCGCGCGCGCCGATGGGGTTCCCTCGCCTTCGCGGATCGAGCGCGTGGGCGAGACCGGCGGCGTCGCCCTCTCGGGCTCGGCGAAGACGACGCGCTGGCGCCTCCTCGGCCAGCGCGTCGCGATCGAGCCGGGCTCCGTCTACCGGCTCCGGTTCGAGGCCCGCGCGAGCGGACTGAAGCGCGAGGAGCGCCAGTGGAACAGCTGCTACGTCGGCGTCTCGCTCCACGACGCCGACGGGCGCCGCCTCGGGATCCAGGTCGTCGACGTCGCCGAGAGCTCCGCGCTCGCGCCGGGCGAGCTCACCGTCCGGGCGCCCGCCGGCGCGAGCGCCGCCGAGGTGGCGATCTTCATCTCGAAGACGGGCCGGCTCGAGGTCGCCTCGGTGGAGCTCGCCCGCCTCGAGCCGCGGGACAGCTTCGCGACCCTCGTCGCCGCGATGGACCGGCACTACAGCTACTTCCCCCACCGCGGCGTCGACTGGGACGCCCTCGTCGCTCGCCATCGCGAGACGCTCGAGCCGCTCGCCGCCGACCGCGACGCCTTCCTCGCCGCCCTCGTTCCGATGCTCGCCGAGCTCGGCGATGCCCACATCTGGATCGAGCGGCCCGACGGCCAGCTCGTTCCGACCTTCACGAGCAACCCGGCCCCCAACTACGACTTCCAGCTCCTCGCCCGGGCGGGTCTCGATGACGTTCGCCAGATCGGCCGGATCGGCTTCACCGGCCGCTCGAAGACGGGCGGCTTCGGCTACATCGCGATCGGGACGCTCGCCGGCGACGGGGCGAGCTTCGCCCGGCTCGAGGAGGCGTTCGTCGCGCTCCTCGACGCGCCCGGCCTCATCATCGACCTCCGCGCGAATCAGGGCGGCGACGAGCGGCGGGCGCAGCGGCTGGCCGCGCGCCTCGTCGCGAAGCGCACCATCTACGCGAAGGCCGCCTACCGGAGAGGCCCCGCCCACGACGACCTCGGCGAGCCGCAGGAGCGCGCGATCGAGCCGGCCGCCGGCGCGACGCCCTTCGCCGGACCGATCGCGTGCCTGACCGGGCCCCAGTGCATGAGCAGCGGCGAGGACTTCGCCCTCATGCTCGGCGCCCTCCCGAACGCGCGGCTCTTCGGCCTGCCGACCCGCGGCGCGAGCGGCAACCCGGCCCCGGTCGCCCTGCCGAACGGGCTCGAGGTCTGGTTCAGCCGCTGGGTCGCGATGGACGCCGAGGGGACGGTGATCGAGGGGCGCGGCGTGCTGCCCGATCAGCGGGTCGAGCATCGCGACGGCGACGACCCGACCTTCGCGACCGCGCTCGTCTGGCTCGGCAAGCCGCGCGGGGACGACGAGGGACGATGAACGATCGCCTCGCGGCGGTCCGGCTCATCTCGCTCATCGACGAGCCGCTCCCGAGCCGCCGGCTGACCGCGCCGATCCAGATCCTCAACACCGCCCGCGCCCTGGCGGGCCTCGGCGCGTCGGTCACCATCGCGTGCGGTCCGATCGAGGACGACGACGGAGACCGCGTCCTCGCGTTCTACGGCCTGCAGCCGCATCCGAACCTCGAGCTCCGTCCAGCCCTCCACCTCGAGCACGTCGACGCCGACGCCGAAGGGCTGGTGATCATGGCGCGCGGCGAGGAAGGCCTCCGCCGATTCCCCGAGGTGCGCTCGGCGCTCCCGTCGGTCCCGTTCGTCTACGAGGCCCACCACGTCCGCTTCCTGGCGATGGCGGATCGCCGCGCCGGCACGGTCCGCGGGTGGCTTGGCGGCAAGGTGCGCGCGCGGCGGGTGCACGCGCGCGAGCGCGCCACCGTCGAGGGGGCCGACGGCCTCGTCTGTCTGACCGAGGGCGTCCGCGACGGGCTCGCGCGCCACTTCGAGCTCGCCGGCCGGCCGACCCTCGTCCTGCCGAGCGGCGTCGCCCTCCCCGCGGACGAGGACGGCGCCTCGCGCGCGCCGGACGATCGTGACATCGACATCCTCTACGCCGGCAAGCTCCTCGACCGGAAGGGACTCCCGATCCTGATCGACGCGCTCGCGCTCCTCCCCGAGCGCTCGGCCTGGATCGTCGGCGGGAGCGAGGAGGACGTCGCGCGGGTCCGCCGCTTCGCCCGCGCCCGCGGCATCCCCGACGAGCGCCTCCACCTCCCGGGCCACGTCGAGCCGGGCCGGGTCGGCGCGTTCTACCGCCGCGCCCGCGTCGGCGTCTGCCCCCTGCCCGCCCGCGAGAGCTCGATCTCCGAGCGCTTCACCAGCCCGCTGAAGGTGCTCGAGATGATGGCGCACGGCGTTCCGGTCGTCGCCTCCGACCTGCCGTCGACGCGCGCGTTGCTCACCGCCGACGAGACGGCCGTGCTCGTGGCGCCGAACGACGCCCCCGCCCTCGCCGCCGCCCTCCGCCGCGTCCTCGCGGAGCCCGACCTGGCCGACCGCCTCGCGCGGCGAGCGCGCGAGGAGGCGGGCCGCTACACCTGGGACGTGCGCGCCCGTCGCCTGCTCGCGTTCCTCGAGTCGCTCGTCGGGGCCGCCTGAGGCGTCGGCATCAGCCCGGCCGGCGGAGCCCCAGCTTCTTGATCCGCGACGCGAGGGTCGTCGGCTTGATCCCGAGGAGGCTCGCGGCGCCGTCGTCGCCGTAGACGCGCCAGTCGGTCTGCTCGAGGGCCGCGACCGTGTTCTCCCGCTCGATCCGCCGGATCTCCTCGTCGGTGAGCACGTCGCGCTCGGCCGGGCGCCCGGCCGCCACACCGACGGGCCGGCCGGCCGGCGCCGGGATGCCGGGCGTCACGCCGGGGAGATCGACCCGGAGCGGGCGTCCCGGCGGGCTCACGATCACCGCTCGCTCGATCACGTTCTGGAGCTCGCGCACGTTGCCCGGCCAGTCGTAGCTCTGGAGCTCGCGGATCCGGGCCTCGGTCAGCAGCGGCGGCTCGCGCTTGAGCTTGGCGACCGCGAGCCGCAGGAAGTGATCGGCCAGGAGCGGGATGTCGTCCGACCGCGCCCGGAGCGGGACGACCTCGATCGGGAACACGTTCAGGCGGTAGAAGAGGTCCGATCGGAACCGGCCCGCCTCCATCTCGATCTTCAGGTCGCGGTTGGTCGCGGCGATGATCCGGACGTCGACGGCGCGGGTCCGCTCGTCGCCGACCCGCTCGAAGCTCCCCTCCTGGAGCACGCGCAGGAGCTTGCCCTGGAGCTCGAGGGGGATCTCGCCGACCTCGTCGAGGAAGAGCGTGCCGCCGTCGGCCGCCTCGAACCGGCCCGCCCGATCGCGAACCGCGCCGGTGAACGCGCCCTTCACGTGGCCGAAGAACTCGCTCTCGTAGAGGTCCTTGGGGACGGCGGCGCAGTTGACGCGGATGAGCGGGTGCTCGGCCCGGCCGCTCCGGCGGTGGATCTCGCGCGCGACGAGCTCCTTGCCCGTGCCGCTCTCGCCGAGGATGAGGACGCTCGCGTCGGTCGGCGCGACCAGCTCGATCTGGCGCAGCACCGCGCCGAGGGCGGCGCTCGTTCCGACGATGTCGCCGAACGACTGCGCCTCCTCGACCTCCTCGCGCAGATACTGGTTCTCGAGCTCGAGCCTCTCGCGGAGGCGCTGGATCTCGGTGAACGCGCGCGCGTTCGCGATCGCGGCCCCGACGTGGTCGGCCACGATCCCGAGCCACTTGAAGCCGGCGCACTGGGCCGCCACGCGGGTGAAGACGACGATCACCCCGAGCACCTCGTCGGCCACCTCGCCGTCCGGTCCGACCCGGCGATGGATGAGCGGCTGCCCGCCGAAGCCGACGATCCCCTCGCGCTCCAGCCACGCTCGGTCCCGGATCCAGGTGGCGTCGTCGGGGATTCGCGGCACGAGGAGCGGGCGTCCCGTCGCCGCGATCTCGCCGACCTTGCGATCGCCGAGGCGGAACCGGTGCGAGCCACCGTCGGTGCGCGACCAGTCCTCGCCGTCGACCTGCGAGCGGCCGGCGCTCGCGACGAGATGGAGGTACCTCTCGCCCTCCTCGTCGTCGTCGTCGTGGTCGTCGCAGCTCCCGGCGCAGACGTCTCCGGGATCGAGAAGCCAGATCCGCGCGAGCGCGATCGAGGGCCGGTCGGCCAGCCGCTCGGTGACCATCCGGAGCAGGGCGCACCGATCGCGCTGCCGCGCCATGTCGAGGAGCAGGTCCTGGAAGGTCGCGATCTCGGGCTCGTAGTCCGCGGTCGTCGTCATCGCGTCGTCGTCCTCGCCATCGAGGGTGCCCGGAGGCACCACGATCTCTCGTGATCCTATGACGAGACGTCGGGGCGCCGCAACGGTGGGTCGTTGAACTTCGGCAGGGTTCTTCACGCTAAGTCACTTCTTTCTAGGCGCTTGCTCGCTCGCTCTCCCGCGGCCGCCGGCGACGTCCCTGCCTGTTGCGAACGCCGCACCGGTCGGGCCGGTTGAGGCTGCCCGGAGCCGGCGCCACCATCGGAGCCGTGAGCCACTCCGCCGTCCTCCAATGCCCGCGCTGCGCCGTCAGCACAACGGTCGCCGTCGGCGCGCCCGCTCCGGCCTGTCCGCGATGCGGCGGGGCGCTCGTCATCATCGGGATGACGGCCCCTCTCTCCGCGCCCGCGGCCCCGACCGGCGGCGCGCCCGGATCGCCGACCGCGATCGGCCGCTACCGCGTGATCGAGAAGCTCGGCCAGGGCGGCATGGGCGTCGTCTTCCGGGCGCACGATCCGCAGCTCGCCCGCGACGTCGCGATCAAGATGATCCTGACCGCCGGCTCCCTCGCGGCCGACACGCGCGTCCGCTTCGAGCAGGAGGCTCGCACCGTGGCGCGCCTCCGGCACCCCGCGATCGTCTCGGTCCACGAGATCGGCGAGCACCAGGGGCAACCCTTCCTCGTGATGGACTTCGTCGCCGGCCGGACGCTGGAGCGACTCGTCCGCGACGATGCCCCGGGGGCCGACGCGCTCGTCGACCTCGTCGGGAACGTCGCGCGCGGCATCGCGCACGCGCACGACCACGGGGTGATCCACCGGGACCTCAAGCCCGCCAACATCATGATCGCCGACGGCACGAACGAGGCGCGCGTCCTCGACTTCGGGCTCGCGCGCGACCTCCGGTCCGCGGGGATCACCGCGAGCGCGGCGCTCCTCGGCACGCCGAGCTACATGGCTCCCGAGCAGGCCGACAAGTCGCTCGGCGCCGTCGGCCCCGCGACCGACGTCTACGCCCTCGGCGCGATCCTCTATCGGGTCCTGGTCGGCAGCCCGCCGTTCTCGGCCGACGAGCCCGCCGCCGTGATCAAGCAGCTCCTCCTCGACGATCCGACGCCGCCGCGCGAGCGGGACGCCTCGATCCCCCGGCCGCTCGAGGCGATCGTGATGCGCTGCCTCGAGAAGGAGCCGTCGCACCGGTATCCGTCGGCGACCGCGCTCGCCGACGACCTCGAGCGCTTCCGGACCGGCGAGACCCCGGAGGCGCTCCGCGAGTCCCCCGCCCGGGCCCCGACGGCTCGGAAGGCGCGACCGTCCGAGCGCACCCCCGCGCGGCGAGCCTCGGGCCGCGCCTCGGCCCGCCGCGCGCGGTCGGGGCGGCTCGCTGGCGACCCGCCGGGTGGGTCGAGCGCGCCCGGCCTCCCGATCATCGCGGCCGTCGTCATCGGGGCCGTCGTCGTGGTCGGCGCCTTCCTCGTGACCCGACGTCGAGAGCCGGACGCCGGCCCGGACCCGGCGCGATCGGCCGCATCGGATCCCGCCCGGACCGTCGAGCCCGACGAGTCGGCCACGACCCCGGACGCGGCCGATCCCGACGATCCGCCCGGCGTCCCGACGCCATCGAAAGCGACGGTGACGTTCGAGGGTCCCGAGGAGGGCGCCGTCTTCACGGCCGAGACGCTCACCGTCTCGGGCCGCGTGACCGGCGCCGAGGCGGCAACCCTCGATCGTGAGCCGCTCCCCCTCGACCCCGAGGGCCGCTTCGAGCGCGCCGTCTCCATCGCCGGCGCCGCCGACGGGCCGCGCACGTTCGTCCTCCTCGCCCGGGGCGCCGACGGCGAGGAGCTGCGCGTCGAGCGCACCGTCACCCTCGATGTCGCCCCGCCGGTCGCGGTCGTGACCGCGCCCCGACCGGGCGCGACGCCGCCCCTGACCGCCGAGGCGTCGATCACGATCCGCGGACGGGTGGAGGACGCGCGCCCGGCCGCCGTCCGCGTGGGCGCGCTCGAGGCGCCGGTCGCCGCCGACGGGAGCTTCGCGCTGACCGTCCCCATCGCGACCGATGGCGAGCACCGGCTCGAGCTCGTCGCGCGCGATGCCGCCGGGAGAGAGAGCGAGCCGGTCTCCATCGTCGTGCTTCGCGACGCGACGCCCCCGACCCTCTCGCTCGAGGCGCCCGAGGAGGAGCTCGTCACGCGCGAGGGAGAGGTCGAGGTCCGCGGCCACGTCGCCGAGGCGAGCGATCGCCCGGTCTCGGTGACCGTGAACGGGCGCGAGGTGCCGATCGAGCCCGACGGGCGCTTCGCGGCGACCGTCCCGACCGCGCCGCTCGAGGTCCGCGCGACCGACGCCGCCGGCAACGTGGCGACCGCGAAGCGCGCCGTCAGAATCGACCGGGCCGGGCCGGTCCTGACCCTGGAGCCGACGCTCCCCGCGCGCGTCGACACGTCGGTCTCCCGGATCGAGCTCGGCGGCACGGCCGACGAGGAGCTCGCCACTGTCGAGGTCAACGGCCGGAAGGCGAAGGTCGACGGGGCCGCCTTCACTTTCACGCTCCGCCGCCTCAAGCGCGGCGAGAACGAGGTCGAGCTCGTCGCCACCGACGCGCTCGGCAACGAGTCGCGGATCGAGGGGGTCGTCACCCGAGGCGGGGACGCCCGGCCGGCCGCGACCACCGTGAAGCTCCCCGCCACGATCGGTACGCATCCCGGCGGCGTCCGCTCGCTGGCGGTGTCATCCGACGGTCGCTGGCTCGCCGCCGGCTCGCGGCTGAGGGGGAAGACCGGCGAGAGCACGGTGAGGATCTGGTCGCTCGCGACGGCGGACGTCCCGGAGGCGGCGAGCTTCCCGGTGGGGTCGCAGGTCTACCGCGTCGCGTGGTGCCCGACGAACCCCGACCTGGTCGCCGCGTCGGGAGAGGGCAAGCCGGTGCGGGTCTGGTCGGCCAGGGAGGGACGGGTCGTCCGGACCTTCCGCCTCCCCGTCGGGGACCTCGATGTTCACGGACTCGGGTGGACGCCCGACGGCCGACGTCTCGTCGTCTGCGGTCGGATCAACGACAAGGAGGAGACCAGCCACGGCTGGGCCTTCCGGTGCGACGTCCCCGACGCCGAGCCCATCGCGCTGCGAGGTCTCGGCCGAAGCGCCGAGCATCTCTCGGCGCACCCCACCTCGAGCACGGTCGTGGTCGGAGACGCGAACGGCGTCCAGAGCTTCAGCGCGGAGACGGGGAAGCTCGTCCGGAAGCTCTCGGGCCCGCGCTGGGCGAACCCCCGACCGTCGTGGTCGCCGGACGGCCGCCGTCTCCTCGTGATGAACACCGCCGGCCGGGACCATCGAGTCTTTCTGTGGACGGTCGGGGACCCCGGCGTCACCGAGCTCTCCGAGAACCAGGCGCCCCGGGGGGCCGCCTGGTCTCCCGACGGCCGGCTGGCCGCGGTCGGCTACAACTCGGGCAGGGTCCTCGTCTACCGCACGGACGAGAGCAAGACCGTCGTCCTCGACGAGGCGGTCGACTCCAACGCGTGCTACGCGATGGCCTTCACCCCCGACGGCCGCTACCTGATCGCGGCGGGCGGCGACGACGGGGTCATCCGGGCGTTCCCGTTGGCGGACCGCTGATCGCCCGCGACGCCCGTCGGCTTGACGGCATCGGAGGCAGAGCTAGAGTCGGGCACGACCCGAGGAGGTCCCACCGCCGATGATCCAGTACGACCCGCGCGCCTGGCCGACCCATCTCGTGACCCTCCGCGGGTCGGTCGTGCCCGCGATCCTCTCGCGGGTCCTGGTCGTGGCGGCCGTCTCCGCCGCCGTGATGCTCTACCACACCCGCCGCGCGCCGATCCCCGAGCTGCCGAACATCGCGCACGGGTTCGTCGGGCTCGCCCTCGGCCTCCTCCTCGTCTTCCGGACGAACTCGGCCTACGACCGATTCTGGGAGGGTCGGAAGCGCTGGGGGATGATCGTCAACCGCACCCGCGACCTCGCCCGCCAGGTGCTGGTCTGGATCGACGGGAACCCGCAGCTTCGCGACCGTCTCGTCCGCTGGGTGATCGCGTTCGCCATCACGACCAAGCGGCATCTGCGCGGCGAGCGCGAGGCGCCGGAGATCCTCCGCGTCCTCCCCCAGGCCGACCTCGATCGGATCCTCGCGGCCGACCACATGCCGCTCTACGCGACCGAGGTGATCGCGCGCGGCCTGCGCGAGGCGCGCGACGCCGGCGAGCTCTCGGACTACCGGGCGATGGCCCTCGACGCGAACCTGACCCAGTTCCTCGACGACCTCGGCGCGTGCGAGCGAATCCTGAAGACGCCGATGCCCTTCGCCTACGTGATGCACCTGCGCCGCTTCCTCGCCGTCTGGTGCCTCACCCTCCCGTTCGTCCTCGTCCACCCGCTCGGCTGGGCGCAGGTGCCGGCCATCGCCGTGATCGCCTACGCCCTCCTCGGGATCGAGGAGATCGGCGTCCAGATCGAGGACCCGTTCGGCCACGACCACAACGACCTCCCCCTCGACGACATCTGCGCGACGATCGAGAAGAACTGCCTCGAGCTCCTCGAGCGCGACCGCGAGCGCGGCTCGATCGAGCCCGCCGCCGCGCTGCCGTGACCACCGCGAGCCGACGACGCGGACGCCTGCGCGGGCGGACCCGGACGCAGACCCTCATCGGGACCGTCCTGATCCTGAGCTCGTTCGGCGGCTGCGTCGCGATCCAGTACTCCGGATCCGAGAGCCGCTTCCTGGCGGTCGACGCGACCTCCCCCGCCTCCGATGCCGGCATCGTCACCCTCGACCAGGGCTGGACCGCCGAGCAGGCGCGCTGGTTCTACGACGAGAGCCAGGGGAGTCAGGTCGTCCCCTACGACTGGTTCCTCCATCTCGAGCGAGCCGACGGGACGACCCTGCTGCGCGACCCGGCCAGCATGGCCGGCTTCGGCTTCATCCCGCGCGAGCCGGGCGCGGACAACGAGGACGGCCTCCCGATCGGCTTCGTCCGCGACGAGGGCCGGAGCCGCGACTGGCTCGGGCTGACCTGCGCCGCCTGCCACACCGGCCGGATCGACTACGAGGGGACGGCGCTGCTGATCGACGGCGGGCCGACGATGGCCGACCTCGAGGCGCTCCTCCGCGCGCTCGTCGTGGCGCTGCAGGCGACCCTCGAGGACGCGGCGAAGCTCGAGCGATTCACCGCCGCGGTGATCGGCGCCGACGCCGACGACGAGTCCCGCGCCGAGCTCCGCACCGAGCTCCGCGACGTCACCCGCTTCCGGCGCGAGTTCAACGAGCGCAACCTCCCGACCGACCCCGCCCGCGCCTTCGGGCCCGGCCGCTACGACGCCTTCAACACGATCGTGAACGAGGTCGGCGCCCGCTTCCTCCGCATCCCGGAGAACGCCCGCCCCCCGGCCGCGCCCGTCAGCTACCCGGCCCTGTGGGACACGCCGCACCACGACCGGGTCCAGTGGAACGGCGTCGCGAAGAACGAGGGCCTCGGCGACCTCGGCCGCAACGTCGGCCAGGTGATGGGCGTCTTCGGCAACGTCGAGATCCCCGACCGCCTCCCCCTCGGAGGCCTCCGCGTCTTCGGGTTCGCCTCGACGGTGCGGATCCGCAGCCTCGAGAAGCTCGAGAAGACGGTCGAGTCGCTCCAGTCCCCGCTCTGGCCCGACGCCTTCCCGCCGATCGACGAGGCGCTCGCCGCACAGGGCGCGAAGGTCTACGGAACGAGCTGCGCGGTCTGTCACCCCGTGATCGATCGGACCGACCCCGACCGGACGATCGTCGCGAACCTCCGCGACGTCGGCACCGACTCGACCATGGCCGACGCGTTCGGCGCGCGGACCGTCCTGACCGGGCCGCTCGAGGGCGAGGTGCAGGACTACGACCCGTTCGAGAAGAAGTTCGGCCCGACCGCGTCGGCGAAGGAGGTGCTCGTCCACGTGGTGATCGGGACGATGCTCGGCCGCTTCTGGCGCCAGCCCGAGGATGAGGACCTCGGCTCGCTCCTCCTCACCGCCCCGGTCGCGACCGAGACCGACGCGGCCACCGACGCCGCGGTCGCCGCGTCGACCACCCCGCGCACCGGCGAGCCGGCCCTCTACAAGGCGCGGCCGCTGAACGGAATCTGGGCGAGCGCGCCGTACCTCCACAACGGCTCGGTCCCGACCCTCGCCGACATGCTCCTCCCCGCGGCCGAGCGCCCGGAGGTCTTCTGGGTCGGGCGAAGGGAGTTCGATCCCGAGCGGGTCGGCTTCCGGGTCGAGGAAGGCCCGGGGCTGATGCGCTTCGACACGAGCGTCCCCGGCAACGGCAACGGCGGTCACGAGCTGGCGGCGCGGCTGACGGAGGAGGAGCGGCGGGCGTTGCTGGAGTATCTGAAGTCGCTGTAGGTGGGCGGTGGGTGGGCAGCGGGTGCTTCGCCTTCGGCGAAGAGGATGTCACCACGGAGACACGGAGAACACGGAGGGGCCACGGAGAGAGACGCGAGCAGCTCAGCCCGGGTTGGCTGGCTTCGCCTCCGGCGAGGGGATGAAACCACGGAGGCACCGAGAACACGGAGGAGCCTCCGAGGGGATCCGGGATCCTCCGTGTTCTCCGTGTCTCCGTGGTGACATCCTGCTCGCCGAAGGCGAGCCTGGCGCAGCGGGCGGTCTAGCCGAAGAGCGACGACAGGATCCGCGCCTCGGCGACCACCTGCTTCAGCTCGCCCGGCAGCAACGCCTGAGGTCCGTCGCTCCTCGCGATCGCGGGCTCGAGGTGGACCTCGACGGCGAGGCCGTCGGCGCCGGCGGCGACGCTCGCCCGACACAGGGTCGGGATCAGGGTGGCGATCCCCGAGGCGTGGGCCGGATCGACGACGACCGGCAGGTGCGTCCATTGCCGCAGGAGCGGCAGGATCGTCAGGTCGAGGGTGTTGCGCGTCGCCGTCTCGAACGTGCGGATCCCGCGCTCGCAGAGGACGACCTGGGTGCAGCCGCCCTCCATCAGATACTCGGCCGCGAGGAGCCACTCCTCGACCGTCGCGGCCAGGCCGCGCTTCAGGAGCACCGGCCGGCCGGCCCGGGCGACCGCCTTCAGGAGGGTGAAGTTCTGCATGTTCCGGGCGCCGATCTGGAGGCAGTCGATGCCCTGATCGACGAACGCGGGCACGTGCGCGGCATCCATGATCTCCGAGATCACGGGCAGGCCGACCGCCTCGCCGGCGTCCTTGAGCTGGCGCAGCCCCTCCACGCCGAACCCCTGGAACGCGTACGGCGAGGTGCGCGGCTTGAACGCGCCGCCGCGCAGCATGTGGGCGCCCGCCTCCTTCACCCGGTGCGCGTTCTCGAGGACGCGCGCGCGCCCCTCGACGCTGCACGGGCCGGCGATCACGGCGCAGGGATGCCCCGGACCGATCCGGAGCTTGCCGATCCTGACGACGGTCGGCTCGTCCTGGAACGCGCGCGAGACCTGGCGGAACGCGCCCTTCGCGGGCGCGGCCCGCTCCTCGATGTGCGGGCTGGCGGCGAGCTCCTCGGCGAGCCCGCCGGGCAGCTTGTCGAGGACGGCCAGGATCGGCCGCCGCGCCTCGGGCGAGCGGACGGTGCGGACCCCGTTCTCCTGAAGGAGCCGCTCGATGTCGGTGACGGCCTCCTCGGGCGTCCCACGTCGGCAGCGGAGGATCACGCCCCCGTCTCCCGCGCGCCGGGCTCGGCGCCGAAGGCCCCGTCGATCGCGGCCGCGATCGCGCGGATCCGGTCGGCGCCGAGGGCGCCGGCGTGGCGCGCGAGGATGTCGTCGGCCGCGACCCGCGGCGCGCCCGCCCGGCTCGGCTCGTCCGACCCGGCGCCCGCCATCTCCTCCACGAGCCGCGCGCGCGCGTCGAGGAGCTCGAAGATGGCGCGGTCGAGGCGGAGGAGCTGGTAGCGATGGTCGGTGACGGGCGGCGAGGGCGGCATGATCACTCCGGCATGAGTCGCGCGAGGAACGCTCGGCAGGCGGCGACCGGATCCTCCGCCTGGTGGAGACGCTCGACGAGCGCGCTGCCGACGACGGCGAGGTCGGCCCGCGCGTGGACGTACTCCACGTGCTCGGGAGTGCTCAGCCCGAAGCCGACGGCCACCGGCGTGCGCGCGACCGCCTGGACCCGGTTGAGGGCCGCGTCGAGGTCGCCGCCGAGCTCCTTCGATGCGCCGGTCACGCCGTAGCGACCGATCAGGTAGAGGAACCCGCGGGTGTGTTCGGCGATCTGCATCAGCCGCGCGTTGTCGGTGCTCGGCGCGGCGAACAGAACGACGCCCAGGCCGTTCTCCGCCGCGGCCTCACGGAACGGCGCGCTCTCCTCGAGGGGGACCTCGGGCATCATGACGAGGTCGGCGCCCGCCTCGGCGATCGCCTTGAACGCGTCCTCGAGACCCATCTTCGCGATCGGATTGGCGTAGCTGAAGACCGCGAGGGGGAGGGTGTCGTTCTTGCGGCGGAACTTCTCGACGAGGGCGATCACCGCCTTGAGGCTCGATCCGGCCTCGATCGCTCGCCGCGCGGCCGCCTGCAGGACCGGGCCGTCGGCGATCGGATCGGAGAAGGGGACGCCGAGCTCGACGCACGCGACCCCGGGCCGATCGCAGACCTCGAGGAACACGCGAGTCCACTCGAGGCCGCCGTCGCCGGCCATGAGATACGGCACGAGCTGCTTGTCGCGCTCGGCGAGGCGTCGATCGAGCCGGCTGTCGGAGTCGGCCATCGGCTCAGAACTCCTTGGTCTCGGCGGAGAGGACCCGCCCGAGCTGGCCGATCGCGTGGTCGAGGTCCTTGTCCCCCCGGCCCGAGAGGTTGATCAGGACGCTCTGCCCCGCGAGGCTCTCGGCGTTTCGGATCACCCAGCCGACCGCGTGGGCGCTCTCGAGCGCGCAGATGATGCCCTCGGTCCGGGCGAGGGTGCGGAACGCGGCGAGGGCGCTCTGGTCGGTCTCGTGGACGTAGCGAGCGCGCCCGCTCTCGCGGAGCATCGCGTGCTCGGGGCCGACGGCGGCGTAGTCGAGGCCGGCGCTCACCGAGTGGGTCGGCTGGATCTGCCCGTCCTCGTCCTGGAGGACGTAGGTGCAGCAGCCGTGAAGGACGCCCGGGCTCCCGGTCGCGAACCGCGCCGCGTGCTCGCCCGCGGCGAGGCCACGGCCGCCGGCCTCGACGCCGACGAGCTTCACGCCCGGGTCGCCGAGGAAACCGCGGAAGAGGCCGATCGCGTTGCTGCCGCCCCCGACGCAGGCGGCGGCCACGTGCGGCAGGCCGCCGAGCGTCTCGATCACCTGCGCCCGCGCCTCGCGCCCGATCACGCTCTGGAAGTCGGCGACGATGTTCGGGAACGGGTGGGGGCCGAGGACGCTGCCGAGGAGGTAGTGGGTGGACACCGGGTCGGCCGTCCACGCCCGCATCGCCTCGGAGATCGCGTCCTTGAGGGTCGCGGTGCCCGCCTCGACGATCTCCACCTCGGCGCCGAGGAGCTTCATCCGCTCGAGGTTCGGCCGCTGCCGCTGCGCGTCGACGGCGCCCATGTAGATCCGGCACTCGAGCCCGAGCAGGGCCGCCGCCGTCGCCGTCGCCACGCCGTGCTGGCCGGCGCCGGTCTCGGCGATCAGGCGTTCCTTCCCCATCCGCTTGGCGAGAAGGCCCTGACCGATCGTGTTGTTGATCTTGTGCGCGCCGGTGTGGAGCAGGTCCTCGCGCTTGAGCCAGACGTGGACGTCGAGCTGCTCGGTCAGGCGCTGGCAGAACGTGATCGGGGTCGGCCGGCCGGCGTAGGTCCGGAGGAGGCGATCGAACTCCCCCAGGAACTCGGGGTTGTCGCGCGCATCGAGCCACGCCGCCTCGAGCTCCTCGAGGGGCGCGACGAGGGTCTCCGGGGCGAACACGCCGCCGTAGAGCTCGAAATAGGGGTCACTTCGCATGGCTCGGAGTCCCGGTCGGGCGGGCCAGCATCCCCTTTCACCGAACGGAACGCAAGGCCGGGAGCCCGCCCTCCCGGCCGGTCCTCTGGCCGTCGAAAGGAACCTCCCCACGGGCTCGCGGGTGGTACAATCCCGCCCGGGAGAACGCCTCATGGACTCGACCGACGCGCCGGAGACCGACCCCGGCGAGGGACCGAGTCGCCGGACGCTCTTCGGCCGGAGCATCCTGGCGCTCCTCGCCATCGGCCTGCCCGCCGCCCTCATCTTCCTCGCCTTCCGGGTCGAGCTCATCAACGCCTACTACCGCGTCCGCGCGGCCAGGGCGACGCCCGCGGAGCGCGAGAAGCTCCTCGACGAGCTCGCCAGCCGCGGCGCGTCCGGACGCCGGACGATCGACGCGATCGCGTTCGACCGCGCCCCGGCCCGGCCCGGCTCACCCGAGGCCGAGGTCCGCCAGCACGCGCTCGACGTCGCATGGGCGAACGAGCCCGACCGGAACGCCCTCTCCGAGGAGCGCCAGATTCGCTACCTGATCGGGGCCCGCGGCCTCGACCGAGACGAGGCGCTCGACGCGCTCCGGTGGCCGCAGGACGGAGTCAGCAGCGCGCTCACCGCGGCCGCGATCGGCGTCCTCCTCGACGACCCGAACGCGAAGGCGAGCCTGACCGCGTGTCAGTTCCTCGACGACCTCGACGACCCGCTCGTCGTCGGCGCGTTCCGCGACGCGGCCACCTCGAACCCGCATCCCAGGACGCGCCTCTGGGCGGTCCGCTTCGGGCTGGACCTCGGCGACCGCGAGGGCAACCGCGAGGCCCTCCGACGGGCCCTCCGCGACCTCGACCCCGCCGTCCGGATCGCCGCCGCCCACACCCTGAGCCTGCCACCCTTCGAGGACGCCGCCGGGCTCGAGGTGCTGATCGCGGCCCTCGACTTCATCGGCGAGCTCGACACCGGGAGCGTCCGCAGGCTGGCCGACGGGCTCGGGCGGACCGCGGACGAGCGCGCCGTCTCGGCGCTCGTCCGGCTCTGGAAGGACGCGCCGATGCTGCTCGTCCGGCGCATCGCGGACGAGCGGTTGCGGCGCTTCGCCGGCGAGGAGCCGCCGGACCCGGATGCCTCATCGGATGAGGATGATGGTGATGACGACGCGGCCGAGCCCGAGGAGCGGGACTGGGCGGCGTGGTGGGCGGTGGAGCGGGGGGCGTTCCCGGAGCAGCTCGGCGAGGACGAGTAGCCGCGTTCCTGGAACAGCCCGCGCAACGGCAAACGAACCGGACGCTGGCAACTCGCACTCCGCGTAATCCGCGTAATCCGCGGTTCCCACTGATTCAACGCCGACAGAGACCGAACCGCGGATTTCGCGGATTGCACGGATTGGT
>JAJDCQ010000114.1 GCA_029260755.1 Planctomycetota bacterium | reverse complement strand
AGCTGTCCAACCCGTACTGTACAATCTGTGCTCACACCCCGCATTTCCGCACTAAGGCCCACCACCCCTCCTGCCGAGACCTGACCCCTTCGTTCGCTCATCTCGTGAATCCCGCGATCTCCTCCGCCAGCGCCTCGTCCTGCTCGTTCGCCAGCCAGTGTCCCGCGTCGGCGATCGCCGTCCTTCGGATCGGCGCCATCACCCGCGCCGCGATCGCCCGGTGCAGCAGTCGTCCCCGCCAGCCGCTCCGGGCGCCGCGCACCAGCAGGGTCGGGGTCCGCATCGTGGCGAACGGGAGCGGGTAGAGCCCCTCGAAGCTCCGCCACAGCCGCTCCATCGCGAACCGGTCGACGCTTCGCTTCACCTCGAGGTGCAGCAGGATCGCCCACTTCGGGAACGCGTCGAGGTCCGCGACCCGGAGAAAGCTCCCCGTCCAGTTCGAGAACTCCCACGCGTCGGCGCTCACCACGTCGCGGAGGTAGCGCTGCGTCGCCCTCGTCCCGACCGCGCGCCACGGGATCAGGGCGGGCTCGAGGAGGACCAAGCGCTCGACCTCGGCCGGCCTTCGCGCCGCGGCCAGGAACGCGAGCAGCCCGCCCATCGAGTGCCCGATGAGCGTCCCTCCGCCATCCAGGTGACGGGCGATCGCTCGCGACACGTCATCGACGTAGGCCGCCCACTCGATCCCTCCGGCCGGCGGCGGCTGACCGTGGTAGCCGCCCATCGTCAGGAGCGTCGTCCGCACGCCGCGCTCCTTGAGGGCGTGGGCGAGCGGGACATAGAACTCGGCGCAGAGGTCGTTGCCCGGCACGAGGAGCGCCTTCGGGGCACGCGCGTTCGCCTCGCCTCCCGGTGCGATCTGGAGATGCTTCATCGCGCGCTGCTCCGTTCAGGAGCCCGGGGCACCGATCGCCTCCTCGAGGAAGTCGGCGATGAGCACCCGGTAGCGCATCGGCTCGGCGTCCTCGGAGCCGCAGTGGATCGCCCCGTCGAACTCCTCGAGGCGGACGCTGGCGCCCTCGGCGCTCCGCCCCGCGAGCACGCGCTCGAGGATGCGCGCCTGCTCGACCGGGATCACCCGGTCGTCCGTCCCGTGGATCAGGAGCACCGGCCCCGCGACCGAGGGGGCGACGTCCTGCGGCTCCCGCGTCCGGAGGTCCGATCCCTCGAGCTCGATCCTGCCCCAGAGGAACACCAGCTCGAGGAAGACGCGCCGCACTCCGGGCGGCAGGAACCAGTAGATCGAGCTCGCGAGGCGGTCGACGTCGGCGAACGGGCTGTCGAGGAGCAGCCCGGCGAACGCGTCCGGCTCGCGGCTCGCCGCGTGAACGACCGCGGCCGACCCGAGCGAGCAGCCGAACGCGACGATCCGGTCCGGGTCGACCTCGGGTCGGGCCGCGAGCCACGCGCGCGCCGCCAGGACGTCGTTGCTCTCGTGCGGCCCGAAGCTGACCGAGTGCCCCTCGCTGTCGCCGTGCCCGCGCAGGTCGAAGAGGAGGACGTGGTAGCCGAGACGCCGGGGGACGTCGGCGAGCGGGAGGAAGTTCCTCCGGTTCGCGCTCACGCCGTGGACGAAGACGATCGCGGGGCCCGGAACGGTGGCCCGCCGCGACGGAAAGAACCAGGCCGCGATCTCGAGGCCGTCCTCGGTCCGGAAGCGCACGTCCTCGTGCGGCACCGCCGGCGGGGCGCCGTTGCCGATCTTGATCCGGTGCGCCTGGAGCGACGCGGCGAGGAAGGGAAACCCGAGGGTGATCGTGAGGACGCCTCCGACGGCGGCTCGGAGCCTCGGACGCGCCTCGGGGACGCCGCGGGCGAGGAGCTCGGCGAGCGCCCGGAGGCCATGGGCAATCGCCAGGGCGGAGAGGAGGAACCAGGAGGCGACGAGCGCCTCGACCGGGGCGAGCCGCCCGCCGATCTGACTCGCGAGGAAGCTCCCCGCCCCCAGGATCAGGAGCGGGACGAGCACCACGAGGGCGGCGAGCTTGATGACGTCGCGCCGCGCCGGCCGCACCCCCGCCACGGCCATGGCGAGCGCGGCGAGCGGAGCGCCGAGGACGAGGATCCGCTCTCCGGGCGCCGGCAGGACCACCCCGAGCCCGAGCCACGCGAGCAGCCCGACGACCGGCGTCGCGACGAACGCCGCGCGCACCCGCCGGGGATCGAGCGGCCCCGGAGTCGCCGCGCCGTTCGCCGCGTTCGTCGCGTTCGCTACATCGCCCGTCGCGCCGTCGGAAGCGTCATCCATCGCGACCACCATCCTAGCCCGCATAGGGGCTATCAAGCTCGTTCAAGTGCCGATGGGCTCGCCTTCGGCGAGCAGGATGTCACCACGGAGGCACAGAGAACACGGAGTATTCACGGAGGACGCGCCGAGCGGTCGAAGACCCGGATCCCCTCCGAGGCTCCTCCGCGCCTCGGTGCCTCCGTGGTTTCATCCCCTCGGCGGAGGCGAAGCCAACCAACCCGGGCTGAGCTGGTCGCGTCTTTCTCCGTGAGTCCTCCGTGCCCTCCGTGTCTCCGTGGTTTCATCCTCTTCGCCGGAGGCGAAGCCGGTGGGTCCGCGGTCACCTGAGCCAGCTTGATAGCCCCCATGCGGGCTAGGAGACTGTTGCAGAATGAGCGTGAAGCGACGACTCGTCGCAGGCTCCTCGCCGTCGCTTCACTCGCGGCGTCTCGCCGGACATCGCCGCGCAGGCCTTCGTTCCGCGGCCTCGCGAACGCCAAACGGGTT
>JAJDCQ010000113.1 GCA_029260755.1 Planctomycetota bacterium | reverse complement strand
GTCCGGTCCGCTATCGCGTCTTCGCGGGACGGGACCGGCCCGACGATCCGCCGCGCCGTCCCGCGGGAGGGTGAGCCGGCTCGGACAGGTCGGCGACCCGAGCCCGGAGACTCGCCTGGCGAGTCGTCCGACCGAACCGGGCGACCCGCGGGCCTGCCGGACCACCCCCGTCGCCCCCACGCGGCAAACGGCCGCCGCGCGGTCCCGCGACGGGGCCCCTCATCCTCGCGGAAGAGGCCTGATCTGATTTTTCGACGAGTCCGAGGTCGCGCCCGACGAGGAGCCCGACGTGGAGGAGGCTCCCGGCGAGTTGCACATCGCAACCGACGATGGCGAGTCGGCACCGGAGGCGGACGAGATCGAGCGCGGCCGGAGCTTCCGCCAGCAGAGGCTCGACGAGGCCGACTGGTGCTGCGAGCTCGAGTGCGACCGCCGGACCGATCTCCAGGTCGACCACATCGAGCCGCGCGGCCGCAACCCGGCCCGCAAGTGGGATCCGGACAACTGCTGCGTCGCATGCGTTCGGTGCCACAGACTCAAGACCGCCGGCCTCATCCGTATCCACGGCCGGCGCGAGGACGGCACTCTTCAGATCGAGCGTCCGGTCCGCTATCGCGTCTTCGCGGGACGGGACCGACCCGACGATCCGCCGCGCCGTGCCGCGGGAGAGTGAGGCGGCTCGGACAGGTCGGCGACCCGAGCCCGGAGACTCGGCTGGCGAGTCGTCCGACCGAACCGGGTGACCCGCGGGCCCGCCGTCGAGGGAGACTCGTCCCTTGCACTCGGGGAGGCCGGACCGAGCCGCGGGCGTCCAGCTTCGGACGAGCCAGGTCGCGGACCGATCCCGCCGGTCCTTCTCTTGGTTCCCGTCGCCTTGCGTGACCAAGACCCCAGCGAGGCATTCCTGGAGCCGGTCGGCTCGTGCGAGCCGGGATACGGCGCACGCAGTCGCTCCTCCGTGTCTCCGTGCCTCCGTGGTTCCATCCTCTTCGCCGAAGGCGAAGCCGGTGGTTCCGCGGACGCTAGTCCTTCTTCTTGCCCGGATCGTACGCGACCAGCTCCCAGCGGAAGTCGACCTTCCCGTCCTCCTCGATCTCCTGCTTGATCGGCGGGCCGGGCAGGTCCTTCGCGAACCAGTAGCGGTGGATCGTGGTGGTCGCGTCCTCGGTCTCGGTGATCACGTAGAGGAGGCAGGCGAAGGTGCCCGCCTTCACCGTGACGCTCTCCTCGGTGATCTTCGTCTTCGCCTTCGGGTAGCGGGCGTGGCTGACGAGCTCGTCCCAGGTCGACGAGGAGACGCGCGGCGGCCGCCCGGACTCGGTGCCGTCGGCGTTCAGGATCGACTGGCGGAACTCGAGCTTCTCCTCGGTCGCCGAGATGCACTCCATCCGCATGATCATCGTCGAGCCGCCCTGGACCATCTGAAAGTCGTGACGACGACCGGGCCGCGACGCCTCCCGGATCTGCGCCGCCGTGAACGGCGGCGGGGCGATCTCCTCGCTCCCGTCCTCGCCGTCGTCGGCGCGCCCCGGCGACGGCGCGAGCGCGAGCCCGAGCGCGAGCCCCACCACCAGGATCACGAAGGAGGAGGCCGCGGCGCCTCGCGTCATGGACTTCGACATGGACATCATCCTTTCCTCATCATCTCCGCCGGCATCGTAGCCGGCCGGAACCGAGCGTCCAGACGGCGGGTCCAACCCGCGGAGGAGAGAGCCCCATGCCCGGTCCCCGTCTCGCCGTCTCGGTCGCCCTGCTCGCCCTGCTCGCCCCGTTCGTCGGGGCGCCCCGCGTCGTCCGCGCCGACGGCCCGGCCCTCGCGGGACACGAGGAGGCGCTCGAGGCGGTCCGGACGGCCGTCCGGGCCGGCGACTGGGGCGCCGCGAACGAGACGGCGAAGGCGTGGGTCGCCGTCCCGGCCCGGGTGAGCGGCGTCTGGAACCAGCTCCCCTCGCTCCTGCGCGACGCCGACGACGCCGCGGAGACGCCGCGGGTCGCCCGCGCCCGGGCGCTCGCCGCGCAGCACCTCGAGCTGCACGAGGTCGCCCTCGCCCAGCACGAGCTGCGCGTCGTCCGCCTCGAGAAGGCCGGCGAGAACGCGGCGAACGCGGCGATGGACGCGGCCCGCGTCGCCTACCTCGCCGCCGTCGCCGTCCTCGGCGACGGCGACACGGCCGCGCTCGAGGCCGACCGGCTCGAGCGGGCGGCCGCCCTCTTCGACCGCATGGCCGAGCACGGGATCACCTGGATGAAGGAGGCCGGCGCGACGAAGGCGGCCGCCGTGCGCGCCCTCGCGGCGGCCGGCGGCGGCGACGCGGCCCAGCGGATCGAGTTCGCGAACGCCTTCTGGGTCCGGAACGTCCCGGCGCTCGGCCGGCGCCTCCGGCCGGCGCGGGCGATGGTGCTCGCCGCCCTCGAGCGCGACCCGACCGACGCGCAGCGCCTCCAGATCTTCCAGCTCGCGATCCCCTGGACCCTCGAGCTCGACGAGCTCGACGCCGCGGTGCGGCTCATCGACCGGCTCGAGAAGGCGGCGCCGACCGCGGTGATCGACATCGACGCCCAGCGGTTCGCCCTCGCCGCCGCCCGCGAGCGGACCGGCGACCTCGAAGGCGCGAAGCGAGACCTCGCCCGGATCGCGAAGGACGCGCGCTCGGCCGCCGCCGTCGCCGCCCACCTCCGCCTCGCGGCGATCGCCGAGAAGGCGGGCGACCAGGCCGCCGCGCTCGCCCACCTCGAGGCGGCCGTGGCCCTGCCCGAGGGGCTCCCCCAGCGCGGCGTGAACGGCGACCGGCAGGACGCGATCGTCCGGCTCGGCCGGCACTGGCTCGCGGCCGGCGATGCCGACAAGGCGCTCGGCTACTTCGAGCGGTGGAAGCCCGAGAGCTTCTGCGGCAACGGCGTCGTCGAGATCCAGGCGGAGCGCGACTACCAGATCGCCCGCTGCCTCATCGCGACGGGCGACCCCGGGCGCGCGTTCCGCGAGCACCTCCACCGCTGGATCACCTCGACCGACGGCGACCTCCTCGTCGGCTCGGACGCCCGGATCCCCGAGCTCATCATCACGCTGCACGCCGACGACCTCGAGGCGCTCGTGCGTGAGATCGACGCGGGCGGAGCCACCCACCGGACGGCCAGCCTCACCCGAGCCCTCACCCGGATCGCGATCGCCCGACGCGACGACGACGTCGCGGCGCTCATCGCCGCCCTCGTCCCGAACGGCAACTTCGTCCCGACGCTGCGAAGCCCGCACGACGCCCACGCGGTGACCGCCGCATCGAAGGCGCTCGGCGAGCTCGGCCCGAAGGCGTGGCCCGCCCTCCGGAAACGCTGGGTCGACCTGACCGACGGCCTCGCCCAGGACCGCGACGCGTGGAGCAAGGCGCAAGGCGAGCGCATCTGGGTCGTCGACGCGATCTCGCGAGTGCGACAGCCACCCGAAGCGCGACGCTTCCTCCAGGAGCTCCGGCACCGGGCGCAGAAGGGCGAGAGCGTCGGCGTGCCGCTCGACGAGCTCCGCATCGCCCTCGACCGGACGAAGCCGTAGCTCCAGCGCTCGCTCCCATCTGGAAACGCACGAGAGCAGTGCGGGGGCGGTTCCGCCGGTGCAGCCAAGTGTTCTTCGCCGGGCAGAGTAGACGGGGGCGCTTTTCCATGCGAACCCCTCCGACGCTAGCCGCTCCCCTCCGGGCGGGCATCGCAAGTCAAGGAGGGCGGTGACCGCCTCGCCTGCTGAGGCTACTCCGAGGCTCGGCGCCCGCGGCCCGGTCCGGCCTCCCGGAGTGCAGGAGGACGAGCCTCCCTCGGCCACAGGACGTCCGGTCGCCCGGTTGGTTCGGCCGCCTCGCCCGCCTCGTCGCAGTCTCCGAACCGCGCGGCGTCGAGGGCCCGATGGCCCGATGCCCGGTCGCCTGGCCGCCCGAGCGCGGCCCCGATCGTCCGATCCGGCTCAGCCTCCCGCTGAACGACGCCCGGATCGACGGGTCAGTCCGGTCCCGCGAAGACGCGCCGGCGGACGAACCGCGAAGGGCTGAAGTCCGAACTTGGCTCATGCGAGGACCCCGGACAAGTCCGTCCGACGGAGGGCTATTAGACCGTTGGGCCAAGCGGTGAGCGGCTGACGACTTCCCGCGCCCACGATCGAGCGAAGGTCTCCTTCGACTGGATCATCTCATCGAGGCAGGGCATCGCCTGCGCCCACAGGCCATGCCGATCGAGGAAGCTGGCGAGCCCGCGAACGGAGATTACCCCCGAGGACCACTGGAGGTTCAGCGCCGCCTGGACGGGCCAACGCGGATCGAGCAATTCGAGCTCATGGAGACCGGACCATGCGATCATCCCGAACTCGTTCGAGCACCACCACAGCTCCATGCCGGCGGAGGTCCAGAGCGCTCGAGCGTCCCGCGGATCATCCGCAAGGAGGCGGCAACAGAACTCGTGAAGCTTCCCCACGGTGGCTCGTCCGTTCGAGCCCCTCCAGAAGGGATCGCTGCGCGGCAGGGCATCGAGTCTCTCAAGGCCGTCCCAGACTGCATGCAGAGCTCGCGCGCGTACGTCATCGCCAGACGGGTCGACGTCCTTCAGACACGAGTCGCCGAGGGCACGCTCGAAGTAGTCCTGGAGCTTCTCCTCGTTCATGAAGTTCGACTCTTCGGTTGGCGGCACCTTGGCGCGCGTCGGTTGCCCCACGAGTCTACTCCGTCCGGACCGACAAGGATGACTCCGACGACCAGGAGATAGCCGAGCACGGCCCCAACTGCGGGAGCGACCGATACTCGGAAGCGGTTCGATAGCGTCGATCCGTGCGTCGAGCCAGCAGTCGAACGTCATGCCCTCAGCTGCTCCGAAGCTTCGCTGGCCGCGGGCCGGGGCGGGAGTGTCCGCCGTGCTCACCGTCCGAGCCCGGCGACACCTGCGCCAGGCCGGCAGCATAGGCGATGCCACGATGCGACATTCGCCTAACTGGCCTTCATCTAAACACCTAGGAGACATCAGGGGAGCCCCGATCCGCTCGCGACGCGGCGCGTCCTCCGGGTACGCCCATTGCGCTAGGGACTCATCTAGCTCAGGGGAACTCTGTGATCTTCAGGATCTCGGCTCGCGCCGGGGCGTTTTTCGCCGGCGCGATCCTGCTCTCGGTGTGTGGCTGCGGCGGCGCCGACGGACGCGGCTCCGCGCCCGCGGCGACGGCGGTCGGCTCCGATGAGCCCGAGCCGGCCTCGCCCGCGGAGGTCGCGACCGACGCCGACCTGGGCGGCGCGCCGGGCGAGATCATCGGCGAGGCGCCCGCGCCTCGCTGGGACGAGGACGACGCCGACGCCGCCGCGGTCGATCGGATCGGCTTCCGGAAGCTCGCTGGCGGACCGCTCGACCGCGAGGCGAGCTTCGGCAAGCCGGCCCCGCGCGTTCGCGAGTCGACGCCGCTCTCGCGGCGCACGCCGCGCGCGATCTTCGACGCGATCATCGCGGCGATCGGCCGCGACGACGCCGCGGCGCTCGCCCGGGCGAGCCGTTCGCGCGAGAGCCACCCCGACCTCGACGAGGACGACGTCGCCGACGCGCGGCGACGCTTCCTCGCCTCCCCGACCGATCAGCTCTGGGCGCGCCTCGACCGCGCCGTCCGGAGCGACGCCTACGAAGAGACGGACGACGGCCCGGGACGGGCCCTCTGGCGGGTGGACGTCGGCGGCGCGCTCGCCGTCCACACCCTGCGATTCCACGAAGAGTCCGACGGATGGTACCTCGACCGATGATCACGCGACCGACCTCTCGCCGCCGCAGCTTCCGCATCACTCGCCCGACGCTCCTCGTCGCGGCGAGCGTCGTGGCGCTGCTCGTAGGCGTCCCGAGCGGCGGCGACGCCGTCCCGGATCCGTCGATCGATCCCGGCGCGTTCTGGCCGCTCGCGGTCGGGCACCGGGGCGACGGCTACCGCGACGATCTCCCGTCGGGGAGCTGGCGGCTCGCCTCGGGCCGTCTCCCCCGCGGGCTCTCGATCAGCGGCGGCGACGTCGTCGGGACGCCGTCGGAGACGGGCACCTTCTCCGCGATCCTGAGCGGCAACGGCCGCCTCCGCGTCTCCGTCACCGTCCGCGAGCAGGACGAGCGCGGGCTCGGCGCGTCGGCGCCGTCGTTCGAGGGCTCGGGACCGTTCGAGACCGGCGCCTTCCTCCTCGAGCCCGAGGTCGTCAGCACCTTCGACGGTCGGCGGGTCGAGACCGAGGTGCTCCTCACCCTCCCGTTCGGGACGCGCGGCGACCTCCCGCTGCTGCTCTTCCACCGCGGCCGCGGGTTCGACCACGACAGCTACATGGAGTTCCACGCGCAGATCGCGTCGTGGGGAATCGCGGTCGCCAGCGTCGAGGACCGGCCGTCGTTCGCCGGCGCCTCGTTCCGTGCAACCGTCAGCGCCTACGACCGCACCCGCGCCGAGCTCGGGATGGAGAGCGCGTCGGGGATCGTCGAGGCCGTCGGCGACCGGCTGCTCCAGCGATCGGCCGACTCGACCGACCCGCTGTCGGGCTGGCTCGATCCCGACAACGTCTTCATGGCCGGGCACAGCCGGGGCGGCGGCGCGACCCACGCGAGCCACCAGCGGAGCCAGCGCCTCCGCTACAAGGGCCTGATCTACCTCATGCCGTTCGACCTCCGGTTCTTCCGCGAGACGCGGCCGCCCGGCACGAGCCCGGCCTACGGGATCGACGCGACCCAGCCGCGGACGCCCAGCCTGATCGTCGTCGCCGAGAACGACGGCGACCTCTCCTACCCGATCGCCGATCAGCTCATCGATCGCGCGAGCGGGCCGGCGACGCAGGTCACCCTCTACGGCGGCGTCCACAACCTCATCTCCGACAGCCATCCCTCCGAGGGCCAGGCGCGGATCGGCCGCTCGACCGAGCAGCGTCGCGTCGCCGACTGGATCATCTGCTTCGTCCGGCGGTGGGCGCTCGATGACGCGAGCCTCGAGGGCCGCCTCTACGGCGACGTCCACCAGGACAGCCGCGCCTACGCGGTCGCCTCGTGGCGGCCGACCGCTCGGACGCTGCTCGTCGAGGACGCGCAGGACCGAGACGCGGCCAGAAACCGCCTCGGCGGCAACCTGGTCGCCGGGCTGCGGCGGCGCGAGCAGAGCTTCTACCCCTCGGTCGGCGACCTGCCGAACCTCGGCCTGCGCCACACCCACCTGACGCCGACCGACCAGGTCTCGGCGTGGCGGATGGCGTTCGACCGACCGCAGGACGTCGACGACCACGCCCGCGTCTCGCTGCGCGTGGCGCAGACCTCGAACGCCGGCTGGTCGTGGGTGACCCTCTGGCTGCGGATGATCGATGCCGAGGGCAACGCCTCGCTCCAGCGGATCCACTCGCCGGGAGGCACCGGCGTCCTTCCCCGGTTCGACGGCCTCAGCAGCCACGAGCGCTTCATCGACGTCCACGTCGACCTCGACGCATTCCGGACCTCGGCCGGAAGCGCCGGCGCGGTCGACCGGAGCCGCCTCGTCGCCCTCGACCTGTTCCTCGTCATCGAGGACGGCCGAAACGCCGGCTCCGTGATCGTGGACACCGTCCGCTTCGAATAACCGACCGCGCCACGACTTACATCGAGTGGGGTCAGGTCCATTATTTTTACCATTTCGAGAACCGCTCGCCCGCCGCGAGAGTTAATCGGCGAAGTGTTAAAAATACTGGACCTGACCCCATGATCGATGACCCCATGATCGATCCGAACGAAGCTCCCTCGACGCCCCGCCGCCTCTCCCTGCCGTGGCTGATCATCCACTGGGTGATCATCGTCAACTTCCTCATCGAGATCGCCTACGCCGGCTACCAGGTGTTCTTCGTGGTGCGCCCCGAGGGAAGCGGCGTCGGTCCGCTCGGCAGCGCCGCGTCGGGGATCGACTTCGAGATGATGGTGACGCGGCGCCTCTACGCGTCGGAGGCGTGGATCGCCATCGCGGGGCTCGCGATCTACCTGGCCGTCACCGAGATGCTGCCGCGCCGCTGGCCGACGCCGCCTCCGTCGATCCCGCCGACGCCGCCGCCCGCGGCGTGACCCGCGGCGGGCTGATCTGGTTCGACCTCACCCGGGGGACCCCGACGGCGCTGCGCGCGCTCCGCCGCCGCCTCGGCACGCTCCGACTGCTAAGACTCCTCCTCGGCCTCGCCTGGCGCTCGCTCCTCGATCCCTTTCGCGGCCTCTCCCGCGACCCCACCGTCTCGCCGAACGAGCGACTCACCCGGCATCAGCTCAAGGGCGTCCTCCTCCTCGACGACGGCCTCCGCGGCAGCCTCGGCCTCGACCAGGACGCGCGGGTCGAGATCCTTCGCGACGTCGTCGGCCGCTCGGGCTCCCGCTTCCTCGCGTGGACCCTCCCGCCGATCGACCGCGCCCGGTGGGAGGGGCTCACCGACGACGAGCGCCGCGACCTCGCCGCCGGGCTCATGAAGGAGTTCTTCAACATGGAGGCGCGGATCGTCGAGACCTCGAAGGACGCCCTCGCGTTCGAGGTCGACCGCTGCCTCTTCGTCTCGCTCTGCCACGAGCTGGACCGCCCCTACCTCGCCCCGCTGTTCTGCGAGGCCGACTCGGTGCGCTTCGACGATCCCGCCGTTCCGATCGCCCTCGCCCGCTCCCAGACCCTCGCCCGCGGCGGGACTTGCTGCGACTTCCGCTTCTCGTTCGAGGTCTGAGGAAACTGATGAACGCCTCGGCCCGCCGCCCCGTCTGGTGTGTTCCCGGGGGGGAGAGAGGAACGAGGTGGGAATGCTCCGTCGCATCACCATTCAAGAGCACGAGCGCGGCTTCCTCTTCCGGAGGGGCCGCCTGATCTGCGAGCTCGACCCGGGCGTCCACTGGGTCTGGGGTCGCGTCACGTCCGTCTCGCTCGCCCGCCGCCAGGAGCGGGTCGACACCGGCGGCGTGCTGACCCGCACCGGCGTCCCCGTCGGCCTCGCCGCGGTCGTGAGCTTCCGGGTCACCGACCCTCGCCACGCCGTCCTCGACGCCGAGGACCACGTCGCCCAGCTCCGGGTCGACGCCGCCGCCGCCCTGTCGCGCACCGTCGCCGTCCGCGCCCCCGAGGAGCTCGGCGGCGCCCGGGAGGCGATCGAGCACGAGGCCCAGGGCCGCCTCGGCCTGGCGACGTCCACCTACGGCCTCGAGGTCGAGGACGTCTGGATCGAGGAGGTCCGCCTCCCCCGTGCGCTCCGGCGCAAGTGGAAGCGCGGCGAGGCTCCGGTCGCCTGACGACGAATCACCATTGGAGACGGGCGGGGCACCGCCCGGGCGAGCGGCGACGAAGAGCGCCGGCGCTCATGCTGAAAGGAGGATGCTATGGCGATTTTCTTGCGAAGCCGTGGGACCGCACACGAGGTGGAGGGCACCACGCCCAGGGTCGGCCTGGCGAGCTGACTCCCGACGGCAGCCCTCGATCCGAGCAACGTCATCCGGCCGGCGCCTCCGCGCCGGTGCGAGGCTCGAGGGTCGGTGCTCCGGACCGCCTTTGCGGACTCGCGCGGACGCCCGCTCCCGTCGACCGGGATCGGACCGCCCGCGCCGCCTTCGACGGTCCAACTGGGCATTCAACACGCGGGCGCCGTCCCCTTCGCGGGACGGTCGCCCGCGTCGCCATTTTCACGCCGCTGCGGTAGCGTGCGGCCATGAAGATCGACGACATCCTCGCCCTCGTCGAGCCCGACGAGCTGGTCGAGGCCCTCTGGATCCGGCTCATCCCGCTGATCCAGGGACCACGCATCGACGCGCTCCCGCCGGCCGCGGCCGACTTCGCCCGCGTCTACGAGTGGGTGAGCGAGGTCGGCAGCGGCGGCCACCGGCTCTACTTCGACCGCGACGCCGCCGGCGCGGCGCCGCTCATGCTCGCCGGCCTCGAGCGGATCGGGCCGCCGGCCGCGGCCGACCTCTTCCGCCGCGCGCTCGCCGTCTTCCCCGACGGGACGCCGCCGCCCGACCTCGCCGACCGCCTCGCCTGGCTCGAGGCGAACGACGCCACCGCCACGGCCGCGCTCGACGCGCTCGACGAGCCCTGGCGGGCGCTCCGCGCCGAGATCATCGACGCCCTCGTCGACCACGCCCGGGCGCAGCGCGAAGAGCTCGGCATCCTCGACGGCTACCCGAGCGGCCTGAAGGCGCTCGACCTCCCCGCCGAGATCGAGCTCGATCAGGTGATCGACATCGATCCAGCCGACCGCTGCGCGGCCGCGGCCGACGCGATCCAGGAGCGCCTCCAGGCCGGCGCCGCCCTCGCCGACCTCACCGCGAGCCAGCGCCAGCTCCACCTCGCCTACGCCACCCTCGCCAACCTCATCCAGGGCGGCCGCGCCTCGCTCGCCGAGATCGAGTCGGACCTCCTCCCGATCGCCGATGGCCTCACCGCCGCGGCCGAGCTCCTCGACGAGCCGCTCGACGGGCTCGTCCGGACGATCGGCGCCAGCCTCGCGGACGGCGCCGACGCGGACGCGAACGACGCGGCCGACGCCGCCGAGGACAGGCTCCGCGAGAAGATCACGCCGGTCCTCGAAACGCTCGCCGCGTTCGCCGACGAGCACCCCGACGAGATCCCGCCGCCCGCGCCCGACCCGTTCCTGATCGTGACGGTCGCGGCCTTCCGGCTGACGATCCGGGAGACCGCGCGAACCGGCGCCGCCGCCACCTTCCTCGACGCCTGGGATGTCCTCGACGAGGTCTCCTGCGGCGGCTACGGCGGCTACCTCTTCTGCGGCGCCGGCGACCGCCACGCCGAGGCGACCGCGGCGCTCCGCGCCCTCGGCGTCGATGCCGTCGCCGACCAGCTCGAGCGCGCCCTCGCCGCGTTCGGCGAGCCGGTCGCGACCGCCACCGCCGCCCGCCGAGCGCAGATCGACGCCCTCGATGCCGCGGCCGAGGCGAGCGTCCTCGAGCTGGCCGAGACGTTCCAGAACGAGCGGACGGCGCTCGTCGAGGCGCTCGCCGCGTTCGTCACGGCCGAGCGTTCGGCGCTCGGCCTCTGACCGCGCCGCGTCGAGACGTCGCTACGAGAGCCACAGCACCACGGCTCCGATGATGATCGGGCCGAGCCCGACGAGCGGGAGCAGCAGCGCGAAGATCGCGCCGGCGGCGTTGTTGACCTGGCTCGTGATCGTGACCACGAGCGCCAGCACCGACAGCGCGATCCCGCTCCCGACGAGCACCCATCCCGCGATCCGGGGCGGAAACACGAGCAGGATCAGGCCGACCGGGACGATCGACCAGCCGCCGATCACCCCGAGCATCCCGTAGAGGTTGCCGCGCCTCATCGTCCGGCGAGAGATCGCGTAGAGCGCCACGCCGGCGGCGAGCAGGCCGAGCCCCACGAGCCGGGAGGTCCCGATCTCCATCAGCGCGCCCTCTTCAGGCGGTCGGGGACGACCGCCACCGCCTCGAGGCCGACGACGGTCAACCCCAGCTCGCGGCGGATGCGCGCGAGGAGCGCGTCCGCGGGCTCGAGCAGCCCGGCGCGGGCCACGTCGACGACGCGGATCCGCCCGTCGGCTCCTGCCGTCGCGATCATCCCGCCGTCGGGACGCCAGGCCAGATCGAGCAACGGAGTCGGCGTTACGCGCAGGGTCGCGAGGGGGCGAATCTGATCGCGCGCGACCCAGAGGCGGACCTCTCCCGCGGTCGTCACCGTCGCGATCAGCCCACCGTCGGGAGCGAACGCGACCGCGCGGGCATCCGCGTCGCGATGCCGCAGCAACGCGGCGCGCGTGGCCCGCGCTCCATCGACGACCACGACCGACCGGCGAAGCGCGATCGCGATGCGTCGGCCATCGGGGTCGAGCGCCAGCGCGCCGCGGGCGCCCGCGTGGCTCATCGGGTCGAGGAGGCGCGGCGCGGCCCGAGGGCGACCCGCGCCGTCGGGTCGCTCGATGACGCTCAGCCCCTCGCCGTCGCGCACGTAGAAGACGCGCCCGTCCGCCGCGACGGCCGCGCCGGCGACGCCGGTGGCGACGCCCGCCACCGGTCGATGCTCCCCGGTCTTCGGATCCCAGACGAAGACTCCGCCCGGCGCCCCGTCCCCCCGCTCGGCCAGGACGACGAGCGGGCTGTCCGGGAGGAACGCCGCCCCGCTCAGCCACTGCCCTCCGAGATCCCCCGGGGTGATGCGACCGCCCGATCGGCCGGTCGCGAGGTCGATCACGAGCGCGTTGGTCGTCGTCGCGATCACCGCGCGCTTCCCCGACGCGTCGACGCCGATCGACTGGAGCGATCCCGACGGGCGGAGGATCGGAGACCGGAGCAGCTCCGCGCCGTCCCCCGGACGCCATCGCCCGAGCGCGACGTCGCCCGGCGCCGCGACGATGCTCGCGCCGTCGGGCATCCACGCGACGCCGCCGACCGCCCGCCGGAGCGCGTCGGCTCCCTCCGGGACCGGACCGACCGCGGAGATCCCCTCGACCTCGATCGGCGAGGGGAGCTCGAAGACCCGGACGAGGCCGGGCTCGCTCGCGACGTCGTCGCCCTCGACGATCGCCACCCGCCGGCCGTCGGGTGAGAACGCCACGTCGCGCGCCGGCGACTCGAGGCGCAGCGTCGAGAGCGCCGGGCGGCCGTCGGCGTGGAAGAACCGGACCGCCCCGTCGACGAAGCTCGCCGCCACGATCGCCTCGGTCGGGTGCCACGAGACGGCGGTCGCCTCGCGCCGGGGGGCGCCGATCACCGTCGCCTCGTCGCCGGTGAACGTGCCGATGACCCGGAGCCCGCGCTGACCGGCGGACGCTATGTGCCGCCCGCTCACGTCGAACGCGAGCCCGCCGCGCGGCGCCGCGCCGGGGAAGCTGGCGACCCGGGAGCCGAGGCGCGCCCCGCCGGCCTTGACCGGCCCCGCCCACCACACGTGGACCGCGGGGCCGAGATCGTCGCCGAAGCTCGCCCCGGCGATGAGGTGCCCATCCGGGCTCCACGCGAGCTGCGCGCCGAGGCGCTCCCCATCGCCGCCGATCAGCGCGAGCTCGGCGCCCGAGGCGACGTCGTAGATCCGGATCGGCAGGCGGCCTCGCGGGAGCGCCTCGCCGACCCCGGCGACGGCGAGGCGCGTGCCGTCGGGCGTCCAGGCGAGCTGACCGCCGTGATGCCCGCCGAGCTCGATCGAGGTCGACGCCTCGCCGGTCGCGACGTCCCACACGGTGACCCGTGCCTTCCCGATCCGCACGCCATCCTGCACCCCACCGGTGCCCCAGACGACCGCGATCCGCGCGCCGGACGGCTCGAACGCGACGTCGATGATCCGACCGCTCACCCGGAGGTCGCGCTCGAGCGCGCCCGTCGCGGCGGCGACGAGCCGGACGCGATCGCGGCCGAGCTGGACGGCGATGAGGTCGCCGGCCGGGCTCCAGCGCGCCCGCTCGGGGCTGACCGCGTCGCCCGCCGCCCGCAGGCGGACCTCCAGGCTCGCGCCGTCGCGCACCTCCAGCCCGAGCACCGGCGTGCCGGTGACGATCACCGAGCCGTCGGCGCTCGCCGCGATCGTCGCCGCCCGCGCCTTCGGCCCGCGCGAGGTCGCCAGGGTCTCGACGACCTCGCGGCTCTCCGCGTCGAGGGCGCGGACCCGCCCGCTCGCCTCACGGACGATGAGCCGGCCGGCCGCGTCGAATGCGACGTGGGCGACCGTCCCGTGGTCGTCGCGCGACTGGCCCACCTCATCTCCCGAGGCGACCTCGAAGACGCGCGCGACGCCCGCGCCGCCGATGGCGAGGCGCGCGCCGTCGGCGCTCCACGCGACCAGCTCCCCGGCGACCTCGAAGCGCTCCACCGGCTCGCCCGACTCGGCGTCGCGGATCACGACCTCCTCGTCGCGCGCGATCGCGACCCGCCGCCCGTCCGGCGCGACCGCGATCCCGCCGACCGAGACGCGCGCGTCGTCGAGCTCGGCGACCGGACGCCCGTCGCGCCCGTCGAGGAGGCGCACCCCGCCGGTGCTCAGCCCGACGACGATGCGCTCCCCGCCGAGCGCCACGCCGACGGCGAGCGCCGCGCCGTCCTCGGTTCCCTCGAACGCCCAGCGCTCCTCGCCGGTCTCGACGTCCCACACCTGGACGGTGGCATCGGACTGGCCGACGATGAGCCGGCGACCGCGCGGCCCGAACGCGAGCGAGGCGACCCGGGAGCGGGCGCCGACCCGTCCGATCACGACCCCCGTCTCGAGATCGACGATGCGGACCCCGACGTGGGACGCCGCCGCCAGGCGCCGTCCGTCGGGCGAGAGCGCGAGCGTCCAGCCGAACAGGCGCCGCCTCGAGCTCCAGACGAGCCGCGGCGCCAGCAGGAGCGACTCGGCCACGCCCGACCGGGCCGCGGCGGTCTCCTCGATCGCGAGGCTGCGCGCGAAGAGGGCGGCCGCCTCGCCGTGGCGTCGCTCGTCGAAGAGCCGCCGCGCCTCGCCGGCGAGGGCGCGGGCGAGGAGCCGGTCGTTCTCGACGGCCGCGGCGCGCGCCTCGGCCTCGGCCGCGCGCGCCTTGCCGCTCTCGTGGACGGCCGCCTCCTCGGCGAGGCGCGCCCGCTCGCTCTCGCCGAGGGCGCGCCGCCGCTCGCGGTCGGCCTCGTCCCGCTCCGACTCGGCGTCCCGGAGGGCGTCGCGAATGGCGCGGGCCGACGCCACCTCGCGCACCACGACCGCTCCGGCGATCGCGGCGAGCCCGAGCACGCCGAGGACGGCGGCGAACGCGAGGCCCCGATGGCGGCGGGCCCATCGCCCGAGCCGCGCGCGGGCGCCGAGGGGACGGGCGACGATCGCGCGCCCGTCGAGGAAGCGGTCGAGGTCGTCGGCGAGCTCGTCCGCGGAGGGGTAGCGGAGCTCGGGGTCCTTCTCGAGGCACTTGAGCGCGACGCACTCGAGGTCGGGATGCACCGAAGGGTCGAGCGCGCGCGGCGGATCGGGCGGGTCGTTGAGCACCTTCGCCAGCACCGAGAGGAGCGTCTCGCCCTCGAACGGCGGGCGGCCGAGGAGGCAGAAGTAGAGGAGCCCGCCGGCCGCGTAGACATCCGCCGGCGGCCCGAGCGCCGCGCCCGCCCCCGAGCGCGCCTGCTCGGGCGCGACGTAGCTCGGCGTGCCGACGAGCTGCCCCGAGACGGTGAGCGTCTCCGCGTCGCCGGCGAGGTCCCGGGCGAGCCCGAAGTCGGTGAGGTGCGCCCGCCCCGCCCGATCGACGATGACGTTCTGCGGCTTCACGTCGCGATGGAGAATCCCGCTGCCGTGGGCATGCGCGAGCGCCCGGGCGACGTCGCGGACGAGCTCGGCCGCCCGACGCGGCCCCATCTCGCCGAGCTCCTGCACCCGCTCGAGGGTCGCCCCCTCGACGTAGTCCATCACGATGAACGGCCGCCCGTCGTGGTCGCCCACCTCGTGAACCGAGACGATCCCCGGGTGGCGCAGGCGCGCCGCCGCCCGTGCCTCGCGAACGAACCGCTCGAGCTGCCGCGGTCCGGCGCGGCCCGGATCGAGGATCATCTTGATGGCGACGTCGCGACGCAGCTCGGGGTCGTGGCCGTGATAGACGATGCCCATCCCGCCGCGACCGAGCTCGCGGAGCAGGGCGTACCGCCCGACGCGGCGCCCCGGATCCGCCAGGGCAGCGGCGAGGAGCTCCGGCGTGGCGACCGGTGCCGACCCGCCGCCGCTGCCGGACGACGGCGGGCCTCCAGTCGCGCCGCCCGGCAAGGGTGAGGCTCCATCGGGGCGCGGCGAGCGTTCGAACGACATAGACGACGAGGATAGCAGCCCGACGCGCGCCGGGACGAACCGCCCCCCGGGCCCGGGGATGTTTCGCGCTTCGCGGAAGATCCCGCGCCTCACGAGGCGCCGGGGCGCGGATCCTCCCGCACCGCAGCGAGGCGGGCGCGGCACGGTGCGTGCGGACGCGCTCGGGCACGCCCGGCCCCGGAGGAGGTCCGCCATGTCGACCGCGCGTCAGGGTTCTTTCCGTCGAGTCCTCGTTCCGATCGACTTCGCGACCGAGCCCGAGCGCGCCCTCGCGGCGGCCGCGGCGATCCGGGCCGACGATGCGTGGCTGACGCTGCTCCACGCGATCGCGCCGGTGAACCCGAAGCGCGTCGACATCCCGGGCTTCGACCTCGAGACGTTCGACGCCCGGTGCGCCGAGAGCGCCGAGCGCGATCTGCGGCCGCTCGTCAGCCTCGTCGGCGCGGAGCGGACCGAGACGGTGATCCCGATCGGGCATCCGGCGGAGGAGATCGTCGCCCGCGCCGAGCACGACGACTCCGACCTGATCGTGATGACGACCTCGCACCGCCGCGGCCTGTCGCGGCTCTTCCTCGGCAGCGTCGCCGAGGAGGTCCTGCGCCGAACGCGCTGCTCCGTCCTCACCGTACCGACCCTCGACGCCGACGCCGCCCGCGCCGGCCGGCACCCGTTCCCGATCCGGTCGATCGTGGTGCCGGTCGACCTGTCCGGCCGCGCGTGGACGGGCGTGCACGCCGCGATCGAGATCGCCGTGAACCACGGCGCGGAGGTCCACGTCCTCCACGTCGTCGACGAGCGCGGCGGCGACGTGCTCCTCCCCGGCCTCTCGGCCGGTCCGAACGTCGTGAACCTCCTCGAGCAGGGCAAGACCTACGCGAAGGACCTCATCACCGCGGAGGTCGACCGGATCCGCGGCGCCGCCTCGAGTCTGAAGGTCGAGGGGCACGCCCTCCTCGGCCACCCCGCCAACGCGATCGCCGACTTCGCCGCCGGCCGAGACGCCGACCTCGTCGTCCTCTCGTCGCAGGGACGCAGCGGCCTCGCCGACCAGCTCCTCGGGAGCACGGCCGAGCGCGTCGTCCGGCGGGTCGGCTGCCCCGTCCTGACCGTCCGGGATCGCGGAGCGACCGACGAGAGCGACGAGAGCGAAGGCTGACCACCCTCCCGACGCGAGGGCGACTCGCCTCGGCCGAGCCCCGTCGACCGCCCTCGCAGCTCCGCGAGCCGGCCCGGGTCGCTTCCGTTCTCCCTGACGCGTATCCCATCCTTTACCCGGTCCGGCGCCGCCGTTAGGATCCTGCCCGCCCGCCGAGGTCGGCGGAGGACGCGGCGGCGTTCGCCGCCGAGGACACGGCGATGACGATGCTCCTACAACTCCTCGGCCGGCACTCGGTGAGCCTGCGCGTCGAACAGGGCCAGAAGCTCATCATCGGCCGCTCGCCCGCGTGCGACCTCTGCATCAACGACACCCTCGTCTCGCGTCAGCACTGCGAGGTGAAGGGCGAGGCCGACCACCTCCTCCTCCTCGACCTCGGCAGCCGCAACGGGACCGAGGTCAACGGCGAGCGCCTCCACGGGTCGACCGTCGCCCGGGCCGGCGACCAGGTCCGGATCGGGCGGGCGAGCCTCCTCGTCGAGAGCACCTCGCAGCGCGCGTCCTGGCTCGCCGAGCGAGCGCGCGCGGACGAGGGCTCGCCCGACGTGACCGCCGCCCAGCGCGAGGCGGCCCTCCCCTCGCTCCCGGGCTACGAGCTGATGGAGCGCCTCGCCGACGGCCAGCACAGCGTCGTCCTCCGCGCCCGCGAGGAGAAGTCGAACGCGCCGGTCGCGGTGAAGGTGCTCAAGCCGGGCAGCTCACGCGAGATGATCGACCGCTTCCTCCGCTCGGCGGAGAAGCTCTGGAAGCTCGACCATCCGAACATCATCAAGATCGTCGACGTCCGCGACTCGGGCCGCTACCGCTTCTACGCGATGGAGCTGCTCGATGGCCGGACCCTCGCCACCCTCCTGAAGGACGGCCCGGTCGGCGTCCGCCAGGCGATGGCGATCGGCGTCCAGATCGCCCGCGCCCTGCGCCTCGTCCACGCCGAGGGCCTCGTCCACCGCGACGTCAGCCCCGACAACATTGTCGTCCGCAGCGGCGGGATCGCGAAGCTCGTCGGGTTCAGCTTCCTGAAGGACCTCGCCGAGGACGGCGGCGCGATCACGCAGCTCGGCGACCTGGTCGGCGACGAGGCCTACTCGTCGCCCGAGCAGCTCCGCGACCCGCGCCGCGTCGACCACCGGAGCGACCTCTACTCGCTCGGCGCCGTCCTCTTCCACGCCGTCACCGGCGAGCCGCCCTACGGCGGCGAGGGCCTCGAGCGGCTCCGCCGCGTCCTCGGCGGCGGGAAGCCGGAGGACAGCCTGCCCGAGGACGTCGTCCTCCCGCCGACCGTCTCGGGGTTCCTCGACTCGATCGTGCGCCAGCTCCTCGCGCGCGAGCCGAACGACCGGTTCCAGACGGCGAAGGAGGTCGAGATCGCCCTCGATCACGCCCTCCTCACCTCGTGCAAGCCCGACCCGGCGCCCGCGGTCGCGACCAAGGTGCCGGCCCTGGCGAACCGACGGATCACGGCCACCCAGGCGGTCGTCAACCCGGTCGCCTCGAGCCACACCTTCGGCGGTGGGTTCTCCGGTCTCGAGCTGCTCGAGATCGTCCAGTTCCTCGAGCTCCACGGCAAGAGCGGTCGGCTCCGCGTCGATGCCGTCGGCGGCCAGGGCGAGCTCCGCCTCGACGACGGGGTGATCCGGAGCGCCTGGACGACCGACGACGTCTACGGGAAGGAGGCCGTCCGGGCGCTCCTCGGCAGCCCCGAGGGGACCTTCACCTTCGACGGAAACGACGACGCCCTCGCCGCCAGCGGCGTGAGCCCGGCCGACGCCGGAATCTCGATCCGGCCATCGGCGATCGCCCTCGACTTGATGCGTGCGCGCGACGAAGAGATCTCGCGCACCTGACGCGGCCGCCGACCGGCGACCACTCGAACCTGGAAGGACTACCTCGACCATCATGACCATCCGAGCTCGCGCGGTCGCGCTGACCGCGATCGCCCTCATCCTCACCGCGGCGACCCCCGCCCTCGGCCAGGAGCCCGCCCCCGACGCCGCTCCGGCCGCCGCGCCGGCCGCCACGACCACGGCCGAGCCGGCGATCGCGACCGACATCCTGACCATCAAGCTCCGCCCGCTGACCAAGGCGCAGCTCGAACTCGAGGTGGTCGCCTGGATGGCGCTCCTCCAGGCGAAGGCGCAGGACATCGCCAACGCCGAGGGCGTCTCGAAGACGGCCGACGGCGGCGAGCGCGACGTCCTCCTCGGCGCCCTGCCGACCCTCCGCGGCGAGCAGACGGCCCTGATCGATCGGGTGACGGCCGTCCTCGACGCCTACGAGGCGAAGGGCGGCGACGTCACCGAGCACAAGCTCTACATCACCGCCGTCACCGGCTTCAGCTTCGACGCGACCGACTACGAGGCGGCCTACGCGACCGCGTGGGGCTGGGCGAAGGATCCCCAGGGCGGGCTCCGCCTCCTGAAGAACTTCGTCTTCTTCCTCCTCACGCTCCTCGTGTTCCGCATCATCGCGAGCATCGTCGGCCGGATCGCCGCCAGGGCGCTCGCGAGCCCGCGCATCAAGACCTCCGAGCTGCTGCGCGACTTCTTCGTCAACACGATCCGGAAGGTCGTCTTCTTCATCGGCTTC
>JAJDCQ010000112.1 GCA_029260755.1 Planctomycetota bacterium | reverse complement strand
CGAACCGAGTGACTCCGGAGGGGCCTCGGCACGGGAGCGTGCTTCCTGGCGAAGGGACCCTCCTCGCGATGGAAGCCCAGGTCTGCCAGGGCGCGCCTGCCCAGCGCGAGCGGTGAATCTGATCGACACGCTTGTCGAGGGGCTCAACTCGAGCAGACGAGCTCAGGAGGGAGGGAAAGCTGCTTCGCGGCAGGGAGTTGGAGCTTAACCTCCAGGCATTAGGTCTAGCTGGGGTTGCCCGCTCCGAGAATCACCCGTCCGGTTCCGAGCAGGATCTCGAGGTCGAGCAGCATCGACATGTTCTGGATGTAGTAGAGGTCGAACTCGAGCTTGATCCGGCCGTCGTCGACCGTCGCCCCGTAACGCCAGCTCACCTGGGCCCAGCCGGTGATCCCGGGCAGGACCGTGTGGCGCTGGTCGTAGTGGGGGATCTCGCGCCGGAGGAGCTCGACGAACTCGGGCCGCTCGGGCCTTGGGCCGATGAAGCTCATCTCGCCGCGGAACACGTTCCAGAGCTGGGGGAGCTCGTCGAGCCGGGTGCGGCGCAGGATGCGCCCGACGAACGTGACGCGCGGGTCGTCCTCCGCGGCCCACGTCGGGCCGGACTCGGCCTCGGCGTCCTCGCGCATGCTCCGGAACTTCAGGATCTCGTAGGGGCGCCCGCCTCGCCCCACCCGCGTCTGCCGGTAGAAGATCGGTCCGCGGGAGCCGAGCTTGATCGCGAGGGCGATCGCCGCGAAGACCGGGGCGAGGAGGGTCAGGGCGAGGAGGGCCAGGACCGCCTCGACGAGGCGTCGCGTGCGCCGCCGCTGCGGCGTCGGCGCGAGGCCGTGGGCGAAGAGGAGCCACCCCGGCGTGAGCTTCTCGAGGAGCAGCCGCCCCGTGACGCCCTCGTAGACGGTCGCCCCGTCGTCGACCGAGACGCCGGCGCGGCGAAGGGCGAGGACGTCGTCGAGGGGGAGCTGGTCGTCGAGGTTGCGGTCGACGATCACGATCTGGGCGACCCGCTCGCGGTTGGCGATGGCGCCGACGTCGCGATAGCTGCCGAGGACGGGAGTCGTCTCGGCCACCGCCTCGGCCCCGGGGTCGGGCGTGACGATCCCGACGACCTCGGCGCCGCCGTAGCGCGCTCGCCGGAGCCCCTCGGCGACCTTGGTGGCGCTTGCCGGCTCGCCGAGCACGATCGCGCGCGCGCGCATCGAGCGCTTGCGCAGCGCCCAGAAGAGGATCCGGCGCCACGCCAGGAGCGGCGGCACGGCGAGCGCCGCGTTGAGGGCGAAGACGCCGCGTCCGATCGCGAGGTGGTCGGGGGCGACGTAGGAGGCGAGCATCACCAGGACGAGCCCGGCGACGGCACCCGTGCCGATGCGGGTGAGGGCGTCGTCGATGCTCCGGATCCCCTGGACCTCGTAGGCCCCGAACCGGGCGAGCCCGAACATCATCAAGAGCGGGACGAGCCCGGCCTGAGCGGGGTAGTCCAGGATGAGCTCGGGCGAGAGGCGGATCGCGACGGCGCCGGCGAAGGCGCCGAGGAAGATGATGGCATCGACGACCCCGACGCCGAGCTGGAGGGTGCGCTTCCAGCTTCCGTAGACGGGGGACGTGATCAGGTCCGGTCGGGCGCCCTCCGTCGCGATCGCCGAGGGGGGCCCGCTCGGGGCGGATGCGTCGGTTTTCTCCATTCCCTTCCTGGGCGCGAGAGCCGCCCGGGCGCTCGCCTGCGATGAGAGCATGACCGGGGTTACGGGCTCTTGCAACCGAGGGTCCGTGGCAGCGTCCAGCCCCCCTGCGTATACTTTTCACAGGTACAGTCTCTCATTGGTGCGTGCTCGCTGGGGTCGCTTGGGCCTCGGGGAACGACCGTCGAGCTGTACGGTTCAACCGATCAGATCATGGCCGCCGAAACCTCGATCACGGTGAAGGATCTCCTCGACGTCGTCTGGCGTCGTCCCCGGTTGATCCTCGCCGTGAGCGCGATGCTCACGATCGCGTCCTCGGCCGTCCTCGTCAGCCTGCCCGACGTCTACGAGGCGAAGTCGGTCGTCTCGCTGGACGAGGGCCTCCTCCCCGACAGCTTCAAGAAGGCGGGCGTCGTCGTCCCGAAGCTCGCCGACGTGATCGGTGGGCTGCGGCAGGAGGTGCTCTCGCGCCAGTCGATCCGCGAGATCATCACCGAGCTCGAGCTCTACGAGGATGGCGGCAAGTCGAGCTCCGACGGCGGCGTCATCGACGGACTGATCCAGCGCTTCACCTACGTCGACCCGATCGAGCGGGCGCGGGAAGACATCACCGTCAACATCGTCAAGCGTCACGCCCAGGTCTTCATCGAGATCACCGTGAAGGCTCGCGCGCCGGAGCTCGCGGCGCGGACGGCGAACCGGATCGCCGACCTCTTCAGCGCGAAGAACCACGAGTTCCGCGTCCAGCTCGCGCACGACGTCCAGCAGTTCATCGGCGGGGAGCTCGACGACGCCCGGAAGAAGCGCGAGGAGGTGGAGTCCCGCCTCTCGGACTTCCGCGAGTCGAACCGCGAGAGCCTCCCCGAGAACGAGCCGGCCCTCCACGCGCGGATCGCGCAGATCTGGTCGCGGACCGAGACGCAGAAGCGCGAGCTCGAGGAGATCGAGGTCGAGCGGGCCGCGATCGACGTGCAGATCACCGGCCTGATCGAGTCGCTCAAGAAGGCGGCCGAGGATGACGGCGTCGGGCTCGCCCCGGAGCTCGAGGCGCTTCGGGCCGAGGAGGCCGACCTCGCCAAGCGCGGCTACACCGAGAATCACCCCGACCGGAAGAAGCTCCGGAATGAGATCGATCGGGTCGAGGCCGAGCTCGCGGCGCGGCTCGCGGATGGGCCGCCGGCCGGCGCCGGCGGCGACGCCCTCCCCGCGGTCGACGGCGCCGGGCTCGCGGGCCTCGACAAGGAGAAGGTGATCAAGGCGCTCGACGCCCGAGGCGCCGACGAGGAGACGCTCGACAAGGTCCGGGGCCTCCTCGCCCGGATCACCGTCCTGAGCACCCGGAGCGAGATGCTCCTCCGTCAGCAGCAGCGCGACCTTCGCGAGCTCGAGCGGCTCGAGGTCGTCCGGGCGGCCCTCGCCTCGAGCCGGACCGAGCTCGAGAAGCTCGGCGAGGAGGGCGACCGTCGGCGGACCGACTTCGAGCGGCTCCTCGCGGACCAGGGGACGATCGACAAGTTCCTCGCGGCCGAGGAAGCGAAGCGCGGCGATCAGCTCCGGACGGTCGACAGCGCCGAGGCGCCGCTCGTCCCGGTCGCGCCGAAGCGGCTCCGCCTCGGCCTCCTCGCGCTCCTCGCCTCCTGCGGCGCCGGGTTCGGCCTCGCCTACCTCCTCGAGGTGAAGAAGAAGACCGAGGTCTACCGCGACCGGTCCGAGATCGAGAACGACCTGGGCGTGAAGGTGCTCGCCGCCCTGCCGATCGTGTCCGATCCGGCCGCCAGCACGCCCGACGCGGACACGAACCTCCCGTGGCTCAAGGGGAAGTCGGCCCTCGAGCGGTTCCACCTCGAGGAGCAGTTCAACCGCCTCCGCCACACGATCATCAAGGAGTTCGCCGGCCGGCGCGGCGGCTCGATCCTCGTCACCAGCGCGATCAAGGGCGAGGGGAAGTCGACCGTCGCGACCGGGCTCGCCCTCGCGTTCGCCCGCTCGCTCGACCACACGGTCCTGCTGATCGACGCCGACCTGCGGAACCCGTCGGTCGTCGAGCTGTTCGATCTGCCGCCCGGCCCCGGGATCGAGGAGCACATCCGCGACGGCGTGCCCCTCGACGACATCGTCCGGCCGACGCCGATCCCGAAGCTCTCGGTCGTCTGCAGCGGGAAGCGGTCGGCGCAGGCGGCCGACCTGACCGAGTCCTCGCAGATGCGGCAGCTCGCGCTCGAGGTGCAGCAGAAGCACGAGGACGCGTTCGTGATCTACGACGCGCCCCCGGTCATGCCGACGCCCGACCCGCTCTCGCTCTCGGTCCTCGTCGACGCGATCGTCGTCGTGATCGGCGGCGAGGCGACGCCGCGGCCGGCCGTCCGGCAGACGATCGAGGCGCTCCCGAGCGAGAAGCTGCTCGGCGTGATCTTCAACCGGGCCGTCGCGCGGGGCACGAGCTACTACTACTACTACGATGGCGCCGCGCCGGCATCGCCGACCAACGGCGCCGGCGCCACGAACGGCGCCGGCGGCAACGGCGCCACCGCCGCCCCGGCCGAGACGCCTCCTGGCTTCAAGGCCGCGCAGAGCGCCGGCGTCGACCTGCCCGGTGACCGGGCCTCGCCGACCGGCACGGGCGTGGAGGATGCCCGGGCGTGAGGATGGCCATCCGGGCGCGCCGCGCGCGCCGGGCCCGCCTCCGCCGCTTCATCCTCAATCCGATCATCCTCTGCTTCCTGACCGTCGCGACCGTCGTCCCGCCGGCGTGGATGCTGTGGGAGCACCGCTACGGGCGCTCGGCCATCCTCGGGCGGCTGCGGGCGGAGGCGCGCGCCCACCTCGGCGCAGGTCGCGCGGCGGCGGCGGTCGACGCGCTCGAGGCGGCGATCGTCCTCGACGCCGAGTCGGCCAAGGCGCACCGCGACCTCGGCGAGGCGCTCCTCCGTCTCGGCGACCATCGCCGCGCCCGGAGCGCGATCGAGCGCGCGTGTGAGCTCGACCCCGAGGCGCTCGAGCCGCGGCTTCAGCTCGCCCTCCTCTCCCTCGCCGAGCGGGACACGCGGCGGGCGCGCGAGCACGCGGACTGGCTGATCCACCCCCGGCGCGCCGCGCGGATGCGTCCGTTCGCGGAGCAGGTGGCCCTCCTCCAGAGCCAGATCGCGCGCCTCGATGGCGATGCGGCCGAGGCCGCGGAGGCGGCCGATCGAGCGTTGAACTTCAACGCCCGGAGCGTCCGCGCGATGCTCGTCCGCTCCGACATCGCGCTCTTTCGGGGCGACAACGGGCGCGCGATGAAGCTCCTCGCGGAGGGGGCGGCCGTCTTCCCCGGGGAGGAGGCGCTCTGGCTCCAGCTCTCGCGGGCGCGCGAGGCGGCGGGCGACCTCGACGGGGCGCGCGAGGCCCTCGGCCACGTCGGCACCGTCACCGACGAGCTGCGCGTCCGTCGGGCGGAGGTCGAGCTCGCCGCCGGGGCGACCGAGGCGGTGCGGGGCGAGCTCGACCTCCTCACGGCCGAGACGGACGAGGAGATCCGCGCCTACCTCGAGGGGCTCGCGGGGCTGGCGGAGGGCGACGCCGCCGCCGCGGCGCGCGCGTTCCGTCAGGCGCTCGACGCGAACGCGCTCCGGCGGCGGAGTCGCCTCGCCCTTGCCCGCGCCCTCGTCGCCGGCGAGGACTACGCCGGCGCGCGGGCCGAGCTCCAGGTGCTCCTCTACGACGATCCCCTCTTCACGCCGGCGCGCCTGCTCCTCGCGCGGGTCGCCGGCCTCGAGCGGGACTGGGGCGCGGCGGCCGAGCACGCCGAGGAGATCCTGCGGATCGGACCGCGCCACGTCGACGGGACGCTCCTGCTCGTGATCGCGCGCTCGCGTCAGGGGCAGGCCCCCCGGGCGGCCGAGGTGCTCGAGCGGCTCGAGCGCGACGACCCGAGCAACGGCGTCGCCGCCTCGGGGCGGGCGCTCGCCTGGCTCGCGACCGTCGGCGAGGCCGGCGTCGGCGCGGCCGTCGGCGAGGCGCGGGCGGGCGCCGGGCCGGCGGCCGATGCGACGGCGATCCGGATCGCCCTCGATGCGATCGCGGCGGCGCACGCCTCGAAGCGCCGACTCGTCGAGACGCTCGAGCACCTCGGGGCGCTCGTCGAGACGGCGCCGCCCGCGCGAGCCCTCGCCCTGCGCCTCGAGCTCGCCGAGGGCTACGCGCGGCTCGGGCGCATCGAGCGGGCGCGTGACGAGGTCGTCGCGATCGCCGAGAGCGCGCCGGGCGCGCCCGAGCTGCATCTGTCTCGCGCCGCGATCGCCGCCTGCTGCGGCGAGACGGCCACGGTCGTCGCCGAAGCGCGCGCGTTTCTCGCGGCGCGGCCCGCCGTCCTCCGCGGCCGACTCATCCTCGCCCGCGGCCTCCTCGCGGCGGGTGAGGCGCGCGAGGCGTTCGAGGTCGCGTCGGCGGGGCTCGGCGGCGGTCACTCGGGCGACCGTCGGACGCTGCTCGCCCTCGCCCGGGTCGCCTTCGCGGCCGCCGCCGAGGTCGACGACGCCGACGGCGTCGCCCGCGCCCACGGCATCGCGCACGCCATCGACGCGGCCCGGAGCCCGCCGAGCCTCCTCGCCGCGTTCGCCGTCGTCGAGGGGCGCCCCGAGGAGGCGGCGCGCGTCCTCGACCTGGGCGCCGACGGTAGCCCCAGGCAGGCTGGCGACCCCGACGGGCGCTGGATCGCGGCGACGATCGCCCTCCTTCGCGGAGACCCCGCGACGGCCGGAGCCGAGGCCCGGGCGTCCGGCACGACCGGCTCGGTCGCCCGGACGGCGATCCTGGCGCACGCGCGCGTCCTCGGCGGCGATGCCCGGGCCGCGCTCCGCGCGGTCGACGACGGCCTGGCGCCGGGACGGTCGTCCCTCGCCGACGACGGGCTCGCGCGCGGTCTCCGCGAGCACGTCGCGGCGGCGAGCCCGGAGCGGGTAGCCCGGCTGGCGCCGCTGGTCGCGCGGTTGCTCGTCGCGCGAGCCTATCGCTTCGAGCGGGCGACGGCCGCGGTCGCCGAGTCCCTCGTCGACGAGGCGGGGTCGGACCCCTTCGTCGCGCTCCTCGTCGCGCGGAGCTTCATCGAGGCGGGCCGTCACGACGATGCCCTCGCGCTCCTCCGGCGGGCGGCGGCCGCGACCCGGTCGGTCGCCGTCCTCGACGCGCTCGCCTCGCTCCACCTCGACCGCGGCGAGCACGGGGCGGCCGCGAGCGTCCTCGCGCACGCCGTCGCCGCCGCGCCGGAGAAGCCGCGACGCCGGGTTCTCTCGGCCCTCGCTCACGAGCCGCACCCCGTGGGGTCGCTGGCGATCGTGGCGTACCGGGAGGATGTCCGCGCGGACGAGGGGGGCGGGGTGGGCGCCTCGGGCCACGGCGCCGCGTGGCTCCTCCTGCGACACCGGAACGAGATCGAGGCGCTCGCGCGCGCCCTCCGCCCGACGATCGAGCATCGGGGCGAGACCGGGTCGTCCGCCCCGGCTGGCGCCGAGTCCCGAGCGTCGCTCGATGCGCCCGAGGCGGCGGGGCTGCGCCGGACCGTCCTCGATCGGGTCGCCGAGGTGCTCGCGCTCCTCATCGCCGCCCGGGACGCCGTGCCCGACGAGGCGACGACGCGGCTTCACCTCGGGCTGGCGTGGCTCGAGCTCGGCCAGCTCGAGGACGCCGTCGGCGAGCTCGAGGCGGCCGTGCGCCTCGGCCCGAGCAGCCCGGGCGGGATCGCGGCCGCGCGCGCCCGCGAGATCGCCCTGAGCCGCCGGAAGGGGCCGCCGCGGCCCGGGGCGACCTTCGAGGCGGCGCGCGACCTCGCGGCGGCCGAGGCGTTCGCCGAGACGCTCGGCCCGCCCGATGCGCGGCACCTCCACCGGGTCGACCTCGAGACGGCCGGGGTCATCGAGCTGCGCTACGAGGGCCCCTCGGATGCGCCCACGCGGCTCGCCCTCGGCCGGCGGGAGGCGGCCGGGCCGCGCGAGCTCAAGGCGACGCCCGTTCCGTCGGGGGGAGAGCTCGTGTGGCGCCTCACCCTCCGCGCCGGCGTCTACACCGTCGAGGCATCGGCCGGCGGGGTCGCCACGGTCGAGCCGTACGGGATTCGATGGGACCGCGCGGCGGCCCCGGATCCCGACGGGGCCGCCGCCGACCGGGCGATGGGAGCTCGCGAGCCGAACGATGGTCTCGCCGACGCGGACGAGATCGCGGTCGGCACGAGCGTCCGGGGGACGCTCGGACCGCTCTTCGACCGCGACGTCTACTGGCTCCCGCCGAGCGACGCGGGGACGGTCGACATCCGGGTTCGGGCGCCGGGCGCGTCCCCGATGACCGTCGCCCTGATCGCCCCGGGCGAGCTCGGGGAGCAGGTCCGCAAGACGGTCACGGTCGAGCCGTCGGCGACGGCGGTCATCCCGACGGTGCGCGTCCCGTTCGCGCGCGGCCTCGCCGTCGCGATCTCGGGGGACGCCGCGGTCGGCGCCGGATACGAGCTGGCGGTCGAGGCCTCGCGATCGACCGCCGGCGCCACGGGTGACTCCGGCGACGGCGCCGGGCCGGTCGATCTCTTCGAGCCCGACGATGCCGACGAGCTCGCCCATCGGCTCGAGCTCGGCGGCGCCGGCGTTCGCGGGACGATCGAGCCCTCCGGCGACCGCGACCACGTTCGCCTGCCGGCCGGGCGGAGCGGGCTTCGCCTCCGGGCGCCGGGCGACCTGGCGCTCCGGGCGGAGGTGCGCGTGACCGACGACGGCGGTCGCCTGCGAACCGTCCGCACGATCGAGGTCGCCGCCGGGGGCGAGGTACGGATCGGGTCGATCGGGGGGCCCGGCCTCATCCTCGCGATCGTCGCGGCCGAGGAGGGGCGCCGGTCCTCGCAGGCCTACGAGATCGCGTGCGCGGCGGCGGGCGAGACGGCCGATCTCGAGCCGAACGACACGGCGCCCGACGCGTCGACCCTCGGCGCCGCCGGCCCGACCCCGGGGCTGCTCGACGGCCCGACCGACCGGGACGTCTGGCGTCCGGCGGGGGCGGGTCGGAGCTTCCGCGTGACCGTCCGGGCGATCGACGGGCCGCTCCGGGCGTCGCTCATCGCGGCCGACGCGGGCGCGGGGGGGCGGCTCGAGCGCCGCGTCCTCGTCCGGCCCGAGCATCCCGTCCGGATCGAGCAGTGGGTGCCGGCCGGTCAACCCCTGATCGAGCTCCAGGCGGCGGGAGGGGCGACGGGGTACGAGCTCGAGATCACCCCCGAGCCCTACCGGGACGGTCTCGAGGCCGAGCCGAACGAGGACGAGACGACGGCCGGCGTCCTCGACGTGGCGCGCCCGGTCGTGGGCGCGATCGACGGGGCCGAGGATCGGGACGTCTTCACCGTCGACCTGCCGTCGGAGGCCGCGGCCGCGGAGGTCATCATCGAGGCCATCGAGGGCGTCGCCCCGCGCGTTCGCGAGGCGCGCGATCCGGCGGAGATTGCCGCGGCGTCGTCCAGAATCGCCGAGGAGGGCGCGATGGCGCGCCTTCGGCTCGCACCGGGCGCGACGCGCCGCTACATTGTGATCGAGGGATCCGGGGAACGTACGGGCCCGACGCGATACCGTCTCACCCTGAAGATCACGCCGTGATGACGACCTCGACCGAGCTACTGCCCCGTGATCGCCGCGCCGCCGGCCGCGCCGACCGTTCCGCTCGCCACGGCGAGGGGCGCCAGGAGCTGCTGGACGTAGCGGTCGAACTGGGTGACGTACTTCGGCGGGACCACGACGATGTCGCCCGGCTCGAGGAAGACGTCCTTCTCGACGCCCTCGAGGATGTACTCGAGGTCGAGCGCGATGAGCTGGGGCTCGTCGAGGGCCCCGCGCACGATGTGAACGGCCTCGAACTTGGCGGTTCGGTACTCGGGACCGCCGGCGTCCCCGATGGCCTGCACGAGGGAGAGCCGATCGCGGTAGGGGACGGGGCCCTGGGTCTTGACCTCGCCGTAGACCTGGACCTGCGCGGACCTCGACTCCTTGAGCTCGACCGTGACGATCGGATCCTGGATGAACTCGCGGAGGCGATCGACGAGCCGGTCGGCGACCTCGGACAGGGTCCGGTCCATCACCTCGATGGATCCGGTCAGCGGAAAGTCGATGTACCCGTCGGGCGTCACCACGACCTTGTCGTTGGTGAGCTCGTCCTCCTTCCAGACCTCGATGGCGAGGAGGTCGCCGGGACCGACCACGTACTGGTACGGGCGCTTGGTCGACGGAGGTAGGATGGGCTCGACGCTGACGCAGCCCAGGAGCAGGAGAGGGCAGAGGGTGAGGACGATGGCGAAGAGACCGACCCGGCTCCTGGTGGTCGGGGCGCTCGCGGCGCTCGCGGCCGGAGCGGGCTGCGCCGAGGTCGAGCGGTTCGAGAAGCCGGTCAGCCTCATCCTCGAGACCGACCCGCCCGGCGCGATCGTCGCCGTCACGGCGTCGGACGAGGCGAAGCCGAAGCTGCTGGGCGAGGCGCCGTCGGAGCGGACCGGGCTGTTCGTCGTCTCCAAGAGATATCCCTCCGGGGTGGTCGACTACTGGCTCCTGGACAAGACGAGCACCCTGCCGCCGAATCCCGACAAGCCTTCGTTCGCCTCCCCGCTCTACTCCGCGGGGAACGATTACCCCTTCACCCTTACTTTCGTCGCCGCCCTGCCCGGGCGCAAGCCGGCCACATCCCACATTGTGATCGATCGCGCACGGCTGCGGGAGATGTTCGAGTCGTCGAACCCGAGCCTGCGGATCGAGCTCCTCCTCGACGAGGTGCCGAAGATCGAGCCCGAGCCCGAGCCCGAGCCGCCCGCGCCGGAGCCGGCGCCGCCGGCGAACGGCGGAACGACCGAGCCGGCCGGTTCGGAAGGAGCCTCGGGCGGAACCGGGGCGTCGACCCCGGCGCCCGGAGCATCGGGAGCGGCGGCGGCGGGCGGCCCGGTCGAGGCCGGAGGGCCGGGCGACCTCGAGCCGAGGGTCGAGTCGACCTCGCCGCCGGCCGGCGGGACCGGGACGGCGCCGCCCGCCGGGGCGGCTGGCCCAGCGGGCGCCGGGTCGACGCCCGAGGCGCCCGACGACGCGGGCGGGTCGCCCGGTCCGGTCGAGCCTGCCCCGGCTCCCGGATCGGGATCGTCGCCGGACGGCGGAGGCGCGTCGCCGCCTCCCGAGGGCAGCGGCGGAAGCTGAAGCCCTCCCCGGTCAGTAGCGAGACCCGAGCGAGACCCGTGCGAGACCGGTGCCGCGCCCGCAGCGTCGACGAGGAGCCCTGAGCTCCGCGTCTCCGCGCCGGCAATGAGCTCCCGAGCTGGCAGCTCGCAATCCGCGCCAATCCGCGTAATCCGCGGTTCCCGTTCGTTCGACGTCGGGGAAGACCGGAACCGCGGATTTCGCGGATTGCGCGGATTGCGCGGATGAGGTCCGGTCGGTGCGCGAGGTTCGGTCGGAGGACCGCCTAGCGCCGGCGGCCCGCCTTCTTCTTCTTCTTGCCGGCGGCCTTCTTCTTCTTGGCGGTCGGCTTCTTCTTGCCGGCGACCTTCTTCTTCTTGCCGGCGACCTTCTTCTTCTTGGCGGTCGTCTTCTTCTTGCCGGCGACCTTCTTCTTCTTGGCGGTCGTCTTCTTGGGCTTCGCCTTCGCCTTGGCCTTCGCCTTCGCCTTCGCCTTGGCCTTCGCCTTCGCCTTGGGCTTCGTCTTCGCCTTGGGCTTCGCCTTCGCCTTGGCCTTCGTCTTCGCCTTGGGCTTCGCCTTCGCCTTGGGCTTCGCCTTCGTCTTGGGCTTCGCCTTTGCCTTGGGCTTCGCGGTCTTCCGCGGAGCCGGCGTCTCGTTCGCCTCGTCGCCGTCGTTCGTCGGCGAGGCGAGCGAGGGGAACGGCTCGTCGCCGAACAGGATCTGGGCGCGCCCCGCGCTGAACCGCGCGATCGGCACCCGGAACGGGCTGCAGCTCACGTAGTCGAGCTGGCTGCGGTGGCAGAAGTAGACGCTCCGCGGGTCGCCGCCGTGCTCGCCGCAGATCCCGATCTTGAGCCCGGGCTTCTCGCTCCGGCCCTTCTCGCACGCCCAGCGCACGAGGAGGCCGACGCCGTCGGAGTCGAGCGACTGGAACGGGTCGTCGGGCAGGATCTGCACCCGCCGCCGCCCCGAGGCGTCCTTGGGGTCCGCGACGCCGTCGACGTAGATCGGGACGAAGCCCTTGCTGTCGTCGCGGCTGATCCCGAACGTCATCTGGGTGAGGTCGTTCGTGCCGAACGAGAAGAAGTCGGCGTGGCGGGCGACCCGGTCGGCCAGGAGCGCCGCCCGCGGGATCTCGATCATCGTCCCGATCGTGTAGTCGACCTTCTCGCCCCGGCGCTCGATCGCCTCGTCGCAGACCGCCTTCACCCGCGCCCGCAGCCAGGCGATCTCGGACTCCGCGCTGATGAGCGGAAGCATGATCTCGGGTCGCGCATCGATTCCGCGGGCGCGCGTGTCGCACGCCGCCTCGACGATGGCGCGGGCCTGCATCTCGTAGATCTCGGGGTGGGTGATCCCGAGCCGGCAGCCGCGGTGCCCCATCATCGGGTTCATCTCGTGGAGCGAGGCGATCCGCCGCCGCACCTCGTCCGGCACGACGCCCATCCGCGCCGCCATCTCGGCGATCTTCTCGTCGGTGTCGGGCATGAACTCGTGGAGCGGCGGGTCGAGCAGCCGGATCGTCACCGGCAGTCCGCTCATCGCCTCGAAGATCCCGGCGAAGTCGAGCCGCTGGATCGGGAAGAGGGTCTCGAGCGCCTGGCGGCGTCCCTCGGGATCCTTCGCCAGGATCATCTCGCGGACCGACCAGATCCGGTCCGACTGGAAGAACATGTGCTCGGTGCGGGTGAGACCGATCCCCTCGGCGCCGTAGCGGCGCGCCACGAGCGCGTCCTCGGGCGTGTCGGCGTTCGCGCGGACGCCGAGGCGGCGGCGCTTGTCGGCCCAGCTCACGATCGTGTCGTAGTAGTCGAAGAGCGGGGCGTCCTCGGGCTTGAGGCGCCGCTCGACGACGACCTGGATCACCTCGCTCGGCGTCACGGCGACCGGGCCGGCGAACACCTGGCCGGTGAACCCGTCGATGCTGAAGACGTCGCCCTCGCGGAAGACGCGGTCGCCGACGGTGACCGTCCCCGCCTTGTCGTCGATCGAGATCCCGGCGCAGCCGACGACGCAGGTCTTGCCCATCCCGCGGGCGACGAGCGCGGCGTGCGAGGTCGGGCCGCCGATCGCGGTCAGGATGCCGCTCGCCGCGGCCATCCCCTTGATGTCGTCGGGCGTGGTGAAGGTGCGGCAGAGGATCGTCTTGCGGCCGTTCGCGCCGGCGCGCTCGGCGGCGTCCGCCGTCGTCACGATCTGGGCGCTCGCCGCGCCCGGTCCGGCCGGGATCCCCTTCGCGAGGAAGTGCCCCTCGGCCTCGGCCTTCTGCTTGCCGGCCGAGTCGAAGATCGGGAAGAGGAACTGCTCGAGCTCCTCGGGGCGGACGCGGCGGACCGCCTCCTCCTCGTCGATCATCCCCTCGCGGACCATGTCGACGGCGATCCGGACGGCGGCGAGGCCGCTTCGCTTGCCGGTGCGCGTCTGGAGGAGGTAGAGCGTCCCGTCCTCGAACGTGAACTCGAAGTCCTGCATCTCGCCGTAGTGACGCTCGAGGCGGTTCTTCACCTCGACGAGCTGGGCGTACTTCTCGGGGAACTCGGCCTCGAGCTCCTCGATCGGGTGGGGCTGCCGGATCCCGGCGACGACGTCCTCGCCCTGGGCGTTGACGAGGTAGTCGCCGTAGAAGACGTTCTCGCCGGTCGAGGGGTCGCGGGTGAACGCGACGCCGGTGCCCGACTTCTCGTTGCGGTTGCCGAAGACCATCGCCTGGACGTTGACGGCCGTCCCGATGAGCCCCTCGATCCGGTTGATCTTCCGGTAGGCGACCGACTTGTCGCCCTCCCACGAGTGGAAGACGCCGCCGATCGCCTGCCAGAGCTGGTCGCGCGGCGCGGTCGGGAAGTCCTCGCCGGTCGCCTCCTTGAACTGCCGCTCGAACATGCCGGCGATCGTCTGGAGGTCGCCGGCCGGGAGGCGGCTGTCGCTGTCGACGCCGCGACGGGTCCGCGCCTCCTCGAGGAGATCCTCGAACGGCGCGTCGGGGAGGCCGCGGACGACGCTGCTGAACATCTGGACGAAGCGACGGTAGCTGTCCCAGGCGAACCGCTCGTCGGTCCGCTCGGCGAGGGCGGCGGTCACATCGGGCGTCAGGCCGAGGTTCAGCACCGTCTCCATCATCCCGGGCATCGAGATCGCCGCGCCGCTCCGCACCGAGACGAGGAGCGGGTCCTCCGGGTCGCCGAGGCGACGCCCGACCAGCTTCTCGAGGCGCTGGAGCGCCTTGTCGACCTCGTCCTCGAGGCCGGCAGGGTAGCCGCCCGTCTCCTCGTGCTCCCGGCAGACCTCGGCCGAGATCGTGAACCCCGGCGGAACCGGGATCCCCATGTTCGTCATCTCGGCGAGGCCGCAGCCCTTGCCGCCGAGGAACGGTCGGAGGGCCTCGTGCCCGTCGGCCTTCCCGCCGCCGAAGAAGTAGACCCGGCGGGTCGTGCCGGTGGTGGTGGGGGCCTTCGTCTCAGCCAACGTCGTCATCGAGGTCGTCTCCTGGAGGCCGTCACTCGTCGTGGTCGTCGCAGTCGTGGGGAGGGGGGGCGGCGTCGCCGCCCTCCTGAACCTGGGCCAGGATGATCCAGCCCGGCGTCTCGACCATCTCCTGCATCCCGAGGCGCCAGCCCGTGAGCTCGCTCGGCTCGGGCAGCTCGTCCGGGTCGCGGTCCGCGTCCTCCGGAACCTCCTCGTGGACGAGGATGACGGTCACCTGGAAGAGACCCCAGGAGCCGACCACGATCGCCTGGCCCGGCTCGGGGGCGTCCTCGTAGGCCTCGACGTAGTCGAGCCCGCGGATGACGCACCGGAGGGGGACGTCGCGCTCCTCGGTGTCGTCGGGCGCGCCGGGCAGCGGCACCCGGTAGCTCGGCACCTTCACCCAGAACGCGGCGTAGGGATACTTGCCGCGGGTCGTCGGGCTGAGGAGGTCGTAGGCGGTCGACCAGCATTCGTTCTGGAAGGTGTGTCGGTAGACGGAGACGAACGCCTCGGGGGTCTCGGACCGTCCCTGGTGAGGGAGGTCCTGCGGGTCGCAGCTGGCGCAGCCGGCGAGCGGGGCGAGGGCGAGACCGAGAACGATCGTGAAGGGAGCGACTAGCCGCGTCGCCAAAGCGCTCTGAGCCCCGCTGGTACCTGGGTTTGCGCCGCCGAAGGCGCAGAAACTAGCAGGTGGATGAACGGAAGTCAACGGAAGCCGGCTCACCTTGACACCTCCTGGGGGCCGCCCTACGATCGGCGCCCGCAACTGTAGACGGGAAAAGGAGACTCCGACGATGGCCGAAGCCCAGGCGGCCCCCGGGCAGGCCGACGACGCGGCGCGTCCAAAGCGCCGCAAGCGGCTCTTCAGCGGGATCCAGCCGACCGGCGGGATCCACATCGGCAACTACCTCGGAGCGATCAGGAACTGGGTCGAGCTCGCGTCGACCTACGACGCGATCTACTGCGTCGTGGACTACCACGCGATCACGATCGAGTACGACCGCCAGGCGATGCCCGACCGCGTCCTCGACACCGCGACCATCGTGATGGCCTGCGGCATCACTCCGGACAGCGGCGCGAAGCTCTTCATTCAGAGCCGGGTCCCCGAGCACACCGAGCTCGCCTGGATCCTCAGCTCGGTGACGCCGATGGGCGAGCTGAGCCGGATGACCCAGTTCAAGGACAAGAGCAAGCAGCACGCGGCGAACATCAACGTCGGGCTCTTCAGCTACCCGGTGCTCCAGGCGGCCGACATCCTCCTCTACAAGGCGGAGGCGGTGCCGGTCGGCGAGGATCAGGTCCAGCACCTCGAGCTCAGCCGCGAGATCGTCCGCGCGTTCAAGCGACGCTTCGCCGGGCGCGTCTTCCCCGAGCCGAAGCCCGTCCTCTCCGCGGCGGGGCGGGTGAAGGGGCTCGACGGCGACGCGAAGATGAGCAAGAGCAAGGGCAACACGATCGAGCTCATCGAGACGCGCAAGCAGATCCAGAAGAAGATCCGACCGGCGAAGACCGACGAGCGCCGCGTCCGCCGCGAGGACCGCGGCGAGCCCGCCGTCTGCAACATCTTCGCGCTCCACGGCTACTTCACCGACGAGGGCAAGCGCGCCGAGATCGCGCACGGCTGCCGCACCGCCGCGATCGGCTGCGTCGACTGCAAGGACGCGCTCGTCGACGCGATGGACGCCGAGCTCGCGCCGATCCGCGCGCGCTACGAGGAGCTCAAGGCGAAGCCCGAGGTGGTGCGGGCGTTCCTCGACGAGAGCGCGGCGGAGTGCCGGGCGATCGCGCAGGCGACGATGCGGGAGGTGCGGGAGCGGATGGGGCTTCGGCGGAAGGGCGAGAACGACTGACGTGGCGGTCGTTCGACGGGCTCCGGTCGAACGGTGTACGATCCACAGATTACACAGATTACACAGATTACGAGTTGCCGAAGGCGAGGATTCACGGCGTAGCGAGGCCGCGGCGGCGGGCATCGGCAAGATCGCGGCACCGACGGCGACAATCCGTGTCATCTGTGTAATCTGTGGATCGTAACCCGCCACGGCAATCGCTCTCGCATCGCACCGCCGAGAACACCGAAGGCACCCGACGATGGCCGAGCCCCCCACCGCCACCGCCACCGCCCCCCGCCGAGCCCTCATCACCGGAATCACCGGCCAGGACGGCTCCTACCTCGCCGACCTCCTCCTCGCCGAGGGCACCGAGGTCCACGGGATCGTCCGGCGCCGCTCGAGCGCGTCGGGCCTCTGGCGGATCCGCCACATCCGCGACCGGATCAAGCTCCACGAGGCGGACCTCCTCGACATCCTGAGCCTCATCTCGGTCGTCGAGAGCGTCCGCCCGCACGAGATCTACAACCTGGCCGCGCAGTCGTTCGTCCCGACCTCGTTCGCCCAGCCGATCCTGACGGCCGAGTTCACCGCCCTCGGCGTCACCCGGATGCTCGAGGCGGTGCGGCTCGTCGACCGTTCGATCGCGTTCTACCAGGCGTCGAGCTCCGAGATGTTCGGCCTGGTGCGCGAGTCGCCGCAGAGCGAGGCGACGCCGTTCCATCCGCGGAGCCCCTACGGCGTCGCGAAGGTCTACGGCCACATGATCACGGTGAACTACCGCGAGGCCTACGGGCTGCACGCGTGCTGCGGGATCATGTTCAATCACGAGTCGCCGCGCCGGTCGGCCGAGTTCGTCACCCGGAAGGTGAGCGAGGGCGTCGCCCGGATCAAGCACGGGAAGCTCGAACGGCTGACCCTCGGCAACCTCGACGCGCGGCGCGACTGGGGCTACGCGGGCGACTACGTCCGGGCGATGCCGGCCATGCTCCGGCGCGAGAAGGCCGACGACTACGTGATCGCGACCGGCAAGTGCCACTCGATCCGCGACCTGCTCCGGATCGCGTTCGGCCGGGCCGGCCTCGAGTGGGAGAGGTTCGTCGACGCCGACCCCGCCCTCGAGCGCCCCGCCGAGGTCGATCACCTCCGCGGCGACGCGAGCAAGGCGAAGCGCGAGCTCGGCTGGGAGCCCGAGGTCGAGTTCGAGCAGCTCGTCGAGATGATGGTCGACGCCGACCTCGAGCGGATCGGCCTGAAGGGCGAGAGCGCGCCCGGCACCGACGTCCGGAACGGCTGAGCGCTTGGCCGGGCGCCGGGTCCTCATCACGGGCGGAACCGGGTTCGTCGGCGGGCATCTCGTCGCGGCGCTCCGCGCGGCCGGCGACGAGGTTCACGTCCTGGTCGAGCCGGGGGCCGCGCCGCCGGATGGCGCGATCGCGCACGGAGGCGACGTCCGCGACGCGGCGGCCGTCGCCCGCGCCGTCGAGGCCGCCCGGCCCGACCGGGTCTACCATCTCGCGGCCGTCGCGAGCGTCCGCGAGGCGAGCCGCGACGAGGCGCTCTGCCGCGCGGTCAACATCGGCGGGACCGAGGCCGTCCTCGAGGCGATCGCCCACCACGCGCCGTCGGCCCGCGTCCTCGTGGCCAGCTCCGCCGAGGTCTACGGGCGGGCGGCCGGCGAGGAGCCGGTCGCGGAGTCCGTCGCGCCCGACCCGTGCACCGCCTACGGCCGGAGCAAGCTCGAGGCCGAGCGGATCGCCGGGCGCTTCGCCGACGCCGGGATCGCGACCCTCTGCGTCCGGACGTTCAACCTGATCGGGCCGGGCCAGCGCCCCGCCTTCGTCGCGAGCGACTGGGCCCGGCAGCTCGTGCAGATCGAGCTCGGGCGGCGCCCGCCGCGGATCGAGACGGGGAACCTCGACGTCGTCCGCGACCTCGGAGACGTTCGAGACGCCGTCGCCGTCTACCGCCGGCTCCTCGAGGCGGAGCCCCGAGGGCGGCGCGGCGGCGACGTCGTGAACGTCGCGACCGGGACCGGGACGCCGCTCCGCGCCCTCCTCGCGGCCCTCCTCGCCGCGGCGGGGCTCGCCGGCCGCGTCGAGGTCATCCGCGACCCCGAGAGGATCCGGGCCGTCGACGTCCCCTGCCTCGTCGGATCGACCGCGAGGCTCGAGGCGCGCCTGGGCGGCGCCGCGGCGATCGGCGGGAGGCCGCTCGCCGAGTCGGCCGCCGCGGTGCTCGCCGCCTGGCGGAGCGAGCTCGCCGCCGGTTGACCCGGGGGCGCGCGACGCGCGATCATCGGGCCGACGCGCAGAAGGAGCCGAGCCCACCATGTCGAAGAAGAACCGCGGGAACGAGCCGGCGAAGGGGAGCCTCGCCGCGCAGCTCAAGAACCTCGGGATGCTCTCACCGGCGACCGCGCGCGAGGTCGAACGCGACCGTCGGAAGGCGGCCAAGAAGGATCAGAAGGCGCAGGGGCCGACCGAGGCCGAGCAGCGTCGCGCCGAGTTCGAGAGGCTCCAGGCGGCGAAGGCGATCGAGAACCGCGAGCGGTCGCAGACCGAGAAGAAGACCCACGATCGCAGGCGCTGGAGGGAGGTCGTCGGCGCGAACAACGTCGGCGGCGGCGGCAACCGGCGGTTCTTCTACGTCGACCGGGCCGGCTCGATCCCGTTCGTCGAGGCGCCCGACGGCGTCCTGCGCGATCTGCAGCGCGGCGAGGCGGCGATCGTCGAGAGCCACGGCGCGATCCCCGACGAGGTCGCGATCGTCGGCGGACGCGTCGCGATCGACGAGCTCTGGCGCCTCGACTCGAGCTCGGTGCGATACTGGAACGGGACGGAGCCGGCTCGGCGAATCCCGGAGGAGATGGACGCGACCGGCGCGTAGCCTCGCGAGGAAGCGTCATCTCATCGCGTGAGGTTCCCTGATCCTGGAGCAGATCTCGCGCGGCGGCAGACAACCCGGACCCTGGCAACTCGCCGTCCGCGCAATCCGCGCAATCCGCGGTTCCACTCTCTCGCGACGAAGAACGAAACCGCGGATTGCGCGGATTGCGCGGACCGTTTCGGTCGGCGCCGAGTCGATGCCACACCGGAGGCTTCGGCGTTCCTCGGACATGAATCAATGACCAAGGGCCCCGTCTTCCGACGGGGCCCTCGCTCGTTGTGCTTCTTGCGCTGTTCGAGTCGGTCGAGCGCTACTCCTTGCTCGCGCCGCCCTCGTCCTCGTCCTCGCCGTTGGCGTCGAGGTCCTTCTTGCCGCTCTCCATGACCGCGATCACGTTCTCGAGGATGATCTCGGCGACGTCTCCGAGCACCTTCGCCTGCACCTCGGCCGGGAGCATCTCGCGGCGGATCTTGCCGCGGACGATCACCTTCGCGCCCTCGTGCAGCTCGAGCTTGTCGGTGATCGTCTCGGGGACGAACACGCGGTAGCGGCTCTTGCTGAAGTGATCCGCGTCGCCGACGATCCAGAGCTCCATCGAGGTCCGCTCGTCCTCGACGCCCTCCTCGCCGCCGCGCCGGTCGATGCCCGGGTCGGCCGCGAACGGGTCGTCCCCGGCGCCGGGCTCGGCGGCGTAGGGATCCGCCTCGTCGGCGGGCGCCTTGCCCGGGTCGCCTTCGAGGAGATCCTCGACGATCTTCACCTCGCGGCCGATCGCGGCCTCGAGCGCCTTGAGGATGTCGACCTGCTCGATCTTGGCGTCGACGGCCGCCACGCGGGCGACGATCGACTCCTCGGGGGTCATCGTCTCGACGTCGGGGAGCGACTCGCCCGCCCGGAGCACGACGACGTGCCCGGTCACGGTGAGCACCTCGGGGTCGAAGCCCTCGAAGCTGCGCGGGCTCCGGCGCGGACCGCGGGGCTTGCTGAGCTCGCCGCCGCCGCCTTCGAGCTTGAGGCCGCTCGAGAACTGGCTGCCGCCGCCTTCGCCCTTCTTGCCGCCGGCCTTGCCGTCCTCGCCCTCGTTGAACGTGAACCCTCCGGCGTCGTTGCCGCCGCCGCCGCCGCCGCCGCCACCGCCGCCGCCGAGCGAGCCGCCGCCGGCGCCGGCGCCGAGGGCGCCCGGAGCGTTGGGCGCGGGGGAGTCGGGGATGCCGTCGCCGTTGGTGTCGATGAGGCCGTTCGCGCCGTTCAGGCCGTTGGCGCCGCCCGCGCCGTTCTTGCCGCCGGCTCCGTTGGCGCCACCGCCTCCGGGAAGCCCATCGACGCCGCCGGCGCCCGGGAGGCCGTTGCCACCGTTGGCGCCGGGGAGGCCGTTGCCGCCGCCCGCGCCGGGGAGTCCGTTGCCGCCGCCGGCGCCGGGGAGGCCGTTGCCGCCACCCGCGCCGGGGAGGCCGCCCGCGCCGCCGCCGGGGAGGCCGTTGCCGCCGCCGCCCGCCGCGCCGCCGCCGTCCTGACCGCCGCCGGCGCCGGGAAGTCCGCCCGCTCCGCCGCCGCCGCCACCCGGAAGGTCCGAGCCGGCGCCGGGGAGACCGGAGTCGAAGCCGCCGTCGCCACCCGCGCCGGGGAGGCCGGAGCCGCCGCCCGCGCCGGGGAGACCGCTGCCGCCGCCCGCACCCGGAAGCGCGCCGCCGGGGCCGGCGCCGGGGAGGCCCGCGCCGCCGCCGTTCTGCTGCTGCTGGCGCTCGAGCTCGTCGAGGCGTTGCTGCGCGGCCGCCTTCTCCGCTTCGGCGCGGCTCTTGATGCCGTTGGCATCGTTGACCATGCCGTTGATCCGGTTGCGATCGCTCTCGCTCAGGCCGGGGTTGAGGAGCTCGTTGAGGAGCTGCTCGAGCAGCCCGCTCACGAGCCCGATGAGCGCGTCGGCGAGCCGCATCTGGATGAACTCGCCGACGGTGTTCCCGCCGACCTCGTCACCGACGCCGCCGACCGCTCCCGTCAGGCCGCCGGAGTTGTTCCGGTCGCCCTGAGCGCGGAGCTGCTGCTCGCGCTGGCGAAGCTGGGCGAGCTGCGCCTCGTAGGCGTCGAGATCGGCCGAGGAGGACTGCTGCGCCTCGGCGACCTGCGGCATCGCCAGCACGCCCGGGGCGACGATCAGTCCGCCCAGGGCGACGAGGACCGCGGCGGTCCCCGTCCGGCTCGGCCGGCGTCCGTTGGCTCTCGCGTCCGACATCCTCATCATCTCCTGAACCCCTTGTCTCGAATGTCCGTCTTCTAGCATAGCGAAGCCCGTGCCGGATGGCTTGTCGCGCCCTGGCTTCGACTTACGGCGGGCCGGCCGGCGCCGTCGGGCCACATCGCGAGACGGATTGAGTCGCAACGCTCCCGCCGTAGGCATGTTGCATCGTTCGGCCTCCCTTCCGCTCGCCCCGACATCACTCCTCGGCATCCTCGGTGACGAAGCCCCAGCGGAGCAGCTTCCCGCGAGCGCTGAAGTCGAAGAACGCGGCCCGGCTCGTCCGGTCGGTCATCTCGCCCGAGAAGATGCGGAAGCCCTGATAGGTGACGTAGAGCTGGCGGAGCTCCTCGATGCTGAACGTGTAGAGGAAGCGCGTCTCGCCTCGATCCCATCCGATCTTCACCGGCGGCCCGAGCGCGAGGAGGAGCTCCTGCTCGGTCGTGCGCCCGGCCTCGAGGGTGGGGAGCGCCTCCATCGAGATCGGGGTGCCCTGGATGTCCTGGTTGTAGACGCAGCCCGATCCCACGGAGAGGGCGAGCGCGGCGACGGCGATGGCGGCGAGCCATCTCATTGCTCGGGCGTCTCCGCGTCGGAGGCGTCGGGGGCGACGTCCTGGTCGCCTTCGGTCGAGCTCACCGTCCGGAGCCGTCCCTCGGGATCGAACAGGAGGAGGATGCGTTCGCTGCCCTGGCGGCCGAAGCCGAGGTCGAGCTTCAGGTTCCCGATGCCCGGCACCGGGATGAAGCGGGTGGCCGGCCCCGGCCCGAGCCGGATCTCGAGCTGGCTGGCGCGGACGTGCTCCCAGAGCATCAGGTCGCCGTCGGCGCGTCGGAGCCAGAGGTCGGGCGGGCCGAGCGCGGTCGCCGCCTCCTGCGGCGTCGTCGCTCCGGGCTCGAGCTCGTCGAGCTGCTCGCGGCTCGGCAGGTCGTTGCCGGCCGACTCGAAGCGATGGCTGACCAGGCTCCGACGCTCGACGCCGCGCCGCGCGCCGCGGACGACGCGGTCGAAGGCCATCAGCCACTTCGTCGTGTTCTTGGGGTAGGCCCGCAGGCGCGGCTCGCCGTCGTTGATGCGCTTGTAGCGACGTCCGCGGTCGTCGATCGCGTGGACCCAGCCGCCGCGGATCGCGACCTCCAGGCGGCGCGCCGGGCTGATCGGTCCGACCATGTTGTCGTGAATGACCGCGACCGCGCCGCAGCCGGCGCTCCCGATGACGACCGGGATCAGCGCCACCACGCCGAGCGTCGTTCGCACGGAGATCCGCCGCGACACGCCTCGCCCTCGCTCGACTCGCCTCGTTCTCCCCCGGATGCAGCGTACTCTATGGGTCGAGCGGCGTTCAAGGTGAGCCGACGATCAGCGCGGTCGCCCCGCCGGCGGGGGCGGGGGGAGCCCGGCAGCGCGACGCGCCTGGATCAGGAACGAGCGGGCCGGGGGGTAGTCGGGCTGCGCCTCGACGACCTTCTCGAGCTCGACGACCGCCTCGGCGGCCGCGCCCGAGCGGAGCAGGGTCAGCCCGAGGATGAGCTGCGCGAAGCCGTTCTCGGGCGCGATCTCGAGCGCGGCGCGGGCGGCGTCGACCGCCTCGTCGGGGCGCTGCGCGGCCTCGAGGGTCTGGGCGAGCTCGACGAGGAACTGCACGCGGAGGGCGGGCACCTTCCCGATCTCCGCCGCGAGCGCCTCGTTGCAGGCGGCGAGCGCGCCTTCGATGTCGAGCGCCGTCCGCCGGACGTGGATCAGGTTGATCCTCGGCTGGGGCTCGACCGGGTTCGCGGCGATGGCGGCGACGAAGCGCCGCTCGGCCTCGGGGTAGTGGCGACGTCGCATGAGGACGAGGCCGTGGAGGTTGAGCGCCCGATCGTTCCCGGGGTGCGCCTCGAGGACCGCCTCGATCAGCGGCAACGCGCGCTCGTGGAGCCCCTCCTTCGCGAAGAGGGCGGCGAGCTCGAACCGCGCGGCGACGTCGTTCGGGTCGTCGGCGATCCGCTGGCGGTAGGCGAGGACGGCGCGCGACTTGTCGATGACCGGTCCCTTGAGCCCCGCGATCCGCTGGTGCGCGTAGGGGAAGTCGGGCTGCCCGACGAGGGCGGCCTGCCACTGGGCGACGGCGAGGTCGGGCCGGCCGAGCTCGAGGAGGGCGTCGCCCTTGGCGAGGAGCGCCCACGGGTTCGCCGGGTCGCGGGCGAGGGCCGCGTCGGCCTCGCCGAGGGCCGCCTCGGGCTCGCCGCGTCGCATCAGGGCGAGCGCGCGGTAGGCCCCTCGCAGCGATGCGTCGTCGCCGATCGCTCCGGCCAGCCCGCGCGGCGGCAGGACGACCGCGAGCGAGAGGGCGAGCAGGATCGGGAAGGCGATCGCGACACGGCGGTAGCGGTCGGCGGCGACGTCGCGGCCGAGCGAGATCACCGCCCACGCGGCGAGGACGGTGAGGGGGCCGACGAGCGGCATGCGATAGCGGGCGAAGACGTAGAAGGCGGCGAGGCTCAGGGCGTAGACCGGGATGAACAGGATGAGGAGCGAGGCCCGGCGGCGCGCCCGCGCGTCGAGCAGGACGAGGCCGAGGCCGAGGAGGCCGAGCGGACCGATCCAGGCGAAGCTGGGGAGCGGCAGGCGGAGCAGGATCGAGGACCGCTCGAAGTCGGCGACCGAGTAGTTGTCGGCGATCTCCTCGGCGTTGAAGATCCGGCGGAGCTTGAGCCAGAAGAGGCCCGCCGCGCGTCCGGGATCGGCGGCGATCGCGTCGAGCCCCTTGCCGAGGTAGTGGCTGGAGGCCTCGCCCGAGCCGAGCTCGCGTCCAAGCTCGGCCTCGGCATGGCGATGCCAGTCGCCGCCCTCGAGGAACGGATGCTGGCGGATGAAGTGCGGCGCGACGTAGGTCCCGGTCCGGTTCGCCGGGCTCCATCCGATGTAGAAGTTCTGCCCCGCCTGCGCGGTCGTCAGGACGAGCTCGCCGCCGACGACCACGTTCCGGATCGTGACGGGGAGGATCGGCACGATCGTTCCGACGGTGAGGCAGGCGGCGGCGGCGAGCCCCGCCTTCCACGAGAAGGTCCTCTCGGCGGGCGGTGCGGGGTCGGGCGTCGGCTCCGGCCCCGTCGCGGGAGTGGTCGGGGCGGGGTCAGCCGCCGGGTCCGGGCCTGGCTCCGGCTTCGGTTCCGGCGCGGGGCTCGGCTCGGTCTCGGGCTTCGGCTCTTCGGTCGCGGCCGCCGCGCCGGACGCGCGGGCCGGCTCGGGCGGCGCGTCGTCGGGGTGGGCGCCGCGCCCGGCGACGACGAGCGTCCAGACCGCCGCGAACGGGGCGAAGAGGAGCACGTTCCCTCGCGTGAGCGCGGTGAGGCCGAGGATGAGCCCGGCCACCGCCCATCGCCACGGGACCCTCGCCTCGGCGCGGCCGAGCAGCGGCGCGGCGACGATGAGCGCGAGCAGGGTCGCGTCCACGCCGAGGCACGACAGGGCCGTCTTCTCGACGTGTCCCTCGTAGAACAGGTGGAGCTTGTAGGTCGCGGTGAGCCCCGCGGCGAGCAATCCGGTCGGTCGGTCGGCGACGCGCCGCGCGATTCCGAAGATCAGGAGGACGTGGAGCGATCCGAGGATGATCTGGATCCACCGGACGACCGAGCGTTCGTGGCCGAAGACGCGGTAGATCACCCCGAGGAAGTAGGGGTAGAAGGGGTCCTGGTAGAACGGGCGCGGCTCGCCGGCCCAGTCGCCCTGGGCGATCTCCCAGCCTCGGCTGTCGTACGCCTCGCTGTCGATCTGGGGCGTCTCGAAGACGGGGTCGCCCCGCATCTCGAAGAGGTAGAGCCCGCGGAGAACGAACGCGAGGAGGACGATCGCCGCCAGGGGCAGGAGGGGGTGGAGCTTCGGCGGCGGCGGGAGCCCGGACATGTGATCAGACTACTACGCGGCCGGGCGTACAAGAAGCGAGCGGCGGGTCGCCCCGCCGCTCGCTGAGACTCGATCGGAACCGCTTGGAGGGTTAGCCGTTCTCGGTCGAGAGGTCGACGTTGCGATCGGTCGCGTCGTCGATATCCAGCGTCCCGTCGTCGTTGACGTGCTCGTCGAAGAAGTTGGAGATATAGTTCACGCCCTCGGTCGTGAGCCAGCTCTCGATGTCCCAGCCGTCCGGCGTCTGGACCCACACGGTGTGGAGGTGGATCTCTTCGTTCGTGAACGGGTTCTTCACGATCAGGTGATAGTGACGATCCGGGTGGGGATCATACTGGAAGCCGTCGACCTCGAAGAGGCTCGTGATGTCGACGTCGAGCCCGTTCTGTCCGACGTCGTAGTGACGTCCGATGCTGTTGGTGCCGTTGCCGCCGTTGATCCAGTTGGTGACCGACTGGTCGGCGTACGTCGCGTGCTGGCTGCACGCCATGACCACGGCCGGAGTGAGGAGCAGTGCGACCGCAGCCGCAATCGCCAGGACCTTCTTCATCTTACCCTCCTGAGGTGTTCGGTTCCGCGCCTTAGGCGCCGCGTTTGTTCTCTCGCGCCCCTTTGGCGCCGACGGGGGATACAATCGCAACGCACTTGCCAAACGACAACGGGGGTTGTCGTTGATTTAGTGCAAGATGCTCTCGTGTGGTGAGTTGAATGCTGTCAATTTCGTGGCGCGAGCTGAGACTTGGGACGCTTGGCGTCTCCAGGAGTGCCCGCGGGGGATCATCGGTGGGCGGTGTTGTCGCACTCGGGTGGGTCGTCGAGTGTCCAGGTGGCCACATCGGGGGCGAGTGCGGCGCGACGGCCTCGCCCAGCTCCGCGGAGACAAGGAGGCTGGAGACTTAGGTCGGTTGAAAGCGTTTTCCGCGATGCTCTATACTCCTCCTCATTCCTCACATCATCACCGCGCACTTCATTTCGGAGCGTTCAGGCACGAGCTTTGCCGACCATGAAAAAGGTCGTGCACGAGACCGTCGCCTGCACACGTCAAGAGGTCAGAGGAGGGAAGGCATGCGTTCGTTCGCTGCTCGTCCCACGATTCCGGTGCTCACCGTCGCTCTCTCCGTCGTCGCGCTCGTCGCGATCGGCCCGGCGTTCGGCGAGGATCCGCGTCCGATCACGCTCGAGACGTTCACCGCTCCCGACGAGGGCGCGGGAACGCCGGAGTTCGTCCTCGAGGGGAGCATCGACGTACCCGACGGCGCGATCGTTTCGATCACGATGACGCTCGACGAGGCCTCCGCCGCGGTCGTTCGCGCGCCGGTCTCCCGCAAGCGCTTCAGTATCGTCCTCAAGCCGGAGGGCAAGGTGCTCCCCGGTCCCTACACGGCGAAGGCGCACTTCGATCGCCGGATCCAGAAGACGAAGATCCTGAAGGAGCTCGACAAGGACGTCACGTTCGAGCCGAGCAGCAAGACGCTGATGGTCGGCACCGAGGAGGAGGCGAAGGCGGAGCGCGACAAGGTGCGGAAGCGCTACCTCGACATCCTCGGCAATCTCCACGAGGTCCACAGCGCCCTGCTTCAGCGCGGCGCCTACCTCAACGAGTCGGCGAAGTGGATTCGCCTCGAGAGCTCCGCGCGCGACATGGCGAAGGCGCTTCGCGAGGGTCGCAAGCCCGACGGCTCGATGGAGCCCGGCGAGCTGCCCTACGGGAAGGTCGACGACGTCGTCACCCAGTGGGAGCGCTTCGACGACGAGTTCTGGGGCAACGTCTACGAGACGATCAAGTTCGATGACAAGGAGTTCCGCGGCTACCTGTTCGCGACCTACTTCCCCGACGTTCACGCCGAGTTCGATCACCTGTACATGTTGATGGAGCGCATGTACATGTTCTTCGGTCGCGAGATCTACACGCGCCTCGACAAGAAGGTGCCCGCGAAGTTCCAGTACAACGAGTCGTTCAAGTTCTCCAAGCTCTACGAGGAGAGCCTGAGCCACGCGCAGCGCGCCTACGTCCTCCTCGACGAGGAGCCGATCGAGTGGCGCATGATCGATCTCCAGAAGCCCGAGCGGAAGGAGGACGCCCACGGCGACCTGTTCCGCAGCACGATGTCGAAGTTCGAGATCCAGAAGCAGGGTTCGAAGTGGGTCTTCGACTTCCACATCAGCTCGCCGGGGCTTCGCCTTCGGATTCGTCCGCCCGAGAAGGAGAAGCGGCAGCTCGCGGCGCTCGGCGTCGAGATCCACGACTACCCGACGGCCGAGGACTACAAGGACCTGGGCAAGATCCACGAGGTCGCCACCCTCGGGCGATGGGTCGGCTTCCGGCAGATCTCGAAGAAGCGCATCCGCCCGGCGGACGACACGATGCCCGGCGGCGTCCGCCCCGGGCTCGATCAGATCTTTACCACCGAGCACGAAGGCAAGACCTACCGGGTGCGCGACTACGCCCTGTTCTGCCGGTGGCACAAGCGAACCTACAACTTCATCTCCGTCGTGGCGGAGGATCAGTGGACCACCTACGAGGAGGACGTCCAGAAGACGGCCGAGTCGTTCAAGGTGCTCGACGATCCGAAGCTCAAGAAGATCCTCCCGCCCACGGAAGGCGTGGTCGAACCGGAGGACGGCGGTGGAGAGAAAAAGGACGACGGAGAGAAGAAGGACTGACCCGACGATTCGGTGCGGGGGGCGCAGCGCGCCACCCGCCGAGGGAATCGCCGGGAGGAGGGGTCATGTCTGATCGCACGCGTAGGCGCGACCGAGGGGCGGCTCTGATCGTCGCTCTGGGCGTTCTTTTCCTGCTCGCCGTGTTCGCCCTGTCGTTCGCGCAGGTCACGGCGCTCGAGCGCGCGGCCGCCGCGAATCACATGCAGTCCGTGAACGCGCAGACGGTCGCGCGAGGCGGGGTCGAGCGTGCCGTCGCCCGGGTCCGCGAGTACTGCCGAGAGCAACCGTTCCCGCGGATCAACACCGGCGCGAACGAGATCGCGTTCCCGCTCACCATCGCGGGCGAGATCGACACGCCGATCACGGGGACGCTGGCGAACAGCTTCGGCGCGGTCGGCGACACGTTCGAGGTGCGGGCGTTCGACTGCAGCGGTCAGCTCAACGTCAATGACTTCATCGGCAACCGCACCGAGCTCGAGCGGGTCCTCACGAACCTGGGTCTGGCGATCGCCGCGGTCCAGGGCGTGGCCAATCCGCTCCCCGCGACCGAGATCCAGTCGGTCCTCGATCGCCGGGACGCGCAGCAGAACTTCCAGTTCGAGACGAAGGACGCGCTCGCGGCCGCGTTCGACTCGCGCGACAACTACGACGTCGCGGCGCCCTACCTGGCCGTGCACTCGTGGCGGGCGCGGGTCGGCGTCCAGCCCGGCGCGACCGTCAACCGCTTCCCCGTCAGCTATCAGTCGGTCAACAACGGCACCGACTACCAGGGCGTCGGCGTCACGAGTCGCTCTCCGATCAACCTGAACACCGCGCCGCGCGAGCTCATCGAGGCGGTCCTGAGCGGACTGACCGGCACGCCGACGATCGTCGAGACGACGAACTTCGTCATCAACACCGGCGAGGTCATCCGCTTCACGGCCGGCAACGCCGTCACCGTGACGCAGACCGAGGCGCGCGACATCGCCGAGCAGATGCGCGTCCGCCGGACCGGCGTCGGGCCCTACGAGAGCCTCGACGACTTCGAGGCGCACCTCGAGTCGCTCGTCGGAACCGTCGCCGGGCTGACCGACGAGAAGGTCGACCTGGTCCGCGCGGCCGTCGATCCGAACCCGCCGCTCGTCTCGACGATGCCGGCCGACCCGGTCCTCCTCGATCGGTTCCGGATCCTCGACAACGCGGGCAACACGACTGGCTGGCGATACTTCGAGAAGACCCACATCGGCACGGACGTGCCCGACTTCATCTGCCACTCGACCGGCTACTTCGAGTTCGACTCGTTCGGGCGCATCTTCTTCGGCCCGGCTCCGGGCGAGCTCGTCGCCGAGGCGCACGAGACGACGATCGCGCAGATCTTCCTGACGCTCCAGCACACGACCCAGGCCGACTTCGAGCGCGCCTTCAACGACGCTCTCGGCGGCACCGGCACGGTCGATCTCGTCTCGGCCCGCGATGACGCGGGTCACCGGTTCGAGCTCCACCCCGAGCCGCGCCAGCGGACGACGGCGAACCCGCCGCCGCCGTGTCAGTTCGCCGGGTGGATCCAGGTCGCCTCGCCGTCTCGTGACGCCTTCGAGACGCGGACCGGCGGTCCGGACCCGATCATCCTCGCCCTCGACGGCGAGGCGGTGCCCTCGACCCTGAGCGACTGGCTCGGCGGCTCGTACGGCGGACCGGACCCGCTCATCACGCCGGTCGGGCGCGATGAGCGGTCGATGACCCAGGGTGCGTCGGGCTCGATCAGCACGATCCAGGACCCGGGCGACTTCGGTCCGGACGGGATGCGGTGCTGGCGGCGCGACGACAACGGCGGCGACGGGATGGACCTCGACGACGTCCTCTCGTTCCGCTCCGCCGCCGCCGAGGGCACGATCGACTCGGTCGCTGGTGACCAGGGGCCGATCAACATCATGGGCGGCGGCGTCGAGTTCTGGGTTCGCCCGATGACCGACGGCGACCTCGGCAGCGACGAGTCCTACGTCCAGATCGTCCGCTTCGGGCCGATCAACACCCTCGTCAGCGAGGCGCCGCCCGCGCCCGCGTTCACGACGGGCTGCACCCAGGCCGGGCTCGGCGTGCGGATCGAGCGGTTCGGCGACGAGCTGCGCGCGGCGATCTTCTACTGGGGCCTCCCGGAAGGCAGCATGCCGCCGGAGGAGCTCCTCGTCCGGATGCCGCGCGATCCGGGCCTTCCCCCGAACGATGGACAGGTCAGCATCAACGCGACGCCGCAGGGGCTGAACGTCATCTACACCGAGCGGACCTTCCCGATCACCGCGTGGCGGGCGGGCGAGTGGCATCAGGTTCTCTTCCGCTGGGGCAACCTGACCGGGGACCCCGACATCCGGCTCTTCGTCGATGGCGCGGCGGCGCCCGGGATCACCCGTCCGGCCGTGGCGAGCGACGTCAACACCCGGACGAGCGAGATCGAGGTCGTCGTGACCAACGTCGACGTCGACGATGACGACAACGACGGAATCGGCGGCACAGGCGACATCACCGAGACCATCAACCACCTCACCCTCATCAATGACCTCGAGGCGGAGCTCTTCCTCCTCCGGTCGCACAACGCGCAGCAGCGTCTCCATATCGGCGGCTACAGCCAGGTCCCCGACTTCAACTCCGCCGCCGACCGGACCCTCTTCGGTCTCGATCAGCCGCTGCCGCTCACCGGCGCCGGGGCGAACCAGTTCCGTCGCTTCCCGAACGCGGTCATCGACGACGTCGTGATCTACAGCCGGGCCGACTTCGCGCAGGTCGACAACCGGATCAACGACCTCCGCTTCGACGAGTTCGCGGCCGGCGGCGACAGCGCGGCGTTCGTCGGGAAGTTCCTCCTCCCCGACCTCGGCGCCGGGAGCAGCTCGGAGGTCGGCCACGTCTACTTCGGCGGCCGAGTGCCGAGCGAGTGGGGCGGCCAGAACGCGGCGTCCGGCTTCGAGGTCAGCGTCGATGTCGGCGGCAACCTCGACGTCTCCACGGCGACGATCACCGGCGGCGGCGACATCGTCGGTCGGGTCGCTCGCGGGGGCGTCTTCGGGGGCGCGACTGATCTCACGAGCGGCCAGCGGCCCGGGACGACGGTGATCGCGGGGAACGAGATCGGTTACCGCGTCGAGTTCCAGAACTCGACCGGCGGCGCGGTCGCCGGCCAGCGGCCGGGACGCAACGTGACGCCCGTGTTCGACGAGATCACCGTCACGGTGTTCCCGCCGAGGGCGCGCTACATCGGCAGCACGCCGGAGTGATCCGGCGACCCGTCCGTCGGCAGTCGGCGGGGCTCGTTCTCGAATGGATCGTGACACCGTGCGTGAGCCGGGACCGCCGAGGCGGTCCCGGCCGTCGAAGAGGAAGAGATGGCCAGAGCCGATCGTAGCGTCGGGCCGCTGTTCACCTTGCTGATCCTGGGCTTCGCCTCGGCGTCGGTGACGGGATGCCCCGCTGCCGAGACGCCCGCGACGTCCCCCGGCCCGGCCGCGGGCGCGGCCGGCGCGGCCGGAGCGACGGCCGAGACCCCCGCGGCGGCGAGCGCCGGCGGGGGCGGCGCGGCGGGCGCGGCGGCGTCCGACTCGAGCGAGGGATGGCTCGGGATCCACTTCAGCACGGCGCGGGACGAGGAGGACGAGGGCGAGAGCCCGCCGCCCGGCGTGCGGATCGTGAACGTCGTGGCCGGCTCGCCGGCCGAGGCCGCCGGCGTCGTCGCCGGCGACCGGATCGTCACCCTGAACGACCAGAAGGTCGGCGACTCGGGACGGCTCGGCGATGCGCTCCGCTTCTTCGGGCCTGGGCGCCGGGTGAAGCTCGGGCGCTGGCGCGACGGCGAGGTCGCCGCCGTCACGATCGAGGTCGGCGTCTTCGACACGGCCGCCCTCGGGCGCGCCGCCCTGGAGCGCGGCGCCGCGTTCCTCGCGGCCGCGCAGACGCCCGACGGCTCCTTCCCGCACTTCCAGCTCGCCGGACGCGAGCCGAGCGCCCCGTCGACGGCGCTCGCGCTGCGCGCCTACGCGCAGCTCCCCGCCGACCTCCAGAAGAAGCACGCCAAGACGATCGATGCCGCGATCGGCTACCTGAAGGGCCTCGTCAACGAGGCCGGCGCCGTGCACGCCGGCGACGAGACGGTCAACTACACGACCTACACGACCGCCCTGACCCTCTCCGCCCTCGCCGTCCTCGATCGGGAGCCGGAGACCGTCGCGAAGATCCGAGACTACCTCGCCGGGCGGCAGCTCCACGAGAAGCACGACATCAGCGAGTACGAGTTCCTCTTCTACGGCTCGTGGAACTACTTCCACGAGGACACCCGGAGCACCCTCCGGGGCGACGTCTCGATCTCGGCCGCGTGCCTCGAGGCCCTCTACCGGGCCGGCCTCTCCGAGGACCACGAGGACTACGCGCGCGCCCGCCTGTTCCTCTCGCGGTGCCACAACTACCGAGGCCTCGAGGCGCCGGACCACGTCGCGAAGATCTACGACGGCGGCTTCTGCTTCAACCCGCGCGAGAGCAAGGCCGGCACCGAGAAGCTCAAGAACGGGCGGGTCCGCTTCCGGTCGTACGGGAGCGCGTCGAGCGACGGCCTGCGCTCGCTCATCTACGCTCGCATGCCGGTCGACTCGCCGGAGGTGGCGGCCACGGTCTCGTGGCTGGGGCAGAACTTCGACGTCAAGAAGAACCCGGGCTTCCGGGACGACGATCCGATCCCGAACCAGTACGGGATCTACTTCTACTACTTGAACTCACTGACCGACGCGCTCTCCGCGGCGAACGCGACGGACATGAGGGCGCGCGACGGGCTCGCGATCGACTGGCGCAAGGAAGTCGCGAGCGAGCTGATCTACCGCCAGCACGCCGACGGGTCGTGGGCCAATCGGGTGAACGTGATGAGCGAGGACGATCCCGTCCTGGCCACCTCGTTCGCCCTGCTCTCGGTCTCGCGATGCCTGGAGAAGTGACGATGAGGATGGCGACCGACGTGACGACGACGAGGCGGCGACCCAGGACGGGGCGCGGAGGTCGACGCTCGACCGCGGGCGGCTTCACCCTCATCGAGCTGATGATCGCGCTCGCCCTGACCTCGATCCTCGTCGCGGTGATGGGGTTCGTGTTCCAGCAGTCGCGGATCGTCGTCGTCGAGACGGATCTCCGGATCCGGAACTTCCGCGGGGCGCAGGTCGCCATGGAGTTGCTGGCGACCGACCTCGAGCACATCTATCCGGTCGCGAACACGAGCTTCGGCCTCGCCATGGCGGGGACGGTCTACGCGAATCAGGGCGCGGCGAACGAGATCGACCTCCACGCCGATCGGATCCGCTTCGTCACGTTCCGCGACGACCTGGGCAACAACCAGCGACGCTACTTCCTGGTCGACTATCAGCTCCAGGGGATCGGGCAGCCGGCGAACCCGGTCCTCCGCCGCTCGATCCAGGAGGTGCAGATCACCCCGGGGACGGGCGTCGAGCTCGTCGGAACGGCGCAGCTCAACGACCTGGCCGACAACGTGATCGACTTCCGGATCGAGTTCGCGATGGACCAGGCGGATCCGCTCCTGGCCGGGCCCAATCGGCTGAGTCCGGCGTTCCGCGACCCGGACGCGGGCGGCGGGCCGACCGACGGCGGCGCGTTCTTCTTCTACGCGACCGACGTCGACGCGGCCGGCGTCGTCATCGATCCGGCCACCCTTCGAAACTCCGGCCTCGAGGCGCAGCTCGACATCCCGAACGCGGTGACGGGCGGAAACCCCGATGTCTTCGACTTCGTCCGGCCGTTCGACATCGTCAGGATCCAGGGGACGAACCTCCCGTTCGCCGAGTACACGATCCGGCAGATCGACCGCGGCGCCGACCCGGTCGTCGTGCACCTGATGGAGCTGCCGCCGATCGTCGACGACGTGACCGACGTCGCCTACGTGATCCACGTCCTGCCGGCGGGCGTCCGGGCGACGATCGGGACGACGGCCCGGGGGACGCCGCGGGGGAGCCTGGTTCAGACGATCTGGCTCCGGTAGCGACGCTCCAGCCGAGCGCGAGCGAGGACGACCTGGGTGTCCGACCGCGAGCTGCGGGAGCTCGAGCGGCGATGGCGCGAGACCCGTGACGAGGGCGCGGGCGTCGCGCTTCTCCGAGCCCTCGAGCGCGACGGACGCACGACGGCGCCCAGGCTGACCGTGGCGGCCGCGTGCGGGGGCGACCTCGCCGAGCGCCTCCTCCCGGCCGAGGAGCGGCCGATCGCGCGGGATGAGCTGGCTCGCGTGCTCGGTCTCAAGCCGAACCGGCTGGCGACGTGGACGGTCGACGAGGACTGCCCCTTCGCCAAGCGTGGACGCCGGATCGTCTGTGATCCGGTCGCCGTCGTCGGCTGGCGCCGCCGGCGGATCGCGTTCATCGACGACCTGAACCAGTCGGCTCGCGTCGTCGTGGGTGTCGTCCATCACTACGACGCCTCCGCGGCGCGCCGGGTCGCTCTCGCCGCTGTCTGGGCTGCCTGGAGGGTCGTCGCGGAGGAGGGAGATGCCGCCGACCCGACCGCCCGGCGCCTCGAGTCGATCGAGGCGAGAGTGGTCGAGGGCTTGGCGGGCGCGCCGGGCGCGGCCGTCGAGGCGGCCGTCGACCCATCGCGCGCACCCTTGGTCCGCACGCTCCATGAGCTGCCGGCGGCGTCCGCCGAGTCGTTGCTCACGACGAGCGTCGAGATCCTGGCCGAGACCGTCTCGGCGCCGTGCGAGGACGAGCGGGCCCGGCTCGTCGCGGCGATGGCCTCGGCGCTCTGGGCGATCGTCGCCCGACGACTCGATCCGTCGATGAACCTCGAGAGCGTCAAGTCGCTCGCGACGCTGCTCAAGACCTCCTTCGCCGAGGCGTGGCGGGCGATCGAGGTCGAGCTGGTCGTCTGGGCGCTGGGCCTCGGCGATCCGGTGGAGGCGCGCGTTGCGGCTCGGCTTGCCGGCCCGGACGGCGGCGGACCGGTCCGGCCGACCTTCGATCGGGCGTTCGACGATGAGGACGACGGCTTCGATCCGCGCATCGATCCGACCCCGAAGCAGCTCGAGATCGTTCGCGCGCTCGCCCGGAGCAAGGGGGTCGACGCCGACTCCATGGCGGGCGCGTTCGCGAGCTGGCGCTTCGATCACCGAAGCGCCGAGAGCGCCGACGGGCGCTACGTCGCGCGGGAGCCGACGTCGGCTCGGCGGCTCGAGGACCTCGACTTCCACGGTCTTTCGCGACTGCAGGAGGAGCTCGAGCGGCGGCCCGGACCGGTGGTGGCGGGGGGCGCCCTGGCCGTCGCCGTGGTCGCCCTCGAGCCCCAGGCGCCGCGTCCCGCGAGCCTCGAGGGCGCCGCCGGTCGGAAACTCCCGTTTCGGGGCCGGGTCGGGGCGGTCCGGCCGAGGGTCTCGGCGACGGTTCGCTTCGGGGATCGGAGGCACGTCTACGAGGGGTGGGTTCTGATCGTCGAGGGCGAGGTCGACGGCGCGGCGGGGGGCTTCGCGGTCGGCGTCGGCGTGGCCACGATGCGGAAGCACGCCTTTCGCGGCGGCGACCAGATCTCGGGCTTCGGCGTCGTCGTCGCGCCGTCGCGCCGCCGCGGCGTCGATCTCCAGCGCGCGAGCGGGCTCGCCCGGCTCGTCGCCGGGGAGGAGGAGAGCGGCGAGCCGCCCTGGCTCGGTCCGCCCGGATCGCTGCCGGAGTACCGCCGGCGCGGCTACGTCCGTCTCGAGCCGGCGGTGGAGGCCTGCGCGCGCTGCGTGTTCCTCGGCGTTCTCCGCGTGGAGGAGTCCGAGGAGCTCGCGACGTGCGAGCCGGTCTGCTTCGGCTCGTCGAGCTGCCCGTACCGCGGCTGAGGGGCGAGCGGGCGAGGGTCAGGGGTGGCCGCGACCGCGCTTCTTCTTCTCGTCGGCCATCGACTTCGGTCGACTCGCCCGGACCGGCTTCTCCTCGGTCGACCCCGGCTCGGTGACGAAGAGCTGGAGCGCCACGTCGAGGGCGGGGCCCTGCATGTAGTCGATGATCATCTCGTACTTGCCCGGCTTGAGCTCGATCATCTGGCTCTTGCTCTCGGGCGGGTGGAGCCCGTCGTTGTCGATCACGAGCTTGCCGTTGATGATCAGGCGGGCGCCGTCGTCGGCGAGGAGTCGGAAGCGGTAGCGGCCCTTGCGCGTCGCCTCGAACCAGCCGCGGTAACGGATCGCGAACCACTCGAATCGCTCGGAGACGCCGGGGAAGCCCTCGTCGAACGAGCGCGGGGCGACGTCGAGCCGCTCGGCGTAGATCTTGCCGATCGGGTCGCCTTCGAACTTCGGCAGGCGCTGGGTGCCGGGCTCGATGAGGAAGATCTCGCCGACGAAGGCGTCGTCGCGGGGGGCGGTGGAGCCGAAGACCGATGACTCGCCCGCCGGCGCGGCGCCGCTGCCCTCGCCGACGACGAGCACCGAGTTCTGGCCGCCGTGGCCGTCGTCATCGGTCTCCGCCGCGTCCGGGTCGGGGCGCCAGTCGTTGCCGTCGACGACGAACTTGTAGGCGTGGCGCCCCGGCTCGAGCTCCAGCTCCAGCTCCCAGGTGCCGTCGCCGTCGTCGTCGCGGAGGGCGTGGGACGACTTGTTCCACTCGTTGAACGAGCCGGCCACGTGGACCGAGCTCGCCCGGTGATCGGGTCGGTAGCGGAACCGGACCTTGTCGAGGACGCAGGCGTCGGCCGGGTCGCCCAGGCTGGCGGCGAGGCCGAGGGCGAGGGCGAGCGCGGACGCGAAGACGGGGGCGCGGAGGTTCATCGGGTCATCTCCCTGACGTTTCCCTCACGGCTGGTCCCGATCCGGGGACTCGACGCCGGGGGCATCAGGGGAGAAGTGCCCGGCCGCGGCCGGTCCGGACAGGCTACCAGGCGGGATCGACGAGGCCCGCCCGGCGCCCGAGCCAGTAGGCGACCAGATAGCTCAACCCGCTCTGGATCTCGCCGTTCGGGCTGCCCGAGACGATCGCGTACGGGTTCTCCTGCCAGTGGTAGTGGTTCGGAGCGCGCAGCGCGAGCGGGAAGGCGGTCGTCGCCACGTTTCCGGTCCGACCGAAGCGGTCCGGCCAGGGTGAGACGACCAGGCCCGGGTGGCCGGAGTTGTCGACGAGGCGCTCGGCCCGGTCGGTGGCCCCGTAGTGATCGTGGAGCGCCTGGATCGCGAGCGGCATCTCGGCGACGTCCGGCCCGGTCGAGGCGTGGGCGCCGTGGACGAACGTGAAGTAGGTGTTGTGCTCGCCGCGGCGCCCCTCGAGCTTCCGCTGGAGCAGATCCTGGTAGACCGCCTTGATCGCCGGATCGGTCTCGAGCTCGCAGAGCCCGTAGAGCGAGGTGAAGGTCAGGTTCTCGCCGACGCCGCTCATCATCGTCCTGCGAGCGGTGTCGAGGTCGCTCGCGAGATACGGCGCGATCGGCCCGGTGAAGCTCTGGAGCTGCTGGCCCGCGCTGGTCAGGCCGACGGCCGACAGGATCGTCCCGAGCATGTTGATGCCCTGGACCGTCTGGTTGGCGGCGTTGAGGTTGGCGGGGTTCGTGATCCACTGGATCGCGTCCGCGATCACGCCGCCGATCGCTCGGGTGATCTGATCGACGATCGGCTGGAGGAGCTGCGCCGCGAGCGGTCCAGCGATCGGTCCGAGGAAGCCGGTCCGGCTCCGGACGTAGGCGGCGAGGACGTCGGTGATGACGCGGCCGACGCCCTGGAAGATGTCGACGACGACCTGGGTGTTCCGGCCCTGGAGGACGTCATCGAGGATCGTGCCGTAGTCGGTGATCACGCGGAGGAAGTCGCGGTTGCCGATCAGCTCGTTGTGGTAGTAGTCGTGGATGCGCTGGTCGCCGGTGACGACCGCCATCGTCTTGAAGAAGAAGAGGGCGCGGAGCGCCTCGCCGGCCTTGATCGGCGGGAAGCGCGCGTTGATCAGCGCGTCGGCGATCTGCGGGTCGTAGGGGATCGCCTGGACGAGCAGGTTCGCGGGGAAGTCGTCGATCTGGGCCCAGTCCTGGGCCGTGATGGGTCCGGTGACGAGCTGACCCGGGTCGAGGCTGAAGTGGGTCTCGTCGACGCCGTTTCGCGGCACGATCAGGGCGAGGTCGTTCGCCATGAGGTGATCGGCGATCGCGCGGCAGTCGTCCTCGAGCGCGCCCTTGAGGACGGGGTCGGTGATGAGGTCGTGGGCGCGTCCGACGCCGATCATCCAGCCGGTGTACTGGTCGCGGCTGACCGTCCCGCGGACCCGGTACTCGAGGCCGGCGTACTGGCCGGTGGCGGGCTCGCCCGTGATGAGCGGCGGCCGGCCGAAGTTGCGCGAGACGTAGCCGGGGACGCCGTTGATGTCCTGGAGGATGTGGAGCGCCTGGAGGGACCGCTCCATGTTTCCGAGGGCGTCGGAGTCGCCGGTCGCGCGGAAGCGCTCGGCCTCGGCGGCGACGTACTGCCCGGTCCAGATGCAGGCATCGGCGGTCGAGCCGAGCGCGACGACCTGGCCCTGGGGATCCTTGTGGACGTTGAAGTGGAGGCCCTCGAAGACGTGCTCGCTCTGGAACGCCGCCTCGAGCTGCGCGGCCTTGCGCGCGAGCGGGCCGACCTGGGTCGGAGGAGGCGGCGGCGGCGTCGTTCCGCCGCCGGTGGTGCCGCCACCGGTCGTGCCGCCGCCGGTCGTGGTTCCGGCGCCGGCGCCCGCGACCATTCCGCCGCTTCCGCCGCCGCCGCCGCAGCTCGCGGCGGTGAGGAGGAGGACGAGGACCAGGCCCGTCGCGAAGACGCGCAGGGAAGGCTGACGCATTCTGGGACTCTCTCTCTCTCGCGCCGGCCGCCGCGGGGAGTGACGGCCGAAGGGCGCAGAATCTACCTCAGAAGGCGCTCGAGGGAAAGTCGCGAGATCGGATTTCGGAAAGGCCGGGGCAGGATGCCTCGGAATGAGAACGGCCACGCGACGCCGAAGCGTTCGCGTGGCCGAGGGTGCCGGAGGCCGGAGAGGCGGGAAGTCGAGGCAGGACCGGGATTCTGGTCAGAAGAGGGGGCGCCAGGGTCCCCCGGTCGAATCCGTCTCGGCTCTCCGCGCTCTCCAGTCCGACGGTGCTGGGTCAGTTAGTCGCAAACGGGTGGCCAGGCGCTTCGGTCTTCCTCCACGCGCGGAAGAGATCTCACGCAAAGGCGCAAAGACGCAAAGGGTCGTTGCTCCGAGCCGAGATCCCGATCCGGCGAAGCTCCTTGGCGCCTTTGCGCCTTTGCGTGAGATTCCGTCGTTCCTACGCAGACGACGCTCTACCAGCTCGGATCGATGACCCCCGCGCGCCGCCCGAGCCAGTAGGCGAGGACGTAGCCGAGGCCGCTCATCTCCTCGCCGCCGTTGCTGCCGCCGCGGATCTGGCCGGGATGGCCCTGCCAGTGGAAGTGGTGCGGCGCGCGCCGGTCGAGCGGGAACGGGTCGACCGCGACGTGGTTGGTCCGGCCGAAGCGGTCGGGCCACGGCGAGAGACGCACGCCGGGCAGCCCGGTGTTGTCGACGACGCGGCTCAGCGGATCGGCGTAGTGCAGGCGGAGCGACTCGACGCCCTCGTCGACCGCCTGCGGATCGGCGCCGGTCGGCGAGTAGGTCGCGTGGACGAAGTTGAAGTAGGAGGTGAGCCCCCACTTCGTGTACTCGTGCCGCCGGTCGACGAGCTCCTCGTAGACCGCCCGCGTGTTGGGATCGGTCTCGATCTCGCAGAGGGCGTAGAGCGGCGACCAGGTCAGGTTGTCGCCGACGCCGCTCGTCATCGCGCGCCGCGCCTCCTCGAGGTTGCTGTTCGCGTATGGCGCGACCGATCCCGAGATCTGGCTGACCTGCGATCCGGCCGAGACGCCGAGCACCTGGAGGATCGTCCCGAGCATCTGGATGCCGGCGACCGTCTGCGACGCCGTCTGGAGGTTGCTCGGGTTCTGAAGCCAGGTGATCGCGTCGGAGATGCGCCGCGCGATGAAGCGCATCACCCGATCGACGATCGGCTGAAGCGCCGCCATCGCGATCGGGCCGACGATCGGGCCGAGGGCGCCGAGGCGGCTCTGGAGGATCGCCTGGCCGATCTGGCCCATGACGTTGCCCATGCCGACGAGGAGGAACTCGACCTCGTGGAGGTTCCGGCCGCTGAAGATGTCGTCCTGGATCGTCCCGAAGCGCCGGACGATCTCGAGCCAGTTCTTCCGGCCGATCAGCTCGTTGCGGTAGTAGTCCTCGATCGCCGGGTCGCCGGTGATGACGGCGGCCGTCTTGATGAAGAGGAGCCCGCGGAGCGCCTCGCCGGCCTTGATCGGCGGGAACGACGCGTTCGCGATCGCCGCGGCGATCTGCGGGTCGTACGGGATCGCCGAGGTGATGACGTTCAGCGGGAAGTCGTCGACCTGATCCCACTCCTGCTGGGTGGGGATGTTCTTGATCAGACCGTCGGGGTTGAGGTTGAAGTGGACGACGTCGACGCCGCCCGCCGCCGGGTTCGCCCGCCCGGGCGCCACGAGCTTCATGTCGTTGCGCATCAGGTGGTCAGCGATCGCCGCGAGGACGCGCTGGCAGTCGGCGCGGAGCTGCGGGTCCTGGATGTGGGGCCAGGCCACCGCGATGCCCGCCATCCAGCCGGTGTACTGATCGCGCGCGATCTCGCTCCCGTGCCACGCCAGGCCGGCGTAGGGGCCCGAGGTGACGGGCACGAGCGGGTTCGCGGTGTACTCGGGCGGCCGCCCGAACGAGCGCGCGATCCGGCCGGGGATGCCGGTGATGTCGTGCATGTCGAGCAGGCCGCGGACCGACCGCTCGATCGCCGCGAGGGCGTCGGGGTCGGCGGTGACCCGGTAGCGCTCGACGTTCGCCGCGACGTAGAGGCCGGTCCAGATGCAGCCCGACTGCGCCTGGGTGTAGTTGACGACGGTTCCGGTGCGCGGGACGTCGCGGATGATGTTGAGCATCACGCCGTTCGGCGTGTGATCGCGCTGGATCGTGCGCTCGAAGTCGAGAGCCTTGCGCAGGAGGGGGCCGACGGTGGTCGCGCCGCTCGGCGGGCCGCCGGGCGTCGCCGCCCCGGTGCCCGTCGTTCCGCCCGGAGCGCCGGGGTTGGACCCACCGCCGCCGGAGCCCGGCGTCGTGGATCCCGCCGCGCCGGATCCGGCGCTCCCGCTCCCGCTCCCGGAGGCGACGCCGCCGCCGCCTCCACCGCTGCTCCCGCCGCCGCTGCACGCGACGCCGCCGGCCAGCATGGCCGCGACCGTGACGGTCGCGGCGATTCGTACGAGACAGACTCCGAGCCGAGACATGACGACCCCTCTCTTCGTGGATTCCGACGGCTTCGAGCGCGTCGGGACGCCGCCCCTGAGCTCGGCGTCCGCGCGGATCGTGATCGATCGCTCCCTTCGCAGGAGCGGAGCGCGCGGCTTCGCAACTGTGAGTCCATTGGAGTCGATCTCGGGAAGCTTCGGAGCTGGAGCGCGTTGCGAGGGTTGCCCGCCAGCCCGCTCGGGGGGCCGGCGCCGACGGCTTTCGGGATCGGCGTGGCAGTCCGCCCCGCCGGCTCTGGAGACGGCGCGCCGCGGCAAGGACACCCGGCGCCGGGGCCCGGTCGTCGATCGTCGGTTGATCCCGTCCGACCGCCGGGCTACCCTTCTTCGCAATGACGATGATGGAAGACGGAACGGAGCGGGTCGGCATCGCCGCCTCGAGCGCGCAGAGCCTCCGCAACGAGATCACCGGCCGACTGGGCTTCTTTCCGGTCGTCTACGAGGGTCTCTTCGGGGCGCCTCAGGCGCTCGAGGTCGTCTGGCGCCGGGCGCTCGGCGCGACCCTCGAGAGTCCGCTCCCCGTCGGGTTCCGTGTCCGCGTCCTGGCGGAGCTCGTCCGGCGCGGGGCGTTCGCGCATCGGGTCCTCCGTCACGTCGTCCGGATCCAGCCGATGCCGGCCGCGTCCCTCGGACCGGTGGAGCTCCTCGACGAAGCTCGGCGCGACGAGCTCCTCGCCGGGGCGCCCGACGGACTCGATCCCCTCGCCGAGCATCCTGCTGCGCTCGAGGCCGCGCTCGTCGACGCGGCTTGCCGTCTCGTGATGGGTGCCGAGCGTCCGGGCGAGGAGGAGCTCTGTCGGATCCTCGGCGCCGCATCATTCGAGGCCCTCTCGGACCTGATCGCCTACGCCGAGCTCATCGCCCGGGTCGAACGCGAGGGGGCCGACGCGGTCGACGCGGCCGACGATCGGGGCGGGCCGGTCGCCGGAGCGCCGTCGCTCCCGCGGGACGCGCCGACGGTGGGGCCGGGCTCGATCGAGGCGCTCGCCGGCGTCGCCGGATCCGATCTCTTCCGCGAGATCGTGAGTCAGTCGCGCGAGGCGATCGCGATCGTCGACACCGACGGGATCTACCGCTACCAGAACGAGACGCACCACGAGCTGATCGGCTACTCGGACGAGGAGCTCCGCGGGAAGACGCCGTCGGTGCACCTCGGGGACGAAGCGTTCGGCCGGATCGTGGCCGAGCTGACCACGTCGGGGCGCTATCGCGGCGAGGAGACGAGCTGGACCAAGGGCGGGCGGCGGCTCACCGTCGACCTCTCCGCGTTCGCGATCCGACACGCCGAGACCGGCGAGCCGGTCTGCTTCGTCGGCATCAAGCGCGACGTGACCGAGCGCCGCCGGGTGGAGGAGGCGACGCGCGAGAGCGAAGAGCGCTACCGGCGCCTTTTCGAGAACGAGATCGACGCGGTCCTCCTCTTCGACGTCGAGACGCTCCTCTTCGAGGACGCGAACCAGGCCGCCCTCGACCTCTTCGGCTGGGATCGCGAGGGGATTCTGACCCTCACGATCCTCGACATCTCGGCCGAGTCCGAGAAGACGGCGACGGGGATGGCCGCCCTCCAGGGCGGGACGATCCAGAGCATCCGCGTGCCCCGGCGCGTCCTGCTCCGGCGTGACGGCACGACGTTCACCGCGGAGATCGGCGCCGGCACCTTCGTCTCGCGCGGCCGGCTCAAGATGATCGCCACGATTCGCGACATCACCGAGCGCCTTCGGCACGAGGAGCTCGTCCTCGAGATCAGCGGCCGCGAGCAGCGTCGGATCGGTCAGGACCTCCACGACGGCCTCGGCCAGGATCTCACCGGGATCGCGTTCCTGGCGAAGAGCCTCGAGCGAAACCTCGCCGCCCGCGAGCTGGTCGAGGAGACCCAGGCCGCCGAGCTCGGCCGGCTGCTGAACCAGACCATCTCGCGCACTCGCGACATAGCGAGCGGTCTGTTCCCCGTCGAGCTCCAGTCGGGCGGGCTCGGCTCCGCCCTCGCCGAGCTCGCCTCGAACATCGGCCGGATCTACGACGACGTGTCGGTGACCTGCGACATCGAGGGCGCCGAGACCGTCCCCGCGGGCGAGACGCGGCTTCAGCTCTTCCGGATCGCGCAGGAGGCGGTGACGAACGCCCTTCGCCACGGCCAGGCCCGATCGATCCGGTTGGTCCTCCGCGCCGGCGAGAACGAGATCGTCCTGGAGGTCCAGGACGATGGTCATGGCCTCCCCGCGGGCGCCTCGATGGGCGAGGGCCTCGGCCTTCAGATCATGCGGTACCGCGCCGGCCGGGTCGGCGGCGCCCTCACCCTCGAGGCGGGACCCGACGGACGCGGGGTGTGCGTCCGGGTGGTCGCGCCGCGCTGGGAGGTCCCGGGCTGAGCCTCGCTCATCGGTCGAGCCACGTGTTCAGGATCAGCTCGCAATCGCATCCGACCCCGAGCAGCTCGGCGAGCACCTCCGCCTGCTCGTAGGGGATCGCCGCGCACCCGGCCAGCGCGCCGAGCGCGATCCGCAGCGTCCCGTCGCAGAACAGGGCGTCGTCGAGCCGCGCGCGCGCGGCGAGGAGGGCCGACCGCGGCACCTCGAGCCGCCGCAGCAGCCTCTCGAGCCGGACGAGCCGTTCCAGGAGCGCGCTGCTCCGCTCGTCTCCCCGGAGGCGCGCCGCGATCCTCGGTCGCAGCCGCCCGCTCGTGATCGGCGGCGCCGCCATCCGGATCTGGACGACGGCGGCCACCTCCGCGAGCGTCCGCGAGTGGTCGCGCGCGCTCGCGGCCCACAGAACGAAGTGAACCGCGTCGGGCCCGCCGCTCAGGAAGCAGCTCCTCAGCCGGTCCTCGAGCTCCCAGGCGTCTTCGACCGCGAGCGGTCGGTGCGCACCCAGCCACTCGAGCGCGTCGACCGTCGGTCCGCGGCGGGACGGTGGTGAGCTCGGCTCCGTGGAGGCGCCGCGCCTCCTCCTCGATCCCTTCTCTTCGACCAAGTCATCGGCCTCGTCCTCCCTTTGGGTGAGCGGCGATTATAGGCTTTTGTTCGATGATGTCAAGTATGTGTTTGGGTGCTCGTTTCGGTCTACATCGGGGTTTCCCGGGGCTCGAAGAGCGGATTTGACCCGGTCGTGACGTACGTGACCGAGAGATGACAGAGCTCTCCCGCGGCGTGACTGATGCGCGCCCGCTCGTCGGTTAGCCTTTCATCGTCAAAGGTTGCGACGAATGGAGAGACAGCGATGAGTCAGCCCGAAGCCGTCCTGGAGCCGCCCGTGGTCAAGCCCGCGAGCGCTCTTCCCGAGGATCCCCCGGTTCCGAGCTACCCGCTCGAGGGGAAGATGCAGACCGACCTCGTCGGCTGGATCCCCTTCATGCTGATGCACGTGGCCGCGGCGGTCGGACCGTTCCTGGTGCCTTTCTACTGGTGGCTGCCGGTGCTGTTCCTGGTGATGTACTACGTCCGGGTCATCGGCCTCACGGGGGGTTACCACCGGTACTTCGCCCATCGGGCCTTCCGGACGAGCCGCCCGTTCCAGTTCTTCCTCGCGCTGCTCGGCACCCTCGCCGCGCAGAAGGGGCCGATCTGGTGGGCGGGTCACCACCGCCATCACCACAAGTTCTCCGACGAACCCGAGGACATCCACTCGCCCGTGCAGCGAGGGTTCTGGTACTCGCACGTGCTCTGGATCTTCGACAAGCGTAACGACGGGACCCGCTGGGACCTGATGGGCGACTACAAGCGCTTCCCCGAGCTCCGGTTCCTCGACAAGTACGCGCTCCTGCCGCCGCTCGTCCTCGCCATCGCGATCTATCTCGTCTTCGAGTGGACGCTCGGCGCCGGTATCTCGGCGGTGAGCTGGGGCTTCTTCCTGAGCACGGTGTGCCTGTATCACGGCACGTTCACCGTGAACTCGCTCAACCACGTCTGGGGCACGCGTCGCTACGAGTCCGAGGACGACAGTCGCAACAACCCGGTCCTCGCGATGATCACGGCCGGCGAGGGGTGGCACAACAACCACCACCACTACCAGGTCTCGGCGATGAACGGCTTCGCCTGGTACGAGATCGACCTCACCTGGCGGTTCATCCGCACGTGCGAGATGCTCGGGCTCGTCTGGAAGGTGCAGCGCCCGACGAAGCGGGTGCTCGTCGAGGGCGGTCTCCTGGCAGCGAGCGCGCTCGAGGGGGCGCCGGTCGAGAGCAACGCGCCGCCGGCCGAGCCCGTCGAGGCGGCCGCCTGACGCCGCTCGACGACATCGAGACTCGGGGATCGAGGGAGGCCGACGCGGCCTCCCTCGTTCTCATTGCGGGCTGGCGGTCTCGGCGACGAACCGGTAGCCGACGCCGCGGACGCTCAGGATGTGGCGTGGCTTCGACGGGTTCTGCTCGAAGTAGCGGCGCAGGCGCAGGATGAAGTTGTCGATCGTGCGCGTGTGAATGTTGCCCTTGAGCCCCCAGACCTTCTCGAGGATCGCCTCGCGCGGCACGACCTCGCCGGGGCGTTGACTCAGCAGGCGCAGCAGCATCGCCTCGCGGTGGCTCAGCTCGAGCTCGCGGCCGTCGTGGGTGGTCGCTCGGTAAGTCCGGAAGTCGATCCGGTTGCCCTCGAACTCGAGGACGTCGTCGGGGCTCCCGATGGTCTCATCGCCCGTCCAGCGGCGTCGCCGCAGCATCGTCCGGACGCGCGCGAGCAGCTCGCGCAGGTCGAACGGCTTGGTCATGTAGTCGTCGGCGCCCGAATCGAGCCCCTCGATCATGTCCTCGGTGAGGCTCCGCACGGTCAGCATCAGCACCGGGGTGAGGTTCCCGCGCTTCCGGAGCCACCGGCAGACCGAGAGCCCATCCTCGCCGGGCATCATCACGTCGAGGACGACGAGGTCGTAGTCCTGCTCGGTGAGGAGCTCCTTCGCCGCCGGTCCGTCGGCCGCCGCGTCGACCCGGTAGCCGGCGGCGACCAGGTTGAAGCGGAGCCCGTCGCGGAGGTGGTCCTCGTCGTCGACGACGAGGATTCTGCTAGGCGGCTCCAACGCTCTCTCCCCCTCGGCTCTCGAGCGCGGCCCCATCGCCGGGCGACGAGGATGGATCGCTCGGGATCCGTATCGTGAAGGTCGACCCCTTTCCGACCCCCGCGCTCGCCCCCTCGAGCGAGCCGCCGTGCGCCTCGACGATGCGCCGCGAGATGAAGAGGCCGAGCCCGGTGCCGCCGCCCGGACGCTTCTTCGCGGACGGCGAGCGGTAGAAGCGGTCGAAGATCCGGTCGAGCTCGCGCGGCTCGAGGCCGAGGCCGGCGTCGACGCAGGTGATCACGAGGTCCCCGCCGTCGACGGCGCTCGCGAAGCGGATCGGCTCGCCGGAGTCGGAGTACTTCACGGCGTTGTCGACGAGGTTGTCGAGCACCTGCTCGATCCGGCGCGTGTCGACGCGGATCACGCGGCGCTCACCGGCGTCCCAGGCGACCTCGATCGGTCGGTCGGCGAAGGCGAGGCGGTCGCGGACGCGCTCCTCGTAGCGCTCGAGGAGCTCGGCGGCGTCGATCTCCTCGAGGCGCAGGTCGGTCACGCCGAGGTCGAACTTCCCCGTCTCGGTGATGTTGCTCACGAGGCGATCGAGACGGCGGACGTCGTCGACGATCCCGCGGAGGAAGCGACGCCGCTCCTCCTCGCCGACCTCCGCGATCTGGAGGCTCTGGGCGTAGAGCTGGATCGCGGAGAGCGGGCTCTTCAGCTCGTGGGTGATGCCGGCCATGAAGCGCGTCTGCTGGGCGTTGTTGCGGACCTCGATGATGTAATACGTGAAGATGATCGAGAGGCCGGTGATCAGCACGACGAAGAGGAACGAGGCGATCGTCATCACCGGCCAGTCGAACGAGGGCGACGGCTCGCCCGTCGCCCGGGCGAGCTCGGCGGCGTTGAGCCAGGCCTGGATGACGTAGCGGATGAACGCGACCGTCAGGACGATCGAGATCACGATGAGGAGGACGAATCCGGTGATGACCCGCTTCAGCGACCGCGGGGTGGGCGGCTGGCCGAGGATGCCGGGCGGGCGGTCGCGTTGGGTGGTGGTCGCCACGAGTGCTCCGCGTCGCGGGTGGGCGCCGATTCGCGCCGGATCGGGTCGACGAGGGCGCGATGGTAGCCCGCTCCCCGGGGGCGGACAAGGGCGGTCGAGCCCTTGCGCTCGACGGGCCGGACGTCTCTCATCGTCGGTCGGGCCCGAGCGCCCCGCCCCGCCCCGGAGGCGAGCAGAGCAGTGATCGACCGAGACGGTGACAGCGTGGCGGACCAGCTCGCCCTCGAGGCGGAGGACGCCGTCGACGACGGAGAGCCGGAGGCCGCCCTCGAGGTGATCGAGCGCGCCCGCGAGAAGCTCGGCGGCGAGCTGACGCCGCGGCTGCTCCTGGCCCGCGCCGACGCCCTGACCGACCTCGGTCGCGCGGGGACCGCCCTCGAGGAGCTTCGCGCGTTCCGCCGCGTCGAGCCGACCGACGCCGACGTCGTCGTCGCCCTCGCCGAGCTGCTCCTCGACGAGGACGACCTCGACGGCTGCCTCGCCGCCCTCGCGGAGGGGCGCGACGCGCTCGAGGACGCCGAGCCCGAGACGGCGCTGCACGCGAGCTACGTCGAGGCCGAGGCGCTCTGCGCCGCCGACCGGACGGCCGAGGCGCTCGCCCTCCACGAGCGCGTCCTCCGCGACGCGCCCGACGACCCCGACCACCGGAGCGGGCTCGGGAGGAGACTCTTCCGGCTGGCCCGGTTCGACGAGGCGCGCGAGGTGCTCGCCGAGGTCGTCTCCGAGGAGGAGGACGACGCGGCGGCCCTGCACGCGCTCGCCTGCATCGACGAGCGCGACGGGAAGATCGACCGGGCCGACGCCCTCTTCGCCGAGGCCGCGCGCCTCGACTCGGCCGGGTTCCCGGCGCCGGTGCGCCTCCCCGACGAGGAGCTCGACCGGGCGATCGAGGAGGCGATCGCGAGCATCCCTGACGAGATCCGGGCGCGCCTCGAGAACGTCGCGATCGTCGCCGAGGACGTCCCGAACGAGAAGATGCTCCGCGAGACGGGGCACGACCCGCTCATCCTCGGCCTCTACGACGGCGTCGACATCTCGCAGGAGAAGGAGCCGGAGATGCCCGTGGCGCTGCCGCCGCGGGTGATCATCTACCGGCGCAACCTCGAGAAGGCGGCGCTGGACCGCGACGAGCTGATCGAGGAGATCCGGACGACGGTGCTCCACGAGATCGGGCACCACCTGGGCTACGACGACGACGGCCTCGGCGAGATCGGGCTCGGCTGACAGCGGCGGGTCGGCCGCGGCGTCTCCTCGGGTGGAGGAGGTCCCGCCGTGCGTGATGCCGACCGACGGAGCGCCCTCGGGTTCGCGCGGACGGCGCGCTCGTTCTGTGAGCTCGCGGAGCGAGCGAGCGAGCGAGCTTCCGCTTCGGCGGCGCTTCGTGGAGATCGCGAGCGGGCTGGCCGAGCTGTTCGCTGCGGCACTCGCGCTCTCCGAGCCGGACGACCTTACCGAGCGAACCCACTGGCATCGGGGTACCCGGCTCGCCGAACCGCGCATCTTCGATTCGTTCGACCTGTATGTCGAGGTGTTCGACGCCTACGACCCGGAGAGCGAGGGACTGACCGGAGCGCTCTGGGATGACCTGGCTGACGTCTACGGCGACGTGAGTCAGGGGCTCGAGACTCTCGACCTCGACGATGCCTCCGCCGACGACAACCTCCGCGACGCAGTCTGGCACTGGCGATTCTCGTTCTTCGCGCACTGGGGAGAGCACGCGACGAGCGCGATCCGCGCCCTTTACTGGGCGCTCCGACGGATGGGCGATGACGACGGGGGCACGGAGAGTGACGATGGCGATGCGACCTGACCCCCCGACGCTCGTTCTGCCCGGCCGATACACCGAGGACACGATCGCGATCGGTCGGGCCGCCGGAGAGGCCGGCTGGGCGGTCGAGCGGCTCGCGTCCTGGCGCGTCCCGGAGGCGCTCGCGGACGTGCCCGAGCTCGTCTTCTACGGCGAGCCGCTCTTCGCCGAGGTGGTCGCGCCGCAGCTCGGCGTCGAGCTCCTCGAGCCGGCGCCCGACTTCCTCCCGAGGCTCCCCGAGCGCCACCGGCTCCGCGCGGTCCGGCTCACGACGGTCGGTCAGGCGCGTCGCGCGGCGGTGCCCACGTTCGTGAAGCCGGGCGACGGGAAGAGCTTCGATGCGGCCGTCTACGCGAGCGGCGCCGATCTTCCCGGCCCCGAGCTCGCGCCGGACGACGCGCCGGCCCTCGTCTCGGACCCGGTCGAGTGGACCGTCGAGTGGCGATGCTTCGTCCTCGACGGAGCGGTCGTGACCGCCTCGCCCTATCTTCGCGACGGCGCGATCGCCCGCGCGGAGGACGGAACGTGGCCCGCCCCGTCCGACGAGGAGCGCGCGGCGCTCGCGTTCGCCGCGACCGTCCTCGACGACACGGAAGCGGGCGTCGCTGCGGCGGTCGTCATCGACGTCGGTCGGATCGCGGGAAGCGGCTGGGCCGTGGTCGAGGCGAACTCGGCCTGGGGCTCGGGGATCTACGGCTGCGACCCGGCCGCGATCCTGCCCGTGCTCAGGCGCGCCTGCTCGACCGCGGATCGCTGACCTCGCGCGCCCGGTTTCGGGCGCATCGGGAACGTCGGTCTCACACCGTCGCGCACGATCTTCAGAGCGCTCGTTCCAGTCGTGGTAAAGCGGCCAAGGCCTCTACGGCCGTAAGTCGCTGCCTGGTTGGTGGTCCTGTCGTCTTCTTGCCCCGCGCGGGCCTTCGGCACGCCGCTTGTGTAGGAGATCGGACGAGCGAGCGCGCCTGGTCGAAGCGCGCGTCAGGACGAAGGAGGCTTCCGCGAGAGAGAACGAACACCCTTCCAACCAAACGACATCAACCTATCTCAGCATCCAACCCAAGAGCGGCGCCCCGCCTCGAGCACAGTGTCTCGACGTGGGGCGTCGGTCTTTCCGGTCGTCCCCGAGGGCGCGACGCGAGATCACCTCGGGAGCAGGTCGCCTCGTCTTCGACCGGTCGCCGCCCCTTGCCTCGCATCGAGCCGGTCAGGTTCGATCCGCGGTCGGCGCTCTCGACCGAACCTCGGATCGTCTCGCTGCGAGCCAGCCCGCGGGGCAAGAGGACGAGTCCCTCCCGCGAGCGTGGCGTCCGGAATGCCATCCACTCGCGGTCGCCCGCGGCCGGCGCCATCTCCGCTGCGCGGCGCAACGGCGCTCGCCGAGCGTCGAAGCCGTGCGAACCCAACCTCTCGCACCGTGCGAGAGTTCCGCGCGCGCAACAGCCTCCCTCGGCTCGAAGCCAGCAGTGCACGGACCAGAACGTTTCGCACCGAGCCTCTGGTGTGAATCGAGGGGTCAGGTCCAGGAATCACACGAGCGAATCTGTCGCAGCGGCTGGTGTGACCTGGCCCCTTTGGTGTGAATCCTGGACCTGACCCCTGAAATCACGATAGGCGAGCCGGGGGCGTCCGATCGGCGGTGGCCTCACGACCGAACGTCGGATCCCACTCGTCGCCGCCCGGGCCGGCGCTCTCGTCGTTGCGCGGGCGCCTGTTGCCCGCCGACCGCCGGGGTCGATCAGACGAGAGCACGATCCCGGGACTCCCGCGGCCGCTCCACGATGAGGGTTCCGTCGGGCGCCTTCCCCGAGATCTTGATGATGCCGTCGGTCTTGAGCCGGTGATGGCCTCGACACAGGGGAGCGACGTTCTCCGGGTCCCAGCGCCGCTCGGGAGCTCGCGATCGCGGCACGATGTGGTCGACCTCCAGGTTGACCCGGCAGCCGCAGCCGGGGATGGCGCAGATCCAGCCGTAGCGCTGCAGCACGTCCTGGCGAAAGAGGCGATCCCGCTCGAGCTCGACCTCGAGTGCGCCGCGCAACTCCGACTCGGGAACGTCGCTCGGGGTCGAGGCAGCGGCGGGCGGATCGAGGACCTCGGACTCGTCGAGGATGGTCTCGAGGTAGTTGTGGGCGATCACGTCGAACGCCTCGGCGAGGCCGACCTCGGCGCCGCCGACCCGGCGGACCTTCTCGATGGCGGCCTGGATCCGGTTCCACTGGTCGGCCTCGACCTCGAAGCGGATGATCCGATTCGGCCCGTCGGGCGG
>JAJDCQ010000111.1 GCA_029260755.1 Planctomycetota bacterium | reverse complement strand
CGCCGGTCGCCTGCACATCGAACGTCTGCCCGACGGGTCGCTCCGCTTCACGCGCCCGGAGGGGTTCGAGGCGCCCATGCCGAAGTGGTGATCGCAACGGATCGCAACGGCAGAGGGAAGAAAGCGGAGTGGCCGCGATGGCCTCGCAAGACAATGGGCCACGCCGCCGGGAGACGCTCGTACTCTTGCCACGCCGGGGGCTGGCGTGCGGCGAGACGCGCGACATTCAGCAGTCGGCGCCGAGCGCGCCGTGGAACTGCCCCCCTCCTCGAGCGAACCGATGACCGACCGGAGGGGACGAACCGAGTGATCCCGGAGGGGGCGCGGCACGGGGCGCTCGTCAGCGCGAGGGGACCCGCCCGATTGGAGTCGCGGGGGGCAGGCGGCCAAGTCGAGCGCGCCATCGCTGCGAATCTGGTCAACACGCGCGCTGGAGCTCAACTCGATCAGGCGAACGCAGAAGGAGGGTAAAGTTGCTCTGCGGCAGGGAGTTGGAGCCTAACCTCCCGGCATTCAGACCTGACCCCTTCTTCTTGTTTCGAGATCAGGCTTGCGGGGCGCTCGGAGCCCCGAACAGGCCTCGCCGCACCGCCCAGCGGACGCCGGCCGAGGTGACGAGCGCGAGAGCGAACGCGCCCAGGGCGACCCAGCGGCGCCGCGGCGGATCGGCGTCGAGCCCGTCGGCGATGATCGCACCGACGATGACGAACGCGGCGACGACTCCGAAGTAGAGAACGGTGAGTGTCGCGGCTCCGAACGCGACCCGGACGATCTCCCGGGCCCGCGAGGAGGACGGACGCGCGAAGAGCTGCCAGATCGAGACGCACAGGACGACGAAGTAGCCGAAGCCAACGAGGAACACCGTGGCTGAGGCGGACTTCAACCACGCGATGTCGTCCTCGCTCACCAGCGGACCGCTGAGGTCGAGCCCCGACCCGAACCCCGATCCGATCAGCGCGAGGAGCGTCTCGTTCATGACTCCGATGCTAGCGGCTGCGGTGAGACTTTCGCAAAGCCGGCAAGGTGTTCCCCGAGCAAGTCGATCACCCAGGCATGGGTGAGACACCGCGTCTTCGGACTCGAGATACGTGCGCGAGATTCGCCCGCCGCCTCGAAGCCCTAGATGACGATCCGCTTGAGCTCGACGAGGACGGGCAGGAGCGCCTCGATCTCGTCGATGCCGAGGATCGTGGTCGCGTCGGACTTGCTGCTCTTCGGGTCCACGTGGACCTCGGCGAAGATGCCGTCGACGCCGGCCGCCACGGCGGCCCGGGCGAGGAAGGGGATCGACTCGCGCATCCCTCCCGTGTGCGTTCCGCCGCCGCCGGGCAGCTGCACGCTGTGGGTCGCGTCGAAGATCGCGGGCCAGCCCATCTCGCGCAGCACCGGCAGGGCGCGCATGTCCGAGACGAGGTTGTTGTAGCCGAAGCTCGCGCCGCGCTCGGTGATCGACAGCCGCTCGCAGCCGCTCTCGACCAGCTTCGTGACGATGTTCTTCACGTCCCAGGGGGCGAGGAACTGTCCCTTCTTGACGTTCACGGCCCGGCCGCTCTTCGCCGCTGCGACGAGGAGGTCGGTCTGGCGGCAGAGGAAGGCGGGCACCTGGACCGCGTCGACGACCTCGGCGACGGGGCCGACCTGGCTCGGGTCGTGGATGTCGGTCAGGAGCGGGCAGCCGAGCTCGCTGCGGACCTTCTCGAGGATCCGGAGCCCCTCCTCCATGCCGAGGCCGCGGAACGCGGTGATGGAGCTCCGGTTCGCCTTGTCGTAGGACGCCTTGAAGACGAACCCGACGTCGAGCCGCGCGCAGAGCTTGCTCACCGCCTCGGCGACCCGGAGCGGGGTCTCCTCGTTCTCGATGATGCAGGGCCCGGCGATCAGGAAGAGCTTCCCCGGCGCACCCCAGGTGACGTTCCCGACCTGGAACGACTGCACGGTCGGCAGGGTGACGGTGGCTCGGCCGTTCTCGGCGCTCATCGGGGCCTTTCAGCCTGCCCTTAGTGGGCCGGGTCGACGACCGGATCGTCGCCGTCGAGCGCCTTCCGGGCCGCCCGACGCCCCGCGTCGGCCGCCTGGCCAGCGAGATCCTTGATCCGCGCGGTGATCGCCTCGGGCCGCGCGATCTCGCCGGAGCTCGGCGTCGGCGGACGGAGCTCGCCGATCGGCCCCGGCGGCACGACGAGAGCGATCGCCCCCTCGAGCATCTGAACGCGGGCGGGCAGGAAGCCGACGTGATCGCCGTCGATCTGCACCGGGACGCGCTCGGCGGGGCTCTCGATCGTGACCTGCGTCGTCTTGCGTCCGACGACCTCGGCCATGAACCGGCGGTTGTCGTGACGGACCGCGTGCCAGATCGCCCGGACGTGGCCGAGGACGCTGCGACGCTTCACGACGTGGACGTCGAGCTTGCCGTCGAGCGGGCTCGCCTCGGGGGCGACCTCCATGTGGGCGTAGCTCTTGATGTTGCTCACGACGGCCATGCCGCCGTGCTCGGCGATCGTCTCGCCGTCGGCCGTCACCTCGAGCGGCGGGAAGCTGTAGTTCCGCAGGCTCTCGTAGATCGGGATCGTGTAGTTGCTCTGCCAGATGTTGCCCGTCCGGCGGCGCCCCATCTCCTCGAGGACGAGGGCGTCGAAGCCGACGCCGATGAAGCTGTGGAAGAGCCGGCACGAGTTCGGCTGCTCGAGGCCCGGACGATCGGCGCAGCGCACCTCGCCGAGGTCGAGGTCGACGGTGCGACCCCAGGCGATCATGTCGCAGAACTTCTCGACGTCGCGCGGGATCCCGAGCTCGTTCGAGAGGCAGTTGACCGTCCCGGCCGCGTAGAGGGCGACCGGCGTCCGCAGCCCGGCCCGGCGCACGCCGACGACGACCTCGCCGAGGGTGCCGTCGCCGCCGACCGAGATCACGGCGTGGGTGTCGCCGTGACCGCGCTCGATCCGCGCGGGATCGGTCGCGTCGCGGGGGAGCTCGCGCTCGAGGTACTCGATCGCGTCGCCCGCCTTCTGGGTGATCAGGACGTCGCAGGCGAACCCGCGCTTGCGCAGGCCGCGGCGGAGCTCGGGCAGGACGGCGCGGGCGCGTCCCTCGCCCGAGATCGGGTTCACGACCAGGTGGACGACCGGGCGCTGCTCGATCTCATCGTGGCGGACCCGCTCGCGCTCGGCCGCCTCCTCGCGGATCCGGGTTACGTTGAACCGCTTCTTCTTCTCGCCGGGGGCGATCCCGAGAATCCGGCCGACGAAGACGACGGCCCGGATCACGACCTCGACGGCCAGGGCGATCCCGGCCAGAACCCGGCCGAGCCAGATCGGAGCGGCGGACCAGACGCCCGCCCCGTCGCGGAGGGGCTCGGCGCCCGCCGGGGCGGCCTCGTGGCAGGCGGCGGCGGCGCCGGCGCTCGGAGCGGGGTCGGCGACCGGAAGGTCGAGCGGGTCGGCTTCGCCGTCGACGCCACCGGCGTCCTCGACGACGGGGCCCTCGGCGTCGGCGTCGTGGCCGGCCGCGTCATCGCGCGCGTCGCGGAGCGCCCGCCAGCGCTCGGCGCGCTCGGCGATCTGCTGCTCCCGCTCGGACTGTCGATGCGTCTTCGTGCTCATCCGGCACCTCATCGCGGGGAGGGGCGTCGGGAATTCGACGGTCTGGAGTCCTCTACTGTACCCGCGCCACGACGCAGTGCAACACCCGAGCCGTGAAATCGAGATCGGGTCGCGTTCGGGAGATCGTCGACCGCCACGGGACTTGCAGCAACGAAGCGGCCGTCCCCCGCCGCCTGTGGGATGCGCCAGTGTCCACTTTGCGACAGGCGATGGCGGAGATCCGGCGGGCGCGGACGGCGGAAAGGCCCGTCCCCGAAGGCGCTCGGCCGCGACGTGTCACCGAGGCGTAAAACCTCCTGACAGGACCGCAAGTTGCGCCTGCGACGACCGTCATCCCTTACAATACCGCGCCACCGGCCGTCACGTTTGGCCGCCGGTCGGCTCGAATCGTCGCCAAGATGGCGGCTCCCCGCCGTTTCGGGACCCGCCAATGTCGGGAGGTTGCTCCAAGATGAGGACCACGAAGCTCGTCCTCGCCGCCGTCCTCGTAGCGATCCTCGGGCTCGGGCTCGGGGTCGACGCGGCGCTCGCAGGCAAGGGGGCGCTCGACTCCAAGGAGTGGAAGCGCGCCGAGAAGATGCTGAAGGCCGGCCTCGCGGCGGGCGACATGGACGTCGCCTCGGGCGCGATCGTCACGATCGGCACCGACGACAGCAAGCGCGCGGTCAAGATGCTGCTGGCGATCGGGCTCAAGCTCGACAACAGCAAGATCTTCGAGGCCACCAAGGAGGCGCTCGGCTCGATGCGCTCCGAGGAGGCCGTCGGCGAGATGCTGAAGGGCCTCGAGAAGAACAAGGACTGGCGCGTCCGCGTCCTCCTCGTCGAGACGCTCGCCGACGTTCCCGGCGACGCCACCACCGACGCGATCGCCAATGCGGTCGCCGAGGACAAGGTCGCCTACGTGATCACGGCGGCCGCGAAGGCGCTCGCCAAGCGCGGCGACGCCCAGCGGAGCGTCGAGGGGCTCATCGCCGCCCTCGAGAAGACCGACGGCAACCGCGACGTCGCCTGGAAGGCCGTCCGGGAAGCGCTGACCGAGCTCACAGGCTACGACTTCGAGACGCCGAGCGACTGGAAGAACTTCTGGGAGCCCCGCAAGGCGGAGTGGACCGAGGAGAGTCGCGGCGACAAGAGCGAGGTCGGCGGGACGATGGAGCGCGACGCGCCCAAGTTCTTCTCCGAGGAGATCGTCAGCAAGCGGATCCTCTTCATCATCGACGTGAGCGGCAGCATGGCCGCCGAGGATCCGCCCGCCGGCGACAAGCAGGGCGGCAAGCGGATCGAGCGGGCGAAGGCCGAGCTCGTCAAGGTCGTGAGCGCGCTCAACCCCAAGTACAAGTTCAACATCATCGCCTACAGCGACGGCGTCCGGAGCTGGCAGAAGGCGCGGATCGTGCCCGCCACGCCGGCCAACCGGCAGAGCGCGATCAAGTGGGTTCAGGGCATGCAGCCGGCCGGATTCACCCGGACCGACAAGGCGCTCGAGGAAGGCTTCAAGAACAACGAGATCAACACGATCTTCCTCCTCAGCGACGGCGCTCCCCAGAAGGACATGAACCCCTACACGCCCGCCGAGATCGAGGGCATCGTCGAGCAGGTCAGAAACGCGAACAAGTTCCGGCACGTTCGCGTCGAGACGTTCGGGTTCGACGCGGTCGCGGCCTCCCCCGGAGGCAACGTCTTCGTCGACTTCCTCAAGAAGCTGGCCGACGAGAACGACGGCGAGTATCACGGGATCTAACGTCCCGGAAGGACTTTCCGGCCGGTCTCACCGCATCGGATAGATGGGACGGAACCCCGTCCCATCGGGTATAAGCGGGAGATCGGTCGAATCGACCGCGGCGCGACCCCGGAAGCCGGGGCGCCGCGGTCGTCGGCGTGAACGGAGAGTCGGGATCGGCGCGTCCCGATACAAGGAGTTGAGGATGGTTCAGAGCAACAAGCGGTTCCTCTTGCCCGCGGCGGTGCTCACCGCCCTGGCGATCGTCGTGCTCGCCCTCGTGGCGCCGACCGCGGCGCTCGCCGAGGACAAGAAGGCCGCCAAGAAGCTCACCGGCGAGATGAAGAAGGCGCTCGGCGCCGGAGCCGTCGACATCGCGTGCGAGAAGGCGCGAGCCCTCGGCGAGGTCGGCGGGAGCAACGACACGAAGACGCTCCTCGGTCTCGCGTTCGCCGATCCGTTCCCCGGCGACCCGAAGAAGACGAACCAGTTCGTCGACGCGGTCCGCGACGCGCTCACGGCGCTCGACGACGCGAAGTCGAACAAGATCCTCGTCGGGTTCCTCAAGAAGAAGGGGAAGCCCGAGCTCAAGTCGATGATCATCGACATCCTGAGCGGGCGCACCGACGACGACTCGCGCCTCGCCCTCGAGGAGACACTCGAGGACAAGGACCCCTCCGTCGTAGGCCTCGCGGCCGCGGCGCTCGGCGCCCGCGGCTCGAAGGACTCGGTCAAGGCGCTCATCGCCGCCCTCAAGCGGCTGGAGAGGGCGAAGGGGACGCCCTGGTTCAAGGTCCGGACCGCGCTGACCGACATCACCGGCCACGACATGGACACGGCCACCGACTGGGAGAACTTCTGGCAGCCGCGCGAGGAGACCTTCGACCCCGCGACCGATCGGGGCGACAGCGAGGGCGTCGGCGGAACCGTCGTCCGTGAGGCGCCGAAGCTCTTCGGCTCCGAGATCATCAGCAAGCGCGTCGTGATCATCCTCGACACGTCCGGCTCCATGCACATCAAGGATCCGTTCAGCGGCAACGAGGAAGCGACGACGCCCGAGGGCGGCGGAACGACCGCGCGGCCGACGCCGAAGGCGACGCCGCAGCCGCCCGCCGGAGGCGGAAACGCCAAGGGGCCGTGCCCCGACTGCAGCCAGACGCACGCCGGCGTCGGGCTCCCCGCCGACCGCCAGCGGATCGAGCGGGCGAAGAAGGAGCTGACCAAGGTCGTCAACGCGCTGCCCGGCGACGTCCTCTTCAACCTCCTCGTCTACTCGACCGACGTGAAGAGCTGGCAGGAGAAGAAGCTCGTTCAGGCGACGCCGGCCAACAAGAAGAGCGCGATCGGCTTCGTCCAGAGCCTCCGGGCCGAGGGCGTTACCCGCTCGGGCGACTCGCTCAAGCGCGCGTTCGACTTCTCCGAGGCGGACACGATCTACCTCCTCAGCGACGGAACGCCGACGACCAAGGACGGAAAGCCGGTTCCGGCGACCGACCCCGACCCCAAGAACGAGAGCCTCGAGAAGATCTACGAGGAGGTGAAGCAGCTCAACCGCCTCCGCAAGGTCGTCATCAACACGCTCGCGTTCCAGGGCGCCTACAAGCCGTTCATGACGCGCCTGGCGCAGGACAGCGGCGGGAAGTACGCCGACATTCCCTAGCCCGCTCGTTCCGCAGATGACGAAGTCACGCGAGAGGCGCCGACGAGCGATCGTCGGCGCCTCCTTCGTGTCTGGACCGGCCGAGATAGATGCGCGAGGTCTGCGAGGACATGTGTATCGCGCTCCACGCCCGCTTCCCGCTCGTCGTGAAGACGCCCGACCACTACCACTACGGCCTCGAGACCCGGCGAAGAACCACTGACGGTGCATCAGGAGTTCAACGAGGTCGTCGAGCAAGAAGCGGTGGTCCGCTTCCCGGTCGCCGAAGGCCACGCGAGTCGGTGACGCCCAGAGCCAGACCCTCGACGGCTAGTCAAAACTACCCGTCGCGGCAGGCGAAGAGCCACGCGACCACCAGAGATGGGGCGCCACCCGAGATGCTCCGTGTTCTCCGTGTCTTCCATGGGAAGGCCCCTCCGTCAAGGGGAATCTCAGGGGGGCCGACGTGGCGGCTCCCCGTTCGTCCTTCCGTCTCTTCTCCCGGCTCCGATCCGCTGGAAGTGAATGCCGAATTCGCCTGG
>JAJDCQ010000012.1 GCA_029260755.1 Planctomycetota bacterium | reverse complement strand
GGAGGGCACGGAGGACTCACGGAGAAAGACGCGACCAGCTCAGCCCGGGTTGGTCGGCTTCGCCTCCGCCGAGGGGATGAAACCACGGAGGCACCGAGGCACGGAGGAGCCTCGGAGGGGATCCGGGTCTTCGACCGCTCGGCGCGTCCTCCGTGAATTCTCCGTGTCTCCGTGGTGACATCCTGCTCGCCGAAGTCGCGCCCATCGGCACCTGACTGCTAGCCGCCGGCTCCCGGCAGATCGCCCTCGGCCGGCTTGCGGCCCGCCTCCGCGTCGGGGTAGTTCGCGAAGTGGCTGTGGACGATCCGGTAGCCGAGGTCGGGGCCGGCCCAGTGGTAGACGATCGTCACCGGGCCGCGCTGGACGGGGGACTCGCCTTCGGGGCCGCGCCGGAAGAACCAGATGCCGGTGACGACGACGGTCCCTCCGTGGACGCGCGCCTGGAGGTCCTCGACCCAGAGCTCGGCGTCGACGCTCTTGCCTCCCTCGACGAAGCCGAAGCCGCGGTGGTGCTCGCGGACCTCATCGATCCCGCTGATGAGGCGTTCGGTCTCCGAGGAGAAGTAGGTCGTCTTCTTCTCATCCTCGAGGAAGAGCTGGTCGACCCTGGTGAGGTCGTAGGTGTTCCACATCTTCACCCACGCGCCGACCCACTCGCGGGGCAGAAACGGCGGCGGTGCCTTCGGCGTGCTCGCGCAGCCGGTCTCGATCGAACTCATCATCAACCCCGCGATGAGAAGAAGCGCGCCTCGCGCTAGCCTCCCGTGAGCCATTCCTCGAGCTCCTCGTGTCCTGCCAGTCGCTCCCGGATCGGGTGCCCCGTCTGGAGCCGGACCCGCGCCGGATATCCCTTCGCCGCGGCGGCGCGGAGGGCCGCGACCGCCTCGTCCTTCTGCTCCCGTCGCGCGAGGATGTCCGCCCGCGCGAAGTGATAGGCGCCCGGCTCGGTCCCGAGGCTCACGACCCACGCGAGGTCGCGCTCCGCCTCGTCGAGCCGGCCGAGCGTCGTCGAGACCACCGCCCGGAAGATCCGGGCCGGCACGCACACCGGGTCGGCCGAGAGCGCCCGCGACAGGAGCGCCAGCGCCTTGACCGGATTCGGCGCGGCATCCGAGCGCTCGTCGATCTCGACCGAGTCGACCTCGATCGCCTCGAGCAGGCCGAGCCCGAGCGCCGCATCGATCGCGCCGGGATCCGATCGGATCCGATCCTCGAGTCGCCGGAATCCCTCCTCGCGATTGATGACCGCCAGCCACGCCCGGGCGCTGTCGGCGAAGCGGTCGATGAGGCTCGGATCCAGGCGAACCCCGACCCGGATGTCGGAGAATCCCTCTTCGAGCCGTCCGAGCTCCAGACGATACATTCCACGCTCGAACCACGAAAGGCCGTGGCCGGGGTCGTCGGCGAGGATCCCGTCGAAGAGCACCACCGCCTCGTCGATCCGCCCCTGGTACTTCACGTGGCGGGCCGCTCCGCACCGGTCGTTGGTCTTCGCGGCGACCGCCGGATCGACCTCGGGGCGGTCCCACGCGCCGCGGTCCGGCGCGGCAAAGGCGAGGAGCGAGACCAGCGCGCTCGCGTCGGTCGTCGCGGGCGCCCGGAGCCCGGCGAGCTCGGGGGCGAGGCGGACGGCCGCCGCGGCCAGGCGGTCGGCCCGCTCGGCGTGATCGAGCTGGTTGGCGTGCGCGACGGCGGCCGCGAGGGCGGCGGTCCGCGCGCGCGCCGCGAGCGGCTCGGCGAGCGATCGCGGCGATCCCCAGCGGGCCGGCGCCGGCGCCGTCTCGGGACGGAGCTGCGCCGCGAGGCCCGGCGCGACGCGCCAGGGGCGACCGCCGTCTGCGGCGGACCGCACCCGTCGAGCGACGGTGGCGCCGAGGCGTTCGCGGGCGGCGTCGTCGCCCGCGAGGGAGAGGAGGGCGAGGAGCGCGGGCTCCTCGCCTGACGCCTCGGTCGAGACGCTCCCGAGCAGCCCGGCGACCTCGCCCGCGCTGCCGGCCGCGAGCGCGGCGCGGCCCCGCTCGACGGCCAGGGAGATCGCGAGCTCGGTCGGGCGCCCCGCGTGCTCGTCGCGGCTCCCGGCGGACGTCGCGGCCCGATGCAGCTCCTCGGCGACGGCGAGGGCGGCCGAGGCGGCCTCGCGCGCGCCCGGATCGACGGCCGCGTCCGCGAGGAGCCGCGCCCGCCACGCAGCGGCGAGGGGCGAGCCGGGGTCCGACTCGACCGCGCGGGTCGCCAGGCGCAGCGCGTCCTTCGGGCCCCGGGCGGCGAGGGCGGCGCGCGATGCGAGGACGAGGGCGAAGGAGCGCCGCGGACCGACGAGACGCTCGCGGGCGACGAGCGCGTCGGCGGCCTTCGCCGCGCCATCGACGTCGCCTGCGCCGATGGAGGCGACCGCCCGGATCTCGAGGGCGACATCGGAGATGGCGATCGCCGCGTCGAGGTCCGCCTCGGCGAGGAGATCGAGGGCGGCCTCGCTCGCGCCGCCCCGGGCGAGGAGGCGCGCGAGGGCGAGCCGCGCCGCGCCCTTCCCCCGCGCGGTGGCGCGGACGAGCGCGATCAGCGCCTCGGGGTCCTCGCGCTCGGCCGACCCGGCGATCGCCCGGCTGACCGACAGCTCGGGGCCGGGCGGTGGGCGGGCCGTCGGCGCGAGATCGGAGCGTCCCGCCGCGAAGGCGCAGCGCGCGCGCACGTCCCAGACGGCCCGGGCGAGCGCGGCGCCGAGCGGGCCCGTCGTCGGCGCCTCCGGGTCGCTCGCGGCACTGCCCGGGGCGGCCGCGTCGGGGAGCGCCGACGCGAGGGTGCGCGCCGCCTCCTCCGGCATGCCGCGAAGCTCGAGGCGTCGGGCCCGGGCGAGCTCGTGGCGGACGCGGTCCTCGAGGCGAACCGCCGCGAGGCCGTCGTCGTCCAGGGGCGCGGGCGGCGGGTCGATGCTCGCGCCGGCGAGATGCGCCTCGAGGAGACGCGTCCGGACGACCGCGCGGGCCGACGCGAGGCCGCGCGCGGCAATCGCGTCGTCGACCCGGCCCCGACCCTCGCCCGCCGCGGTCGACTCCCGCGCCGCGAATGCGGCCTCGATCGCGCGATCCGCGGCGAGCAGCCCATCGAGGCCGACGACCTCGGCGCGCGGATCCGCGAAGGGGCCGAGGGAGAGGGGGAGGCCGTCGTCGGTCCGAGACGGCGCCTCGTCCGCGCCGGACGAGGCGACCGCCTCGGCGGCCGTGGCGACGGCCGCGAGGGCGGCCTCGACCCGATGCTCGGCGGCCAGGCGACCGCGGACGATCAGGCCGGCGATGAGCGCGACGACGACGGCGACCGGCACGACGATGGACCCAACGGCGACGGCGGGGTGGCGCCGTCGCCACGTGCCGATGCGGCGCCGCGCGGAGAACGCGCTCGCCCGCGGCCCCTCGCCGACGAGGGTCGCGAGGAGGTCGTCGGCCATCTCGAGGGCCGTCTCGTAGCGACAGCTCGGATCCTTCTCGAGGGCGCGGAGGCAGATCGCCTCGACCTCGCGCGGGATCTCGGCGTTCGCCGCGCGCGGACGCGGGGCCGGCTCCGGGCCGGCGATCGCGCGGCAGAGCGAGAGCATGTTGTCGGCCTCGAACGGAACCCGCCCGACGAGGCCGCGGTAGAGGATCACGCCGAGGGCGAAGATGTCGCTCCGGGCGTCGACGTTCCGCGTCTCGCCGCGCGCCTGCTCGGGCGAGAGGTAGTGCGGCGTGCCGAGGACGGCGCCGCTCTTGGTGAGGTCGGACTCGCTCTCGACGAGACGGGCGAGGCCGAAGTCGGTCACCTTCGGCTCGTCGGTCCCCGCCTCGACGAGGATGTTCTGCGGCTTCAGATCGCGGTGCACGATCCCGCGCTCGTGGGCGTGGTGGAGCGCCCGGGCGACCTTCTCGAGGAGGACGAGCAGGCGGCTCGTCTTCGGCATGCCCTTGCCGAGCACGTCCTCGAGGGAGCTGCCGGCGACGAACTCCATCGAGAACCAGGGGAGGCCGCGGTCGCTTCCGCTCTCGACGATCCGGACGACGTTCGGGTGATCGAGGCTGGAGACGGCCTCGACCTCGCGGCGGAAGCGCTCGACGCGCGCGGCCATGGCGGAGGGGTCGACGCTCCCGCCGGGCGGGTGCATCAGCTTGAGCGCGACCTCGCGCCCATCGCTCACCCGGTGGGCTTGATAGACCACGCCCATCGCGCCGCGACCGATCTCGCGGAACGGCTGGTAGCCGCAGAAGGTGGTGCGGAGACGGCTCGTGCCCGTCGGATCGTGGCGGCGACGTCCGTCGGGGGCCGGGCTGAGGCTCATGGGGGCTTGGCTCGCCGGCAGGAAGCAGCGTCGGGTCAGTATAGCACGGGGCCTTGACGGCCGCGCCGGCCCGCGGAGGATGGCGCCCGAACGACGCGGGGCCGCCCCGCGGATGACCGTCGCGAGCGAGAGAAGGGCTGAGACCAGCGTGACCGAGGACGCCAAGACCGAGTGCGAGGAGGTCCGCCCCCTCAACGAGCGGGAGGTCCGCTTCACCTGGCGGGATGGGCACGCCGCCACCTACAGCTACGCCTACATCCGGCGAAACTGCCGCTGCGCCTCGTGCGTGAACGAGTGGACCCACGAGCCGATCCTCGACCCCGAGACGGTCCCCGAGGACCTGACGGTCCGGTCGATCGAGCCGGTCGGCCACTACGCCCTCAAGTTCGAGTTCCGCGACGGCCACGACACCGGGATCTACGCCTGGAACTTCATCCGTTCGGTCTGCCCCTGCCCGAGCTGCGTCCAGGCCAAGGCGACCGGGTGACGACCCCGTGCACGCGCTGATCCTCGCGGCGGGGCGCGGCACGCGCCTCGGCCCGACCGGCGTCGATCTCCCGAAGGCGCTCCTCGAGGTCGGCGGCGGGCCCCTCCTCCTCCGCCACATCCGTCTCCTGGAGGGCGCCGGCGTCGAGACGGTCACGGCCGTCGTCGGCCACCGCGCCGACGCGATCGCGTCGGCCGCCCGCGCCGCCGAGCTCCCCCTCCGTGCGGTCGAGAACGCCGACTACGAGACGACCGGGAGCGGCTACAGCCTCCACCTCGGCCTCGAGGCGCTCGGCGAGCGGACGGACACGGACGGCGCCGACCTGATCTTCCTCGACGCCGACCTGATCTACGGGTCGGCCACGATCGCCCCTCTCCTCGGCGCGTCGGGAGAGGGCGACGCGCTCCTCGTCGGCGAGGGACGCGAGGACGACGAGGAGGCGGTCAAGGTGCGCGCCGAGGACGGACGGGCGGTCCATCTCGCCAAGACGCCCGGCGACGGGGGAGCGTTCGTCGGCGAGAGCGTCGGCATGGTGCGCCTCGCCCCGGCGGGCCGGGCGGCGCTCCTCGCGGAGACGCGGCGTCGAGTGAGCGAGGGGGAGCGTCGGTTCGAGTGGGAGCACGCGGTGGCGGCGATCCTGCCGAGCTGGCCGATCCGGGTGGTGCGCGCCGGCGGCCCGTTCATCGAGATCGACTTCGAGGCCGACCTCGAACGGGCGCGGGCCGAGGAGCGGGCGGGGCGCTTCGAGACCTGAATCTGGTTGGGTCCGGCCCTGCTCTGCCGTCGCGAGAAAAAACGATCCACAGATTACACAGATGACACAGATTGCCGCGGACGGTTCCGAGTCCCTCGCCGAGCGCGGAGCGGGCGTTCACGCAACGGCGAGGGTTGGTCGCCTTCGGCAGCTCGCAAATCTGTGAAATCTGTGAAATCAATCTGTGGCCTCTCTCGGCCGCGATCGGAGGAGACCTTCGCTCCTCCCGAGAGCCACTGTTCCTCGGTCGGCTAGGAGCCACCGCCGAGCGGACCGCCGCCGAGGCCCCCGCCGCCACCGAGGCCCCGGCCACCACCCCGCGGGCGGCCGCCGCCACCGCCGCCTTGGGGACGCCCGCCCGCGCCGGCGCCCGGACGGGTCCCGCCGGGGTCCCCGCGAGGCGTGGGCGTCGTTCCCGCCGGTCCGCGCGGGACGTTCGCTCCGCCACGGTTGCCGCCGCGGTTGCCGCCGCGGTTGCCGCCGGGCGTGGCATTGCCGCCGTTGCGGGCCGGGCCGCCGGGGTTGGCCGGGTTGGTTCCGCGCGGGACGAACCGCGGATCGGGATCGGCGTCGGGGTCGGAGCTCGGGCGGTCGCCGGCCACCGGCGGCGGGATCGATCGCTCCCGCTGAGGTCGCCACGAGCTCGTCGACGACTCGAGATCGCCGACGTGGAAGATGATCTGCTTGATCGAGCTGCCGCTGCCGAGCCTCAGCTCGAGGTCGACGTCGGCGAGGCGATGCCGATCGCCGACCTCCGGCGAGTCCTTGGCGCCCTCGGCGCTGAGGTGGGCGACGTAGGCGTCGCCGACGACGGCGAGCTCGACGGTGACGACCCGGGTCTCGCCGCGACCCTCCTTCGGCGCGTTGGTGAGGAAGGAACGGAGGGCGCCCTTGGGAGCGGCATCGAGGCGTCGTCCCTCGGCGATGAGGTTGTCGGCGCCCTCGAGTCCGACCGAGACGCGCGGCTCCCCGTGGAGCGCCGCGACGGTCAGCTCGAGCTTCGAGAAGCGAAGCACGTTCGGGATCCGGAGCGTCCCGCGGCTCGGGACGGCGCTCTGCGCCGGCCCGACTCCTCGGGACGGCCCGCCGGCCCACATCGGCTTCGCGCCGCTCCCGCGGGGCTCCGCGTCGAGGATCGCGAGCGACCGCGCGTCGCCGAGGCCGACGGTGAACCGGGCCGCGAGCTCGCCCTCGAGGCGATCGATCTCCTCGGCCGACCGGGTCCGAGCCCGTTCGATCTCGGCGCGCAGCCCACCGGAGACTTCCTCGAGCGGGGGCGCGGCGTCGGCGGGGTCGAGCTCGCCCTCAACGACCCGCCTCGCCCATCCGATGCTGTCGCCGTCGTCGGCCTGCACCAGCCGGGTCCAGATGGTCCGCCGCTTCGCGACGTCGAGGAGGGCCGTGATCGCGCCGGGCTCGAGCACCGCGTCGAGGTAGACCTTCACCCGTCGATTGCTCGCGAGCTCGAGCGCCTCGGTCGCGCCGCCGACCAGCGCGCCCTTCACGACGGCGAGCAGGCTGGCGTGCAGGGTCGTCTTGACGCCCGCCTCCTTCGCGCGAGCGCTCGCGTCCGCGGCGCGGGCGAGGTCGCCCTCGACGACGCGCTCGACGCACGCGAGGCGCCACAGCTCGATCTGCGTCCGGCGACTCACCTCGCCGGTCGCGATTGTCGCGGCCAGCGCGGGGAGGTCCTCGCCGACGCCGATCGCGCGGTAGGCGTCGAGCTCGAGTCGATGGCCACCCTTCGCCTCGGCGAGGCCGCGCTCGAACGCGGCGATGAGCTCCGGATCGAGACCGGGGCGGATCGGGGCGGCGGCGTCGGCCGCCGGCGCGCCGGCGGGATCCTCGCGGCCGCCGCTCTCCATCGCGGCGACGGCGGCCTCGAGCTCCTCGCGGAGCGCGGCGTCGACGGCGTCCTCGTCCATCGAGCGCTCGGGAGCGTCGACGCCGGCGGGCTCGCGCCCGGTCGGCGCCGGCTCGGTTGACGACGTCGTCGGCTGCGTCCTGGCGGCGACGGGATCCGCTCTCCCGTGCGCTTCGGCGACCGTGTCGGCGCCGGCGGCGCCGGCGAGGCGATCGAACGCGGCGCGGTCGACCCCGTCCGCCCCGCCCGCGTCGGACGGGTTCACCGGAGCGGGGGTGCTCTTGTTCATCACCGCGACGAGCGCGAGCAGAAGAATGATCACGCCGACGACGGGCAGCACGATCGCGAGCGGGCTCGAGCCCGCCCCGACGCGCGGCGACCCGCCCGGCGACCCGGAGCGACGGAGCCGCGCGACGCGACCGCTGCTTCCCGTTCCGGGGGAGCTCCGGCTCGGCGAGACGGTGGCGCTCGCGCCGGGGGTGGCCTGCGAGGCCGCGGCGGACGCCGCGGCCGCGACCTGCGCCCGCGCGCTGCGGCGCATCCGGGCGGTCGGGCTCGCCCGACCGATCACCGAGGCGACGCGCGAGCTGCGCCGACGACGGAAATCGGACGAGCCGCTGCGGCGGTGCTTCCCGGAGCCGCCGCTCTTCGCCTTGAGCTTGCCGCTCGATCCTCCCGAGCGCGGCGCCGGGCTCGGAGCGCTCGGGGTCGACCCGTCCGGCTCGGTCGCGCCGAGGAGCTCGACGCCCTGGGGCGGCGATGCGGCGAGGTGACTGGCCGACCCCGACGATCCCTCGGACTCGTCGCCCGCGGAGCTCACGGCCAGGCGGAGATCACCCTGCGCGAGGAGAAACGGCGGGCCCAGCCCGCGGCGCACCGACTCGAGGTCGCCGAAGAGGGTCGAGACGTTCGGGTAGCGCGCGTCTCGGTCCCGGGCGGCCATGCGCCGGACGAGGGCATCGATGACCGGCGAGACGCCGGCCAGGACCGAGCTCGGCGCCGGGACGTCCTCCTCGGTGTGCCGCATCATCGTCTCGACGACGCTGGCACCCTCGAGCGGCACCTTCCCGGTGACCAGCTCGGAGAGGAGGAGGCCGAGCGCGTAGATGTCGGCGCGACCGTCGACGTCGCTTTCGCCCATCACCTGCTCGGGCGCCATGTAGCGGGGCGTGCCGAGGACGACGCCGGTCGCGGTGAGATGCTGATTCTGCTGGTAGTCCTTGGCGAGACCGAGATCGGCCAGCTTCATCCGCCCGTCGCGGGTGAAGAGCACGTTCTGAGGCTTGATGTCGCGATGGAGGATGCCCTGCTGCGCCGCCGCATGCAGCGCCCCCGCCACCGCGGTCACGATCTCGATCGCCTGCGCGTCGACGAACCGGCGGCCCGGCGCCTCCTCGATGAGCTCCTCGAGCGTCCGTCCGTCGACGAGCTCCATCGCGATCCAGAGATGCCCGGCGTCGATCCCGGAGGCGTAGACCGCGACGATGTTGGGGTGGTTGATGCGCCCGGCGAGGAGCGCCTCGCGCTGGAAGCGCTCGGCGAACTCGGGATCGGAGCTGAGACCGGGGTCGAGCACCTTCACCGCGACGGTTCGCTCGAGCCCCTGCTGAACCGCGCGGTAGACGATCGCCTGACCGCCCTCGCCGATCGGCTCCTCGATCCGGAACGAGCCGCCGAGGATCTCGGGGAGGTGCAGACCTGGCGGCGGCGGCAGCGTAGGCGTGGGGGTCCGACCGCCGCTGGCGAACGGGTCGCCCTGGTACCGCTCGGTGAGGTCGAAGTCCATGGAAGCCCCGGCCAGGTCAGTGGCCAATGGGAGACTAGCTACAGAGCAGAGGCGTCACAACCCGAGCCGACGATGAGCCACCGCAAGCAGCTATATGACACGTTCTTAGGGTGGCATCGGCGACAGGGGCGGGTCGCCCTGCATGGGGGATTCACCGATCCCCCCGCGACGAAGCGGTGACGAGCCGCGGTCAGGATCGAGCTGAATCAGCCTAGGGAGCCGGCCCGCGAGGGCTTAGAATGGCCCGCCCATGACCTCCACGACCAGCCGCTGGACGCTCCGGACTCCGGACGCCGGGGCGGCCAAGAACCTCTGCCAGCGCCTCGGCGTCCACCCGGTCCTGGCCGACCTCCTGGCCGCCCGTGGAGCGACCGATCCCGAGGCAGCCCGGCGACTTCTGAATCCCACCCTCGCCGACCTGCTCGACCCGGCCGACCTCCCCGACGTCGAGCTGGCGGTGGACCGGGTGACCCGGGCGATCGAGAGCGCCGAGCCGATCCTCGTCTATGGCGACTACGACGTGGACGGGGTCACCGGGACGACGGTCCTCGTGTCGTTCCTGCGGCTGGCGGGGGCGAAGGTCGACTACACGATTCCCGATCGACGCAAGGACGGCTACGGCCTGAGCTCGCCGAAGATCGAGGCGGCGGCCGAGGCCGGGACCAAGCTCATCATCTCCGTCGACACCGGGATCGCCGCGCTCCGCCCGGCCGAGCGCGCGCGCGACCTCGGCGTCGATCTGGTCATCTGCGATCACCACCTCATGGCGGAGGAGGGGCTGCCGATCGCGGTCGCGCGCGTCCACCCCGGCCTGCCGGGCTCGCGCTACGCGAACCGGTTTCTCTGCGGCGCCGGCGTCGCGTTCAAGCTCTGCTGGGCGATCGCGCAGCACCTCTCGGCGGGGACGCGGGTCCGTCCCGAGTTCCGCGAGTATCTCCTGAACGCGATGGCCTTCGTCGCGATGGGGACGATCGCCGACGTCGTGCCGCTCACCGGCGAGAACCGTGCGATCGTGAGCTTCGGCCTCCGGGCGCTCTCCGAGAGCCGCGCCCCGGGCGTCCAGGCGCTCCTCCAGAGCGCCGACCTCGCGGGCGATCCGCTCGACGCGAGCGACATAGCCTTCAAGGTGGCGCCGCGGATCAACGCGGCCGGGCGGCTCGGTGACGCGACGAAGGCGGTGGAGCTGCTCCTCGCCGACGATCGGGCGACCGCGACGCGCCTCGCCGCCCTCCTCGACCGCGAGAACCGGCGGCGCCGCGCGATCGAGCGCGAGATCGCCGAGGCGGCCCGCGACCAGGTGCTCGACATCGGCGGGGCCGACCTCGACGGGATCGTCGTCGCCGACGACGGCTGGCACCCCGGCGTCGTCGGGATCGTCGCGAGCCGCCTCGTCGAGGAGTTCGACCGCCCGGCGATCGTCATCGCGATCGAGGGCGAGCGGGGACGCGGCTCCGCGCGGACCGTCCCGGGGATCGACGTCCACGCCGCGCTGAGCGCCTGCTCGGATCTCCTCGAGGCGTTCGGCGGTCACGCCGCCGCGGCCGGCGTCGAGGTGCGGGCCGATCGCATCGATGCGTTCCGCGCCCGCTTCGCCGAGGCGATCGCCGAGCAGGCCTCGGGGCGGCCGCCGACCGGCCTGCTCGTCGACCTCGAGCTGAAGCTCGCCGCGGTCGACCGCGAGCTCGCGACGGCGGTCCGCCGCCTCGGCCCGTTCGGGCAGGGGCACGAGGAGCCGCTCTTCTGCGCCCGCGAGGTCGAGGTCGTCGGGGCGCCGAGGCTGCTCGGCGCCCGCCACATCGAGGCCTACCTCCGCCAGGGCAAGACCTCGTTCCGGGCGATGCTCTGGAACCGCGCCGACATCCACGACCAGCTCCGCGACCGAGCCCGCGGTGGTCCGGGCGTCAGCCGGGCGATCGACGTGGCCTTCCGGCCCGTCGTGACCGGGCGACGGGGAGCCGATGCGATCGAGCTCCACGTCTCCGACGTGGTACTCTGATGGGGCACCGAGGAGCGCGGACGGCGTGAGGCTGCGCGAGGAAGGGATCGGACCGGAGACGGTCGTCGGCGGCGCCGCCGGCGCGGGGCGCGCCGCGTCCTCGCCCGCCCCCGCCCCGATACACCAACAACGGCGCCGGCGAGGGGAAGCGCGCCGGAACCGGGCCGCGACCCGTCGGGTCGCGATCGTGATCCCGGCGCGCGACGAGGCCGCGACGATCGCGACCGTCGTGCGCGGGCTGACCGAGCTGCCGGCGGGCACGTTCACCGACCTCATCGTCGTCGACGACGGGAGCCGGGACCGGACGGGCGACCTCGCCCGCGACGCCGGCGCGATCGTCGTCACCCACGACCGGCACCGCGGCAAGGGCAACGCGCTCCGGGCGGGCTTCGCCGCGGCGCTCGAGCGGGGCGCCGACGTCGTCGTGACGCTCGACGCCGACCTCCAGCACGATCCCGCCGAGCTGCCGCGCCTCCTGGCTGCCGCGCGCTCGGGCGGGCTCGACCTCCTCGTCGGTTACCGGCGCGATCGGATCCGCCAGAGCCCGCCTCAGAACCTGCTCGTCAACTGGCTCATGTCGCTGCTGCTCGCGGCGACCTCCGGCGCGCGCCTCCGCGACAGCCAGTGCGGATACCGCGTCCACGCCTCCTGGCTGCTCCGCTCGATGCGGCTTCGGACCGGAGCGTTCGACACCGAGACCGAGGTGATCCTCGAGGCGCGCCGGCTCGGCGCCCGGATCGGCGAAGCGCCGGTGCGCACGATCTACATCCCCGGCCGCAAGAGCTGGATCCGGCCGACGATCGACTCGCTTCGCTTCTTCCGCGTCCTCCTCGATCGGTAGCGGGTCAGGCGCCGCGGCTCGCGTAGTAGAAGACCAGCGCCACGATCGGGACGAGCAGCCCCGCCGCGAAGAACCACTTCCCCCGGCCGAGGAAGCCGTTCTTCGCCTTCAGCATCATCAGCCCCGAGATCGCGAGGCCGATCAGCAGCACGCTGAAGATGTCGGCGACCCACGTCCACGCGCCCTTGAGGTGGTTCAGGTGGAGGACGTTCGCCTGGAAGAGGCCCGGGCGGGTCGAGACGAGCTTGAGGCTGCCCTTCCCGGTGAGGGCGTTCAGCTTCGCCTCGCCCCCGTCGGGGAGGAAGACGACGAAGCCGGTCGGGCTCGACCGACGGCGCCCCTGGACGTCGCCGGGGTCGAGGTCGAGGCGGCGGACGACCTCGCCCTCGAGCCCGTCGAGGCCGAGCGTCTCGAACGGGTCGGCGCCGTCCTTCGCGAGCGCGCCGAGCTCGACGTCCCGGACGGACGTGGAGTAGCTCGGGTTCCAGTCGTCGATGTGGTTGACGGCGATCCCGCTCACGCAGTACAGGATGACGAGCCCGGTCAGGAAGTACCCGACGTCGCGATGGAGCGCGCGGATGATCTTCCGCGTTCGGTTGGTCACGGCGAGGCGTCGCGGCGCGGCCCGGGCGGGCTACTTCGCGTCGCGGATCACGGCGCCGGTCCCGTCGAGCCGGACGAGCGAGACCGGCTCGGTGACGCTCTCGGGATCGAACTCCTCGCCGCTCTCCTCGGCGAGGTGCGCGAAGTAGCTCCGGGTCTGCTCGAGGTCCATCGCCTGCTTGCGGACGACGCCCTCGGCGACGGCCCACTTGCCCTTGGCGCTCATCGGGATCACGATCACGCCGTCGTTCACCTTGAACTTGACCTTCTCGTAGCCCTCCTCGGCGCCGACGTCCATCCAGCAGCCGCGCTTCGCGCAGACGCCGGTCACGGTGCCCTCGACGCGGACGGTCTTGCCCTCCCAGGCGTCGATGTCCTCGACGAGGTCGACGATGCTGGTCGTCTCGGCGACGGTGACGCCCTCGCCGTAGCTGGTGCCCTCGGGCGCGGCGGCGGTCGGCGTCGCGGCGCCGCCCGCGGGCGTCTCGGCGACCGCGGCGGTCCCGTCGGGCGCGGTCGGGGCGTCGGACGCCAGGTCGATCGACTCGCTCGAGGGGCAGCCGATGAAGACGATCGTCACGGCGAGGAGCCCCACGGCGGGGGCGAGCTTGCGAAGGATCATGACTCTCTCCCATCTCGTCCGGTCGACGAGGTGCGTCCGCGAAGTTGCGAGGCGAGAGTCTAGCCGCGGATCAGCGGGCTCGGCAACCCTTCTCGGGATCAAGGATTGAGACTGAGTCTCGATCTCAGGATGGCGAGCGGGCTCAGTCGAAGACCTCGCCGAGCCTCTCGACATCGCCGGTCCCGGCGCGCGGGGCGTCGGGGTCGGGGGAGGCGGCCTCCGCGGAGAGGATCGCGACGAGCTCCTCGACGACGTGGACGTTCACGACCGCCTCGGCCTCGACGGCGTGGGCCGAGCGGCCTCGGCGGTCGCGCAGGTGGAGGCGACCGCCCTGGATGTGGACGCCGCCGATCTCCCGCCACGGCACGAGGGTCGCTCCGCCGAACGGCGGCTTGATCACGACGCCGTCGGGGTCGAGCTCGACGGCGCCGAGGCGCGCGCGTCCGGGGCGCCGAACATCGGCGAGCGCCCTGGCGATAAGCGCGTCGCGGGTGCCCTCGCGGATCGCCTCGATGACGGCGACGATCCCGTGGACCTGCGGGACGGCCACCCGCCCCCCCGCGTCGGTGATGAGCGCGACGCCGGCGACGAGGACGGCCCCGCTCGCCGAGGAGCGCCCGAGGACGATCACCTCCGCGACCTCGTCCCAGAGAGCGCGCCGGCGGCGCCCGCGCTTGACGACGACGAGTCCTCGCGCGTGGAGATGGACGTCGCTGCCGAGCTCGTCGAGGCCCAACCAGAGGCAGAAGAGCGCGATCGGGGCGGCGCCGGCGGCCACCCACGGCGTCGCCACGACCGCCGCCGCGGCGCCCGCGACGAGCGTGACGACGCCGACGCCGAGCCAGAGCCCCGCGAACGCGCCGCCCCGATGCACGGACACGCGGGGGCCGAGCGCCGGATCCACCGGGGTGCCGGCCGAGCGCGAGCCGGCGCTCTCGCTCAGAGCGTGTCCTCGGAGCCCGATCCGAGATCGTCGCCTCGCGGATCGACCTCCTCGAGATCCTTCGGCTCAGGCTGCTCGTCCTCGTCGAAGTCGGGCGCGTCGGCGGGCAACGGCTCGGCCGCCGCGCGGCGCTTCTTCCGACGCGCCTCGAGCTTGCGAAGCGCCGAGTCGAACTCGGTCGCGGCCCGGCGCGCGGCCCGGACCTGCTGCACGATCACGCGCAGGGCGCTCCGGATCGCCTCGGCGTCGTCGAGGCCGACCGCCTCGGACTCGACGTAGCTGCCGCCGGCGAGGATCTCGCTCAGCACCTCGAACGGGTTGTTCCCGCCCGGCCGGAGGGCGTCGGGAATGAGCTCGGCGATCGCGTCGATCTTGTCGCGGGCGCGACGCTCGTTCCGGGTGCTCTCGCGGGCGGCGCGGTAGGCCGCGATCGCCTCATCGCCGACGATCAGCTCGCCGACGTCATCGAGGAGCGAGTCGACGGCGCCGTCGACGAGCCGGCGGTAGTAGGCGCAGGCGGCGATCCCGTAGCCCTGCGACTCGAACATCCGCCCGTGCTGGAAGAACGCCATCAGCTCCTCGCCGAAGAACGAGGCGAGGTCGGGCTCGACGTTGACGCTCCAGGGTGGATCCTGGCCGATCTTCCGGAGCCACCCGCCGTCGGGGTCGATCTCGATCAGGTAGTGGGCCGGATCCTCGTCGCACTTGCTGCACACATACCAGGCGTGAACGATCGAGCCCCAGCACTCGCTCCGCTCCATCCCGTGGCCGACGACGCTCGGGGAGGCCGGGAAGCGGTTGGTGTTGAACGTCTGGATCGAGCGGCAGACCCGGCAGATCTTGTTGATCGCCGGCCAGGCGGGGAGGAAGAAGATGTCGTTCGGGATCTTCTTCTCGCACTTGCGGTAGAGCGGGTACTTCTCGAGGAACGCGCCGAGGTCCGCCGGCTCGATCGCGTCCTCGGGGATCGCCGCCACCGGCTGATCGCAGCGCGTCGGCCGCGTCGGCCGCGCCGAAGCGGGCGCGCTCGCGCTCGGCGGCGGCGCCGCCGTCCCCTGAGGAGGCGGAGGGGGCGGGGGCGCGGGCGGCGGTGGTGGCGGTGGCGGCGGTGGCGGTGGCGGCGGTGGCGGTGGCGGCGGTGGCGGCGGCGGCGGCGGCGGCGGCGGTGGGGGCGGTGGCACCGCGGGGACCGACGGGGGCGGAGGCGGAGGCGGCGGCGCGGGAGGAAGCGCCGGAGGCGTCACGCCCCCGACCGCCGGAGGCGGCGTGAACTTCGGGCCGGCCGACGCGTACGGAGGCTTCGAGCCGAGCGGACCCGGTGGGGGTGGCAAGGGCCGCTTGGCCGCGGGCGTGGCGGGCGCCAGCTGCGGCAACGACGGCGCGAGCTTGGCCGGCTGGGCCTTGGCGCCAGGGGTCGCGTCGGGCTCGTTCCCCATTCCGTCCCTCCGAGTCTCCGTCCGGATGGTAGCCGAGGGGGCGGCCCCTTCGCAAAGCGCGGCAGGGGCTTGCGTGTCCCGGGCCGCCGCTGCCACGATCCCCATGAGGTACCCGGACGATGACCGACCGCCCGCTCGAGGATCTTCGAGCCGCGACCACAGGCTCGACCGAGGACGGCCTCGCCGGCGTGACCCTCGGCGCCTGGCGGATCGAGCAGCGCATCGGTCAGGGCGGGATGGGGAGCGTCTACCTCGCGCGGCGCGTCGAGGGCGGCCCGCCGGTCGCGCTCAAGGTGCTCGCGGAGGCGACCGGCGAGAGCAACGACCGCGAGCGCTTCGCGAGGAGCTGCCGCCTGGTCGCCGGCCTCACGCACCCGAATCTCGTTCGGCTTCTCGACGCCGGCCTCGACGCGGATCGCCCGTTCGTGGTGATGGAGCTCGTCGAGGGCGAGTCGCTCGCGGCGCGTCTCCGAGGCGTCGGTCGCCTCGATCCGGACGAGGCGCGCGCGGTGGTGCGGTCGCTCGCCCTCGGCCTCGGGCATCTCCACGCCCACGGCCTCATCCACCGGGACGTGAAGCCGAGCAACGCGCTCGTCGCCCGCGACGGGTTCGTCAAGCTCACCGACTACGACCTGCTCCGGACCGCCGACGCCGCGGGCGGCAGCCTCACCCGGACGGGGACGACCGTCGGCACGGCCGCCTACATGTCGCCCGAGCAGGTCCGCGGAGCGGGCATCGATCATCGGACGGACGCGTGGGCGCTCGGCGCGGTGTGGTACGAGCTCCTCACCGGCGCGCCGCCGTTCGGCAACGGACGGATGATCGAGCTCGCGAGCCGGATCCTGAGCGAGCAGGCGCCGTCGGTGCGGTCGGCGCGGCCCGACGTGCCCGGGGACGACGTCGCCCGGATCGAGTCGCTCCTCGCGAGGGAGCCCGCCGATCGACCGGGCGACCTCGCGAGGCTGGCCGCGGAGATCGACGCCCGGATCGCCGCGGGTGAGCCCGCGGCGGATCGGCCGCCCCGTCCGTCCGGGCGACGACGCGTCGTTCGCGGGCGGTCGTCGCGACGTCTCGCGGCCGGGCCGCGACCGGAACTGGCGCCCGCCGCGCGGCCGACCGCGTCGATCATCGCGGCGGGAGTGGGCGCGCTCGCCCTGATCGGGGTGCTCGCGCTCGCGCTCACGCGGGGCGACGGCCCGGAGCCGCGGGTGGCCGAGGCGGGCGAAGGCGCCTCACCGACGACGCCGGCCGCCGGGCTCGACGCGACCGACCCGGCGCCGGACGACCCCGGCGCTCCCGAGGAGGTCGCCGGCGAGCTCGAGCCGGAGGCCTCGCCGCCGCTCGACGCCCTCGAGCCCGACCCCGAGCCCGACGCTGGCTCCGCTCCGGTCCCGGAGGGGAGCGAGGAGGCGGACGCCGGGCCGGACCCCGAGCCCGCCGCCGGGTCGCCGTCGCCAGAGTCCGAGCCCGGCCCTGACGCGGCGCCCGCGCTCGAGACGCGTCGCGCGGTGATCGCCTGGTGGAGCGCGCTCCCCGAGGATCCCGACGCGAGCCGCCTCGCCGAGGCGTCCCGCGAGCTCGCCGCGATCGACGCGGCGCCCGAGCCGGGCGTCGTCACGGCCGCCGAGCGCTTCCTCGAGGAGCACCGCCGCGCCCTCGCGTCGCGGGAGGAGCGCGCGTCCTGGCAGGTCGTCTCGGCGATCCGGGCGGCGCTCGAGGGCGACGACCTCTCCGGCGCCCGCGCCCTCGTCGCCGCGAACGCCATCGACCCCCCGGCGGTCGCCGAGACGCGAGCCCTCTGGGCCCGGGCCCTCGACGACCTCGAGGAGATCGACCGCCGGGTCCGCGCGAACCTGCCGCGGGCGGTCGCCGAGCGCCGCGAGATCGCGTTCGGACGCCAGCGCGGACGGCTCCACGCGGTCGAGGGCGAGGAGGCGACCGTCGAGATCGGCGGCGGGAAGCTCGAGATCGCCATCGACGATCTCCTCGCGCGCCTCGCGGTCGAGGACCTCGACGCGCTCCTCGACCTCGATCGAGGGGGAGCCGACGCCGCGACCGACGCGCGGCACCGGGCGGTCGCGTGGGCGGTCCGCGCGCCGACCCGACGGAAGGCCCGCGAGCGCGTCGCCCGGGCCGCCGACCGCGGCGAGGACGTGGCCGGTCTGCTCCCGGGCGCCGAGCCGGCGGCGGTGCCCTCCCCGCGGACGCCGCCGCCCTCGCCCGAGGCGCCGGCCGATCGTCGGTTCAGCATGGGAGCGCCGCGGGTGCTCGCCGACGCGACGGGCTTCCTGGCGTTCCGGGCCGACGGATCGGTCCTCGCGATCGAAGGGGCGGGAGGCGTCCTCCATCGCGTCGATCCGATCTCCGGCGAGCGCGCCGGGAAGCCGCTCCAGCTCCCCGCGGGCACGACCCACCTCGTCATCGACGACGCCTGGCGCGAGCTCGCCTGCGTCGCGGGCAGGACGGTGTCGCTCCACGACCTCGCGGGTGAGCGCCCGACCCGCGAGCTCGGGCCGGTGCCGAAGGACATCAACGGCATCGCGTTCAGCCCGGACGGAGCGACCCTGGCAACGGGCGGCTACGACGCCGAGGTCCGCCTCTGGACCGTCGCCGACGGAGCGCTCCGGGATACGCTCGCCATCCCGCTCGTCCGCACCGACCCCGACCGCCGCATCTGCGGGCTCTCCTGGAGACCCGACGGCCAGGCGCTCGCGATCGGAATGACGGAGCTCGTCCAGGTCGTCGGCCTCGACGGAGCGAACGTCCACAAGATGACGGGCGACTACTACTGCGCCCGCGTCGCGTTCACACCCGACACGAGCCACCTGGTGATCGGAGGCTGGGAGCTCCGGATCTTCGCGATCCCCGAAGGACGCCTCGCCAAGGAGATCACCGTGCCCCGAAAGAAGCTCGCCGCGATGGCGATCCGGCCCGACGGCCGAGTCCTCGCCGCCGGCTTCAAGGACGGAAGCCTGCGCCTCTTCACCCTGCCCGAAGGAGAGCCGCTTCAAGACCTCGAGAAGCTCGACGGATCGGTCCACTCGATCGCCTGGAGCCCCCTCGGAACCGAAGGCTGGTGGCTCGCCGCATCGAGCAGGGCAGGGCAAGGCGTCCTCGTCGAAACGACGGGCGTGCCGGGCGGCGGGAGGAAATAGTCGGTGTCGCGCGAAAAGTCCAAGGCGAGGGAGCTCATCTACTACCGCGCCCGCTACCTCGACCTTGGGTGAACCGCGCGGGACCAGCTCGGGAGCAGGTCGCCTCATCCTAGAGCCGTCGCGGCCCCCTGCCTCGCATCGAGCCGGTCAGGTTCGATCCGCGGTCGGCGCTCACGACCGAACCTCGGATCCCATCGCTGCGAGCCAGCCCGCGGGGGCAAGAGTACGAGTCCCTCCCGCGCGCGTGGCGTCCGGAATGCTATCCACTCACGGTCGCCCGCGGCCCGCCGCCGTCTCCGTTGCGCGGCGCAACGACCCTTCGCACCGAGCCTCTGG
>JAJDCQ010000110.1 GCA_029260755.1 Planctomycetota bacterium | reverse complement strand
GGGGCTGTGTTGCCCGGCTGGGGTTTGGTCCGTTATGTTCGAATTACCTCGTTTATGGCGATTACCCGTGACCTGACCCCTTCTCGTGCTACTTGCCGTAGGCGCGGGCCAGGGCGTCGAAGGCGCGCATCGCGCCGGCCGGGTCCGGGCGCCGCCGCGGCTTCTTCTCGAGCAGCTTGCGGCAGAGCAGGTCGGCCTCGATCGAGACCCGCCGGTTGAGCAGGCTCGGCGCCGGCGCTGCCCGGGCGAGGTGCTTGTCGAAGATCTCGGCCGGCGAGTTGCCCTCGAAGGGGTAGCGGCCGGTGAGGAGGAAGTGGAAGACGATCCCCAGGGCGTAGGTGTCGGCCCGGATGTCGGGCGCGGCGCCCGTCTGGATGTACTCGGGCGCCATGAAGAACGGGGTCCCGAGGATGTCGCCCGGAGCGGTGATGCTCGCGGTGTCGGCGACCTTGACGAGGCCGAAGTCGATCAGCTTCGCCCGTCCGTCCGGCTGCAGGACGACGTTCTCCGGCTTCAGGTCGCGGTGGACGAAGCCGAGCGATGCGATCGCGGTGAGCGCGTCGGCGACCTGGTAGAGTACGCGGGCCGCCTGCGCCTCGTGCATCACGCCATCCTCGCGGATGACGCGGTGGAGGTCACGACCGGCGATCAGCTCCATCGTGAAGAAGTAGCGTCGACGCCACTTCCCGAAGTCGAAGAACTTCACGATCCCCGGGTGGTCGAGGCGCGCGATCGCCGCGCTCTCGCGGAAGAAGCGGGCGACCGCCTCGGCCCGGCCCTGAGCGTCGGTCGGGAGGATCTTGAGAGCCGCCTGGCGTCCGCGGGGCCCGATCTCCCGGGCGAGGTAGACGACTCCGTAGCCACCGCGGCCCAGGACGCCGGTGACGTCCCAGGTCCCCATCTGGATGGGGAAACACTCGTCTCGGGTGAGGTCGTCCTCCGCCCACTTCGGGGACCGGGTGCGCTCGGCCGGCTCGGACTCGCCCGAGGACTCGCTCCAGGCTCGGAACTCGGTCTCCGAGTCGAGGACGGCGTGGCTTCCGGAAGAAGGTGCGGTTTCCATTAGGTTTCCCCTCGCGGCCAGACTTCGGTGGCCGCCGGTCGATTTTGCAGGAGATCTCGTCACTCTGAGATCGGATTGACACGCCTTCGGGCTTGACCTCGAGCTCCGATTCCCGGATGGCCATTCATGGACAAGGACTTACGCTGACCGATCGGATGGGTTCATGTTCGGGGTCGCCTTTGCGAACGGTTGCGCGGACCGAGGAGCTCCGACTGTGGTGAACGGCGAGAAAATCCGAAGAGCATCAATGATCTTCTCCATCTCTCGCTCGGAGCCCTCATGGACCAGGCAGACCGCCGCGCCGACGCCTCCGCGTCTCCTTCCGAAGACGAGCTCCAGCTCGATCTCGACCGGCTTCGAACGTTTTTCGGCGCTGGCGCGTCCTATGACCTGGGTGATGCGGAGCGGAGCGCTCCGTCGGACTGGTCGCTGGGGCGAATCTGCCTCGCGGTCCCGAGGGTCCCCCGGCTGGATACCGGCTGGCGGATCCCACCCGCCGAGGCCCTCCGACGAGGCGCCCCGGCTCGAGACGCGTTGGTTGGTATCGGGCGGAACGGCGCCGCGGACGAGCGGCCGAGAAAGGGAGAGAGCGACGCACGGATCGAGACCTCGGCGCCCGAGACCGCCATGCCGGCAGTTCCGGGCCTCGAAGATGCGATCCGCCCCGAAGACGTGAGCGAGCTCTTGCGGGGAATCGGCGTCGACTACGAACAGATGGAGCGCGAGATCCACGTCGACTGTCTCGAGGACTCCGGGCCGGACGCGAGCGCGCCTCGCCCGCTGATCCTCATCGTCGAGCCGAGCGAGGCCACCGGGGCCGCGCTCGCCGAGTCGGCGGCCCGGCCCAGCTTCCAGCTGGCGGTCGTGACCTCCGCCGCCGACGGCGTCCCCGTCGTCGAGGCGGAAGGCGCCGACGTCGCCCTGGCCATCATCGCGGTCGATGACGTCGACCGCGGCGGGCTCCGCCTGGCGAGCCTCATTCGCAAGCTCCACCCCGACGCGTCGGTCATCGTGACGGCGCGCGCCGGCAGCGAGGCGCTCGCCGTCGAGGCGCTGCGGCTCGGCGTCGACGACTACCTCCACGTGCCGCTGGCCGCCGAGGAGGCCTCCTCCGCCGTCGGTCGGTCGCTCGCGCGCCGGGCGGCCCGCCGGGTGAGCCGCGTGCGTCTGACCGCGCTCCGGCAGTGGACGCGGAAGCTCGAGCGGCTCGCGACCCTCGACCCGCTCACCGGTCTCTACAACCGCCGCTACCTCGACGCGCGCCTCGACGGCGAGCTCCGTCGGATCGCGCGCAAGCCGGCGCCGCTCGCGGTCGCCCTCGTCGACCTCGACGGGTTCAAGGGCCTCAACGACGCCCGCGGCCACCGGGCGGGCGACCGGTTCCTGGCCAAGGTCGGCCGCGCCCTGCGGAGTCGCTGCCGGGCGAGCGACGTCGCCTGCCGCTACGGCGGAGACGAGTTCGCCGTGATCCTGCCGGACACCGACGCCGAAGGGGCGCACGCGGCCGCCGAGGCGATCCGCGAGGCGCTCCGGTCGCTCCTCCCCGCCGAGCGCGGCGATCAGGACGAGTCCGGCGCGCGTCAGGCGAAGCTCGATGGCGAGCGCCTCATCACCGCCAGCATCGGCGTCGCCGCTTCCCCCGAGTGCGGCGCGACGGCCGCCTCGCTCATCGCCGCGGCCGACGAGGCGCTCTACCGGGCGAAGGACGCCGGCCGCGACCGGGTCATGATGGCCCGGGCGCTCGTGCTCCGGCCGCACAAGCCCTCGAGCGCGGTGGACGAGGCGAAGTCCGACGTCGCCTAGACCGTCGTCGCCCCTGCTCCTCCCCCCGCGTCTCGATGATCGGCTTCGCCGATCGGATTTCTCACGCAGAGACGCAGAGGTCTTAGCGGAAACGCAGAGAACGCAGAGGAGCCCGCTTCTCGAGCCGACATCCGCGGCGGGGATCGGGAGCCTGGGTCGACCGCGAGCCTACCCCTCGATCGAGAGAGGCAGGCCGCCGGCCCGCGCCGTCAGGCGGGCGCCGACGAGCGCCCTCTGCGTTTCCTTTGGAACCTCTGCGTCTCTGCGTGAAAACGAAGACAAGAGCCGATCGGCGAAGCCGATCATCGCCACGCGACCACCCCGTCACCCCGCGCGGGCGTAGCTCGTGAGCGCCCCGCGCTCGACCGCCGTCCCGGAGGCCCGTCGCGTCTCCCCTCCGACGTCGTCGCCGCCGGCGGTCGCTCGCCTCAGCACCTCGATGTAGCCGTGCGCGACCTCGGCGTTCTCGAGCAGCCCCCGCTCGCGGAGGATCCGGTGCACCCGCGGGAGGCGGTAGTGCGGCACGAACGGGAAGAGATGGTGCTCGAGGTGCCAGCCGACGTGGTGGGGGGCGATGAGGAAGCGCACCCAGAACCAGGTGAGCGTCGTCCGGGTCTGGCGGAGCGGGTCGGACGGGTCGGAGATCGCCGCGTGCTCGGCGATGCTCCGGATCCGCAGGATGAGCGAGTAGCCGGTCAGGGCGGGGAGGATCCAGAGGAGGAGGAACGCCTCGGGGCTGCCCGCGAGGGTGAGGGCGGCGAGGAGGAGCGCGTTCGCCACGACGAAGCCGCCGAGGCCGCGGACGCCCGACACGCGGGCGATGAAGGCGTAGCGGCGGACGCCCGTGATGCCGGTCAGGTCGCGGGCGACCTTCCGGGCGAAGCTCCGGCGGCTGACCGGGAACGGCGCGGCGAGGGCGAGGTCGGGGTCGTCCTCGGTCCAGGTGAGCCGGTGGTGGCGGGCGTGGATCCCGCGGTAGGCGCTCGTCTCGAGCATGATCGGCCAGGCCGTCAGGACGTTCCCGACGACGTCGTTGACGCGGCGGCCGCCGCCGACGAGCAGCCCGTGGGCCGCCTCGTGCATCAGGATCGCGAGGGCGAGGTGGCGGCCGCTCACGATCACGAAGCCGACGATGAAGCTCAGCGGTCCCGGCCGGAGGATGAAGAAGGCGAACGCGGCGGCGATCCAGCTCCAGGTCCAGGCGACCGAGGCGAGCCCGCGGAGCGTGCTCACCCGCCGGAGCGACGCGAGCTCCTCGCCGAGGACGGCCGTCGGGCCGAGGTCGGGCCCGGTCTTCGGGCTCGCCTCCCGAGCTCGTCGGTCGGTCGCGGCATTCACGGGTTGCCTCCGACGCCGATCGTGGCGGTGAGGTCGGCCGGGCTCGTCCGCATCTCGAGCCCTTCGGCGAACCCGCCCCACAGCCGGCGCCCCCGCCGGTCGTAGCGCTTCATCGCCGCGGTCAGCTCGGCGCGTCCGTCGCCGGGGAGGATCTCGTCCGGCAAGAGCGGGTCGGTCGCGAGGATCCGGATCGCCGCGCCGCCCCGGAGGAACGACTCCACGACCGCGTTCTCGACCGGAAGGCGCGGTAGTCGCTTCTCGCTCCGCGTGAGCTCGGCGCGCATGCTCGCCCAGCTCTTCGCGATTGCGGCGGTGGGATACGCCTCGTCCCGGAGGCGCGACTCGAGCGCGTCGTCGAAGCGGCCCACCTCGAACACGCGCGCGTCTCCCTCGAGGCCGAGGCCGTCGAGTCTCTCGCGGATCGCGCCGGTCGATCCGGCGAGGTTGTCGGGTCGCGCCATCAGGCCCGGCAGCGCCTCGACGAAGCCGAGCAGGTCGAGCGCCCGCCGGCTCGCGCCCCGGATCCGGCGCGGCGCGCGCGCCGGGAGCCACGCGGCGAGCCAGCCACCGCGCCAGCTCCGGCGTCGCGCCTCGCCCTCGCGCCAGCCCTCGACGTGCTGCGCGACCGGGTCGGCGACGCGGCTCAGGCGGTAGGAGCCCCGCTCGTCGCTCTCGAGGAGGCCCGCGGTCACGAGTCGCGTGACCGAGACCCGGACGGCGTTGTCCGTGAATCCGAAGAGCTCCCCGATCGCGACGAGGCCGCGCACGGGGGCGGTGTGCTCCGGCGCGACGCGGAGGAGGTCGAGGATGAGCGTCTTCGGGGTGACTCGCCGCGTGGTGAGTGCCATATCAGGATATTACGTACGGAATCGACAAGTGTCAATATCTGTAATGCTCTGCGGGTTGAATCGCAGGCTCGCCGCTACTACGCTCCCATCCCGATCGACGAGGACCCGATGGCCACGAGCGACCTCGGACGGCTGCTGCGGCAACGCTTTCGCGAGCATGACCTCCACCGCGCCATCCCGCGTCGCGATGTCCTCGTCCGGGAGCGACGAGCCGTCGAGGCCGAGCTCGAGGCGGTCGCGCGGTCGATTCCCTTCTGGAGCCGCCTCCTCTTCTTCCATCGCACGCCGGATGAGAGGTCCGAGAAGCGGATCGTGGCTCGACGCGCCGAGGTCGAGCGGAGCCTCGCCGACCTCGAGCGCCGGATCGCGGACGGCCTCGCCGCGGTCTCCCGGGAGGCGCCGCCCTTCGAGGTGGCGATCGCCGTGGAGCGCATCGTCCGGGTCGGATTGACGCCGCTCGTCTCGCGCGGGCGACTGCGGAGCGAGCTCGTCGGCCTCGCCGACCGGATCGTCGAGACCTGGATGCCGGGTCTCCATCTCGAGACCCTCGTCGACACGCTCATCCACGAGGACGCGTGTCGCGCCGCCGCGACCCGGGCGCCCGGCCGACTGGGCCTCGATCGCCAGCTCGGATTCCGGCCGGTGACGCCGGCGGTCGCGACCGCGATCGTCGCTCGCCGCTTGCTCGAGAGCCCGCACGCTGGCGACGTGTTCGCCGCGGGAGAGCGCTTCGCCCATCGAGAGCAGCTGGCCGCCCTCGCCGCGGACGCTCGCTCCGCGGTGTCCGCCCTCGACCAGCTCAACATCTTCTCCACCTCGCCCGCGGAGCGGCGACGCAACGAGCTCGCCGAGGAGGTCCGCGGTCTCGAGGCCGACGTCTCGGGGAAGGTCGACATCGCTCGAAGCGTCGTCCATGCCGCCCTCGCCGCGTTTCCACCGCTCGAGATCGTGGCGCGGATCGTCGAGGCGCTCGGGCTCGTGGGATTGCTCACCGCCGAGAAGGAGCCGGTCGTTCGCGGCCAAGGCATCGTCCAGGTGCGCGTCACCGCGCTCCGCCCGGTCCTCTTCGCCGCGCTGGAGCGGGTCGTCGAGGCCTGGGACGCGGCCTTCCCGGACGTTTCGCTTCCGACGTCGCTGGCGTGGTCGCTCTCGCGGCGCCCGGTCCCGGGCTGCCCGCCCGGCGCCGGGCCACTCGCCATCGCCGCGGTTCGGCGCCTCGCCGCGCGGGAGCGGTCGTGCTGGCTCCGGACGCAGCTCCTGGTCCACGCCGCGGCCGTTCGCGGTGGCGAGCGCCGCGTTCGCGCCGCCCAGGATGCCGTCTCGATGTTCGACCGGCTGCTGTGGCGCGGCCGGCGCGAGCTCGACACGGCGCGGACCGAGGCCGGCCGTCTCCGCTGGCACCGGCGGCGCCTCGAGCGACGCTGGGAGCAGCTCGTGCACGAGGCGCGCGACGCGGCCCGCACGCTTCCCGTCTTCCAGCTACGTCACGCGCTCGTCGCCGCTGGCCTCGCGGTCGAGCGGATCGCCACGTCCAGCTCGTCGTCGAGGACGCCGATTCGGTGTGACGTCCGGGGGCGCGACCGGGCGGTCGAGGCGCTCGACGGCGTGCGCCGAGAGCTCGCCTCCGCGTTCGACGTTCCCGCCCGCGTTCGATCGCTCCTCCTCGCCGCGGCGCGCGTTCGCCGGCCCGTCGCGCCGACGGAGGTCGACCCGACGGCGCCTCCTCGCGGGGCCGAGGCGATCCGGCTGGTCGCCGGGGCGCTTCACGCGGCGGATCCCGACTGGAGATCTCTGCTCTCGGACGTCGAGCGGTCTCTCGTCGTCGCTCCGAAGCCGACCCGGGACGCCCTGTGGGACAAGCTCCTCGTCGAGGCGGGCACCGAGGAGAACGACCTCCTCGCGGTGGTCGGGCCGTTCGTTCGTCACGTCGAGGACGCCGCGAACGAGGCGCTGCTCGATCTCGCGCCGATCGTCGATGACGCCGCCGAGGCGTTCGCGCCGTTCGCCGTCCTCCTCCGGCTCCCGTTCGCGACGGCCGCGCTCGGGGCGGTTCGATCGGTGCGGTTCAAGTCGACCGAGCTGCGGTCGAGCGGAGGCAAGAACAAGCTCGTGACGGTCTATCGCTGCCGGCTCTTCGGCCGCGGGCGCGCGGTCCGCGCCGTCGAGTGGGTCGCGCGCCCCTTCGTCGAGAGCTTCGGCGATCTGCCGAGCTACCACCGCCTGCTCGAGCTCTGGGAGCTCGACGGCTCACCCCTGATCCCGTTCCTGGACGACTGAGGCTCGCCGATCAGACCCGGATCGTCTTCCAGCGGCCCGACCGGAATCGCCACGCGGTCGTTCCGGCGAGGGCGACCATGTAGGCGAGGTAGGCGAGCCAGACCGCTCCGCCCGGCGCCTCGATGACGACGGCGAGCAGCCACGCGAGGCCGAGGAAGACGCCGAACCCGCAGACGATCTCGGCGCCCATCACGAAGAGGGTGTCGCCCGCTCCGTGGAGCGCCCTGCCGTAGACGATCGCGACCGCGTCGACGGCGTGGGCGAGGGCGACGGCGGCGAAGGGGACGACGCCGACCGCGACGACCGTCCCGTCGTCGGTGAACGCGCCGAGGATCTGCGGGGCGAGGGCCGCGTAGACGACGCCGACGACCAGGGTCGCGCCCACGCCGACCCGCATGGCGACCCGTCCGAACCGCTCGGCGAGGTCGGGCCGGCCCGCGCCGAGGCTCTGCGCGACGAGCGTCGCCGCGGCGATGCCCGAGCCGAGGGCGAGGTGGTAGGGGAGGCTGTGCACCTTCAGGATGATGTTCGCCGCGGCGGCGTCGGCGGTCCCGGTCTGCTCGACCAGCGCGAGGAAGGCGAAGAAGCTCGTCAGGGCGAGCGCCTGGACGACGCGCGGCGCCGAGACGCGGACGATCCCGGCGGCGACGCCGCGGTCGAGGTTCGCCAGCCGCAGCGTCCCGAAGCGGCGCCGGAGCTCCGCGCCGCGGGCGAGGGCGATCCAGGCGAACGCGCCGACGGTCACGGCGATCGTCGTCGCCCAGGCCGCGCCGAGGGCGCCCATTGCCGGAATCGGGCCGGCGCCGAAGATCAGGAGCGCATTCAGGATCAGGTTGAGGGCGTTCACCCCGATCATGATGACCATCGCCGCGCGCATCCGGCCGACGCCGAAGAAGAACCCTCGAAACGCGAAGCCCGCCATCGTCGGGAGGAGGCCGATGGCGCGGATGCCGAGGTAGCCGGTCGCGAGCTCGGCCACGGCGGGGTCGCGGGTCGCCAGGAAGGGGAGCCCGGCGCCGAGGCTGACCGCCGCGGTCGCGAGGAGCCCGATCGCGAACGTGAGGGCGAGGGCGTTGTCGAGGACGCGGCCCGCCTCGCGCGGGCGATCCTCGCCCATGCGGCGCCCCGCGATCGCCTGCGTTCCGACCTGGACCGACCCGAGCACCGCGATCGCGATCAGGGCCCCGAACGAGCCGAGGCCGACCGCGGCGAGCGCCTCGCCGCCGAGCCGGCCGACCATGAACGTGTCGGCGAGCTGGAGCGCGGTGTGGGTGAGCATCCCCGTCGCGGATGGAATCGCCAGGCGGAGCACCCGCCAGGCGAGGTCACGGTCGGTCGGGGCCGGGGAGCTCGGGAGGGCGGTCGGCATCGCGGCGTCCGCTCAGTCCTTCTTCTTCGGGCGCGCGCTCTCGAGGCCGCTCGAGACGTGGACCTCTCCGTCGAGCCCGACGAGGAGCGCCTCGGTCCGGGCGAACGTCTCGATCACCTCGAGGCCGCGCTCCGGCCCGAGGACGCACATCGCGGTGGCGAGGGCGTCGGCGACGGCCGCCTCGGGGCCGACGACGGTGGCGCTCATGCAGCCGGTCGCCGGACGTCCGGTGCGCGGATCGATGATGTGGTGATAGCGGACGCCGTCCTTCTCGAAGAAGCGCTCGTAGTCGCCCGAGGTGACGACGCAGACGTTGCTCACCGGGATCAGGGCGATGACCCGGTCGCGATCCCGCGGGTGCTTGATCGCGATCTCCCAGGGCTTGCCGAGCTTCTTGCCGAGCGCCTTGAGGTCGCCGCCGGCGTTCACCATCGCGTGCTTCACGCCGTGCTTCATCAGGACGGCCATGGCGCGGTCGACGCCGTACCCCTTGGCGATCCCACCGAGCCCGATCCGCATCTCGGCCTCGAGGGCGACCGTCGACGCCTCGCGGTCGACCGTCACGCGCTTCCAGCCGATGCTGCCGAGCGCGGCGGCGATGGCCTCGTCGCTCGGGATCACCGGCGGGTCGGCCTTGAAGTCCCAGAGCCGTCCGGCGCCCGCGTAGGTGACGTCGAAGGCGCCGCCGGTCGCGCTCGAGAGCTGCAGGCTCGCGCCGATGACGGCGGCGAGCTCGGCGGGCACCTTCTGCGGTCCGGCGCCGCCGGCCTCGTTGAGTCGCGTCAGCGGCGACGGACGCCAGTCGGTCATGACGTCCTCGACGCGACGCATCTCGGCGATCGCCGCATCGATCGCCGCGTCGAGCGCGTCGGGGTCCGGGCCGATGGCCGTCACGATCAGCTCGGTCCCCATCACCCCGGTCTTCCTGGAGCGAACGAGGAGCTCGTCGTCGTCGGCCGGGCCGTCGTCCGCGCCGAGGACGCTCGGTCCGGCGACGACGGCGAGGGCGGCGAGAAGGGCGAGGGCGGGGCGGGCGTGCCTCATCGGAGCTCCCCTTCCGGCGACTGGCCGATCGGGCAGACGCCGTCGACGCACGCCTGCTTCGACCCGCGGAGCGGGGTCCAGTCCTCGGGGACGTGGTGGTCGTGGTGGAGGATCTTCCGCCCCGGGCCGAGGACGACCAGGGTCGGCGTCCCGTCGACGTCGAACCGCGTCGTGAGCGCGAGGTCGCCGTCGATCACCTGGGGGTAGGTGAGCCCCCACTCCTTCGCGGTCGCGACGACCTCGGCCTGATCGACCGACCCTGGAACGACGCCGACGAACCGGATCGCGTCGCCGTGGAGCTTCGCCGCGTGGGCGAGGGCGGGCGCCTCGTTCCGACAGGGCTTGCACCAGGTCTGCCAGAAGACGAGGGCGACGTTCTTGCCGCCCGCGAGGATGGCGTCGAGGTCCTGTGGGGCGCCGTCGGTGTCGACGAGCCGCAGGGGCGTCTCGCGGTCGACCTCGGCGCGCGGGGGCGCCGCGCAGCCGCCTGCGACGACCGTGAGGATCGCGGGGATGACGATGGGGGCGATTCGCATCGGTCAGAACTCCATCCGCCAGCCGAGGGCGGCGATGATCTGGTCGATCCCGTCGTCACGGATGACATAGTCGCCCGAGAGATCGATCGTCTGATGCTCGGTGATGTGGAGGATGAACTTCAGGCCGATGCTGTGGGCGGTGAAGTCGCCGAGGTCGGAGTCCTGAGTCCGGAACTTCTCCTGAACGAAGAAGCTGTCCTCGTAGAAGTCGCTCGCCGTCTGGATGTAGAAGCGGTAGCGCAGCCGCGCCATCAGGACGTCGCGCACGATCCACTGGTAGAGCCGCGGCTCGATGCTGGCGCTGAAGATGCCCCAGTCGTCGGCATAGACGCGCATGCCGAGCTCGAGGCCCGTCCCCGTCTCGAAGTACTTCCGGATCTTGCCGAAGACCGCGCCGCGGAGACGGTCGTCGGGGAGCTCCTCGTTGATCTCGATGCCGCGGGCATTGTTCGCGAGGAGCGGGTTCGGCGGCAGGGCCGCGTCCTCGAGGACGACCGCGTTGAAGGCCGTCTCGAGGAAGCCGGTCTGGTAGCCGGCCGTGAACCCGACCTCGGCGTGGACGGTCGGGGTGAGGACCTGATAGATCCCGACGTTGAGGGTGAGCGAGGTCCGATCGTCGTTTCCCTCCTCCTTGCCGTTGAAGCGGATCACGTCGACCTGGTCGAAGTAGCCGGTGAGGCCGAGCTTGAGGGTCGTGTTCTTCCGGTTCATGTCGATCGCGAGGTCGAGCCCGAGACCGATCGAGAAGTAGTCGTACTCGGCGCTCACGCTCGCCCGACCGCCGAGGCGGACGTCGTCGGTGAGCTCGTAGGTCGCGCCGAGCTCGGCGCCGAAGTAGTAGTCGCCGCTCGCGCCCGACTGCTCCGCGAAGTTCGCGAGCCGGTCGATCGACGCGCTCGAGACGTGGTCGTAGCTGAACGAGCCGTTGAGGGTGAGGCGGTCGGTCAGGTTGTACTCGAAGATGATGACCGGCTCGATGACGGTCTCCTCCTCGTCGAGGAAGGGGTTCCCGTCGCCGCCGTCGTCGTTCTGGTAGAAGCCGATCCGGATCGTGATCGAGCCGTGGCCGGCGTCGCCGCCCTCCGGCGAGTCCTCGCCGTCGACGGCCGGGTCGGCCTCACCCGCGTCGATCCCCTGGGGTGGCTCGGCCTCGGGCGCCTCCGACGGGGGGCGCGGTCCGTCCTGCGCTCGCGCCGCGCTCGGCGCGAGCAGGACGAGCGACGACAGGGCGGCGCCGAGCGCGACAGCCGTCGTCGTTCGACGTTCTAGTAGCACCCGCATCCTCCCCCGGCGCTCGACCCGATTCCGCCGGCGCTTCCCTCTCGCGAGTAGTAGGTCTTCTGGTAGAGATGCGTCTCCGCCGGGTTCTCGGAGAACGTCATGACGTGGTCTTGCAGGTGACGCCGCTCGTGGAAGTCGACCGCGTTGCAGCCGGCGAGCAGGGTGCACGCGAGCGCGACGACGGCGAGGGCGGTGAGGGCGAGTCTCGAGCTCATGGGATGGGATTCTCCTCGTGGGACGGGTCGGGCAGAGCAGCTGGCGTGCCGTTCCGCTCGATGCTTGGCCCGTCGAGGGTTGCGCCGGTCGAGGCCGGGTCACGCGGAACGAGTTACCGAGAGGGCGCGGTCGGGCTTACCGGCGGGGATCGCAGGTAAGAATGACCGAGCGGAATGTAACTGTTACACGGGGAGCGCCGAGCGGCGCGCTCAGGCGACGCTCTTCACCTCGAGCAGATCGCCGTCCTCGCGATACCCGAGCGCGTCGCGCCCGCCGAGCGGGGAGCCGGCGTCGAGCCGCGCGGCGGCGCGGAAGCCCATCGCCATCGCCGCGTCCATGAAGACGTAGCGGAACAGGCCCTGGCGGCCGGCCGTCGTCAGGTTCGGCACGCGGCCGATTCGGGCGAGGAGGCGGTCGCGATGGGCGGCGTAGCCGATCCGGTAGATCGGGTAGGCGTGCTCCGCCCGGGTCGAGAAGACGCCGGTCACGTCGCGCTCCACGTCGAGCCCGAGGGTGCGCAGGTCGGCGAGGGCGCGCCGGAGGAGCGGCGCGTCGTCGGCCGTCCAGACGGCGTCGCCGGCGTCGCAGGGGATCTCGAGCATCATCGAGGTCTTCCCCGGCGGCGCCGCGAACGGGCTCCGCTGCCGCGGCTCCTGGATCCGGGTGAAGATGCAGCGCGGGTCGCCGACGTACTGCCAGGTGAACGGGCTGAGCTCTCGGCGGTCGAGGGTGACGCAGAGAAACCGCAGCGCGCGGAAGCGGAGCGAGCACGCGGCGCGGGCGTCGGCGTCGTCGAGCCCGTCGGGGAGGAGGCGGGCGAGGCGAGGGAGCGGGATCGTCGAGATGACGTGGTCGGCCTCGATGACGACTCGCTCCTCGCCGACCTCCTCGACCGCCTCGGAGACGGTCGCGACCTCGACGGCCGTGATCCGGCCGCGCGCCGTGCGGAACCCGGTCGGCTCGCGCGCGGTCTGGATGCGACCACCCGCTCGCTCGACGCGGCGGGCGATCGCCTCGAAGAGCTGCCCCATGCCGTCCCTCGGGTAGAGGTAGCGGCGCGCGTAGGTGCGCGGCGTGCCGCGCCCGCGTCCGAGGAGGCGTCGGATCACGTCGCCGAGGCTCGGGATCGAGATCCGCTGCGCGGCCCAGTCGGCGGCCAGGCGCGAGGGAGGCATCCCCCAGAGCTTGCGGGTGTAGGGGCCGAAGAAGCGGCGGTAGAGCGGCGCCCCGAACCGTCCCGTCACCCAGTCCTCGAACGAGCGATCGGGCGGTCGCGAGCCGAGGCGGCCGGCGAGGTAGCCCGCGATCGCCACGGCCGCCTCGGGCGGCGCGAGGTTCCTGACGACGTCGCCGAGCTCGAGGGGGTAGCGGAACGTCTTGCCGCCCATCCGGATGACGCTCGTGCGCTCACGCTCGAGGAGGGCGTCGCCGAGGACGTCCCGGACCCGGGCGAGGAGGCGGGGCGAGGTGGCGATCAGTCGGTGGCCGCCCAGGTCGAAGCCGTAGCCGCCCCTCCGGTGGGTGGCCGCGAGGCCGCCCACCCGCGGCTCCCGTTCGATGACGGTGACGGTGTGGCCAGCGAGCGAGAGGTCCCAGGCGGCGGCGAGCCCGCAGGGGCCCGCGCCGAGGACGGCGATCCGCATGGCGTCAGTCTACGCGAACGACGGCCCTCGGGCCGGACGAAGGCTCCCCGCGGGTACCGGATGTGCGTAGAATGCCCCACTCCCAGCATCCGAGCCGACTTCATGCGTGCTTTCTCGCACATCGCCGTCATCGTGCCGCTTTTCTCGCTCATCCTCCCCCAGGGCTACGGCTACTCGCGGCAGGAAGATCCGCTCCTCAAGGCGTTCAAGCACGCGGTGCGCAGCGCGCGAGACAAGGAGTGGGCCGACGCCGAGCGCGCGACGAAGGGGGTCGCCTGGCAGCTCGAGGAGCTCCGCGACGACTTCGGGATCGACCTCTCGGACGCGGTCGCCGAGGCGACCGCGAAGCACGATCTGCAGGCGACGGCGAACGCGTGGGCGAACCTCGTCGCCCTCGCCCTGCTCCAGAAGCTCCACTGGAACCTCCGCGAGAAGGTCGCTCGCTTCGTCCCCGCCCGGGCACGCGCCCGCTCGGCGACCGTCTACTACGAGGACGTGCTCGCGGGGAACGTCCGGGCGCGGGACGAGCGCGACGGGACGGACCACCACGGCGCGATGCTCGCGCTCCTGAAGGAGGTCCGCGAGTCGGTCGGGTCCGAGGGGCTCTTCGGCGTCGGGGCGCGCGAGCCGGAGCCCGAGCGCTTCGCGCGGGCGGCCGACGGGATCCTCGCGCTCGTCCGGAAAGTCTTTCCGTTCTTCGTCACGCCGAAGCGCCTCGGCGCCGCGACGCCCGTCGGGGAGCACGAGGGAGACGGGGACGAGTGATGGGCCGCGCGGGCCCGATCGTCACTCTGGTGCTCCTCGGCCTCTTCGCCGGGGCGTCGGCCGCGCGCGGGGATGACGGCGAGGCCGGGGCCGAGGCGCCGGACGACGGGATCCAGCTCGGGCTCGACCCGTCCGCCGACGGCGACGGCTCTGGCGGCTTCGAGCTCGGCGACGATGGCTTCGACATCGACGAGGTCGACCTCGACGAGGATCCGTGGTGGGAGCTCCACGGGCGCGGGAGCCTCATCTCCGCCTTCTATCCGAAGTCGGACGAGCGGACGGTCGACGGCGTCACCGGGCACACCTTCAGCCTCTCTTCGATCGCGATCTTCCTCGGCCTCCGGATCACCGACGATCTGTGGGTCAAGACCGAGGTCGAGTACGTCGGCGAGGACGGCGGCGAGATCGAGCTCGACCTCGCCGTCCTCGAGTGGGAGGCGGTCGAGAAGCTCCTCACCGTCTCGGTCGGGATCAACTACGTCCCGTTCGGCGTCGAGCGCTTCTACTACGCCCCGAACCGGAATCCGCTGATCGACCGCCCGGCGCCGTTCCGGCGGGTCTTTCCCGGGACCTACGGCGACCTCGGGGTCTTCGTGAAGGGGCGGCTCGACACCGAGAGCGGCTTCGGGCTCCGATGGGAGCTCGCCGTCGTCAACGGCCTCCGCGGCCCCGAGCGCGACGACCGGCCCACCCTCGAGACGAACATCGTCCGCGACAACAACGACGACAAGGCCGTCGCCGGCCGCCTCGGTGCCGTCCTGCGCCCCGGCCTCGAGATCGGCGCGAGCGGATACGTCGGGCGTCACGACGACGATGCCCGTCGCCTCCTCCATCTCTTCGGGGTCGATCTCCGGGCGGAGGTGGGCGGCTTCCGCCTCGTCGCCGAGTACGTCCTGGGCAACGTCGAGGAGGAGCGGCTCAACGGAGGGTCGTTCCACCGCTGGGGCTACTACGTCACCCTCGTCTACCGATGGGAGCCCGAGGTCTTCGCGATCGACTGGCTCGAGGGCTCGCTCCGGATCGACGGCATCGACGGCGACAGCCGGGTCCGGGACCATCTCGACGTCGACCGGCTGAGCGCCGGGCTCGGGTGGTCTCCGGTCGAGCACTTCTTCGTCAAGCTCGAGTATCAGTGGGCGTTCGAACGGGGAGGCTCCGAGATCGACAACGATCTGTTCTTCATCGAGGTCGGCGCGTGGTTCTGAGCGACCGCCACCGCGGGAGCCTCGCCTGGTGGGGCGGCGCGGCCTTCCTCGTCGCCGTCGGCCTCCTCGCGCGCATCCCGTTCGTCGTGCCCCGCCTCGACGGTCGGGACGAGGTCGACCTCGCCCTCGGCGTGACCGACTTCGACCTCGAGGCCGATCGTCCCCACTTCCCGGGGTATCCGCTCCTGATCCTGGCGGCGCGCGTCCTCCTCCCGGTCGCCGGCGACGAGGCGCGGGCGCTCGGGCTGCTCGCCGCGATCGCATCCATCGTCGCCGCCGTCGCCGTCGCCGACCTCGCCCGGTCGATCGCCGGCAGCTTCGCCCCACCCCCGGCCGCCGGAGCGCCGGCTCCCGATTCACCGCGCCGCGTCGCCCGGGGCCTCGGCGCCGCCGGCCTCGCCGCCGGTCTGATCTGGCTCGCGAGCCCGCTCGCGTGGACCCTCGGGACGCGCGCCCTCTCGGACGCCCCCGGCGTCGCGGCGTTCGCCGTCGCCGCGGCGCTCCTCGCCCGGGGTCGGTCGCTCGGCGCCGGGCTCGTCCTCGGGGCCGGCCTCGGGCTGCGTCCCTCGCTCGCGCCCGTGGCGATCGGGCTCCTCGGCGCGGCGCGGCCGGGGCGGGCGCTCGCCGGGCTCGGGCTCGGGGTGGCCGCCTGGCTCGTTCCGCTCGTGGCGTCGGTCGGCCTCGCCCGCTACGTCGGCGTCGGCGCGGGCTTCATCGGCGGTCACTTCGGCCGCTGGGGCGGCTCGGCCCTGACCGACGCCTCGCCGCTGGGCCGTCCCGGTCGCCTCCTCCACGGGCTGGGGACGGTCGGGCTCGGTCTCGTCGGTCCCGGGCGGCCGGCGTGGACGATCCTGCCGACCCTCGCGGCGGTCGCCCTCGGCGTCTCGGCGCTCCGGAGGCTCGGGCGCCGCGCGCCGGACCGCGCCCTGGTCGACCCGGCGGCGAGCGAGGGCGTCGGCGCGCCCGCGCCCGGGCGTCTTCTCCTCTGGCTCGTCGTCCCCTGGGTGCTCTGGGCGTTGGCGGCGCAGAACCTCGAGCGGCCGCGCCACGTCCTGCCGCTCCTCGTCCCGCTCGCCGCGCTCGCCGGCGCCGGCGTCGCGGCGATCCTGATCGGGCCGCGCGGCCAGCGTCCGCGGGGGGCGCGACCGGAGCGCGGGCGATGGCCCCGGCGCGGCCTCGCGCTCGCGATCGTCCTCGGGTTCGTCCTCCCGGCGGGGGGCCACGGCCTCGACCTCGCGCGGGAGCAGCGCGACGCGCCGGCGGCGCGGGTCGCCCTGGCTCGCTGGGCGTCGGCGCGACTCTCGCCGTCGTCGGTCGTCTTCGGCGCCCCCGCGACGATTCGCGTGCTCGACTGGCACGCCGCTCGCGTGGATCGAGCGGCGGTGCCGGACGAGGCGGCGCTCGAGGCCGCGCTCCACGGCCGCTGGGTGCCGCCCGGTCGGGTGCTCGCGACGAACGAGGTCGTGGGCGATCGGCCGTCTTCTCGTTGGCGAGTCGTCGCGCGCTTCGCCCGGAGCGAGGCGCTCGACGGGCCGGAGGCGAGCGTGGTCCTGCTCGAGAGGGTGCGATGACGACGACGCCCCCGACGACGCCCCCGATCCCTCGCCGGGAGTTCGGCCTCCTCCGCTACTTCGTCACCGCGAGCGTGGTGACCCTGGCGGTCGTCACGACGATCGTCGGCATGCTGTTCGCGCGCGAGACGCGGCGCGACGTGATCGAGCAGGCCGAGGGGTTCGCGGTCATGCTGGTCGGCCACGTCCATCGCCAGGTCCAGTCGGACTTCGTCGTGCCGACGATGCGCGACCGAGGCTACGTCGACCTCGACGACGCCGAGCAGCAGGCCGCCCTCGATCGGATCGTCCGGCGCGCGGGCGGCGGCTTCGGCGTCGAGCGCATCTACTTCTTCGACCTCCAGGGGCGGATCACCTACTCGACGGTGCCGGAGCACGTCGGCCACCAGATCGCCGAGAACCCCTACTACGACCGCGCTCGCGCGGGCAAGGTCAGCTCCAACATGGTGGACCGGGCGAGCCCGCTCGATGCCGGCGGCGCGCTCGAGGTGCCGCTCCTCGAGACCTACGTCCCGGTCCGCGACGGGCAGGGCCGGATCACCGGCGTGATCGAGACCTACCAGAACGCCGAACGGATCGCCGCGGACGTCCGCGCCGCGTCGGTCCGCGTCGCGGCCGTGTCGGCGGCGTCGATGCTGCTCACCGTCTTCGTCCTGTTCCTCGTGTTCCGGCGGGGAGATCGGATCATCCGGACGCGCACCGAGGAGCTCCTCGCCGCGAACGCCGCCCTCGCCGAGCTGACCGAGACGCTCGAGCGCCGCGTCGCCGAGCGGACCGAGACCCTCATGGGGCAGAAGCGGCTCGCCTGGCTCGGCACCCTCGCCACCGGGATCGCGCACGAGATCAACAACCCGCTCGCCTCGATCGCGACGGCGTCCGAGGGCCTGCTCCGGCGGGTCTCCGCGCCGGAGGGCGGCCCGAGCGTCTCGGCGGCGGCGCCCTCGGACGCGGACGCGGACGACTTCCGCGACTACCTCGAGATCATCCGGGACGAGGCCTTCCGGGCGAAGGGGATCACGGCGGACCTCCTCACGTTCGCGCGTCAGGACGGTCGGCCGCGGACGGGGCCCGTCCACGTCAACGCGGTCCTCCGGACGGTCGCCTCGGTGATGAAGCTCCGCGAGCGACGTGCATCGCACGAGCTCGTCCTCGACCTCCCGCCCGACGAGGATCTCCCGACCCTCACCGGCGATCCGGGCAAGCTCCTCCAGGTGCTCTTCAACGTGACCGACAACGCCGTCGACGCCCTCCCCGCGGAGGGGGGCCGCGTCACCTGGACGACGGCGGTCGAGAAGGACGGGGACGCCGGGCGGACGATCGTGCTCCGCTGTCACGACGACGGCGCGGGCATCGCGGCCGAGGACCTCGAGCAGGTCCTCTCGCCGTTCTTCACGACCAAGGAGCCGGGGGCCGGAACGGGCCTCGGCCTCTCGATCTCGCAGGCGATCATCGAGAGCCTCGACGGGGCGATCTCGGTCGGGAGCGACGGACCGGGGACCGGAGCGACGGTGACGATCCGGCTTCCCGTCCCGGCGGAGCCCGCCGTGGCCGGCCTCGCCCCGAGCGCGCGCGCGCAGGAGACGACCGCATGACCGACGAGCCGATCCGCGTCCTCATCGCCGACGACGAGGCGAGCCTCCGCAAGCTCCTCCGGAAGGAGCTGGGCCGGGCGGGGCTCGAGATCGCCGAGGCCGGGCGCGGGGACGAGGCGCTGAAGCGGCTCCGCGAGGAGCCGTTCGACGTGCTCCTCCTCGACCTCAAGATGCCCGGGATGGAGGGGCTCGACGTCCTCCGCGAGGCCCGGCGGGCCGGGAGCTCCGTCGAGGTGATCGTCCTGACCGCCCACGGCTCGATCGAGAGCGTGGTCGAGGCGATGAAGCTCGGCGCGTTCGACTACCTGACGAAGCCGTGCCGCCTGGCCGAGCTCGAGCTGCTGGTCGCGCGCGCGGCCGCTCGACGCCGCGGGACCGCCGACGAGGCGAGCCGCGCGCCGGGCCCCCCGGCGTTCGTGACCCGCAGCGCCGCGATGGAGCGCACCCTCCGGATCATCGACAAGGCCGCGCCGTCGGACGCGAGCGTGCTGATCGAGGGCGAGAGCGGAACCGGCAAGGAGCTCCTCGCCCGTCGACTGCACCTCGGGAGCGCGCTCGCGGACCGGCCCCTCGTCGTCGTGAACTGCGGGGCGCTCCAGGAGTCGCTCCTCCTCTCGGAGCTCTTCGGTCACGAGAAGGGCGCCTTCACCGGCGCCGACCGGCGCAAGCACGGGCTGTTCGAGCAGGCGGACGGCGGCACCGTCTTCCTCGACGAGATCGGCGAGCTGCCGCTCGAGGCGCAGGTGCGCCTCCTGCGCTTCCTCCAGTTCGGCGAGCTGCGGCGGCTCGGCGGGGACGAGCTCCTCTCGGTGACGGTCCGGGTGATCGCGGCGACGAACCGCCGGCTCCGGGAGGAGGCGGCCGAGGGGCGCTTCCGGGAGGACCTCTTCTACCGTCTCCAGACGATCCACGTGACCGTCCCTCCGCTCCGCGAGCGACCCGAGGACATCCCCGAGCTGGTCGAGCACTTCCTCCGCGGACGGGCGAGCGACGGCGAGCCGCGGCGCCTCGAGCCCGACGCGATCGCGCTCCTCCAGGGCTATCGCTGGCCGGGGAACGTGCGCGAGCTCCAGAACATCGTCGAGCGCCTCCTCATCCTCACCGACGGCCCCGTCATCCGCGGCGCCGACGTGCTCGAGTACTTCGACGGGCTGCGCGTCCTCGATGGCGCCGGCGCGTCGTCGGATCGATCGGGCTTCCGGTCGCTCAAGGAGACCGAGCGCCTCGAGATCATCGCGGCGCTCGCCCGGAACGAGGGGAACAAGGCGAAGACGAGCGAGGAGCTCGGGATCTCGCTCAAGACCCTCTACAACAAGATCAAGGCCTACGACCTGAGGTCGTGAGTCGAGGGGAGGGGCGGCGATTGGCTCAAGTGCAGTCACCCGCTTTGGTTGAGTGCCGCCGGGATCCATCCGGCCCCGGCCGGCGTGCAATGATTGGAGATGGTACGGGGCACCCTCATCTCGAGTGCAGGGTTGCCAACGCCTCCGTCCGCCCGGCATCATCGCTCGACCGCTGACCTCGGAGCGCGCCATGAGATCGACCGACGCCCTGGCTCTCGCCCTCGTCCTCGCCTTCCCCCTCGGCTCGATCGCCTGCGCGTCGACCGAATCGCTGGAGGTCTCCGAGGAGGAGGAGCTGCTCACCTACGAGGAGCTGCCGCCGGTCGAGGCGCCGACGATTCCAGCGCTCGATCGCGCCCACATGCTCGAGCAGGCGCGCCTCCACGAGGCTCTCGCCAGGGCCAACGAGGACAACGCCGCGCTTCAGCGGGAGGTGGCGCAGCTCGAGGCGGAGCGCTCGCTGATGCTCCGGGAGCTCGCCGGCCAGGAAGCCCGCCCCGCCGCCTCGGCGCCGAGCGCTTCGGAGCCGGCCGCGCGATCGTCCGCGCCGACCCTCGCCGAGGCGCGCCCGGTCCGCGCGAAGTCGCAGTCGGTGCTCTCGCAGCCGCGGCCCAAGGTCGCGATCGCCGGCACGTCCGGCGGGCCGAAGGGCGTCGTCATCTGGCGGTCGGAGCGGTCGGAGCCGCTCGCCGTCGAGCAGACCGTCGTCCGCGTCGTCGAGACGGAGCCGGTCGTCGCGAAGGTCGCGGTCGCCGAGTCGAAGCCGGCGATCGCGCGCGTCGTGATGACCGGGTCGAAGCCGGCCGTCGCGACGGTGCGGGTCGTGGCCGAGGCGCCCGAGACCGCGCACATGGGATGGCGCGCGGTCACGACCGACCGCTTCGGCGAGGCGGACGGCCGGATCGTCCTCCCCGAGGATGCCGGCTACGCCTGGATCGATCTCGGCGAGAAGCACGGGCTTCATCGCGGGATGCGGTTCGCGACGTGGCGGGCCGGCCCCGAGGGCGAGAAGACGCTCGCCGCGGTTCTGGTCGTCGACGAGGTCGGCGACGGCCTCTCGAGCGTCGAGATCCACCGCGCGCAGGCCGGCTCGGTCGACCTCGAGAAGGGCGCCCCGATCGCGAGCCCGTTCTTCACGCGCGGCGCGCGGACGAAGGTCGCGCTCCTCGGCCCGACCGGCGCGCCCGATCGGGCGGCCCTCGTCGAGCGGCTCGGTCATCTCGGCGCGGACGTCGTCGACCGCGTCGATGCCGAGACGGACTTCGTCGTCGCGCTCGACGAGCGAAGCGCCCGCCTCGCGGCGGCCGCGGCCCGGAAGGACGGCGGCCCGGCCCTGCTCCGGATCGAGGACCTCGCCCCGTTCCTCGCGGGCGTCCTCGAGGGCGACTGAGGCACTCACTAGCGGCGCGCGGTTCGCGCGCTTTTCGATTCCGCTGGTAATGAACGAGGCAACGCCCGTCAGGCCAGTTTCTTGCGCCGCCGGGACGCGGCTGCCACTCTGCTCATCGTGACGGGTTCCACGAGTGGGTCGGGCGATCTTCAGGACCTCCGGAGCGCGGTCTCCTCCGAGGACCATCTCTCCGGGATCATCCTCGGCTCCTACCGCCTCGAGCGTCTCCTCGGGCAGGGTGGGTTCGGCCGCGTCTACCTCGGGCGCCACCTCGTATCCGGGCTCCCCGCGGCGGTGAAGGTGTTGCAGCCGCGCGGGGGGCTTTCCGAGGCGGCGGTCGGCCGGTTCCAGCGCGGGTGCGCCATCGCCGCACGCCTCGTCCACCCGGGCATCGTGCGCGTCTACGACGGCGGCCTCGTCGGGGAGCACCTCTACATCGCGATGGCCTACGTCGAGGGGAGGACGCTCGGCGAGCGCGTGGCCGCCGAAGGACGCCTCGATCCGACCGAGGCGCGCTCGGTCGTCGCGTCGCTCGCCGACGCTCTTCGCTATCTGCATCGCCAGCGCGTCATCCACCGCGATCTCAAGCCGAGCAACGTCCTCTGCGCGAACGACGGCGGTCTCTTCCTGGCGGACTTCGACCTCGCGCGCGAGCTCGACGATGAGGCCGGGAAGCTGACGGCCACCGGCACCGGCGTCGGAACGGCCGCGTACATGCCGCCCGAGCAGGTGCGGGGAGGAACGACCGACGAACGCAGTGATGTCTACGCGCTCGGAGCGCTCTGGTACGAGCTGCTCGCGGGCGACCCGCCGTTCGGGCGCGGCCGCGCCGTCGAGCTCGCGGTCAAGATCCTGAAGGAGCGGCCCGTCCCGATCGGGGAACGTCGACCCGAGCTGTCCGCGGCCGAGGCGACGCTCGGGATGCGGATGCTCGAGGCCGATCCCGACGGTCGGCCAGCCTCGATGGATGACGTGCTCGCCGGACTGAAGGACCCGACCTCGATCGCGCCCCCGCCGGCTCCCGAGCGGCGATCGAGTCGGCGCCTCCGCCGGCCGAGCGAGCGAACCCGCGGCCCGAGTGAGCGCCTGAGGGCGCCGGCCGGGCGCGGCGGGCCGCCGCCGATCCTCATCGCCGCCGTAGCGGTGCCGTTTCTCCTCGGGCTGCTCCTCGTCGGCATCGCGAGACGAGGGGAGCCGCCCGAGCAACTCGAGGAGCCGGCGAAGAACGAGCTCGCCGCCGCGAATCGCCTCCGGGCCGCCGACGAGACGCCCGAAGCGACGACTGCCGAGCCTGAGCCGCCAGACGTCGAGTCCGTGCCCGTGCCCGCGCCCGTGCCCGTGCCCGCGCCCGTGCCTGTGCCCGCGCCCGCGCCCGCGCCCGTGCCCGTGCCCGTACCCGTGCCCGTGCCCGAGGCCGAAGCCGACCCAGCAGCCGTTGCGGCCGCCGCCGAGCCCGATCCGGAGGCCCCGACTCCCCAGCCCGCCCCCACCGTCGGCCAGGCCGTCGCCCTGCCCGAGCTCGCCCAGGCGCCGCCGCGCGCTCGTCCGGTCCTCCCCGCCCGCGCCGTGATCACGATCCCCGAGGCCGGCGCGAGCTTCTCCTGGCGCGCGGATGGCCGCGTCCTCGCGATCGGGACGACCGCCGGGACCACCCGCGTCTACTCGTTCTCGAGCGGCAAGGCGCGCCTGATGGCGGAGCTCGCCGGACACTCGGGGAACGTCCAGGCCGACTTCCCCGCGGGGCGCGACCGGGCCGGGTTGCTCGTCACCGGCGAGCGGTCGGGACGATTCCACGTCTGGGATCTCGCGCGGAGCACGGAGCCCGCGTTCACTGGCGTCGATGACGGCGCCGGCGACTTCCCGATGGTCCTCGCCGTCAGCCCGGACGGCGCCCGCGTCGCGACGGGCAGCGACCAGGCGACCGTCAAGCTCTGGACGCTCGCCGACGGCAAGATCGAGCGAACGCTCCGCGGCCACGAGAACACGGTCCTCGGGCTCGCCTGGAGCCCCGACGGCACGCGTCTCGCCTCGGGCGGGAACGACGGGCTCGTGAAGGTGTGGCGGGTCGACGACGGCTCGCTGATCTGCACGTTCGTGCGTCAGGAGGAGGAGGCGCGGACGATCTCCTGGAGCCCCGACGGCCGGTTCATCGCGACCGAGTGCCACGAGCCGCGGGTCTGGGACGCCCGGACCGGCGCGCTGCTCCGGCGCCTCCCCCGCGACCCGGGCCGCAAGCGCGTCGCCGCGGTCGCGTGGGGGCCCGCCGGCGGCGTCCTCGCGGTCGCGCCGGGCGACGGGAAGGTCCGCTTCTACGAGACCGAGCGCTTCGGGGAGGTGCACGCCCTCGACGTGTCGCCGCCGGGCGACCCGGTGCGGATAGCCTGGACGCCGGATGGCGCCCTGCTTGCGGTCGCCGCCGAGGGCCGGGTGCGGATCTACGGACCGTCCGGCGACGCTCCGGACCTCGAGCCGCCGGTGATCGCGCTCGACCCGATCCCGGACGTCGTGGAGAAGCGCCGGCTGACGGTGACGGGCACCGTGTCCGAGGACGGCTGCAAGGTGACCGTCGCGGGCGGCCGGGCCGGCGTCCGGAGGCGCGCGTTCCGCCGGCAGATCTCGCTCGAGGAGGGCGCGAACACGGTCGAGGTCGAGGCGGTCGACGAGGCCGGAAACGTGGCCCGCGCGCGTTTCGTCGTCGAGCGGCAGGCGGGTCGATGACCGCCGCCGACGCCGCTGACGCGAGCGACTCGCCGCCCGCCGCGGACGTCCCCGCCGCCGCCGCCGTCGGCGAGCCCGTTCCAGACGCCTCGAAAGCGGATGCCGCTACGGAGGTCGCCGAGCTCGACCCGGCCGTCCGCTGGCGGTCGCGGCTCATCGTGACCGGGGTGGCGGTCGCCCTCGCCCTGCCCGTTCAGCTCCTCGCGACCGCGTCGCCCGACTTCGCCGAGCACGTCTACGCCCGCCGCATCTATCCGGTCGTCGCGACCGTCCTGAACCTGATCACCGGCTGGTTGCCGTTCTCGCTCGCCGAGCTGATCCTCGTCGGGTTGACCGGCGTCACGGCCTTCCGGGTCGGGCGCGCCTCGGTCGCCCTCGTCCGTCGGCGGCGCCGCCCGCGACGCGTCCTCGGCTGGGGCGTCGCGACCGCCCTTCCCGCCGTCGCGATCGCCTGGGCGGCGCTCGTGCTCCTGTGGGGCGTCAACTACCGTCGTCCTCCGCTGGCCGAGAGCCTCGACCTCGACGCGAGCTCTCCGACGGTGCAGGAGCTCGAGGCGGCCGCGGTGGAGCTCGTCGAGCTCGCGAATCGCCTCCGGGAGGACCCGCGGATCGTCGAGGACGCCGCCGGAGCGATCCGCTTCCCCGAGGGAGCGCGCGAGGCTCTCGCGAGGGCTCCGCGGGGCTACGAGCCGCTCGCCGAGGAGCTGCCCGAGCTGATCGGCCCGGCCTACGGCCCGCCCAAGCCGGTCCTCGGCTCGGCCGTGATGTCGTACCTCAGCACGACCGGGATCTTCATCCCCTACACGGGCGAGGCGAACGTCAACGTCACCGCGCCGCCGAGCCGGCTGCCGTTCATCGCCAGCCACGAGCTCGCCCACCAGCAGGGCTTCGCCGCCGAGGACGAGGCGAGCTACGTGGCGTGGCGGGCGTGCCGCCGGCATCCCGACGCCGACTACGCCTACTCGGGCGCGTTCATGGCTGCCCTCCACGTGGAGAGCGCCCTCGCCAAGGCCGACCCCGCCGCGTTCGCCCGCGTCCGGGCGCGCTGGAGCGCCGCGTGCCTCCGCGACCTCGCCGCTTACGCGTCGTGGTTCGACGCCTACGACACGCCGGTCGGCGACCTCTCCGACGCGGTCAACGACACCTACCTCAAGCTCCAGGGCAAGGAGGGCGTCGCGAGCTACGGCCGCCTCGTCCTCCTCCTCGTGGCGGAGCGTCGCACGCGGGAGCGGTCGGCGCGCTGAAACGACGCCGGGCACGCCCCGCCGCTCGGCGAGTCGTGCCCGGTTGTTTGGATCGAGCGTCCGTCTCTCGGCGGGGGTCAGCTCCGGCGGCGCGTGATCCCGAGCACCCAGAAGATCGCGAGGAGCAGCGCGATCGGTCCGAGGCTGCCCGTCAGGTCGGCCGGGCCGACCGACGCGGTCGCGGGCGCGCCGCAGCCGCCGCCGCCCCCGCCGCCGCCGCCCGCCCCGTTCACGTAGGTGAACGCGTTCTTGGCGAGGCCTTCGAGGCCGCTCGGGTTCCGGACGCGCACGTCGACCGACCCGCTCCCCGCCGGCGTGATGCAGATGATCTCCTGGCCGCTCACGACCTCGACGTCGCCCGCCTCCTCGGCGTCGAAGAAGACGCGCGCCCCGGCGAGGAAGCCGTCGCCGTTCACCGTCACGAGCGAGAGGCCGCGTCGCGGGCCGCTGTCGGGGTCGACGTCGTCGACCTCGACGGCGGGCTCGTCGATGAAGTCGACCGCGTTGTTGAGGGTGTCGGACTGCCCGCCGGGGTTGGTCACCGTCACGTCGGCCGTTCCCGGCGGGATCACGTCGGCGACCACCTCGATCTCGTTCGACAGGACGTCGACCACCTGGGCGGGGACGCCGTCGAAGTCGACGGTGAGGCCGTCGACGAAGTTCGAGCCGCGGATGAAGATCGTCGTGCCGCCCTGGGCGGAGGCCGTCGTCGGATCGACCTCGTCGATCACCGGCGCGACGACCGCCTCGAGGCCGTTCGCGAGGACGTCCTGCTGCCCGTCGGGGTTGATCACGACCACGTCGAGCTGGCCCGCGTCGAGGTTGGTCGGGAGGTCGACGTCGATCCGGGTGGCGTTGACGAAGTTGACGTCGTTGTCGGCGATGAGCTCGCCGCCGATGACGACGTGGGCGCCGTCGACGAAGTCCTGGCCCTGGATCTGCACCGTCGTGCCGGCGGCCACGTCGACCAGGTTCGGGACGACGACGCCGGCGTTCGGCGGAGCGAGGAGCACCTCGAAGCCGCCGGTCATGAACGCGACCTCGTTGTCGTCGTTCGTCACGCGGATGTTCCGGATCCCTGGCGTCGCGTTCGCCGCGACCGTCACGACCGCGGTGGCCGTGTTGCCGGCGAAGGCGACCGGGCCCGGGACGATCCCGTCGCCGGAGATCGTGAAGTCGATGTTGCCCGGCTCGAAGCCGGCCAGGCCGACCCGCAGGGTGAACGAGGCCGTTCCCCGGACCCGCTCGCTCGGGAGGACCGACAGGACGTCGAGGCGCGCGCCCGCCGCGTTGAGGTCAGCGACGACGAAATCGACCGACTCGTCGTCGCCGGCGCCGACGTCGATGTTCGCCTGCTCGGCGGTCGTGAAGTCGGTGTCGGCCGCGTTGAGGCGGGAGATGTCGCCGACGCCGGTCGGCTCGTCGAGCGGCTCGCAGTGAACGGTGTAGATGTCCGGCGCCAGGCCGTCGAGCTGGTAGTCGCCGTTGGCGTCGGTGACCGTGCTGGCGGCGAAGAGGCCGTCGCTGTCGGTCGCGCAGATGTGGGCGGCCCGGACCGGCGCGTCGTTGCCATCGACGACGTTGCCCGAGATCGAGCCGGTGCCGAAGATGAACGCGTTCTCCGGGTAGGTCACCGCGACGCCGGTCTCGTCGTCGGTCGAGAGGCTCCGGGCGTGGATCTGGGTCGCGCCGGCCGCCTGGAACAGGGTGGCGCGCAGCGAGGGCTCGTGATCGAGCCCGATGAAGTGACCGATCTCGTGGGTCGCGATCGCCTGGACGTCGAAGGTGCCGCTCGTCTGATCGACGCTGAAGCTCTGGTCGTCGCCGTTGAAGATGATGTCGGCGTCCTGGATCCGTCCCGTCGCGATATCGGCGAGGAGCGGCGTGACGGCGATCACCGAGCTGTTGCCGTTGAAGAAGCCCGATGAGTTGTTCTCGTCGAAGAAGACGACGTGGTCGGCCGTGTTGGTGCGCTTGATGGCGCGGGCGCCCGCGCTGGTGTCCTCGACGAAGGAGATGAAGGCGCCCGGGACGTCCTCCCACTCCTGGAACGCGAGCCGGATCGCCGCCTCCTCGGAGTCGTCGCTGATGTCATCGGAGCCGTCGGCGTTGATGACGAAGTCGATGTCCTGGAACGAGGCCTCGAACCAGAAGAACGGGGCGGTGTTCTCGTTGAACGAGATCGGGATGAACCCGATCGCCGAGCCGGTCCCGATCGCCGTGAGGAGGAGCAGGCCGACCGCGACGCGGAGGGCGAGGCGGCGGCGCGGGGTGCTCGGACGGAGCTGGTCGTGGGTGTTCATGTCTCTATCTCTTCTCCGTCGGGCCTAGCGGGCGTTCGCGCGAAGGACGGCGAGCAGCTCGCCGAGCGGGATCCGCTCCCGGCACTCGCCGGGCGGCGGGGCGCCGGCCGGCGCCACGCGGTTGACGCCGCGCGGGTCGCGGATCGCGACGCCGTCGACGACGCGGAACGCACCCTGGGCGAGGCCGACCGGCACGCGGACGCCGTTGCCGCCGAGGGAGGAGAGGGCGAGGACGACCTCCTGGCCGGCCTCGATCCTGGGCATGCCCTGGATGTAGTAGATCTTCCCGTCGCGGGTGCCGCCGGGGCAGCGGAAGGTGATCCGGCGCGAGCGTCGGCCCTTGACCATCTCGGTCACCCGGACGGTCACGACCGTGTCGATGCGCGTGCGGTCGACGTTCCAGACCGCCGTCGCCGACTCGCAGGTTCCGTGGACGACGAGCTCGGCGCGCTTGGCGAGGTCGGCGACCGTGAGCGCTTCGCACGTCGTGGCGTGCGCGGGGACGAGGGCGGCGAGCATCGCGATGGCGATGCCGGGCGCCACGGCCCATCTGAGGAACGATCGACGCATCTTCTTCCTCCATCCTGCTGCGAACGTGGGGCGCCACGCGATCACGAACTCGGCGCGATCCCGGGCAAGCGGTACCAGATTGCAAATGGAACGCCGATGAGGTCGGCATTCCCCCCGTCTCCTTGATGGCAGGCCTGGCGAGGACTTACAAGGGGCCCCCGCGATGACGCGGCGCGCCGAGCCGGGAATAAGTATCAACCTGAATTGAGAGGTGGGTGGGCAGAAGTGCTCAGTGGTCGGCACTTCCGTCGAGCGTCCCGAGCGCCCCCTCGGCGCTTCGGCGGACCGATTCGTCCGGGTGGCTCTCGGCGAGGATCCCGAGCTTCGAGCGCGCCGCCGCCGTCGCCCGGAGGTGATGGAGGCAACGGATGGCCTCGATCACGACCTCGGGATCCTCGTCGTCGAGCCGGGCGACGAGCGCGGGAGCGGCCGGCGCGCCCCGCGGCCCGGCTCGGGTGATCGCCCGAGCGGCGAGCCGGCGGACCCGCGCGCTCTCATCGTCGAGGGCGCCGATGAGCAGCTCGAGGAGGGCGATCGTCACGCCGGGCTCGAGCGCCGACACCTCGCGGATGGCGTGGCGGCGGATCCGCTCCTCCGCGTCGCGCAGGGCGAGGGCGAGCCCGCGGGTCAGGCGGCTGCGATCGAAGCGGCGAGCTTGCTTGGCGACGGATGCGTCGGCGTCGGCGAGCGCGCGGACGATCGCCAGCTCGGCCCGCTCGGTGAGCGATCGCCGCCCGTCGAGGCCGCGGAGCGCGCCGAGGCGGACCAGCCAGAACGCGTCGCCGGCCGCGGTCGCGAGCCCGTCGGTGCTCGCGTCGGTCTTCTCGCGGCCGGCGAGGACGGCCGCGGCGACGAAGCGCCGGAGCTCGGTCTCGTCGACCCGCGCGTCGATCACCCGGAGCAGCTCGTCGACGGGCGCGTCGACCAGCGTCAGGGCGTTCGCCCAGGCGAGGTCGGCCGGGCGGTCGGGAGCCGGTGCTCCCCCCGCCGACGAGGCCGCTCCGCGCTCGCGGGTGACCGCCCGGAGATCGACGAGGAGCCGGCGGAGGAAGACGAGCGCGCGCGGCCCGAGGACGGCGAGCGCCTCCGCCGCCGCGAGCCGGACCGGCGCCTCGGCGTCGCCGGTGGCGGTGAGGAGGGCGTGCGAGACCGGCTCGAGGCTGCGGCTCGCGTTCTCCGAGCGCGCCGCGAGGGCGGCCACGATCGCGAGGCGGACCGACGTCTCGGTTTCCGCGTCGAGCGCGTCGGCGAGGACGCGAAGCACCGCCGGGCGGTCGAGGAGAGGGAGCGAGGGGTCGTCGGGCTGACAGAGCTCGGCGACGCGCTCGCGAACGGCCGGGTCCGGATCGCGGAGCGCCTCGGCGAGGGCGCGCGCGGGCGGGAGGATGACGTCGCGCTCGGTCGCCGCGACGGGCGGGTCGAGCCCGCGAGCGCGAAACGCGGCGAGCACGTCCGCGCGCGCCCGGTCGGTCGCCTCGACCGCGGCGAGCTCCGCGACGCCCCGCTCCTCGAGCGACCGGACCACCTCGATCCAGGAGAGCCGGGCGCGTGAGACGGCGAGCTTCGGAGTCGCCATCTCGTCGGCAACCGTGGCGATGAGGTCCTCGTCTACCGTCACCTCGGCGCGACGCGCGAGCTCGGGCAGCAGCCCGGTGTAGCCGGCCCGGCGCGCTTCGATGGCGGCGAGGAGGCGATCGGTCGCCGCGCGATGGCCCGCGTCGGAGAGGACGAGGTCGAGCCCGGGGGCGATCGCCGGAGGCGAGCCGAGGCGGCTCGCCTCGCTCTCGCGCAGGCGGCGGGCGAGCACGTCGGGCAGCTCCGGGATCCCGCGGTAGCCCGCATGGGTGACGCCGACGAGGAACACCCCGACCCACAGCGACGCCAGCGAGCTCGCCCGTCGCGGCGAGATCACCGCGGCGATCGAGCCGAGGACGAGCCCGGCGAGCCCGATGTGGCCGAGCGCCGCCGCCTCGTGAGGGTAGGTCACGACCTGCCGCGCCAACCCGCCCCCGACGCCCAGAGCCGCCAGAGCCCAGCCGAGGCGAACCAGCACGCCCGCGGACCGTGTGGCTCCGTGCCCGTGCCCGGCATCTGCATCGGGCGCGGTCTCCACGGCAGGGGCCGCCTCGGCCGTTTCCGCCGTCTCCGTCTCCGTCTCGGTCTCGGTCTCCGCCTCGCTCACGCCCCCACCCTACCAGAGTCGCGCGCTTGATCCGCCCCCGCCGCGCTCCTACCATCCGCGCCCATGAAGAGCCCCGAGAAGACCCTCCTCACCGGCGCGACCGGCTTCGTCGGCGCCAGCCTCGCCCGCGAGCTCATCGCCGACGGGTTCGAGGTCCGCCTCCTCGTCGGCGCCTCGAGCGATCGACGCAACGTCGAGGGCCTCGACGCCGAGATCGTGACCGGCGACCTCCGCGACGAGGCCTCGCTCCGAGACGCCGTCCGCGGCTGCGCCCACGTCTTCCACTGCGCCGCGCGCTACAGCCTGTGGGAGGAGGACCCGAGCGTCATCTACGAGATCAACGTCGAGGGGACGCGTCGCCTCCTGAAGGCCGCGGCCCGCGCCGGCGTGGAGCGGTGCGTCTACACCTCGAGCGTCGCGACGATCGACACGCCGGGCGACGGCCGCGACGGCGACGAGACGATGCCGCTCGATCCGGCGAAGGCGCCCGGCGACTACAAGAAGAGCAAGGTGCTCGCCGAGCGGGCCGCCCTCGAGGTGGCCGACGAGACCGAGATGCCGGTCGTCGTCGTCAACCCGAGCGCCCCGATCGGCCCGTTCGACGTCAAGCCGACGCCGACCGGGAAGATCATCGTCGACTTCATCAATCGCAAGATGCCCGCCTTCGTCGAGACCGGCCTCAACGTCGTCCACGTCCGCGACGTCGCCCGCGGCCACATCCTCGCGCTCCGGCGCGGGCGCGCCGGCGAGCGCTACATCCTCGGCAACCGCAACATGACCCTCCGCGAGATCTTCGCCCTCCTCGAGCGGCTGACCGGCGTCCCCGCGCCCCGGATCCGGATGCCCTGGGGGGTCGCCTACGCCTACGGGCTCTGCAGCCAGGCGTGGGCCGACTGGGTCAGCCGCAAGCCGCCGATGGCGCCGATCGACGCCGTCCGGATGGCGAAGAAGAAGATGTTCTTCTCGGCCCGCAAGGCGATCAACGAGCTCGAGCTCCCGCAGACGCCCGTCGAGGAGGCGTTCCTCGACGCCATCGCGTGGTTCGAGCGCAACGGCCACGTCGAACGCCGCCCGGTCGAATCGGCCTGATGTTCTTCACCGGGCGGGCACGACTTCGAGGGCGAGAGCTCATCTACTACCGGGCCCGCTACCTCGACCTGGGGTGAGTGGCCCGAGATCAGCTCGGGAGCAGGTGGCGTCGTCCTCGACCCGTCGCCGCCCCCTGCCTCGCATCGAGCCGGTCAGGTTCGATCCGCGGTCGGCGCGCTCGACCGAACCTCGGATCCCCTCGCTGCGAGCCAGCCCGCGGGGGCAAGAGTACGAGTCCCTCCCGCGCGCGTGGCGTCCGGAATGCTATCCACTCACGGTCGCCCGCGGCCCGCGCCGTCTCCGGTGCGCGCGAAGGCGCTTGCCTCTGGTGTGAATCGAAGGGGTCAGGTCCAGGAATCACACGAGCGGATCTGTCGCAGCGGCTGGTGTGACCTGGCCCCTCTGGTGTGAATCCTGGACCTGACCCCTCGATTCACACTAGCGCGGTGGGCGCGGCCGGGAGGAGCTGCTATTCGCCCGCGGGGGGCGTCTCGCCTTCGTCCGCGGGTGGGGTCTCGCCCTCGCCGGCCGGCGGCGTCGCGCCGCCGCCCTCGGGCGCCGGGGCCGCTCCGCCCTCGCCCGGCTTCAGGGGCTTGCCGTCGGGGCCGAGGCCGGCCGTGCGCAGCTCCTCGGCGCGCTTGGCCTTGATCGCGGCGACCGGGTCGAGGTGCGAGATCTTCTCGCCGAACGCCTTCGCGTCGATCGTGCCCGACTCGCCGAGGAAGTGCTGGTAGTAGGCGTGGTACCACGCGACGTCGATCTTGGCGTCCTCGAGCTCCTTCCGGAGCTCGGGCGTGTCCTCGCCCTGGAGCCGGTACTCGGTCGACTGGACCTTCGCCTCGGCCGCCTGGCCGAGCTTCTTCAGCTTCTCGAGCGAGTCGTAGTCCCAGACGCCCCGGAACGCCTCGCGGGCGCCGCGGACGACGTTCGCGTCGTCGCTGTCCAGCGTTCGCTTGAGGCTCTCGAGGAGGCCGAGGAGGTCGGCGGCCGGCTTCTTCGCCTTCGGGATCGAGGCGGCTCCCGGATCGGCGTGCCACGCGCCGAGGAGGACGCCGACGACCGCGACCTGACGCGCGTCGACCTCCTGCTCGGGGTGTCCGGTGACGAGGATGCTCGGCGCCACGGCGACGATCGTCGCGCTCCGCGGGACGGCGTTCAGGACGTCCTTGTGGCTCGGGATCTGGCCGGGCTGGAGGCCGTTGGCGACGGTCGCGATCGAGCCGGCGGTCATCGATCCCCGGAGCATCCCGAAGCCGAGCCAGCCGACGATCCCCAGGACGAGGAGGCCGATGATCAGGCCGAGGAACATCTTCTTGCGGCGCGAGGAGGCGTTCCGCTTGTCGACGAGCTGCTGCGCGTCGTCGCCCTTGGGGCCGCCCTGGCCGCGCTTGATCTTGGGCTCCCACTTGAAGCCCTTCTTCTTGACGTCGGCGCCCTTGGCCGCCGGCTTCTTGCCCTTCTTGGCGAACCCGAGCTTCTTCGGCGCCTTCGCGGCGATCGCCTTCTGCTTGCCGGTCTTTGCCTTGGTCCGCCCGCTCGCCGCCTTCTGAGTGCCCGACGCGCTCCGCGCCTTGGGCTGGGCCGCGCTCGCGCTCGGCCTCTTGGTCTGGCCGCTCGGGCGCTTCGTCTTGCCGGACGCCTTCCGCTGGCCCGACGATGATCCGGCGCGGCGCGAGGAGGTCTTGCGAGCCTGCGCGGGCGGCATGCGGCTGCTGGCCGACGCGACCCGCGGATCGCCAGCGTCCGGGGCGAGCTCCGCATCGGAGTACTCGATCGCCGGCACGCGGATCTTCTCCGCGCAGTCGGGGCACTTGATCTTCTTGCCCGCGTACTTGTCCGGGACCTTGCCGCGTTTGCCGCAGGCCTCGCACAGGATCCTAATAGCGCCCATACGGCTCCTCTTTTTCGAGCCCGAGATGCGCATCCTAAGTGACGGTGGGCTCTGCGGGCAAGGGGGCGCGGCGCCGTCGTTTCGGGCGGCCCCGTCGGTTCAACCCGCCGCGGGGCAAGGGCGTTCCGCCTCATCGTTGACCCGCGCCGTCCCCGAGCGCACGATGCGGCCGATCCCGAACCGGAGCCGACCGCGTGCCCCGTCTCATCGTGACCGACGGCCCGAACCGTGGCGCCGTCCACCCCGTCCTCCCCGACCGGAACCGCGTGGGGCGCGACCCCGCGAGCGAGGTCGTTCTCCTCGATGAGGGCGTCTCGCGCCTCCACGCGGAGCTCGTCCTCGACCTCGCCGACGGGCGCCTCCGGCTCGAGGATCGTGGGAGTCGGAACGGCACCTTCCTGAACGGCGTCCGCTGCGCGCGGGCCGATCTCGAGGCGGGGGACGAGCTCCGCCTCGCCGGCGTCACCCTCGTCGTGGTCGGCGACGACGACGGCAGCGGCAGCGGCGTCGCGCCGTGCGTGTCGACGATGACCCTCTCGCTCGACGACGGCGACGCCGCCGGCGGCGCGGCGCCGGCGCGACGCGCCGCCGTGGCGGTGCCGCGAAGCCCGACCTATCTCCTCGGCGACTCGGACCCGATGCGGCGCGTCCAGGAGCAGATCGCGACGGCCGCGCCCGCCGGCGCCGCCGTCCTCCTGACCGGCGAGAGCGGCACCGGCAAGGAGCTCGCCGCCGCGGCGATCCACCGGCTGAGCCCGCGCCGCCGCGGCCCCTTCGTGGCCATCAATGGCGCGGCGCTGCGCGGCGACCTCCTCGAGAGCGAGCTCTTCGGCCACGAGAAGGGCGCGTTCACTGGCGCCGTCGCCCGCCGCAAGGGCGCGTTCGAGCTCGCCACCGGCGGCACGCTGTTCCTCGACGAGGTCGGCGAGCTGCCCGGTCCGACCCAGGCGACGCTGCTCCGCGCGATCGAGGGCAAGGGCTTCCGGCGCCTCGGCGGCGGGCCCGAGCTCCGACCCGACGTGCGCGTCGTGACCGCGACGAACCGCGACCTCCTCGCGCTCTCCGCTGAAGGCGCCTTCCGCGCCGACCTCTACTACCGCCTCGCCGTCGTCGAGATCCGCCTTCCCCCGCTCCGCGAGCGCGGCGACGACGTGACGCTCCTCGCCGAGCGATTCCTGGCCGATCTTCGACGCGAGACGGGCCATCGGCTCGAGGGGTTCTCTGCCGAGGCGCGGCGCGCGCTCCTCGCTCATCGGTGGCCCGGCAACGTCCGCGAGCTCCGGAACGCCGTCGAGCGCGCGGCGATCTTCTGCCGGTCGCCCGAGGTGGAGCCCGACGATCTGCCGCCCGCCGTGGCCGCGGCCCTCGACGCGCCCGTCGGCGAGCTCGCTCCCCGCGACGGCGACGACGACGGCGGCGAGGGCGGGATGCGCTCGCTCCAGGAGGTCGAGCGCGCCCACATCGAGGCGGTGCTGCGGCACGCTGGCGGCAACAAGAGCCGCGCCGCGCGCATCCTCGGGATCGACCGGGTGACCCTCTACGCCCGGATCAAGCGCTGGGGGATCGAGACGTGATCGGCCAGCGCCTCGGAGCGTACCGCGTCCTCGCCCGCCTCGGGCGCGGGGGGATGGGCGCCGTCTTCCTCGCCCAGACCGACGACGGCGAGCGGGTCGCGGTGAAGGTGCTCGAGGCGACCCTCGAGGTGGCGCCGGCGCTCCTCCGCCGCTTCGGCCAGGAGATCGACGTCCTCCGCCGCCTCGAGCACCCGCGCATCGTCGCGGCCCGGAGCGGGGTGGCGGAGGCCGACGGCCGCTACTTCTACGCGATGGAGTTCGTCCGCGGCCGCAACCTGAGTCAGCTCATCGCCGAGGTCGGTCGCCTCGATCCGGCGCGCGCGGTCGCGCTCGTCCGGCAGGCGCTCGAGGGGCTCGCCGCGGCCCACGCCGAGGGGATCGTCCACCGCGACCTCAAGGGCGCGAACATCCTCGTCGACGAGACCGGCGCGCCGAAGATCTGCGACTTCGGCCTCGCCCGGGCCGTCGACATGACCCGCCTCACCCTCTCGGGGCACGTCGTCGGCACGCCGGCCTACCTCTCGCCCGAGCAGGCGAACGGCGAGGACGGCGTCCCGGCGAGCGACCTCTACAGCATGGGCGTCGTCCTCTACGAGCTGCTCACCGGCCGCGTGCCGTTCCGCGCCGAGAGCCCGCTCGCCCTGATCCGGATGCACGCCGACGCCGAGCCCGAGCCGCCCTCGGCGCACCGCCCCGGGCTGCCCTCGGCGGTCGACCGGCTCGTCCTGCGCGCGCTCGCGAAGAGGCCCGAGGACCGCTTCGAGAGCGCCGAGGCGATGGGCGCCGCGCTCGCGACGCTGGGCGCCGAGCTCGAGGCGGGCGACGCCGTCGACGACGACGGCGAGGCTCGCCCGCTCGAGGCCGTCCTCCGCGAGCTCGTCGCGCGCGAGACCGCCGAGATCGAGAAGGCCGCCGCCGAGACGCTCGCCCTCCCCGAGTCGCCGGGCGCGCCGGCCCCGCCGCGCGCCGGCGGGGCGACGGCCGCCTCGCCCACCGTCGGCGCGACCGCGGCGGCCTCGACGCGCGGCGGCGTCTCCGCGCCGGCGCGCTCGCGGCCCGCCGGCGCATCGCTCGCGTTCGCGGCGCTGGCGATCGGGGCGATCGTGGCGGCGATCGCCGTGACGCGAGGTCCCGGTGCCGACGCGGCGCCCCGGGCGCGGCTCGTCCTGCGCGACGGGAGCGCGCCGATCGAGGACGTGACCGTCGTCGAGATCCGCGATGGCGTGGTGCGATTCCAGCGCGCGGACGGGGCGTCGATCGAGGAGCTGCCGCGGCCGTCGGTCGAGCGGATCGAGTACGCGGACCGGTGAGCGAGCGCCGTAATGGCCGGGGTGGGCGAGGCGACCGGGGCGGCGGGGTGGCCGCCGTCGTCGCCGGCGGCGCCATTCTCCTCGCCGCGGGCGCCCTGTCGGGATCCGGGGCGCCGGCGGGGATGCGTCGCGGCGCGGTCCGCTCGGCGCGCGTCGCCGACCCGGTCGCCGCGCGCTACCCGTGGCCGTTCGCGCCGAGCGATCAGGCGCGACCCGTCGCGAACCCCTACCACGCGATCCTGCTCCCGGGCCTTCGCGACGAGTACTACCACGCCGGGATCGACATCCGGATGCCGGCGGGGACGCCCGTCCTCGCGGTCGCCGACGGGGTCGTGCGCGTCTACCGCGACGGCGCGTTCGACAACGTCGTCCTCACCGAGGGGAGCGGCGACCGGTGGGAGTACCGCCACCTCGCCCTCGACTCGCCGCCGATCCCGACCGACGCGCGCGTCCGGGCGGGCGACGTCGTCGGGACGGTCGGCCCGTGGGTGCCGGGCAGCGACTACGACCACATCCATCTCAACCGTCGGCGGCGCGACGGGAAGATCCTCGATCCGCTCGACGCCCTCGCGCCGGCGCCGCCCGACCGGATCCCGCCCGAGATCGTCGGGGTTCACCTCGTCCCCGACGGCGGCGACGCGCCGTTCCCGCGCGACGAGGACGGCGTGTTCCTCGTCACGGGGCGGGTCGACGTCGTGGTCGTCGCGCTCGACCGGGTCGACGGCGAGCGATGGGCGTGGCCGCCGTGGGCGATCGACCTCACCTGGAGGAAGACCGGCGAGCGGCGTCGATGGGCGCCGTTCGCGAGGGCGCTTCCGATCCCGGCCGAGCTTCCCGTGCCGCGCTACCCTCGAAGCGCCGACGCTCTCGACCTCTCGCTCCGCACCGGGCCGCTCGCCACCCGCAACCGGATTCCGTATCGGTCCACCCAGCGCTTCGCCGCCGTCGCGACGAACGTCGACGCCCGCGGCCGGCCCGACCCGTCGGGCTGCTGGGACGCCGACGCGGCCGGGCCCGGCGTCCACGTGATCGAGGTCGAGGTCCGCGACCGGGCGGGGCTGGTCGCCCGGAGCGCCGTCCGGGCGCGGGCCGTCGCGGCTGCGGGCCGTTGACGACCGCAACACTCCGTCGAGGCGCTCAACGGTGGTCGCCGGGTCGCGTCGTGGCGTAACCTGCGGTGGAGCCTGAGTCGACGTGTGATCGCGCCGGTGGCACGGCGCTTGTTCTTCCGGGTCGTCGTCCGAACGACCCCGACCCGGAGAGAAGAAGACGTGACCAAGACGATCCCCACCATCGCGGCCCTCACCATCGCCCTGGCCGCCGGCCTCGCCGTCCCGACCCCCGCCTTCGCCGACGAGGGGGGCGTCCGCATCCGTCTCCGCTCGGGCGAGACGATCGAGGGAACCCTCGTCGACTTCGGTGAGCGGATCTATCGGGTCCGCATCGGCGCTGCCATCCGCGAGATCCGCGAGGCCGAGGTCGCGCGGATCGACCTCACCGCGCCGCCGCTCGTCCTGACCGAGCTGCTCCCGTCGGACGAGGCGATCGAGGGGATCGCGAAGCGCAGCAGCCTGATGCACCTGGCGGGGTCGGACGAGGAGCTCGCCGAGCTCAAGGCGGCCTGGCGCGCGCAGGACGCGGCCCTCGGCGATCTCGTCGCGGGCGCGACCGCGTTCCTGAAGGTGGGCTTCGACACCGAGGACGACCTGTCCGTGAGCGCGCTCACGTTCGGCGACGTCGCCGCCGCGAGCCGCTACTACGATGCGATCCTGCTCGAGAAGGTCGGACGTCGGAGCTCGAGGAGACGCGACACGCGGATCGAGCTCTTCCAGTCGGGCGCGATCGTGGTGACCTTCGCCGCGGAGAGGGACGCCACCCACGCCGGGCGCCGCATCTTCCGCGACGCGATCCTGGCGGCTCTGCGTCCGCGAGGTCTCGATCGCCAGAACGAGCTGCCCTACGAGCGGCGGCTCCAGCCGGGGATGCTCGAGATCCCGGCTCGCTTCCGCGACGCAGACGACGGAGAGCCCGAGCGGACGGACGTCGCGCCGGGCCTCCTCGGCCTGGAGCAGCGCCGGCGAACGACGTGGCGGAGAGGCGCGGTCGTCGTCGACGAGCTCACGTTCGGCGGCGCCCGCGACGCCCGCGCAGCGCTCCCGAAGATCGCCGCTCGCGTCGATGGGTCGGCGCGCATCGTGTTCTGCGGGCGAGTCGTCGCCGTCGTCGAGGTCGTCGATCCCGACGGCGACGACGGCCTCGCCGATCGACTCGTGCGATGGGCCGAGGGGGAGCTTGCCACCTGCTCCGATGGCCTGCCGGTGCGTCCGACCGTGACGGCGCGATCGATCGTCGATGGCGGCGGAGACGCATCGACCGACGAGGACGAACGCGCGCTCGTCGCCGCCCGCCGGATCGTCGAGCAGCTCCGAACCGGCGACGAGGCGCTCCTCGGCGCGACGGCGGTCGGGGAGCGCGGGCTGCCGGTCGTGACCGTCCTCTCGGTCGAGCCGTTCAAGCTCGGCCCGGTCGCGCGGCTGCCCGAGCCGATGCTCCGGGCACTGCTGCGGCGGGCCGTCGGCGCCGACGCGCGGCGCTGGGCGTCGGCGCGCATCGAGGTCGTCGAGCGGTCGCCCCTGCGAGACGACATGGACGGGATCGCATCGAAGGCCGCCTATCGGGTCGTCCTCGAAGAGCTCGACCGACGCGGGGCGGTTCACCAACTCTACCTGACGGCCGACGGAGCTCTGTGCGGCATCCACGTCGACGAGGCCTACTTCGAGAGCGCGATCCGAGGGCTGGAGCCGGTCGCCGCCCTGACCCTCGACGGCCTCGTCCCGCCCGACAGCGAGCTCGACGGTCTCATGGCCGTCGCCCGCGCTCAGGTGATCGACGACGACGAGGAGCTGAATCGGTTCGAGAAGCTGGCGGCGAGCTTCCTCGTCGACGCGAGCGTCCTCGCCGGCGTCGAGGCCGCGGTGATGGCGACGTTCCGGGAGCCGCGCCCCGGTCGGGCGCATCACTCACTCCTCGCCCTCGAGTTCGCGTCCGAGACCTCGGCGCTGCGCTGCTGGGAGAGGATCGAGGAGCGCGGCGACCATCCGAGGCAGGACGTGCTCCGCGTCGGGAGCCAGGTCGTGATGATCTCGACCGTCCCGATCGGGAGCGAGATCGGCCGGCGGCGACTTCGCGACTGGGTCCGCGGGCGGCTCGCCCTCGCCGGTGAGGTCGCTCACCGGGAGGTGGTCGGCGAGGGAGACGAGGCCCGGCCGGTCGAGCTCGAGCTCCTCGGCGCGATCCCGGACGCGTACCTCGGCGAGGACGCCAGCTCGGATCGGAGCGAACCGGTGCGGGTGCTCTTCGGCGTCGAGGCGCGGCATCGCGTCGAGCATCGCCTCGATGGCGCGTCGGTCACCGTCGACGTGCGATGGTTCGCGAGCGCCGAGGCGCGCGCCGCCGCGCTGCCGAAGCTCGGCGCGATCGGGGCGCACGGCCCCGACGCGGTGGTCCTTCACGGCGGCCGGCTCGCGGTGGTCGTCGAGGCCGACGGTGGGCTCGCCGGCGCGTCGCTTCTCGGGAAGGTGAAGGAGTGGGTCGAGGCGGAGCTCGACGTCTCGGGCGACGTTCGACCGGCGCGGGAGATGGCCCTCGACCAGGTTCCCGGCAGCGCGGAGCTCGAGGCCGAGCGGCGCGCGGCCATCGCCGCGCACGAGGTGCACCTGAGCATCGTCACCTGGAGTCCATCGCTCGCCGACCGCATCGATCCGGCGGGCGTGCGGGTCGGCGAGGTCGAGGGCGCCTGGACGGGGCGCGCGTCCGAGCTCGTCAGCCGGGCGAAGCTCCGGGCCTTCCTCGATTCGCGTGACCACGCCCGCGACCCGGCCCGGTTCGGGCCGACCTTCCCCGTCGCCGGGCTCCCCGACGACCAGCCGGTGCCGCCCGAGCTCGTCGGCGTGGCCGCGTATCGCACGCTCGTTCTCGACGGCCGGCCCTGCGCGGTCTTCCTGAACGCCGACCTCGAGGTCGTCGGGCTCCTCACCGTCGATCCGTTCCTGGCTGCAATCCGGGCCGCCGAGCCGCCGATGGCGACGGCGCGGATCGAGCTGCCGCGCGGCGGCGCCTGGTCGGTCGACCGGCGCCTCGAGATCGACCTCTCCGTGGAGGTGGCGAGCGACGGGGGGGGCGGGTTCGAGCTCGAGCAGAAGCTCACGCTCGAAACGAGTCAGGCCCTCGCGGTGCGCGACGCCGGCACCGGCGTCCTCGCCGCGCGGCTCACGGGCGTGCGGGTCACCCTCGACGATCCCGGCGCGAAGAGGCCCGAGAAGCGCCGGCGGAGCTGGACGCACACGAAGGACCCGATCGAGCTCGTCCTCGGTGTCGACGCCGGGGGGCGGCTCGCGCGCGTCGACCGACCTGACGCGCGGTCGCTCCAGGCCCTGCTCCGCGAGGCCGGGGCGGGCGAGATGCGCGACGTCATCTTTCCCTATCTCTTCGATGGCATCTCGAAGGACTCCGATGGCCGGCCGCGCCTCGACGGCTGGGCGTTGCCGACCTGCGGCTTGCCCGCCGAGCGCGCCGCGCGGTGGAGCTCGGTTCACCGCCGCCTCTACGGCCTCGTCGAGGGGCTGGAGAACGACTTCGTCCTGATCGCCGAGACCTGGCGGTGGTCCGTCGAGGACGACGAGGACGGGGTGCTGACGGTCCGAGGCGTCCTCGAGAAGGCGGTCATCGACTTCGACTCGCCCAAGCGCTACCACCGCTTCGAGACGAGCGACGTCTCGGGCGAGGCGACCGTCCGGCTCGATGCGAAGACCGGCGTCGGGATCGCGCTCGACGCGACGACCCGCTTCGCCTTCGTCGCCGGCTGGGAGGGGCGCGGCGACGAGGCTCGCGGTCGGGTCGCGCGGCGCGAGGTCGCCTCGGCGAACCCGGCCGAGGCGGGCTCCGGAGGCGGCGGGACGAGGTCCGAGGTGTCGCTCCGCGCCGCGATCGCGGCGTTCTTCGCCGGCGAAGAGGAGGCGCTCGACGCGATGGCGCTTCCGCTCTCGTGGGGGCGCGAGAACGATCAGGACGACGAGGTCGACCGGTGGGCGAGCGTTGGCGAGGCGGAGGTGCGAAAGCGCCTCGGATACATCGGGAGGGACCCCGCGCGGTTCGGCGCCGTGGGGGTGACCTCGATCACGCCGATCGAGCGTCCCGACGACGCCGAGCTGGCGAAGCGCCTCCCCGAGGGCGGGCTCCGGGCCGACGTCGGCGGGTTCGAGAACCCCGAGCACACGATGGTGATCTACGCGGACGCCACCGGCCGGATCGTCGCGGTCGTCGAGGTGGATCGCTGACGACGCCGGCTGCTAGGCTCGGGGCGAAGGAGACAGGGCCATGCAGCAGCACCATCGGATCGCCGCCGCCAGCCTCGTGATCGTGGCGTCCGCGAGCTTCGCGGGCGCCGCCTCGGTCGCTCGCTCCGGCGACGACGAGCAGGCCGAGCGGATCGCGCTGGGCCGGAAGGTCTGGGGCGACTGCTCCGGCTGCCACTTCGTCCCCGACCGGACGATCGCGCGCGATCGGGCGTGGCTCGCCCTGATCGCGTCGACCGCCTGAAGCGGCTCCGCGGGCGACGGTCCGTCGCCCAAGCGTGCCGGCCTGAAGGCGTTCCTCGAGTCGGGCGAGCTCCGGCCGGCGCGTCGGCTCGGCGCGGCGGAGGCGGTCCGTGTCCCGCGCGACGGCGAAGGCGCCGTCACCCCGAGCTTCGAGGCCGGAAGCGTCCTCCTCGTGCCGGCGGACGACCGCACCCGCGGTGGCCCGGCGCGGCTCGTCTGGGATCGCGGCGACGCGCGGAGCCCGCGCGGCCGTTCGCTCGCGCCCGGTCGCTGGCGGATCAAGAGCTGGGCGACCGAGATCGAGCGCGACGGCGTCGTCTGGACGATCTCGGCTTCGGGCAAGAAGGGGCCGGTCGTCACCGTGAGGGCGGGCGAGACCGTCGCCCTGCCGATCGAGGCGAAGGTCTCGCTGAAGGCCCAGGCGAAGCGCCAGCACGACGGCGTCGTCGTGACGATGGGCTTTCAGGGCGGGCACCACCTCGGCGCGACGATGCTCCGTGACGGCGCGCGGGTCGCGTTCGAGGCGGTCGTCCGCGACGCCGACGACGACGTGATCGAGCGCGCGCCGATGGAGTACGGCTGAGGCGGGTTCACGCGGGCCGCGGTGCGGTCCGGAGAGGGAGGCGGCGACGCCGCGTCGGCCGAGGTCATCTTCGACGCGGGTCCGATCCCGACGATCGGTGGGCGGACCGTCGAGATCGGAGCGCCGCACGGCCGCGAGAAGCGAGAGGGCGTCGATGAGCGGTCGGCTCGAGGGAGCACGCCGCTCCGGGTGATGACGTTCAACATCCTCCATCAGCTCCTGAACCGTGGCCCCGAGCACGCGTGGGCGAAGCGACGCGACGCCGTCGTGGCGACGATCCGCCGCTCGCACGCCGTGATCGTCGGGCTGCAGGAGGCGGACGCGGTTCAGGTCGACTTCATCCTCGACGCGCTCGGGCGCGATCGATGGGGCGCGTTCGGACGGGGCGTGGGCGTGGACGAGGAGCGTCTCCGGCGGGGCAAGGCCTACCGGCTCGACGCCGCCCTCTACCGGCGCGACCAGTTCGAGCTCATCGAGGAGGGCGAGCGCTGGCTCTCCGAGGACGGCTCGCCGAAGGCCGCCTGGGGCGCCACCTTCCCGCGGATGGCCGTCTGGGCGCGGCTTCGGCGCCGGGATGACGGCCGGACGCTCCTCGCCATCAACGTCCACCTCTCGCACATCAGCCGCGACGCCCGCGTCCGGAGCGCCGAGCTCCTCCGCGAGCGTCTCCCCGAGCTCGCCCGTCCAGGCGAGGCGGTCGTCCTCACCGGCGACCTCAACTGCGTGCCGAGCGCGCCCCCGTTCCAGACGCTCGCGGGCGAAGGCGCGCCGCTTCGCGACGCCTACGCCGAGACCGACGCCCCGAAGGACGCCGGCACCCTCCATCTCTTCTCCGGCAAGACGCGACGAGGCTGGCGGATCGACCACGTCCTCGTCGCCGGCCCCCTCCGCGGCCGGACGGCGCGGGTGCTGATCGAGCCGGTCGACGGCGTCACCCCGAGCGACCACCACCCGGTGATCGTCGAGCTCGAGTGGGCGGGGGCGAAGACGCCGCCGTCCGACCGGCGACGCCGCATCTACTGACCGGTCTACGGGGATCGCTGCTAGACTGGCGCCATGACCGAGCAGCTCGAGGTCGTTCGTGATGTCGTCACCCGCCTGGAGAAGGCTGGGATCCCCTACATGATCACGGGGTCCTTCGCGATGAGCGCGTACGCGACGCCGCGGATGACTCGAGACGTCGATCTCGTCATTGACGTCAGCGCCGATGACTCGGCGCGGCTCGTCGAGCTCTTCGCCGACGGGTACTACGCCGAGGAACGCTCGATTCGTGAGGCCGTTCGGCGTCGCGACATGTTCAACATCATTCACGCGGTGACCGTGACGAAGATCGATCTCGTCATCCGAAAGGAGACCGAGTACCGTCGCCTCGAGATGGCTCGCCGACGGCGCAAGGTCGTGGCCGACCTCGAGGCTTGGTTCGTGGCGCCCGAGGATCTGATCCTGTCCAAGCTCCACTGGGCTCGAGAGAGCCGATCGGAGACGCAGCTCGAGGATGTCCGCAATCTGATCGCAGCGGTCGCCAGCCTGGACCGCGAATACATGTCGCGCTGGGCTTCCGAGCTCGGCGTGTCCGAGATGCTCGCCGAGGTCGATCCATGAACGACACTTCGCCCGAGTTCGAGCGGCTCCATCGACGGCTCCTCATGGAGCGGACGCCCGCCGAGCGTCTCGCCATGGCGTCCGACATGCTGGATACCGCCAAGGCGCTGATCCTCGCCGACCTCGCCGAGCGTGGCGAGACGCGGCTGCGCGAGGGGTTGTTCCTCCGGCTCTACGGCGATGACTACGAGCCCGAGGAGCGGGATCGGATCGCGGCCGCGATTCGCGCTCAGGGTCGGCCCTACACGCGCGAGGAGCTTCGCGCGATCGCGGACTCGGGCGCGGACGGTGAGTCCGAGCGCGGCGACTGGTGTCCGCGGTGTCGGGCTCGGATTCCCCAGTTCGCCGAGCTCGACCGCGACCGAGAGCGTCAGCTCAAGGCGGAGCGTCTTCGCGCGGTGCCGGCGCTCATGCGCGAGGTCGGGTGTTCCTACACCTGGGCGAAGCGCTGGGTGGTTCACTCGTTCGGGCATCCGTTCCCGGATACGGTCCCGTGCCCTCACTGCGGGAACCCTCTTCGAACTCCGCGTGCCCGGCAGTGCCTCACCTGCGGCATGGACTGGCACGATCCCGAGAACGTCGTCCGTCGAGGCTGAGTCCGCGAAAACCGATCGATGATGCGGGAGGCTCCGCATGTCGATCCGTCACCTCGCCGCACCCACCGTCGATCCCGCCCTTCGGGGCGTCGCGCTCGCCTTCGGCGGGCTCCTCCTGCTCTGCTTCGTCGGCGAGCTCGCCCGGCCGGGATTCGATCCGAGCTGGCTCTGGATCTCGCTCGCGCCGCTGCCCGGGCCGGTCGCCCTCCCGCTCCTCGCGGGGTTCGGGCTGGGCTCGATCGCGTGGGCGGTCGGGGCGCTCGACCGGCGCGCCGGGCCGCGGCGGATCCTCGCCGGTCTGGCGGTGATGATCGCCCTCTTCGCGCTGCGCGATGCGGTCGTCTTCTGGGGGTTGCTCGCGTCCGGGCGGATCGCGACGCCGGCCGTCCTTCCCGGTTCGCTCGCGGTCGCCGCGATCGCCGGCGCGTTCGGGTGGCGGATCGCTCGCGCGAGGAGGTCGGCGGCGGGCGGGTCGCTGCGCGCCCGGCCGCTCGTCGGGGCCGTGGCCGCGGCGGCGACCGCGCTCGCCCTGCCGCTCGTGGTCGTCCTCACCTACGGCCCGACGCGCTACGAGCGGCCGGCCGACTGCGCCGTCGTCCTCGGCGCCGGCGTCCGCGCCGACGGGACGCCGTCGCTCGCCCTCGCCGACCGCGTCGACGAGGCGATCCGGCTCCACCGGCGCGGCCTCGTCGGAGCGATCGTGATGACGGGCGGCGTCGATCCGCGCCACGGCAGGTCGGAGGCTCGCGTGATGGCCGACCGGGCGATCGCTGCCGGCGTGCCGGCGGACGCGATCATCCTCGACGAGGCGGGCGTGAACACCCGCGCCAGCGCCCGGAACGTCGCGCGCCTGATGGCCGAGCACGACCTCGAGACGGCGATCGCGGTCACCCACTGGTACCACGGACCGCGGACGGCGCTCCTGATGCGCCGGCGCGGCGTCGCGACGGTCACCGTCCCGGCGCGGATGACCCGGCGCCTCGCCCTCGAGCCGTGGTTCGTCACCCGGGAGCTCGCCGCCCTCTGGAAGGACCTGCTCCTCGGGCTCGCCCCCGGCGAAGAGGATGTCACCACGGAGGCACGGAGGATTCGCGGAGAGAGACACGAGTAGCTCGTCCCGGGCAGGAGCGCCCTTCCGCCCCTCTGACCAACCGCCCGTTCGTCCGTTCTCTTCGAAGGAGATCACGCGCATCCGACGCTCCTCCGTGCCTCCGTGTCTCCGTGGTTCCATCCTCGTCGACCCAGCCCGGTAGCGCCGCCCGCACTCCTCCGTGAATTCTCCGTGTCCTCCGTGCCTCCGTGGTGACGTCCCACGCGCCGAACGCTAGTCGGTCGAGCGGCGGGTGACCTCGAAGACGAGCGGCTCGCTCTCGTTCCCGGCATCGTCCACCGCGAGGATCGCGATCCTCATGGCGCGGTCGGTCGCGAGGGGGACGGTCGCGACGAAGCGATGTCCGGCGACGGGCTGGATGATCCGGCGGCCTTCGATCTCGACGAAGACCGTCGCCTCGGGGTCGTCGACCTCGCCCTCGATCGAGATGGACGGCTGCGCGGTCGTCGGCTCCGGCGGCTCGCCGGTCAGCTTCAGCGTCGGGGCGGTGGCGTCGTGGGTCACGGTGCGGGTCGCGATCGACTCGTTGCCGCTCGGGTCGACGGCGTGCACCTCGATCCGGAGCGGGCCCTCGTCCTCGAGCGGGACGGTTTGCCGGAGCTCGCCCCCCTCGACGATCGGCTCGGCGACGGTGACTCCGTCGAGGTCGATCCAGACCCGGGCGACGGCGTCCTCGTCGGTGATCGCGCCGATCACGTCGACGTCGCCGGCGTTGGTGACCGTCCCGTCCGCCGGCGCCGCGAGGACGATCGTCGGCGCGGTCGCGTCGCCGCCGCGGGCGGCGACCAGGGCGACGAGCGCGGCGAGGACCACGACGGCCGGCACCGCGATCCCGGCGATCTCGACGACGCGGCGGCGGCGGGGCGCGGGCGTCGATGGCGCCCGATCGGAGACCCGCCGCTTCCGTCCGCTCGAGGTGCGGCGCCGTCCGGCCGTCGGCGTCGGGGTGCTGGCCGGAGGCGTCGGGGGGCGGGGGGTGAGGTTCGCCCCGGCGGGGCCGGTCGGCCCGGGCCGGGCGCCGCTCGTTTCCCGAAGGGAGAGGGGGCCGTCGTGCGACTCGTCCTCGGGACGGACCCTCGGGAGGGGCTTGAAACCCGCCGGGCTGAGGCCGGGCAGCCTCGCCGCCGGCATCGCTGGCGGGACGGGCCTCTTCGAGGATCGCGGCGGCGTCCCCTCGAACATCAGTCCGCCGCGCGACGGAGTGGCCGCCGGGACCCGCGCCCGTGGGCCGCCGGAGAGGTCGGGCGGCGACCACGCGGCCGGCGCGGCGGAGTCCGACGCGGGCTTCTGGGGTGACGGGGCGGGCGTCGGGGCGGGCGTCGGCGATCCGGCGATCTCGCGCGGCGGCCGGCCCTCGACGAACGCCTCGAGGTCCTCGGCGAGGGCCGCGGCGCTGCCGTAGCGCTCGGCCGGGTCCTTCCGGAGACAGCGCGCGACGATCGTCTCGAGCGCGTCGGGCACGCTCGGGTCGACCTCGCGCATCGGTCCGGCCGGGTCGAAGAGGATCTTCCGGAAGAGCGCCGCCGGGCCGTGCGCCACGAACGGGTGGGTGCCGGTGATCGCCTCGAAGATCACCGTGCCGAGGGCGTAGATGTCGGCCGCGGGCCCGACGGTGTCGTTCGCGACGTCGCGTAGCTGCTCGGGCGCCATGAACTGCGGCGTGCCGAGGAGCTGGCCGGTCGCGGTGAGGCGATCCTGGCTCGACCGGTCGTCGGCGAACGCGATGCCGAAGTCCATCAGGAACGGGCGGCCCCCGGCGTCGACCAGGACGTTTCGCGGCTTCACGTCCCGGTGGACGATTCCGGCCCGGTGGGCGTGGTCGAGGGCGCGCGCGAGCTGGGCGAGGGCGCTGACGAGGGCGTCGCGCGAGGGCGCCGCGTCGGCGATCCACGCGTCGAGCGTCTTGCCCGCGATGTAGTCCATGACGAAGTAGGTGCGCCCCTCGCGTTCGCCGAACTCGTAGACGTTCAGGATCGCCGGATGTCGGAGGCGGGCCGCGGCCCGCGCCTCGCGGCGGAAGCGCTCGGCCGTGACCGGGTTTCCCGAGTCGTGGGTGAGGACGACCTTGAGGGCGACCGTCCGGGCCATCGCGGTGTCGAACGCCCGGTAGACGACGCCCATCCCGCCGCGCCCGATCTCCTCGAGGAGGACGTAGCGGCCGAACCGCCGGCGCTCGTCGCGCATCGCGAGCGCGAGCTCCGACCCGTCGGCGGGGTCGCGCGAGGGTGGCGGGGCGACGGCGTCGGTCAGGGTCGGCGCCGCCTGGAAGACGTCCGTCGAGACGACCGCCCCGGCCGGGGGAGGCGGAGCGGCGAGGGCGGGCGGGAGGCTCGAGGCGTCGACCTCGGTGAGGAGGTGCGCGAACGGCTCATCGCTGCACGGAGGCGAGAGGGCCGGGCCGCCGGCGGCCGCGAGGAGCCCGACGAGGGTGGCGCGCACCTCGGCGGCGCTCCCCGGGCGATCCTCGGGCTTCTTCTCGAGGAGGGCGAGGAGCAGGCGTTCGAGCTCCTCGGGCGCGTCGGGGACGCGGTCCCGCAGCCGGAGCGGCGGCAGCTCGAGGTGGCCGGCCATCACCGCCCCGATCGACGATCCCTCGATCGGCGGGGAGCCGGCGCAGAGGTGATGGGTGAGGACGCCGAGGGCGTAGAGGTCGCAACGCGCGTCGACCTCGTGCGCCTCGAGCCACTGCTCGGGGGCCATGTAGCGCGGCGTTCCAACCGACTGACCCTGCTTGGTCAGGATCGTTCGCCCGTCGAGCGGATCGCCCTCGACCTGCAGGACGAGGCCGAAGTCGGCGACCTTCGCGCGGCCGTCGCCGTCGACGAGGACGTTCGCCGGCTTGAGGTCGCGGTGGACGAGGCCGACCTCGTGCGCGGCGCCGAGGCCCGCGGCGATGTCGGCTGCGAGGCGGAGGGTGGTGGGGATCGGAAGGCCGTCGGGCGCGCCGCGGAGGCGCTCGTCGAGATCGCCGCCGGTGACGAGCTCCGAGAGCAGGAGCTGATGCTCGTCGAGCTCGAGGAGGCCGTGGCCGCGGACGACGTTCTCGTGCTCGATCCGCTGGGCGGCCTCGGCCTCCCGGCGGAAGCGACGCAGCATCCGCCCGTGGGCGCGGTAGAGCGGGTGGAGGATCTTGACGCAGATCGGGCCGTGGTCCGCGTGCTCGGCCCGGTACGCGATCGCCACCGCGCCGGATCCGAGGACCTCGCGAATCGTCACGGGACCGAAGGTGCGGTCGAGATACGACTCCGGGCGCTCGCTCAACCGAGGATGCCTCTCCATGCAGGGGATGGAGCTGGGAGCAGGAGCCGCTGCGTTGGGAGGGTAGGCGATGCGTCGAACGCGCGACAACCCGCAAAGCGGGCGGGCTCGCAACTCGGTGCAGGGTCGGGTTTACGGCGTCAGCGCGCCCAGGCGGCCCGGTCGAGGAGCCAGGTCTCGGCGATCCCGTTGTCCGTCGTGGGGACCACGCCGCCGAACAGGACCATCCGGGCGCGGACGGGATCCCAGGCGCTTCCGCGGCGCGGCCGCTCGTTCGGGGCGCCGACGCCCGACACGACGCTCCACTTCCGCCCGTTCCAGCGCCACGTCTCGGGGGCGTCGGCGCGGCCGCCGACCAGGATCGTCGATCCGTCGCCGTCGCTGATCAGGCACGGGGCGATGCGCGGCCCCGGGTCGTCCGGGATCGGGCGCCATCCCGCGCCGCCCCACTCGAACGCCGAGGCGAGCTTCTCCCTCGTGACCGCGTTCCTCCCTCCGTAGAGAATCAGCACCTCGCGCTTCTCGTCCCAGGCCAGACCGGGCATGTTGCGAAGGGGGTCCACGCCCGGGCCTTCGTGATCGCGCCAGGTGCGATCGCTCGCGGTCCACTCCCACAGCTTCTCGCGGCCGTTCACGTCTAGACTGCTTCCCCCGAAGAGGAAGACCGACCCGCGCGCGGGCGCCGCGACCATCGCGTGGCCGTAGCGTCGGCCGGGGCCGCCCTCGATCGCGCCGACCGCCGTCCAGCGGCCGTCGTCCCGGTGCCACAGGTAGCCCGGGTGCTCTTGTGTGCTCTCATCGAGCCTTCCTCCGTAGACGAGGATGCCGCCGTCCGTCGGGTGGGATGCCGTGGCGTGGGCGTAGCGTGGCGAGCCCGGATTCGCCCGTGGGATCGCGGGCGGCGTCTCGCCGGCGCGTGCCCACCGGCCGGTGTCGGACCACTCCCACGCATCGGTGGCGACCCGGTCCCGGTGGACGCCTCCCAGCATCACGACGACCTCGCGCCCGCGGTCGAACGCCATGCCGTCCTCGAGACCGAAGCGTGGCGGAGGAGGGCCGAGGCGGCGCCAGGGCGGTCGCTCCGAGCCAGGAGGTGCGGCGGGATCCCAGGCCGGGCGATCCAGGAGCCAGGTCTCCGAGCTGTCGGCCTTGTCGGCGAAGGCGCGGCCTCCGAAGACGACGAGCTGCTCCCGGGTGGAGTCCCACGCGGTCGCAGCGCGGTTCCGCGGCTCGACGTGTTCGATCCCGCGGAGCTCTCGCCATCGCTGGCCGTCCCAGCACCAGATCCGCTCGTTCCGGCGGCCGCCGTCGAGGATGGTGAGCCCGTCGCCGACGTAGGTCAGGCGCGGCGTCGCCAGCGGACCGGGGTCGTTCGGGATCTCCGTCCAGCTCGTTCCGTTCCACTCGTGTCCGCTCGCGATGGGCCGGGCCTCCTCGCCGGAGACCGCGACGCTGCCACCGTAGACGATGAGGCGGCGGCGCTCCTCGTCCCAGGCGAGGCCCGGCATCTGCCGCCGGGGGTCGACCTTCGGGCCGCGGGCGGACCTCCACCGGCTCGTCTCGGCGATCCAGCGCCAGAGGGCGCTTGGCCGGTTCGCCTCCTCGCCGCCGCCGCCGTACAGCAGCACCGACCCGAGAGACGGAGCGGCGACCATCGCGTGTCCCACCCGCCTTCCGGGGCTTCTTCGATCGTCGGCGGGGGTGAGCGCCTCCCAGCGGACGCCGTCCCAGCGCCACAGGACGCCGGCGAGATGTCTCGCGCCGTGCTGCGCGGGCTGGCCGCCGTAGAGGAGGATGCCCGGCCCGGTGGGGTGCGAGGCGGTCGCGTGAGCGAATCGCGAGGAGGCGACCCCTCCGGGTATCTCGGGGGGAGTCTCTCCGACGTATCGCCAGCCGATCACCTCGCCGGCCCACTCCCAGACGTCGCTTCTCGCCTCCGTGGCGTCTCGGTCGAAGCCGCCGACCAGGACGGCGACGTCGCGCTCGCGGTCGAACGCCATCCCGTCTTCGATTCCGTTCCGGGCGGGCGGCGCGTGGACGCGCCAGCGAGGGGCGAGCGGAGCGGGGAGGGCCTCGGTGACGGCGGCCGGCGGTGGCTCCGGATCCAACGACGCGCCCGCCGCGGGCGTGGGCGTCGGCGGTGGACGGGGTGCCGGCACGGCTCGCGCGACGTCGGGCTCGGCCGCGAACGGGTCGAGCGCGATGACGGTCGTCGTCGCGGCGGCGGCCAAGGCGGCGAGGGCGATCATCACGAGCGCGCCGGCGGACGTTCGTGATCGTCGCCCGGTGATCGGCGGCGCGGCCGTCGTCCCGACGACCTCGAGCGCCTCGGCGAGCGCGTCCGCGGTCGGGTAGCGGTCGCCGCGCTCCTTCTGCAGGCAGCGCGCGCAGATCGCGTCGAGCTCGGGCGGCACTCCCGGGACGAGCGCGCTCGGCGCCGGCGGCGTCCGCATGAGGACGGCGTTGATCAGGTTGATCAGCTCCTTGCCCTCGAAGGGCGCCCGACCGGTCAGGAGGGTGAAGAGCGTCGCGCCGAGGCCGTACACGTCGGACCGCTCGTCGATCTCGTCGGGCTCGCCGCCCGCCTGCTCGGGCGGCATGAACGCGGGCGTTCCGAGCACCTCACCGGTCCGGGTGAGCCGCCGGGACGCGCTCTCGTCGAACCCCGCGAGGCCGAAGTCGGTCAGGACCGGCCGCTCGCCCGCGACGAGGATCACGTTCGCCGGCTTGAGATCGCGGTGGAGGATGCCTCGCGCGTGGAGATGGGCGACCCCGCGCGCGAGCTGACCGACGATCGCCGCGGCGGTCGCCGGGTGGAGCGGCCCGGCCCGGTCGAGGCGGGCGTCGAGCGGCTCGCCCTCGAGCATGTCCATCACGATGAACGGGTCGCCCTCGTGGTGACCTCGCTCGTGGATCGCGACCACGTTCGGGTGCCGGACCGCCGCGAGCGCCTCGGCCTCGCGGGCGAACCGGGCCTGGAACGACGCGTCGGCGCTGACGCCGAGGATGCGCTTGATCGCGACGCGGCGTCCGAGGTCGGGGTCGACCGCCTCGACGACGACGCCCATCCCGCCTCGCCCGATCGTCCGGATGACCGGGAAGCGTCCGATGCGCCGGGCGCTCAATCGCCCTTGGGGACGGCGACGACGCGGAACCCGAACGTGTCCTCGAACTGGTCGGGCTCGGCCTGGTAGCGGAACGCGCAGCGCGCCTCGCGCGGAGTGCTCCGCCAGCACCCGCCTCGAAGCACCCGGTCGGTCGACTCGTCGGCGCCCTTGGGGTCGGTCACCTCGCCGACGGGATACGGCCCGTGGAGGTCGGCGCACCACTCCCAGACGTTGCCGATCATGTGGTAGACGCCGAGCGAGCTCGGCGAGAAGCCCCCGTCGCCGGGCGCCGAGGTCCGGTGGCGGTCGTCGCCCGGGAAGCACTGGAGCGTCCAGCGGCCCGAGTCGGCGAGCTCGGCCTTGGTCGCCTCGTCGGCGACGTTCGCGAACAGGGTCGCCTCCTGGGTCGCGTCGCCCCAGGGGTAGGTCGCGTCCGTCCCCGCGCGGACGACGTACTCCCACTCGGCCTCGGTCGGGAGGCGGTAGCGCCACCTGGCGTCCCTCTTCGTGAGCCAGCGGCAGAAGGCGACCGCGTCGTCCCACGAGACCTGGGTGGCGGGCTGATCGTCCCCGTCGAGGGAGAGGCGGAAGTACTTGCCGCTGTCGTGGTCGCCCCGGAACTCGCGGAACTGCGCGTTGCTCACCTCGAACGCGCCGATCCAGAACGTCCGGGTCAGGGTGACCGTGTGCGCGCGCTCCTCGACCCGTCCCGGCGTCCCCATCCGGAAGCGGCCGGGCGGGATCACGACGAACCGCATCCCGAGCGCGTTCTCGAACCAGATCGCGCGGCCGCTCTTCTTCGCCGCGGCGAGCTGCTTCGGGATCGGTCCCCACCACGTCCCCGGCGGGCCGGTGATCCCGCCGTCGGGCTTGCTCTCCTCGAAGACGACGGTCGCCGCGATCCGGCCCGAGTTGCCGGCTGCGTCGCGGGCGAGGGCGACGACCCGGTTCTCGCCCGGGGTGAGCGGCACCTCGGCGCGGAAGGTCTCGCCCCGGCGCTCGGCCGCGACGCCGTTGATCTCGACCGAGGCGACGTCGGCGTCGACCCGGACGACGACCACGACGGCCGGCCCCTCGACGTAGCCCGGCAGGTGGTCGAAGACGATCTCGGGGGCGCGGGCGTCGCGGACGACCGTCGCCACGATGCGCGACTCGTTCCCCGCGGCGTCCGCCGCGAAGATGCTGACCTCGTTCTTGCCGTCGGCGAGCGGCACGCGACGACGGAACTCGCCGTCCTCGTCGGCCTCGATCTCCTTCCCGTCGATCGCCAGCCGGGCGACGCCGCTCGGGTCGCTCACCCGCCCGACGACGTCGATCGAGTCCTTCCGTGTCAGGGTCTCGCCCCGTCGAGGCGCATCGACCTCGAGGACGGGCGCGGTTCGGTCGACGCGGACCGTGACGCGCGCGCTCGTCTCGTGGCCCGCCCGGTCCCGCGCCCAGAGCTCGATCGCGTGGTCGCCGTCGGTGTCGGGCAGCGGGACCTCGACGCCGAGCTTCCCGCGCGTCGGGGTCGCGGTCGCGCCGCCGCGGACGCCCGCCGCCTCGAGGTTCCGGTCGGAGACGGTCGCCTCGACGCGCACCGTCTTCCCGGCGACGAGCGTCCCGTCGGCCGGGGATGTGATCGCCAGCTCGGGGGCCGCCGTGTCGACCGTGACGCGGATCTTCGCGGCCGGCGCGGCGCCGAGGCGCTCCTCGACGAGGATCTCGTGCTCGCCGTCGGCGAGGTCGAGCGCCTGCGAGAACCGCCCCTCGGCGTCGACGGCCGTTCGGATCCCGCCGACCCAGAGCTCCTCGGGCGAGCCGGCGGTGACCCGCCCGGTCGCGGCGATCGCGCGTCGGCCGAAGAGCTGCCCGTCGCCTGGGCTCGTCATCTCGACCGTCGCGGGCGTCGAGCCGCGTCCGAGGACGGCGAAGAGGATCAGGCCGACGACGCCCGCCGCGGCGACCCACCGGATCGGACCGTTCGCCGTCAGCGCGCCGAGCCCTTCGGAGATGCCCGGGTGCTCGCCGCTGCTCGCCCGCGCCGTCGCGAGTCGGCGGCTCGTCGTCCGGCGGACGACCCGGGCCGCTCTCCGGCTGGTCGTCGTGCGTCGGCGCGGCTCGAGCTCCTCGACGAGCTCGACCGCGGACGACTCCTGGTCGGCGAGCGCCGAGCCGGCGACCCGCGGCGGGAGGACCGCCTCCGCGCGTGGCGCGAGCGATGCGAGGGGAGCCGGCGGCGCGGTCGAGGGCAGCGGTGGCGCCGGCTCGCGGGCGGGCGCCGGCGGCGACCCGGCCCCGGCGAACGGGTTTCGCCCCTCGAGGAACGCGGTCAGGTCGTCGGCGAGGGCCGCGGCGCTCTCGTGCCGGTCGGCGACCTGCTTCTGGAGGGACCGGAGGACGATCCGCTCGAGCGTCTCGGGGATGTGCGGGTTGTGGCTGCGCGGCGCCTCGGGGTCGTCGAACAGGATCTTCTTGAAGAGGGCGGCGTTGCTCCGGGCCTGGAAGACCGGCGCGAGGGTGAGCGCCTCGTAGAGGACCGCGCCGAGGGCGTAGATGTCGGTCGCGGCGCCGACCTGGTCGATCGCCTCGTCGATCTGCTCGGGCGCCATGTAGCGCGGCGTGCCCATCACCCGTCCGGTCGTGGTGAGCGAGTGGCCGCCCTGGCTGTCCTGGGCCAGCCCGAAGTCCATCAGATACGACCGAGGCCCGGGCGCGATCAGGATGTTCCCCGGCTTCACGTCGCGGTGGATGACCCCCTCGTCGTGGGCGTACGCGAGGGCGTGCGCGATGTCCCGGATCGCGCCGACGACGTCGGGGATGAGCGGCTCGCTCGCGAGCACCCAGGGACCGAGGGTGTCGCCCTCGAGGAACTCCATCACGAAGTAGGGGCGGCCGTGCTCCTCGCCGTACTCGTAGACGGTGAGGATGTGCTCGTGGCGGAGGCGAGCCGCCGCCCGCGCCTCGCGGCGGAACCGCTCGCGGCTCGTCTCGTCCGGCTCGACCAGGACGACCTTGAGGGCGACGACCCGACCGAGCTTGTCGTCGTAGGCCCGGTAGACGACGCCCATCCCGCCGCGCCCGAGCTCCGAGAGCAGGACGTAGCGGCCGAAGCTCCGGCGCGGGTCGGCCTTGGCCGCCGCGACCTCCGCCTCGTCGGGGACGGCGGCGAACGAGCCGACGTCGACCGGCGGCACCTCGGCGACCCCGCCGGACGCGGCCATCGAGAGGAGCCGCTTCGCGGACTCGTCGTCGAGCGGCTGGCTCGAGTCGTCCGAGGGAGGCGGCGGCAGCGGCGATGGAGCGATCCCCGCCGGCGAGACCGGCTCGCCGCCGTCGTACATGGCCGTCTCGACGGCGGAGCGCTCGACGATCGGCCTGGCGACGCGATCGAGCTGGGCGGCGACCGCGTCGGCCCCCGACGGGCGGTCCTCGGGCTTCTTGGCGAGGAGCGCCCGGACGAGCTCGTCCACCTCGTGCGGCACGTCGGGGAGGAGGTCGACGAGGAAGGGCGGCTCGTCGAAGAGATGCCCGCGCATGATGTCGCGCAGGTTGTTCGCGATGAACGGCGGCCGGCCCGTCAGCATCTCGAACGTCATGACGCCGAGGGCGTAGAGGTCGGCCTGCGCGTCCACCTCGTGGCTGCCCTCCCAGGTCTCGGGCGCCATGTAGAGCGGCGTGCCGAGGGCATCGCCCTGGGCGGTCAGGACGGTCCGCCCGTCGAGCGGCTGCGCGTCGCCGACCTGGAGGACGAAGCCGAAGTCGGCGATCTTCGCGCGGGTCTCGCCGTCGAGGAGGATGTTGACCGGCTTCAGGTCGCGATGGACGAGGCCGAGGCCGTGCGCGGCGGCGAGCCCGAGCGCGATCTCGCGGGCGATCCGGAGCGCCTCGGGGACGGGGAGACGTCCGCCGTGGCCGTGGATGTGGCCGGCGAGGTCGCCGCCCGACACGTACTCCTGCACCATCAGGAGGTGGTCGGCGACCTCCTCGAGGCCGAAGCCGCGGACGACGTGCGGGTGCTCGATCCGGCGGGCCGCCTCGGCCTCGCGCCGGAAGCGCCGCACCATCTCGACGTCGCCCTTGTGCTCGTTGCGGACGATCTTGACGCAGACGTCGCCGTGGATGAGGTGGCGGGCGCGGTAGACGATCCCCATCGCGCCGGCGCCGAGGCGCTCGACGAGCTGACAGGACCCGAGGATGTTTCCGACGAGCGGATCTCGAGCGCCCACGTGCGATCCCTTCGGGGGCGACTCCGCCCCACCGGCTCCACCGGAAGGATACGAGAGCACGGTCGCACCGATCAATTGGGGCACCCTCCTCGCGGGCCGAGACCCGTCCGATGCTTCATACGCTCGCGGGCCGCTCCGGGTTCGATTCGCGGATGAAGCAGCGATGCCGCGGGTCGGGCCTCCTGGGCCATCAGTCGCCCGCGCCGATCGCCTCGAGGTCGCGGATGTACTTGGCCGCGGCGTCCGCGCTCGCGGCGCGGGCCCTGGCGGCCCGGAGGTCGGCGATCGCGCCGGCCCGATCGCCGAGGACGAGGCGGCAGCGGGCGCGCACGTACCACGCCTCGGTGTCGCTCTGATCGAGCTCGATGGCGCGGCTCGCGTCGGCGATCGCGCGGGCGAACTCCTCGGCCGCGTAGAGGGCGAACGCCCGGTAGGACCAGCCGCTCGAGCTCGTCGGGGCGAGCTCGATGGCGCGGTCGGCGTCGGTGAGGGCGCCGTCGGTGTCGCCGAGGTCCGATCGGCAGAGGCTCCGGTTGCCCCACGGCTCCGCCCACGAATCGAGGAGCTCGATCGCCCGGGTGAAGTCCTCGATCGCTCCGCGACGGTCGTCCATATCGCGTCGGAGGAGGCCGCGGTTGTTGAAGATCGTCGGCTTGTCCCGCCCGAGCTCCGCGGCGCGGTCGAGGTCGCGGAGCGCCTCGTCGAGGCGGCCGAGCTCCCGGAGGGCGTTGCCGCGCGCGTTGTAGCTCTGGAGGTGGGTGGGATCGGCCTCGAGCGCCGCCGTGTAGTCCTCGACCGCGCCCTCGGGGTCTCCCACCCGTCGCCGGAGGACGCCGCGGTCGCATCGAAGCTGCGCGTTGCGGGGCGCGAGCTGCACCGCCCGATCGTAGTCGGCGAGGGCCGCGCGCCCGTCGCGGAGTCGGACGTGGACGGCGGCGCGCTCGGCCAGCAGGGCCGGATCCTCCGGGCTGAGCGAGAGGGCTCGCCCGAGCGCCGTCATCGCCTCGTCGAGCGCTCCGCGCGCGACCAGGACGCGGGCGAGCTCGAGATGGCTCGAGGCATCGCGCGGCGCCACGGCGACGGCCCGCTCGGCGTCGTCGAGGGCGGCATCGCTCCGACCGCGGGCGCGGCGGATGCGCGACCGCTCGCGGAGGAGCTGCGGCGCGTCGGGCTCGATCGCGAGGGCGCGGTCGAGGTCGGCCTCGGCCGCGGCCGGGTCGCCGCAGGCGAGCTGGATCCGCGAGCGAACGAGCCACGTCTCGGCGACGCGCGGCTGGCGGTCCGTCGCCGCGTCGGCGTCGCCGAGGGCCTCCCTGGTGCGCCCGGCTCGACGGCGGATCTCCGCCCGGAGGATGAGGGCGGCGACCGACGACTCCGGCGAGCGCGAGACCGCCTCGTCGAGGTCGAGGAGGGCGTCGTCGATGCGGCCGAGATACGCCCTCGCCCGGCCTCGGCCGAGCCAGCCGCGAAAGTCGTCGGGCGCGAGCTCGATCGCCTGTTCGAACGTCTCGATGGCGGACGCGTGCTCGCCCGCGGCGCCGCGGCGCTCGGCGAGATCGAGGAGCGCCTCGAGATCGTCCGGCGGCGCCTCCTCGGGCTGGACGGCGCCCTCGGGGGTGCCGCCTTCTCCCGGGCGCAGGCTCAGGATCGGGCGGATCCGGCGCCAGAGCGCTCTGCTCGCGCCGAAGCCGGCGGAGCAGACGGTGAGGGTCCGCTCGGAGAGCTCGGTGCCGGCGAGGGCGAGCGCCTGCGCGGCGAACGAGGCGCGCGTCACGTTCGTCTCGAGTCGGAGGTAGCGCCCCAGCGCCGCCAGCGTCCGCGCGTCGCGGGCGCCGATCCAGCCGAGCGACTCGCAGCAGAGTCGGGCCACGAGCGCGTCGTTCGCGCCGAGGGCGTCGGTCTGGGTCCGAGCGAGGATGCGGCGACCGAGGCTCCGGAGCCCCTGCTCCGCCGCCGCGGCCGGGTTGTTCGCCTGTCCGGCGCCGAGCGCGATCAGCAGGCCGTCGTGGGCGCGGGTGAGCGCGACCGACGCGGGCTCGGTCGTCGGCGCGTCGTGGAAGGCGTCGAAGGTGTCGGCCGCGCCGGCGCCATCGAGGCGCGCCGCGATGAGCTCCGCGGGGGCATCCTTCGCGGCGGCGACGAGCGTCTCGCGGGTGACCCGGCGCAGGCGTGAGGTCAGCTCCGCGAGCCGCTCGACGAGGAGGGCGACCGTCGCCTCGTCGCCGCGCCGGACGATCCCGAAGAGGGCGCGCTCGTAGGCGATCCCGCCGGTCGGGAGCTCGTCGTCGGCCGCGGCGGCCAGGGTGACGCGCACCTCGTCGAGGCGCCGCGCGCGGGCGTCCTCGAGGGCGCGCGCGGCGGCCTCCGCTGGGCCGGGGTCGCTCCCGGCGGCGCGGGCGCGGTCGACGGCGGCGAGGGCGACGCTCCACTGCTCGGCCTCGGTCGCGATCGCGGCGAGGAGCAGGGCGGTCTCGACGAGGTCGCGCCGGGCGCTCTCGTCCTCGGGCTCGAGGGCGGCGAGCCGGTCGGTCGCCTGGAGGGCGGCCAGCCCGGCGCCGATGACCTGGTCGGTCGAGGTCGCGGCGCGGGCGTCGTCGGTGAGCGCCCGGAAGGCGGCGAGGTCCTTCCAGGCTCGGGCGCGGGCGTCCTCGACGATCTCGGCCCGGGCCGCGTCCCGCGCCCGATCGATCGCGACGCCGCCGCCGACGAGGAGGGCGACGACGCCGAGCCCGAACAGGACGAGGAGCGCGGCGAGGAGACGATGCCGGCGTGCCCAGCGGCGCACTCGCCCCGCGGCGCCGGGCGGGCGGGCGAGGATCGCCTCGCCGCGCCCGAATCGATCGAGCTCGTCGGCGACCTCGGCGGCCGAGCGGTAGCGCCGATCGGGCTCCTTCTCGAGGCAGCGCAGCGCGATCGTCTCGAGGTCGGGATGGGTGCTCGCGGTGACGAGGCTCGGCGGCTCGGGGTCGTCCTCGGCGGCCGCCGACATGATGGCGAGCGCGTTCGGGCCGTCGAACGGGAGGCGGCGGGCGAGGGCGCGGTAGAGGATCACCCCGAGCGACCAGACGTCGCTCCACGGGCCCTGGCTCTCGCGCTCGCTCCGGGCCTGCTCGGGCGCCATGTAGGCGGGCGTGCCGACCGCCTCGCCGCTGAGGGTGAGGTCGCGGCCGCCGGCGACGCGGGCGAGGCCGAAGTCGGTTACGCGCGGGCGACCGGTGGCGGCGTCGATGATGATGTTCTGCGGCTTCACATCGCGGTGGATGATGCCGCGCTCGTGGGCGTGGTGGAGCGCGCGGGCGACCTGCGAGAGGAGCTCGGCGACGCGGCGCGGGGCGAGCTTCTCGCGGCGCAGCAGCACGTCGAGGCCCTCGCCCTCGACGCAGTCCATCGCGATGTAGGGACGGCCCTGGTGGCGTCCGACGTCGTAGACGCTCACGATCCCCGGGTGGGCGAGCTTCGCGCCCGCGCGCGCCTCGCGGACGAAGCGCTCGAGCTCGTCCTCGTCGCCGTCGAGGTCGCGGATCATCTTGATCGCGACGGGACGGTCGAGCTCGGGGTCGTGGCCCTCGTAGACGACGCCCATGCCGCCGCGACCGAGCTCCGAGAGGACGCGGTAGCGGCCGATCGTCGCGGGCATCTCGCGGTGGAGGTCGCCCGAGTCCGATGCCGGCGCCGGTCGCGCGAACCGGGCCGCCGAGACCTCGCCGCTCGGTCGCCGATGGGTCGGGTCGGAGAGGGTCGGCCCGTCGCTCGCCTCGAGGACGACGCGCTGCACGGTCGGGACGTCGACGAGGCCGCGCTCGACGAGAACCTCGACGAGGCGACAGGCCTCGCCGCGTCCCCGCGCCATCGCGAGGCTCGAGGCGAGCTCCTCCTCGCCGAGGAGCCCCTGCGCCACGAGGAGGCGTCCGAGCGCCTCGTCGGGGCCGCCGGAGCCCGGCGCCAGGCGACGGAGCTCGCGTTCGGTGTCCATCGAGATGAGGGTAGCCCAGAGCCGGTCCGAACGTCATGGGGGCGACGCCGTCGAGCGGGGGGCGCTTGAGGATGGGGGGCGGCCTCGTCCATCCTCGGAGCGCCTTCCCGCCTGCGAGACTGGCCATGACCGCTGAACCGCCCCCGCCGCCCCCGCGAGCCTGCCTGGGCTGCCGTCGACCCCTCGCCTGGCCGACGCCGCCGCTCTGCCCGGTCTGCGGACGGCCGACCGGCGCGTCCGCCGCGAGCGGCTACCTGGCGCCGGCCGCGGCGCCGGCGCCGGCGTCGACGATGGGCGGGCTCGCGCCGCCGGGTATGGCCGAGCCGCGCCACATCGGGCGCTATCACGTCCGTCGCGTGCTCGGTCGAGGCGGCATGGGCGTCGTCTACGAGGGCCACGACCCCGACCTCGACCGCCCCGTCGCGATCAAGATGGTCCTCTCGGCGGCGGCTCTCGACGCCGAGGATCGCGACCGCTTCTACCAGGAGGCGCGCCTCACCGCGAAGCTCCGCCATCCGAACATCGTCGGCATCCACGAGGTCGGCACCCACGAGGGCAGCCCCTACCTGGTCATGGACCTCGTGCCGGGTCGCACCCTCGAGGAGCTCCTCGGCGCCGAGAAGGTGCCGGCCCGACGGGTGGCCGAGCTCGTCATGGCGGTCGCCCGCGCCCTCGAGCACGCCCACGACCACGGGATCGTCCACCGCGACGTGAAGCCGCAGAACGTCATCATCGATGACGAGGGCCAGCCGCGGCTCACCGACTTCGGCCTCGCCCGCGACGCCGAGACGCATCGGAAGCTCACCCTGACCGGCCACGCGGTCGGGACGCCCTCCTACATGGCGCCCGAGCAGGCCTCGGGCGAGAGCGCGGAGCAGGGGCCATGGACCGACGTCTGGGCCGTCGGCGCCGTCCTCTACCGCGGGCTGGCCGGGCGCCCGCCGTTCCAGGGCAAGAACGCGCTCGCCGTGATGCAGCGGGTCGTCAACGAGGACCCGCTGCCGCTCCGACGGATCGCGCCGGGCGTCGACGCCGACCTCGAGACGATCTCGCTCCGGTGCCTCGAGCGCGATCCGGGCTCGCGCTACGTCTCGGCGCGAGAGGTCGCCGAGGAGCTCGATCGGTGGCTGCGCGGCGAGCCGATCGAGGCGCGGCGGGCCGCCGCGCCGGCGCGGCTCCTGCGCGCGGTGAGGCGGCGGCCGGCGGTGGTCGTCGCCGCGCTCCTCGCGCTCGCGCTCGCGGCGACGCTGGCGGTCGGGATGACCGGGCGCGGGGGCCGCGCGGCGACGAGCGACTCGGAGCGGGCGCGCCTCGCGGCCGGCGCGCGGAGCGCCCGCGAGGCGTTCGAGGCGGCCGTGAACGAGGCGGCGGCGGAGGAGGCGGCCGCGAGCTCGGCGGACGCGCCGGCGAGCCGGGAGCGGGCGCTCGCGCTCGGTCTCCGCGCGCTCGCCGCGGCCGAGCGCGAGCGCGGCGGCCGCCCCGGCGATCCGGAGGCCGACCGGGCGGTGGCCCGGGTGGCGCTGCGCCTCGGGGCGATGGCGATGGCCGACCGGCGGTGGGCGATGGTGGACGCGGCCCTCGCCGAGGCGCGCGAGGCCGCGCCGACCGACGATGCCGAGACGCGGGCCGCGATCGCGGACCTCGCCGTCGCGGCGGCCGTCGGCGCGGCGCTCGACGAGGCGCGGCGTCTGCTCGACGATGGCGAGGCCGCCGAGGCGCTCCGCGTCGTCGAGGGCGCCCTCGGCGCGCGTCCCGACCTGGCCGCCGCCCTCGCCCTGCGAGGCGAGGCGCGCGCCCGGACGGGCGACCTCGGCGGCGCGGTCGTCGACCTCGAGCGGGCGATCGCGGCGGACGCCGAGCAGCCCGCCGCGTGGCGCTGGCGCGGCGCGGTGAGGCGGCGGCGCGGGGAGCTCGCCGAGGCCCACGACGATCTCCTCCGAGCCGTGGAGCTCGCGCCCGAGGACGGCGGCGCGCTCCTCGAGCTCGGCCTGGTCAAGCTCGACCGGAACGAGACCGTCGCCGCGCTGACGATCTTCGGCCGCGCCGTGGCCGCCGATCCGATGGCCGGGGCGGCCTGGGCCGGGCGGGCGCGCGCGCGCGCCGCGTTCGGCGACGAGGAGGGCGCCCTCGCCGACCTCGGCCGGGCGATCGAGCTCGACCCCCGCGACGCCGACGCGCGGGTCGAGCGGGCGCGGCTGCTCCTCGATCGCGGCGACGTCGGCGCCGCCAAGAGCGAGCTCGATCGGGCGCTCGCGGTCGACCCCGAGCACGCCGGCGCCTACTCGTCGCGAGCCCGGGCTCGCGCGCTCGACGGCTCGCACGAGGACGCGCTCGCCGACTTCGACCGGTCGCTCGAGCTCGCGCCGCGGGACGCCGACGTCCTCACGCGTCGGGCGCGGCTCCGGATCCGGATGGGCCGCCATCAGGACGCGATCGCCGACTACGACCGCGCGTGCGAGGTCGCGCCCGAGCAGGTCCGGCCGTGGGCCGAGCGCGCCCTCCTCCGGCTCGAGATGCGCGACGGGAAGGGCGCGTTCGAGGATGCCTCGCGGGCGGTCGAGCTCGATCCGCGGTCGGCCCACGCCCTCTACGCGCGGGCCGAGGTCTACCGCCGGATCGGCAACGTCGCCGAGGCGGTCGCCGACTACGGTCGGGTGATCGAGGTGAAGCCGGACTCCGCCGCGGCGCACCTCGGGCGCGGTCGGATCCTCGCGCGCCGGGGGAACCTCGTCCAGGCGCACGTCGACCTCACCCGGGCCGTCGAGCTCGACCGGGGGCTCTCCGAGGCGTGGTCGTCCCGGGCGGACCTCCGCGAGCGGATGGGAGATCTCTCGGGCGCGATCGCGGATGCCACGGCGGCCCTCTCGATGGACCGCCGCAACGTGATCGCCTACTCCGCCCGGGCGATGGCCCGCTACCGGATGGGGGACTCGGCCGGCGGGATCGAGGACATGTCGGCCGTGATCGAGCTCCGGCCGGGCGCCTCGGAGCCGTACGCGAACCGGGCGATCCTCCATCTGGGGATGGTCCAGGTGGCGGCGGCGCGGGAGGACGCCGAGAAGGCCGTCGAGCTCGCCCCGAAGACGCCGTCGCCGCTCCTGATCCGGGGGATGGCGCGGGTGCTCCAGGGCGAGCGCGGCGGGATCGACGACATCGCCGCGGCCCGTGAGCTGCACGCGCAGTTCGGCATTCCGAACCTCCTCTACGCGGGCCTGACCGGCGACCTGACCCATCTGCCGGAGCTCGCCGCGAAGGCGGACGACGGCGTCGGGCGGCTCGCGCGGTGCTTCCTCGGCCAGCTCGACGAGGCGAGCGTCCTGAAGGCGGCCCGTGCGATCAGCGGGGAGCTCGACCGGCGGCGCGAGCTCGGGTCGGCCCACGGCGTCCTCGGGATCCGCGCCGAGCGGGCCGGCGATGCCGAGGCGGCGCGTCGTCACTACGAGGCGTGCGTCGCGGCGGGTGACCGGAGTCAGCTCTTCCTCGAGTGGGCGGTGGTCCGGCTGAGTCAGATGGAGAAGCCGCGCTGACGACGGCCTGCCGGTTCGCCTTCGGCGAGTGCGAGTGGATGAAACCACGGAGGCACGGAGACACGGAGCATCTCGGGCGGCGCGCGATCTCTCGTGGCGGCGTGGCGCTTCGTCGCGACCGACTGCTCGTGACTCCGCGACTCGATCCTCTTCGCTGAGGCGAAGCCCTTCGGGTCGTCTCGGGCGCAGGCGCTCAAGACCCTTCTGAGTAGGCGTTTGTGGGTGGGGATCATCTTCGGCCTTGCGGCGGAGGGCACGCTTCGGTATAAAAAAGGTCGAAATAACTTTAACTGAGTCGCGTCAACTCTACCGGAGGCAGCGAGCGAATGAGCACCACGATCGAGACCCCGAGCCCAAGCGAGACCCTTCGGCTGACCGACCGCTACATGGCGACCGCGGGCACCGTCGCCGGGTCGGAGCACGTCCGGCTCCACCGCGACAACCAGGACGGCGTCGCCCTCGCGATGGACGGCGGCGCGATCACGGCCGTCGTCGCCGACGGCTGCGGGTCGGGCCGCTGGAGCGAGGTCGGCGCGCGCCTCGGGGCGAGCTGGCTCGCCTCGTGGTCGGCCTGGTTCTTCTCGGTGATCCCCGAGGACCACCCCGATCCCACCGCGCTCGAGCGGGCGCGCCTCGACGTGCTCGTCACCCAGCTCACCCGCTACCTCGGCCTCGTCGGCCGCTCCCTGCGACCCGGGCGGCTCGAGGGCACCGTCCGCGATCACCTCCTCTTCACCTTCCTCGTCGCCGTCGTCCGGCCGAGCCGGACGATCGTCTTCGGGATCGGCGACGGGGTCGTCCGGGTGAACGGGCGCACCACCGTCCTCGACGCCGGCCCCGGCAACGCGCCGCTCTACGTCGGCTATCGGCTCCTCGACCGCTCGGTCACGGGGCTCGACCCGGCCGCGATCCGGGCGAGCGTCCACCACGCCGGACCGACGGCGCAGCTCGAGAGCGTGATCGTCGCGACCGACGGGGCGGCCGAGCTCGACGCCCGGGCCGAGGAGCCGCTCCCCGACGGGCGCCGGGCGGGCGGCCTGGCCGCGCTCGCGACCGACGCGCGCTACGTCCGCAACCCGTCGCTTCTCCAGAAGCGGCTGATCGTCCTCGGGGCGCTCCACCGGCGACTGAAGGACGACACGTCGGTCGCGCTGGTGAGGCGGCGATGAACGTCACGATCGCTGGCAAGAGGGTCCGGTTGACCGACGCCGACATCCTCGGCGTCGGCGGCGAGGCGCGCGTCTACCGCCACGCCGACCTGGCCGTGAAGATCTTCCATCCGGTCGATCGCTCGCTCCCGGCGAAGCGACGGCGGGCGGCCGATCGCGTTCTCGCCGACAAGTTCGCGAAGATGGCCGCGCTTCCGAGCGGCCTGCCCGACGCGGTGGTCGCCCCGCTCGAGCTCGTCGTGGACGCCCGGAACGGCGCCGTGGTCGGCTTCGCGATGCGCCGGATCGACGGCGCCGAGGACCTCCGGCGCCTCGGTCAGCGCTCGTGGCGCGAGGGCGTCGTCGACAACGAGACCGTCCTCGCGATCTTCCGCCGGATCCACTCGGTCATCGACCGTCTCCACGGCGCGGGGGTGGTCGTCGGCGACCTCAACGACTGCAACATCATCTTCGCCGGCGACGAGCCGTGGTTCATCGACGTCGACTCGATGCAGCTCGGCGCCTGGCCGTGCGTCGTCGCGACCGAGCGGTTCCTCGACCCCGCCCTCTACGGCGTCGACCTGACCAAGACGGCCGCGTTCACCCCCGCGACCGACTGGTACGCGTTCTCGGTGATGCTCTTCCAGAGCCTGCTCTACTGTCATCCCTACGGCGGCGTCCACTCGACCCTGCCGACCCTGCTGCGGCGCGCCCAGGCCGGCCACAGCGTGCTCCAGAGCGACGTCCGCTACCCCAAGGCGGCGGTCACTCCCGACGCGCTCCCCGACGAGCTCCGCGCCTGGTTCGGACAGGTCTTCGATGAGGCCCGCCGCGAGCGCTTCCCCGAGCGCCTCCTCGACATCACCTGGACGCGCTGCGCCTGCGGCCTCGTCCACGCCCGGGCGCGCTGCCCCGGCTGCTCCGCCCGCGGCGTCGCCGGCGCCGGCGGGCCGCGCCGAGCGATCGGGCTCCCTTCCTCCGGGCTTCGCCCCTCGTCCCTCGGGGCGAGCCCTTCGGGACTCGCCATCAGCCACGGCCGGTGCGAGGCGCGTCGCGTCCTCCGGACGGCGGGCCGGATCCACGCCGCGGTCGTCCAGGGCGGCCTGAAGTGGCTGCTCGAGGAGGGCGGCGTCCTCCGGCGCGAGGATGGCGCGATCGTCATGCAGCAGGACGTCGCGCCGGGCATGGCCTTCGGGATCCAGACGCGCTCGACCTGGATCGGCTGGGACCGGAAGCTCGTCCGGATCGAAGGCGAACGGATCGCGGAGCGGGTGGCGGCCGACGGGCTCGGCAACGAGCCGGCCTTCGCGGCGACCTCGGCGACCTGCTTCCGCGTCGACGCCGGCTGGCTCACCGACACCGCGTCGGGGCGCCGGATCGGTCAGGTGCTCGACGGGCAGACGTGGCTCGCCGCCGGCGAGCGCCTCGGTTTCGGGTTCTATCGCCCGGGGCTGCTCACCGTCCCGTTCGTCTTCGAGCCGGGCAAGCCCGGCCTCCGTCAGGTCGAAGGCCTCCCGCCGATCCGTGGGCGGCTGCTCGACGTCGCCGCCGCGTTCGGCGACGACCGCGTCCTCTTCCAGACCCAGACGCTCGAGGGCGGCCGCGTCGAGACGGCGCTCCACGTGATCGGTCGCGACGGCGTCGTGGTCGCGAGCAAGCTCGGCGCGCCCGACGACGAGCGGTGCCTCGCCGCCGTCGGCGGAAAGGCGATCGTCGGCGAGCGGATCGTGCAGGCGACCGACGACGGCCTCCTCTCGCTCGTGATCGACCCGGCCACCCGGTCGATCCGCGAGTCGACCCTGTTCGCCGACACCGAGCCGTTCACCCGCGCCGACGCGCGCGTCCTGCCGGGCCCCGGCGGGACGGTCTACCTCGTCACCACCCAGGAGATCCTGCAGCTCACCCTGCTCGGGTGAGCGCGGCAACCGTCACCAAACGTCAGCCCCTCATGAGGAGGGGCGAGAACGGAGACCCAAGCCATGACCATGCCCCTTCCCAAGTTCTTCGACCGGAGCCGCGTCGACCAGCTCTTCATGGAGCGGGCGGCCGAGGTCGCCGACACGGCCCACGAGTACCGCAAGCAGTACCGGGTCGCCCCGTCCGGGCGCGACAAGTTCCGGATCGCCGCGTTCGGGATCGACTGCCAGGTCGGCTTCTGCCTGCCGAACGCGAGCCTGGCCGTCCCGGGCGCGGTCGAGGACACCCAGCGGACCCTCGACTGGCTCTACCGGAACCTCGACCGGATCACCGGGCTCCACTTCTCGATGGACACCCACCGGATCTTCCAGGTCTTCCACCCCGCCTGGTGGACCGACCCCGATGGGAAGCACCCGGCGCCGTTCACGCCGATCACCCGCGAGGACATCCGCACCGGCAAGTGGACGCCGATCATGCACCCGCGCGAGTGCCTCGAGTACACCGAGCGCCTCGAGAAGAGCGGGAAGTACGTCCTGACCGTCTGGCCGTTCCACACCCTCCTCGGCGGCGTCAGCCACGCGCTCGTCCCGGCCCTGATGGAGGCGGCGATCTTCCACAGCATCGTCCGTCGTCACCAGACGCACTTCGAGACCAAGGGCACCCACGCGATGACCGAGAACTACTCGGTCCTTCGGCCCGAGGTGACCGAGCTCGGTGGGCAGGTCGTCGGCTCCTTCAACGCCCCGTTCTTCAAGCTGCTGATGGACTACGACCGCGTCTACGTCTTCGGGCAGGCGAAGAGTCACTGCGTCCTGTCGACGCTCGCCGACATCCAGAAGGAGATCCAGGCGACCGACCCCGGGCTCGCCGACAAGGTCTGGATCCTCGAGGACGCGATGAGCCCGGTGCCGGCGCCGCCGATCGACCCGCTCCCGCCGGCGCTCGACTTCCCGGCGATCGCCGACCGCGCGATCGAGGACTTCCGCAAGGCCGGCATGCACGTGGTGAAGACGACCGACCCGATCGCGTGATCGGGCGGCTCTCACTCGGAGGGCGATGAGATCTCGCGCAAAGGCGCAAAGGCGCAAAGGCGCTCCACCTGATCCGGACCTCGGCACGAGCAAGGCCCCTTTGCGTCTTTGCGCCTTTGCGTGAGGTTCCGTCCCCTCCCGCCGTCCCAGATACCCCCAACCCGGAACGGAGATTCCCATGAGCTCGAGCAGCACGATCATCGGCGCCGGTCAGCAGGCCGGCCTCAACAACCTCTTCGCCGGGGCCGTCGGCTCCGGCGTGATCAGCGCGGCGACCTCGTCGCTCCTGACCGGCAACCTCGGCCAGCTCGTCGTCGCCGGCGCCGCCGGCAAGGACGCCGAGGACATCACGGCGACCGACGTCACCCTGATCACGATCCTCCTCGACAAGTCGTCCAGCATCGGCTTCGCGAAGCTCTCCAGGGCCGTCCGTGACGGCTACAACCAGCTCGTCGACGCGTTCTCTGGCAGCAAGGAGAGCGACTCGATCCTGATGGCGCTGTGGACGTTCAACGACGCCCTCAAGGTCATCCACTCCTACGTCCCGGTCGCCGACGCGGCGAAGCTCGACGGGCGGAGCTACCGGCCCGCCGGCATGACGAGCCTCTACGACGCGTGGTTCGACGCGTGCGCGGCGAACGTGGCCTACGCCCAGCAGCTCCGCGACGGCGGGACGCCGTGCCGGAGCCTCGTCGTCGTGATCACCGACGGCGGCGACACGAGCAGCCGGCGGGCCGCGGCCGACTGCGCGAAGATCAGCCGCGACCTCCTCGCCTCGGAGCAGTTCGTCCTCGCCTTCGTCGGCGTCGGCGACGACGTCGACTTCAAGGGCGTCGCGAGGAGCATGGGCGTCCCGGCCGGCTGTACCCTCGTGCAGACGACCGCGACGGCGTCGGCGCTGCGGAAGGTCTTCGAGATGGTGAGCCAGTCCGCGATCCGGATGAGCCAGCAGAAGGTCCAGCCCGGGCCGAACGCCGGCTTCTTCCTGAACTGAGCCGCGCCGCCCGGGGGCGCGCGTCTTTGCGCGGCGCTCGCTCCCTCGATAGGGTGATTCAAACCCTTTGGTGGGCAGAGCATCGCGTGACGGCGAGCCTGAAAATGGCCAAGCGGCGGACGACCCCGAAACGACCGAGCACCACGGCCCGGAGCGACGGCCCGGCGGCGGAGGACTACCCGCGGCCGGCCGTCGCCGTCGACCTGATCATCTTCACGATCGTCGACGCGGACCTGAAGGTGATCGTCGTGAAGCGGAAGGAGCCGCCGTTCGAGGGCGGCTGGGCTCTGCCGGGCGGCTTCGTCCGGGTCGGCGAGGGGAGCGACGATCAGGGCGAGGATCTCGACGAGGCGGCCCTGCGCGAGCTCACCGAGGAGACCGGTCTGCCGCGCGGCTCGGTCTTCCTCGAGCAGCTCTACACGTTCGGCAAGTCCGGCCGCGACCCGAGGATGCGGGTGATCAGCGTCGCCTACTACGCCCTCGTGCGCCCCGACCTCGCCCCGTTCGTCCACGCGGGCGGCGACGTCTCCGAGGCGCGCTGGTTCTCGGTCGAGGGGCTCGACCGCTCCATCCTGGCGTTCGACCACGCCGAGATCCTCGAGACGGCCCTCACCCGCCTGCGCGGCAAGATCGACTACTCGACGATCGCGTTCGAGCTGGTGCCCGAGACGTTCACGATCGCCGAGCTCCGGGCCGTCCTCGAGGTCGCCAAGGGCGAGCGCTACGACCCGGGCAACTTCCGGCGCCGGTTCCACCGGATGCTGGACGAGAAGATCATCGAGAAGGCGCCGGGCAAGCGCGTCACGGCGAGCAAGCCGGCGGCCGTCTACCGGTTCGCGCGGGATCGTGCGCCCGAAACGATCGTTCCGGAGCGGAGAAAACCGACGACATCCAAGCCGGAGAGGCCCCGATCGGCCCGACGGAAGCGGGCGACGACCCGGAAACGCTGAACGATCCGCTCCGCTCGGGCGTATGAAGAACGGCGGCGTGATCGCTAAAGTGCCAATGAAGGGAAACGAGATGGGTCCCGTCGGAGTCTAGAGTGGTAGAGTCCCAGCCGGTGACGGGGGCGTGACGCACCCTGGTCAAGGTCTGACGGTCTCCGGTTTGCGTCGGTCATCGCGGTCCCGCAGGAGAACACGGTGAGCTTCGAGGTCAGCTACACCCTCAGGACTCTCGGTAACCCCCCGTCTCCCTTCATGATCCGGGAGGCGCTCTGGTGGGGCGAGTGGGAGCCGATCGCCAAGCCGCTTCGAACCGCCCTCCGCCAGATCGACCGAAAGACCGCCACGAAGGCCCTTTTGGCAGCGATTCGCGACCATCGCGCCGGCGGTCACCACAAGAGCCCCGAGGGAAGCCCGCCGCGCTCCTCGGATTAGTCTCGAATCGACCTCACCCGCGGACACCCATGGGCGATCCTGCCCCATCCGCGGGTTTCTTTATGTACCCTCGGAGCTCGGATTTGCAGGCTTCGGCGCACCGAGATCGAGCTGGTCCGGGCGCGGGGCGGCGAAGGCGAGCGAGATCGCCGCGCCGAGCAGCACCGTGACGGGTGCGGCGAACGCCGAGAACCAGATCCCGGGGATGCCGAGCGCTGCGAACGCGATCGCGAGCACCACGGTCGCCCCGATCGTCCCGAAGAACGCCCCGTGCCCGTTGGCACGCCGGTCGGTGAACCCGAGAAGGAACAGGCCGAGGAGGGGGCCGACCGTGAAGGCGGTGTACTTCACGAGGAACGGCAGGAGCGGCAGCTTGGTCCGGGCGACGTAGAACGCGACGACGATCCCGACCAGCCCCCAGAAGATGATGAGGCCGCGGGCGACGCGGAGGTGGTGGGCGTCGTCCTTGGCGGGGGCGATGAAGCGGCGGTAGCCGTCGACGACGAGACAGGTCGAGAGCGAGTGCAAGGCCGAGTCGATCGATGACATGGCGGCCGCGAATACAGTCGCGACGAGCAGCCCGGCGACGCCAACCGGGAGCTCCCGGGCGATGAACACCGGGAGGATCTGATCAGGAGCGACCTTGATCGCGCTCAGGCCGATCCCCGGCTCGTCCGCGTGGTAGATGTCCCGGATCGCCCCGACGAGGGCGCCGGGACGCGCCTCGTAGTAGGAGTGGAGGAGCACGCCGAGGAGGAGGCAGGCCTGGATGCCGACGAAGCCGGAGAACCAGCCGAGCATCACCGCCTTGCGCGCGCTCGCGACGTCGTCGCAGCAGACGTAGCGCTGGACCATCTGCTGGTTCGTCGCCGCGACGCCGAAGACGAGCGTACCGTAGGCGATCACGGCGACCGGCAACGTCCGGATGTCGGTCGGATCCCAGAAGGTGCCGAGACCGCCGACCTCGTCGGTCTTCACGACCGAGACGACGGTGAGCCGTCCGGACTCGCGGGCGGTCTCGAGCAGGTCGCCCTCGATCCCGTTCGCGGCGACGATCAGCGCCGCGCCGACGCCGACGAGGATCATCACGAACTGCAGGACGTCGGTCCAGACGACGGCGGCGATGCCGCCGGCGACGGTGTAGCCGATCGAGACGAGCCCGACGATCACGATCGCGGTCGGGACCGGAATCTCGGCGACGACCGAGAAGCAGAGCGACGCGGCGTAGAGGAGCCCGCCGAGGCGGACCAGGACGAACGCGAGGAAGAAGAAGGCGCCGAGCGCCCGGGTCTTCGCGTCGAAGCGCCGCTCGAGGTACTCGTAGGCGGTCGTGATGTCGAGGCGGACCAGCACCGGCAGGAAGACGATGCAGACGATGGCGTAGCCGATGAGGTCGCCCAGCTGGAGCTGGATCCAGCGGAAGCCGTGATGGTAGCCCTCGCCCGGGGCGCCGAGGAGCGACGCGGCCGAGAAGGCGGTCGCGATGAGCGAGATGCCGACGGCCCACCACGGCAGCTTCCGCGAGCCGCGGAAGTACTCGTCGGTCCCCTCCTGCTTGCGGGTCGCCCAGGCGCCGATCCCGATGACGAGGGCGGCGTAGGCGGCGACGATGACCCAGTCGATGACGCTCACGGTCGGGCCATGTTATCGCCGCGCGCTCAGGCGTCGACGGAGAAGACGACGGCGCGGTCGCCGGCGTCCGCCGCGCGCCGGTAGAACGCGGGGACGCCTTCGAAGCTCATCCAGGTGTAGTCGAAGTCCTCATCGGACAGCGGCATCCCGTAGTCCTCGGGATCGATCGCGAGGTAGCGCTCGTGGAGCCAGTCGCGGGTCACCTTCTCGAGCGCCGTCGCCACCGCCGCGACCTCCTCCTCGGGCACGACCGAGACGACGTCGCCCGTATCGCCCTCGATCTGCTGGTAGCCGCCCAAGATCGTGAGCGACAGCGGCGGCTCGCCGTTTTCGTAGTCGAGCTCGCCGTCGGTCAGGCAGCGGTGGATCGCGTCCCACGCCTTGTCGAGGTCGAAGCGCCACTCCCGCGGGCACTCCTCCTCGATGACCTCGTGGATGATCTCGAGGACGGCGGCGTCGCCCTTCTCGGCGGCGTCGTGCAGCCGCGCCTGCATGGCGGAGTCGAGGGCGAAGAGGACGCCGCGGGCGGTCATCGGGTCAGCCGTCGCTCTCTTTGCGGTGCTCGGCGAGGACGGCGAGGATCGCCGCGCCGAAGCGCTCGAGCGTCTGCGGGCCGACGCCGTAACACTGCAGCAACGCGCTCTCGGTCTTCGGGTCGGCGGCGACGATCTCGTCGAGCGTCCGGTTGGTGAAGATGTGATACGCGCGGACGTTGAGCTCGGTCGCCTGCTCGCGGCGCCACTCCTTGAGCGCGTCGTAGACGAGGCGCTGCTCGAAGGAGAGCGGCGCGGCCATCGGCGCCTTCTCGGCCGCGGACTTCTTCGATCCGGCGTCGTGGCGTCCCCCGCTCCCTTCCTTCGGGACTCGCGAAGTCTTGCGTCGTCGCTTGGTGTCCTGCTTCGCGAGGACGGTCTGCAGCCGGCCCGAGTCGCACGCGCTGCAGTTGCCGCACGTCTTCGCGTCCTCGCCGAACCAGCCCTGGAGCCGCTGCCACAGACACGCCTCGGCGTCGAAGAACTCGACGACGGCGTCGAGGCGGCGGAACTCGGCGTTCTTGCGCTTGTAGACGACGTCGAGGTCGAGCTGCCCGCCCGTCGGACGCGGGACGCACTCGAGCGGCCCGTTGATGTCGCCGCGGAGGAAGCCCTGCTCGAGCAGGACGAGGGTCGCCCCGTTGATCTTGTCGGGGCCGAGCTCGCGGAAGTCGGTGAACGCGGTCACCTCGCGCAGCGTCCGGTGCCGGCGGATCAGCTTGTAGACCTTGCGGCACTCCTCGAGGTCGGGGTAGCGCTCCTGGATGAAGTGGACGTGGCTGCCCCGGTCGCCCGCGTTGTAGAGGGTGACGCAGCGGCTCGGCTTGCCGTCGCGCCCGGCGCGGCCGACCTCCTGGGCGTAGGCCTCGAGGGTGCCGGGGAAGCGGTCGTGGATCACCGCGCGGACGTCGGGCTTGTCGATGCCCATCCCGAAGGCGATCGTCGCGACCACGACCCGCGTCGTGTCGTCGAGGAAGCGATCCTGGACGCCGGCGCGCACCTCGCTGTGGAGGCCGGCGTGGTAGGCCTCGGCCGACTCGCCGGCGTCGATGAGGACGCGGGCGAGCTCCTCGGTCCGCTTCCGGCTTCCGGCGTAGACGATGATCGAGCCGTCGATCTCGCGGCACAGGTTGCGGAGATCGGCCGCGTGGGCGCGTCGCGGGCTGGGGAGCACCTCGAGGGAGAGGTTGTCGCGCCGCATCGAGAGCACGACCGTCTCCGGGTCGCGCAGTCCCAACCCATCGATGATGTCGTCGCGGACGCGCGGAGTCGCCGTGGCGGTCACCGCGAGGACCGGCGTCTCGCGATACGCCCGGAACACCGGCGGGAGCAGCCGGTACGTCGGTCGGAAGTCGTGGCCCCAGACGCTGACGCAGTGGGCCTCGTCGACGACGAACAGCCCGGGGCGGCGCACCTCGAGCAGGTTCTGCATCTGCGTCGTGGCGAGGCCCTCGGGGGCGACGTAGAGGAGGCGGATCTGGCCCTTGGCGTAGCCGCCGCGCACCCGCTCGCGCTCGTAGCCGTCGAGGCTGCTGTTGAGGAAGGCGACGCCGGTGATCCCGTGGACCCGCAGGGCGTCGGTCTGGTCCTTCATCAATGAGATGAGCGGCGAGACGACGACGACCGGGTTCTCGAGCAGCATCGCCGGGAGCTGGAAGCAGAGCGACTTGCCGCCGCCGGTCGGCATGACGGCGAGGGCGTCGCGGCCGGCGAGGACGGCCGAGACGACCTGCTCCTGGCCGGGGCGGAACGCCTCGAAGCCCCAGTGCTGGCTGAGGGCGTCGCGGATCGCCTCGGGGCCGTGGATGCCGCTCGGCGGCGGGGTGACGCTCGGCGCTTGGGGGCCCATCTCCATCTGCCTCCAGTGGGGGGATTCGGGAGTCGCGGTCACGGCCTCCTGCGCACCTCCCATGCCGGCTGCCTGGCGGCATCCGGTGGCCCGATACCTCTGGAGTTACGTCGAGCGAGGGACGATTCAGCCGCCCGGGCGTCCCGTCGGCGCGGCTCATCCCGGGGCGCATTCTACCAGAACGGTCTCGCGACTATGATGGGCTTCCGATGACCGCCGATCCCACGCCGCAGCTCTGGCACTTCCGCGTCAGCCACTACAACGAGAAGGTTCGCTGGGCGCTCGACCGCAAGCGATGGGCGCACCGGCGAACGGCGCTGATCCCCGGCTTTCACATGCGGAGAGTGCGCCGACTCTCGGGGCAGGAGAAGACGCCCGTCCTGCGGCTCGGAGAGCGTGTCCTCCACGACTCGACCGACATCATCGCGGAGCTCGAGCGGATCCGACCCGACCCGCCGCTCTACCCCGCGGACCCCGAGGAGCGGGCGCGCGCCCTCGCGATCGAGGACTTCTTCGACGAGGAGGTCGCGCCCGACGTCCGCACCCTGTTCTGGTCGGCCTACATCGATGACTCGGCGGACGCGACGCGGCTCGCGACCGATGGGTTCGGTCTCGCGCGGCGCGTGAGCTACCGGCTCGCGTTCCCGTTCATGCGTCCGGTCTTCCGCAAGGTGCTCGGCCTCGACGTCGCGGGGATCGAGCGGGCGGCCGCGCGCCTGCCGGGTCACCTCGACCGGCTCGAGGCCGAGCTCGAGCGGTCGAGCGCGGGGTTCCTCGTCGGGGGGGCGTTCTCGGTCGCCGACCTCACGGCGGCGGCCGTGATGACCGCGATCCTGCGCCCGCCCGAGTTCCCCTATCCTCTCCCCGACCCCTGGCCACCCCGGCTGGTCGAGCTGCGCGACGGCATCGCAGAGCGGGCCGGATCTCGCTGGGTGATGGAGACCTACGCGCGTCACCGCGATCCGTCGGCCGAGGTGGCCTAGGCGGGGCCCCGCAGCGGATCGCCCGTGCGGCGGGAACTCGCGCGCCGGCTCGCGGGTGAGCCTGAGCGGGGGACGGAATGGGAACGCGAAAGACGCGACGGCGACGGCGACGCGCCGAGCGGGGCGACGAGCGGGGCGACCCGGTCGCCGAACGACTGCTCCAGGGTGTGCTGATCGTGGTCATCGGCGGAGCGATCATCCTGGCCGGAACGCTCATCGCGCTCCGTCGAGCGAGCCCGCCGACCGTCGAGGTCGTCGCGGAGAGGTCGCACCCGCCGGAGCCCGCCCCCGAGCCGGAGCCACCGCTCCTCTTCGCCGACGATCCCGCGGCCGACGAGCCCGAGACGGACGAGCCCTGGCGCGCGAAGTACCGGGCGATTCACGCGCGCGTCGCGCGCGGTGAGCCCGCCGAGGCCGTCGCCGATCTCGAGGCGCTCCTCCCGGACGTCGGGTCGGAGGCCGGGCGAACCGAGGTCGAGGGGCTGCTTCGCTACTGCTGCCAGGTCGGCGCCGACGAGGCCCGCGAGCGCGGCGACGCGTCGACCGAGGAGGAGCTCCTCGGGCGCGGGATCGAGCTGCCGTTCGCGAGCGAGGGCGCCGAGGCGACGGCCCGGCTGCGCCTCGCCTCGCTCGCCTACTACCGCGAGGCGCTCGAGCTCGCGGCGGAGCGCATCCTCGCGGTGATCGACGTCGAGGCGGGCCGGCGCGCCGCGATCGCCCTCGGCGAGGAGATCGCGGCCGAGCTCGCCCTCGCCGAGAGGGAGGACGAGGCGCGCCTCCTCCTCGAACGAATCCGGGCGAGCGGCGGCGCGGCGAGCAGCCCGGCCGTCGTGATCGCCGGAGCGTACGCGCGCCGCGGCCGCCTGGCCGAGGCCCGGGCCGTCCTCGATGGCGGGGTCGAAGGCGACGACGCCGCCGAGCTGCGCGAGTGGATCGATGCGATGGAGGTCGCCCTCGCCGCCAGTCGCGACTCCGCCGCGTCCACGGCGGCCGTCGAGGCGGTCGCCGTCCCCTGGGAGCGGGCCGCGAGGTTCGACACGGCTCGCTTCTTCCGCGTGCGATCGAACCTCCCCGAGTGGGTCGCGCGCTGGGCCGCCGGGAGGTTCGAGACGGCCTTCAACGAGCTGCTCGTCCGCTTCGAGGTGCCGCCGCCCGCGCGCCGGCTCGACCTCCTCCTCTTCCGCGACCGGCGGGACTACGTCGGGTTCTGCGAGCGCGACGGCCACGCGAAGATGAAGGGCTCGAACGGATTCTTCGCGGCAGAGGATCGTCTGATCGCGTACCGGGCCCGGCCGAGCCTCGACCGCGAGAGCCTCCTCGAGGGGCTGACCCACGAGGCGGTCCACTACGCGGTGCACCTCGCCCTCGGTCGGACCGAGCGGCCGCGGTGGCTCGGCGAGGGCATCGCCGACTACCTCGCCGCGTCGATCCAGCACGGAGCGGCCGACGCGATCGGCGATCCCGCTCGGTGCTCGGGGAGTCGCTTCACCGTCCTCGCGGCGCGCGAGAACCGCGGCGAGCGCCGGCCGCTCGCCGAGCTCGTCCGGGGCGTCCACGCCGACTTCATCGGAGACGACGCCGCGGCCTGGTACGCCGGATCGCTCTCGCTCGTCCGCTTCCTCATCGAGGCGGACGACGGAGCGCGCGGAGGACTGCCGGCGCTCGTCCCGACCCAGAGCGGCCTCCGCCGCTTCCTCCACGACGTCCCGACCGAGCGCCTCGACGCCCCCGAGGTCGAAGCCGCGTGGCGCCAGTTCGAACGCGACGTCCTGTTCGAGGAGCGCCCCGACGGAAAGCTCCGCGCCCAGCCCTGGGCCCCATAGCGCCAACGAGGCCGCTCATCACTCCCATTGCGTAAGCATCCTCCAGATCAACGCTTACCCACCAAGGGGTCAGGTCCAGTATTTTTATCATTTCCAACCGCTCGCCGGAGAAGCCGTCCGCTCGCAAATGGTAAAAATACTGGACCTGACCCCTGTGGGGGGAAGGCGTGGTGTTGCTTGGGGTTGCGCGATGGGGTCGTTTCGGGCGTCGATCGCTAGCTGGCCCGGACCCTCTCGAGCCTCGTCGTCGTCAGCCGCCGCCACGCCCGCCGGAGCCGTCCGGGGAGGAGGGCGATCGCGCGCTCGCGGTAGGCGGCGAATGCGCGTTGGCTCGCGGCGGCCGGCAGGGTGTCGTCGCCGGTGAGGGCGGCGCGGACCGGCTCGATGGTGAGGGCGTCGGCGGCCGGGCGCTGCGCGGGGGGCAGGTCGTCGAGCCGGATGAGCTGGCGGGCGATCTGGCGGAAGCAGACGGCGGCCGGGTCGAGCGATGCCTCGGCGTCGGCCATCGCGTCGAGGGCGGCGCGGGCCGCGTCCGTTTCGCCGGCGAACGTCGCGTACATCGCCGCCGCGGCGTGGTGGTCGGCCGCCCAATCCTCGGCGTCGTCGGACCGCTCGGCGCCGCGGTCGTGGACGGCGCGCGCCTCGTCGAGCCGCCCCACCGCGAGGAGGGCGACGCCGAGGTTCCAGGCCGCCCAGTCCGGCAGCTTCCGGTCGCGCCAGTCGGCCATCCACGCGACGCCGGTCACCTCGCGCCCTTGGCGGAAGAGGGCCAGGCCGACGTTCGCCCACGCGGCGCTCTTCCGCGCGAGCTCGGGGGCGCGCGCGACCAGGTCGTCGAGGCCGTCGGCGTCGCCGAGGTCGGCCCGGGCGAGGGCGAGCTGGCTCAGGGTCGCTCCGTCGTCGTCGGCGACGGCGCCGCCGATGACGGCTCCCTCGAGCGCGGCGAGCGAGTCGCGGAGCCCGAGCGTCGCCGCGGCCCGGGCGGCCGGCCCGACATGCGCCGGCACGATGCGCCCCTCGCCGGCGAGCCGGACGGCGGCCTCGACGTACGCCTCGTGGAGCGCGCGGTCGACGTCGGCGATGATCCTCGCGAGGGCCGGCGCCGACGCGGACGCGCACGGCCCGGCGAGCAGCTCGTCGAGCTCGGCGCGTCGCTCATCCTCCCGCTCGAGGCCGTGGAGCAGCCGGATCCGGCGGAGGCGGATCGGAGGCTCGGTGGGCCCGCTCCCCTCCTCGTCGGCGAGGACCGCGAGCGCCTCCTCGGGGCGGTCGCCGTCGCGGAGCAGATCGGCGAGGCGCAGACGCGCGAACTGGTAGTCGGGCGCGCGCTCGATCGCCTCGCGGAGGAGCGCCTCGGCGTCGTCGAGCGCGCCGCCGGTCTGGAGGAGCGCGTCGGCGAGGTAGCCCCGCCCGGTCACCGTGTCGGGGTGGGCGGCGATGAGGAGCGGTCCGACCTCGACGATCGCCGCCTGGTCGCCGTCCTCGTCGAGCCACTCGAGGAGCTGCTCGAGCCCCCACGCGTAGCCCGGCGCCTCCGCGACGAGCGCCCGCAGCGCGGCGACGGCGCCGTCGCGGTCGCCCGCCCGACGACGCGCCCAGGCGAGGCGACCGCGCAGCGGCGTGCTCGCCGGCTCGGCGGCCGTCCACGCCGTGAGCCGGGCGACAGCCTCGCCCGCCCGGTCGAGCTCGCAGAGGGCGACGGCGGCGAGGTCGCGGGCCGGGTCCCCCGAGGCGTCGGCCGCGGCCTCGGCCGCGTCGTCGAACGGGGCGAGCGCCTCGGCCGCGCGGTCGGCGGCGAGGAGGATCTCGCCGAGGGTGATCGACGGTCCGGGGAGGTCCGGGTGGCGGCGGGCGATCCGGCGCGCGATCGAGGTGGCCGACCCGGTCTCGACGGTCGCCCACTCGCAGAGCAGCTCGCGGGCGCGAGCCGAGCTCGGCTCGAGCTCGAGGCACGCCTCGAGACGCGCGAGCGCGTCGCCGCGCGCGTCGAGCCCCCAGGCGACCTCGGCCGCCCAGCCGTGGGCGGCGGCCGCCAGGCGGTCGGCCTCGATCATCGCGTCGGCCTCGGCGAGGGCCGCGTCCCGGTCGCCGCGCTCCGCGAGGAGGCGGGCGCGCTTTCGACGGGGCGGGAGGCGGTCGGGCTGAAGCGCGGTGACCCGATCGAGCGCCTCGAGGGCGCCCGCGTCGTCGCCGATCGATGCGAGGACGTCGGCGCGCATCGCGTGGGCGGAGGCCGACGAGGGATGCCGCGCGAGCGTGACGTCGACGCTCCGGAGGGCCGCCGCGGCGTCGCCCTCGGCGATGAGCTCCGAGCCGAGGACGAAGCGGGCGACGAGGTCGTCCGGCCGCGCCGCGAGGCGCTCCTCGAGCCAGCGACGCCGACCGGTCGCATCGAGACCGCTGGCGGCGAGGCGCGAGTCGAGCTCGGGGCCGGCGACGGGCGCCGCGGCGATCCGGTCGAGCTCGGCCCGGGCGAGGGCGACTCGCTCCTCGTCGTCGCCGCAGAGGCGGAGGCGAAGGTCCCAGCCGAGGCCGTAGGCCGGATCGCGACGGATGGTCTCGTCGGCGAGGGCGATCGCGGCGACCCGCTCGCCCGCGTCGGCGAGGGCGTCGCCGAGCAGCCCGGTCGAGGCGGCCTCGCGCGGGGCGATCGTCCTGGCGCGGCGCAGGAGCGCGAGCGCCTCGTCGGTCGGCGCGTCGGCGCGGCTCTCATCGCGAAGCGCCAGGGCGAGCTCGCGCAGCGCCCACGGGTCGTCGGGGTCGGCGGCGACGATCGCGCGGACGAGCTCGACGCGCGCGCCGACGGAGCTCCGGGCCTGGCGCCAGCGGTAGCGGATCCGGAGCGGCTCGGCCTCGTCGGGGAACGTCGCGACGAGGAGGTCCGCGGCGTCGAGGAGCGCATCGATGCCCGAGAGCTCGCCGATCGCTCGGAGGCGGGCGTCCTGGGCGACCCAGTCGCGCGGGCGGCGCTCGACGATGGCGGCGGCGTGGTCGAGCACGTCGCGGCGGCGGCCCGCCCGGTCGGCCTCGAGGTGGGCGACGCGGCGCCAGACGACCTCGTCGGCGCGGCCGCGGCTGCGGGCCAAGAGCGGCTGCGCCTGCTCGAGGCGGCCGGCGAGGACGTGGACGCGCGCGAGCTCGACGATCGGGACGGGGTCGTCCGCTCTTCGGCCGAGCTGGTGGGCGAGGGCCGCCTCGGCGGCGTCGAGGTCGAGGAGACGCTCGTGGGCGCGGGCCAGGGTGACCGCCGGCGCCGCGTTCCGGTCGCCGAGCTCGGCGGCCCGGTGGGCGAGTCGCGCGATCCCGTCGCCGGTCCGGCCGCACGCGCGGGCGTCGTCGAACGCGGCGTCGGCGTAATGCTCATCGGTCTCGCGGAGGCGGCTCGCGACGAGGTCCGCCTCGAGGGCGAGCGCGGGCTGCTGGAGCGATCCGTGGACGTGGCCGAGGATGTGGAACGCCTCGGCGATCGTCGGCGCCCGGCGAACCGAGGCGCGGGCGAGCTGCAGGGCGCGGCCCGGGTGCCGGTCCCGGATGAGGTCGGCGAGGATCCGGGGGACGCGCGGGTGCGGCGTCGGGTCCCGGGCGATCCGGTCCTCGAGCAGCGCGATCGCCTCGGGGCGACGATCGGCGACGGTGAGGGCGGCCGCCTCCTCGAGGAGCGCCGCGTCCGAGTCGGGCAACAGCCGGCGGAGGTCGGCGGCGGCCTCGACGGCCGCGTCGGGGCGGCCGTCGCGGTGGGCGAGCTCGATGCGCAGGGCGAGCCAGGCGATCGCGTCGGCGAGCGGCTCGTCGCCGGCGGGGCGGGCGCCGTCCGCGACGCGCGCCGCGAGCGCGTCGAGGTCGGGCCGGATGAGCTCGAGGATTGCCCAGGCGTCGTCGACCCGATGCGCCTCGGCGGCGAGGCGTGCCTCCTGGAGGCGGTCGAGGGTCGCCTCGCCGGGGAGGTCGATTCCGTCGGCGCGGCCCTTCGCCTCGCCCGCCGCGTCTCCCGGGAGGATCAGAGTTCCGAGGGCGGGCGGGTAGCACCGGCGCTCGAGGAGGGCGTCGAGGTCCTCCTCGATGAGGACGCTCGTCATGGGATCCCGGATGACGACCTCGCCGGTCGCCTCGTCGTAGCCGACGACCGCCTGCGCGTGCGCCCCATCGGGGTCGTGGATCGAGAGCGCGAAGGGGAGGCCTCGGTCGAGGAGCGCCCGGGCGACGCCCCAGGTCGGGTGGAAGTGGCGGACGACGTAGGCCCGCTCGGCGAGCCACGCCCGCTCGCGATGGCTCGGCGTGCCGGCGTAGCAGACCGCGTCGCGAACCTCGTCGTGGTGAAGGGGCGCGCCGAGGAACGCCGTGATGCTCGCGACCGTCGCCGGCGCGCAGGTGCCGCGCTCCTGGGCGATCGCGGGGACGGCGTGGACGCGCCGGAGCGGGGTCGCGGGCCGCGCCTCGAGGCGGGCGACGAGCTGGTCGATCGGAGCGGGCGGGCCGGGCGGCGCCGGGCGCGGCCGGCGGTGCGCCCGCAGCAGCGCGAGCGCGTCGTCGTGGCGGCCCTGACGGATGCGGATCCGCGCCCGCAGGAGCCCGAGGGTGTCCTGCCAGCTCGTCTCGGGGAGGTCGTCGGGGAGGCGAGCGAGCGCCTTCTCGACCGCGTCGTCGGCGGCGTCGAGGCGGCCCGCGTCGAGGAGGAGGGCGGCGATCGAGTAGAGCGGTGCGAAGCTCTCGGTCGCATCCGCGGTCGCCTCGAGGCGGGCGAGCGCCTCGTCGCGGTGGCCCTGGAGGTCGAGGACGCGGGCGAGCGTCTGCGCGGCAGCGACGTTCGCGGCGCGGAGCGAGAGGGCGTGCTCGCAGGCGGCGCGGGCGGCGGGGAGGCGGCGGGCGTCGAAGAGCCACTCGGCCTGCTCGACGCGGATCCAACCATCGTCGGGCGCGAGCGCGATGGCCCGGCCGGTCAGCTCGGCGGCCCGCTCCAGATCCCGGAGATGCCCGTGGACGCCGCCGTGGGTCGCGAGCCACCGCGCCCGGGTGCGATCGTCCGCCGGCGCGGGCGCCTCGGGCTCGACCGCGAAGGCGGCGAGCGCGTCCCAGAGCCAGCCGCGGCGAACCCCGTCGCGGAGCCGCTCGAGGCGGAGACCGGGATGGTCCGGGCTCCGTCGGAACGCGCGACGTAGGAGCAACCTCGCGCGGCGGGGAGCGAGGTGCCGAAGCAGGCGGCCGGCGGCGAGGCTCAGCTCCGCGTCGTCGGGCCGGTCGGCGAGGCCGTCGGCGACGACGCGGCGCCAGGCCTCCGCGACGCGCCCGTCGTCGACGAGGCGCGCGAGCGAGCGCGCGGTCGCCGGCGTCGGGTCGCCCTCCCCGGCGGCCGGCGCGACGTCCGCGGGGACGACCGGCTGCGGCGGCGGGGTGGCCGTGGCGGTGGCGGGCTGGGCTCGGGCCGGGACGGGCCCGTCGGAATCGCTCGACATGCTCTCTCTCTCTCTTCCCGGACCGCGGTGAAGCGGACGGTCCAGAACGAGAGACGGGCGAGAGGGGCGGGTCATTTCGCGGCGTCCCAGAACCGCGCTCCGCGGGCTCCGGAGCAGGGTCCGAATGGGAATCAGCGGGACTTGCCCATAGAGCGGTCCATGTCGATGAGCCACCGGCCATCGACGAGGACCATCGTCAGGTTCATGTCGTCGTCCTTCACGGGGCGACCGCCGCCGCCCGGATCGCGGAGGGTGACCCGTACGCGGGCTTCCGAGGCAGACGCCGACTCGGTCCGAACATCGATCACCTGGAGCTGGGCGCCGGCCCCCTTGAACGCACCTGCGAAGCCGGACATCAGCCCGGCCGCCATCCCCTTGATCATTGCCACCTCCGCCTCGGACTTTCCCGCGAGCTTCTCCGGCGGGAAGTACCAGTAATCGACGAGGGTCTGGCCGTCGCCCGAGCAGAACGCGGTGGCGAAGTCACGGGCGGCGACCTCGTGGGCCGGCGCGCCGCCGGTCTGGGCGACCCAGACGAGCCCGGCCAGGGCGGCGCCGACGACGACGATGGCCACCGCGATGAGGACGCCGTTGCCGCCTCCCGATCGCCGCGGCGCGTAGCCGCCGCGTCCCGCGGCGCGGCGGCCGCTCGTCGTCGTCCGTCCGCTCTTGCGGCGGCCCGCGCCGGCGGCGACGCGTCGACTGGTCGAGCGCCCGCCGGTGCGGATGCGACTCGACTTGCGTCGCCCTCCGCGCTTCGGGGCGCGCCTCTCGTCTCGCTCGTCCGGGTCGTCGCCGTCGTCGTCTTCACCGTCGTCGGATCCGGGGTCCTGCGGCGGCTGAGGCGCGGCCACCGGCGCGGCCGCCGAGGACGGAGGCGGTGGCGGGGCAGACAGCGGGGGCGGTGGCGGAGGCGGTGCCTGTGCCTGTGCCGGTGGCGGTGGCGGAGGCGGAGGCGGTACCGGTGGCGGAGGCGGCGCAGCCCCGGCCCCCGCCGGCGGCGGGACCACCTGGGCGCCGCCGCAGCTCGGGCACGCGAGCGCCGAGCCGATCGCGCGCTCGTCGCCGAGGATCCCTTGCCCGCAACGTTGGCAGAAGAAGGTGAACGGCATCATTCTCCGTCGGTCGAGCAATCGAGCCGGTGAATGATGTCGCCTCGGGTGATCGATCGCAAAGCGCCGGCGCGGCGCGGGCGCGATCAGGCGTCGATCGGCTCGACCTGGAGCGATCGGAGGCGGTTGAGGGCCGCGGCGACGTCGACGCCTCGCGTCTCGGCGCGGTTGCCGAAGGTTCGCTCGGCGATCGCGGCGAGGCCCTCCTCCTCGAGCAATCGTTCGAGCTCGTCGATCACCATCCGCAGGTCGCGCCGGCCGTCGGCGAGGCGGCGGTGGATCAGGACGAGGGCGTCGCCGATCGTCCGGGTCTGGCTCGGGTCGACGATCTGGCTCAGGAGCGCGATGTCGATCTCCTCGTCGCCGAGCTGGATCGCGCGGGTCGCGCGGGCGCGGACCCGGTCGCGGGGCGCGCCGCCGCGTCCTCGCCGCCGCGTCGGGGTCGGGTCGATGCTCGCCGCGATCGGACGGCGACGGCGGACGGTGAGCGCCCCGTCGTCCGCCTCGCGCCGGCGCCGGCTCGGCACGTCGCGGACGATCTCGGCGACCCGGTCGGTCACGTCGACCGGCCGGTAGCCGTCCATCTGGATCACCCGGTCGGCCGGCTCGAAGAAGTCGCCCGAGCCTCCCGCGACGAGGATCGTGGAGACGCCGAGCTGGCCGTGGAGCTGCCCGACGCGATCGACGAACGGCGAGATCGGTTCGCGGTCGGGCCTGACGAGGAGCTGCATCCGGTGGTCGCGGACGAGGAAGTTGCTCGCGCTCGTGTCCTCGTCGATCAGGAGCAGGTCGCAGCCGACCTCGAGCGCCTCGGCGATCGCGGCCGCCTGGCTCGTGCTGCCGCTCGCCCGATCGGTCGAGAAGACCCTCGTGTCGGCGCCGCTCGGCAGCCCGTCGATGAACGCGTCGATCCCGACCTTCTCGATCCGCCGACCGTCCTCGGCCCGGACGGCCATCGCGCGCGGGGCCGTCACGACCAGCTCGCGCCCGTCGCCAGGCACGTGGTCGTAGACGCCGCGGGCGATCGCCTCGAGCAACGTCGACTTGCCGTGGTAGCCGCCGCCGACGATCAGGGTGACGCCGCGGGGCAGGCCGAGGCCGCGCACGCGGCCGGCGTGAGGCAGCTCCACCGAGACGGCGAGCGACCCGGGCACCGGGCCGAACGGGATCCCATCCGACAGCGGCCGGTCGTCGACGCCGCTCCGGCGCGGCAGGATCGCGCCCTCGGCGACGAACGCGCAGAGACCGAGCTCCGGCAGGGCGTCGCGGAGGGCGGCGGCGTCCTCGGCCGCGTCGGCGTATCGGGCGAGCTCGGCCAGGTCGTGGGCGTCCGCGAGGAGGGCGCGATCGACGAGGTCGGGCAGCTCGACCGCGAGGATCGCCTCCGCCTCCCGCGCCAGGACGCGCCGTCCGGCCGCCGGGAGGCCGACCTCGAGACGAACCTCGATCTCGCCGTCCTCGGAGACGACGCACCGGGTGCGCTGGAGGATCTCCTGGCCAGCCGGGTCGATCGAGACCCGACCGCTCTTGCCCGAGCCGCGGCCTCCGCCGCGACAGACGGCGGGGATCGTCGCGGCGATCCGGCGCCCGATCGCGTCGGCCGTGGCGATCCGACGGGAACGCGGGGCGAGGAGGTGTCCGGGCAGGCCCGCCTCGTCCGGCGGCACGACGATCGCGATGCGCGAGGGGGCGGCGAACGGGTCGCCCTGGACGTGATCGACGTGGAGGTCGAAGACGACGCGGTCGGAGTCGCCGGTCGCCAGCGGCATCTCGTAGCGGCCGCGGAGGTCCTTGTAGGCGCCGTAGCCGCGGCCGTCGATCCGGTCGAGGATCGAGAGGAGCCGCCTCACAGCGCGGCGGCGGGGCCGTCCGGCGACTCGCCGGGGTGGTCGGGGCCGGGCCAGGGGACGATGAGGAGGATCGCCGGGAGGATGACGAGGTCGCCGAAGAGCGCCGCGACGATGCAGACCGACGTCAGGAACCCGAACTGCTTCGTCGGCTGGAAGGTGGCCAGGAGGAGGCAGGCGAAGCCGAGGAACAGCACCGTCGAGGTCGCCCGCAGGGCGGCGCCCTCGTGGGCGATCGTCTCGCGGACGGCCGCGCGATGCGGCAGGACGCGCGAGAAGCGCTTGAAGCCGCTCAGGACGTGGATCGTGTCGTCGACCGCGATGCCGATCGCGATGCTCGCGACCATCGAGTTGAACGAGTCGAGGGCGATCCCGAGGTAGCCCATCGTCCCGACGAGGATCGCGATCGGGAAGATGTTCGGCAGGATCGAGAGGAGACCGAGACGGATCGAGCGCAGGGCGATCGCGAGGATCACCGTGATGCTGATGAACGCCCAGAGGAAGCTCTCGATCTGGCCCTTCATGATCACGTTCGCCGTCTTGCCGAAGACGATCGACGTGCCCGTCGGGATGACGGTCAGACCCGCCGGGATGAGGTGCTCCTTCTCGAGGCGCTCGGCGACCTCGATGAGGCTCGTCATCTGGCGGCTGCTCGAGCGGTTCGCCCGGACCGAGACGCGGATCCACTCCTCGCCCGGGTGATTCGGGTGGGTCGGTGGACTGATGAGGCGCTCCATCGGGAGCTGCCCGGTCGAGAGGCGGAGCAGGAGCGCCTCGAGGCGGCGGACCTCCTCCTCGGAGCTCGGGAGGCGCGGCGTGCCCTCGATCACGCCGAGCGAGGCGTGGACGATGTCGACGGCCGAGAGCGCCTGATCGACGATCGGGCTCTCCTTCTCGAGCGCCCGCTCGAACGCGTAGACGGCGGCGATCACCTCGGGACGGCGGGCGTCGCCGGGCGCCCCGACCACGATCATCTCGACCGGCGCGATGCCGTTGAAGCCGGCCTCGAGCATCGCGCGGGAGTCGCGGCGGATCCGCGACTCCTTCGGGAAGTAGGCGATGAAGTTGGTGTCCGCCTCGACGAGGAAGAAGCCGGCCGCGGCGGTGAGGAAGATCGCGACGCTGGCGCAGAGCGAGAGGCGCGGGTAGCGCACGACCGCATCGGCGAGGCGGTCCGCCCGGACCGCCTTCCGGGAGAGCGGGCGCGGCGAGGAGAGGAGCGAGCAGGCGGCCGGGATCAGCATCATTGTGACGGCGAACGCGACGAGTGCGCTGATCGCCGCCGCCGCGCCGAAGCGCCGGATCGGCGGGATGTCGGAGACCAGGAGCGACGCGAAGCCGATCGAGGTCGTGACGCTCGTGAGGAGGCACGGCACGAAGATGTGCCGGAGCGCCTCGCGGGTGGTCGTCGGGCCGTCGGCGACCGGGCCGAGCCGGGCGGCGACGGCCTGCTGCTCGACGAGGAGATGGAGGCTGTCGGCGACGCCGATCACCAGGATGAGCGGCGGAATGAGGCTCGTCATCGAGTCGAGCGGCATCCCGAGCAGGCCGATCGTCCCGAGGGTGAGCTCGACGCTCACGACCAGGACGCCGGCGACCAGGAACATCCCGCGCCAGGACCGCAGCAGCATCGCCGCGGCGAGGAGCGCGACGAGGACGAGCGGGGCGGTGAACGTGATCATGTCGAGGCGGATCGCCTCCATGATCTCCGCCTTGATGATCGGGCTCCCGACCAGATGGGTGTCCCAGCCCTTCACCTTGATCGCGTGGACGCGGCTCTTGATCTCGAAGCAGATCCGCTTGTTCTCGATGGCGCCCGCGGCGCCGCGCACCCGCGCCGAGTCGAGGATCACGACGACCATCGTGGCGCGGCGGTCCCTCGAGACGAGGTTCCGGTCGACGAACGGCGTCTCGAGCACCTCGTCGCGCCAGAGCTCGAGCGCTTCCGGCGTCACCTGGTCGAGGTCGTCGGGCAGGCCCGGCGCGAGCGTCGGGCCGGCGAGCGGGTTGAGCGGGTTGAACCGCAGGAACGGGACGCCCGCGAGCGAGAACGCCTGCTCGACCCCGTCGATCTCGGCGACGAGCTCGCGGGCGAGGTCGCGGCACAACCCGAGCGTCCGCGGCGTGAAGACGTCGCGGTCGCCGACCGGGGCGTGGACCGAGATGAAGATCGCCTCGTCGCCGCCGAACGTGTCCCGGAAGCTCTGGTAGGTGAGGACCGCGGGATGGCCGTCGGGGAAGACCTTCTCGGTCGACGGGTCGAAGGAGATCCGGAAGAGGCCGGTCCCCGTGATGCAGGCGATCGTCAGGAGGATCGCGAGGGTCGCCTTCGGCCAGCGCACCGGCAGATCGCACACGTGCGAGAGGGGCGTGTCGGGCTCGACGAGGTTGGCGGCCATGGGGCGGCATCCTACTCGAATCCGTCCGGAGCGGCGCTCGGTCGCCCCGCGGCCCGAGGGCGGTGTATGATCGGCGCGGAGTGAGTGAGACACCCGACGAGGTGGGCGATGCGCGCGACGACGGAGCGGACGCTCCGGTCGAGGGCGCCGGTTCGGACGACGACATCGACGCCGAGGCCGAGTCGGAGAGCGCGGCCGAGTCGGAGCCCGAGGGGCTGGAGTCCGAGGGGCTGGAGCCCGAGGGGCTGGAGTCCGAGGCCGACCTCGCCGCCGGGGACATCGATCCGCAGGAGCACGTCGGCTCGCCGGCCTCCGAGGTCGACGACGGCCCGCCTCCCGGGCTGGGCGGCGCGGCGATCTCGCCCGCCGATCCCGACGACGACCGGCCGCGGTTCGGACCGGTACGGCTCGATCGACTCGTCGCGACCGACGCGGTCGGCGAGCTCTGGGAGGCCACCCTCGACGATCGACGACCGGCATCCGCGCGCATCGTCAGGCTCGAGGAGATGCCCGAGTCCGGGATGGCCGACGCGCTCCGCGAGCTCGGCGCCGCCCTCGGCCGGGTCGCGGGGGCCAGCATCGCCGAGAACCTGGTCGCGACGGTCGTCGCCGAGCCGGAGTGCGCCCTCGTCCTCGCCTGGGAGCGCCGGCGCGGAACGAGCCTCCGGGATGCGGCCGACGAGCTCTCGCCGCGTCTCGCCGTCCGGCTCGTCGCCGACGCCGCCCGGGCCCTCGGCGAGGCGCACGTCCACGGCGTGAGTCATCTCGCCCTCTCGCCCGACCGGCTCCTCGTCTCGCCCGGCGGCGCCGTCGTCGTCACCGAGATCGGCACGGCCGGCGCGATCCGCCTCCTCTCCGCGCCGGCCGTCTCCGAGCTCGCCGCCCCGCCCTACGCGGCGCCAGAGATCCTCGAAGGCGACCTCGCGTCGGTCGGCCCGACGGCCGACGTCTACGCCCTCGGCGCCACCCTCGTCGAGCTCCTCGGCGGGACGCCTCCCGACGACGGGAACGGATGCGCGGCCGAGGGCGAGCGGTCGCTCGACCTCGAGGCGCTCCTCCCCGAGCAGGTCGACGATGAGCTGCGTCGAACGCTCGCGCGCACCCTGTCGGCGGAGCGCTCCGGCCGCCCCGGCGACCTCGAGGAGCTCGCCCGAGGGCTCGAGGCGTGGCTCGGCGACGACCCGGTGGCGCCCTGGTTCCCGCCGGCCGACCCCGACGACGAGTCGGCGCCCGCGCCGCAGGGCGGCGGGATCGGCCCCGGACCGCTCCCGCTGGTGCCCGTCGTCGCGTCGAGCCACGATCCGTTCGGCCCGCTCGGCGCGGCCCCGATCGTCGTTCCGACCTCGCCGCCGCCTCCGCCGCCCTCACCCGGGGGCGCCGGCGCCGGCGCGCCGGCGGTCGATCCTCCGCCGACGATCCCGGTCGCGGTCGTCGCCGTCGGTCCGCCGCCCCCGCCGCCGCCCGCGCCGCCACCGGCGGACGAGATCCCGCGGCTGTCGGCGGCGACCTACGTCGCGGTCGCCGCGGTCGCGCTGCTCGTCGGCGCGGGCCTCGCGTTCCTGATCGTCCTGCTCGGCGAGCGGTGAGCGGCTTCGTCGATCGTTCTCTGCGCGAGCTTGCGCTGGGAACGCCGAGGCCTGAAGTGCGGCGGTGACTGGCGCCGACCGGGACACTCCGCGCAATCCGCGCAATCCGCGGTTTCGTTCTCCCGGCGCGAAGCGAGTGGGAACCGCGGATTGCGCGGACGACGCGGATTGCGATTCGTCGAGGGTCGCGCACCGTCGCGCGAGCTGCTGTCCGGGAACGCGACGTCCGCAATGAGAACGAGCGCCCGGCTCTCGCCAGGCGCTCGCGGTGCTCACCGTCCGTCGTGCGTCGGGACGACTAGCGGATGTCGCCCTCGAGCGTGATGAAGTCGCCGCTCGAGCCGTCCTGGTGGATCGCGACGTTGCTGAGCGTCACGCCGGGCAGGGCCGGGATCGGGGCGCCCGACCACAGCGTCGCGCCGATCTGGATCGCGGGCGGGACGATGAAGCGGAGGAAGTTCTCGACCGCCGCGTCGTCGAGGTCGGCGACCGGCTCGAGGACGATGTCCGCGACCAGCGTCGGCGTTCCGACGACCGCCACGGTGACGACGTTGTTGTTGAGGAGCGGGGTCGCGCCGGCGGCGAGCTGGATCGCCACCTGGAGCACGTGGATCTGGCCGCCCTGGCCGTCGTCGACGTAGAAGTCGATCAGCATGTCGCCGAGCTGGAGCTCGACGAGGTCCGGGCTGCCCGTCACCTTCGCGACCGGCGGGAGCATCGGCGTCAGGCGCAGCTCGACGTTCTGGCCGAACGGGATCTGCCCGATGAGCTGCGGGAAGAGGAACGCGAGGACGGTCGAGTTGAGGCCGAGCGCCCCACCGGCCGCGCTCGGGAGCTGACTCCCGTCGACGGCGACGTCCATCATGCCGGCCCGCCACGCCGCGTGCGTGATCCGGTTGGCGAGGTCGTCGTTGATGCTGAAGCTGATGCCGGGCGTGGTCGGCAGGCTCGGACGCAGGCTGCTCGTCTTGAGGCTGCCGGGCGCGGCGAACGCGTTCGGGCCGGGCGGCACGGTGACGTTCGCGTCGACCACGATCGTCGCGCCGTCGTCGTCGAAGTCGATCGCGGTCGGCTCGAACTCGGCCGTGATCGTCGTGCCGAGCGCGTTGAACTGCTGCGGCTGCGTGATGCTCTGGAGGGCCGAGTTGGCGGCCGCCGGAAGGTCGTTGCGGATGAGGTCCTCGGCGAGGCTCTCGATCTGACCGCGGAGGACGCCGCGGAGGAGGCGCTCGATGAAGCCGGGCAGCCCGCGGATGTCCCAGTTGAAGTTCTGCAGCGTCACGTCGACGTTCGTCACGTCGAGGGTGTACTGACCGGCGGCGACCGCGATGTTCGCCGTCGCGCCGACGTCGATCGAGTCGGCCGTCATGCCGCCGTTGAGGGTGAACCGGATCCCGGCGGTGTTGCGCGCCTGGAGGCCGATGTCGACGTTCGGGATCACGACGGTGGTCTCGAGGCCGGCGCTGGTCGGGTCGAGGTCGATCGTCGGGTTGCCGAAGTTCGCGTGGGTCGCGCTCACGGTGATGTCCGCGAGGGTGATCCCGAAGAGCTGGAATCGGCGCTGGAAGAGCGGGTTCTGCGCGAGGACGAGCGCGCTCATCTGGGCGCCCGTCACCTGCGACGCGATCAGCGGCTCGAGCGTGTCGAATACCGGCTCGTTGATCCGGGCGACGAGCGCGTCCTCGACCTTCTCGCCGAGCGGCCGGAACTCGCCGGCGAGGACCGAGAGGGCGATGTCGCTCGAGTTGCCGAGGACGTCGGCCGCGCGGAACGCGAGGGTGTTCATGCCGACCTCGAGCGAGGCCGTGTGGGTGAAGTCGCCCGTGGTCGGGTCGACGGCGACGACGAGGTTGTTCACCGTCATCAGGGCGACGCCGGTCGCGTCCTGGACGTTGCCGGTGACCGTCGCGGTGACGCCGCTCACGAACTCGCCGCGGGCGGGCGAGGTGATCGTGATGACGGGGCCGTCGAGATCGGTGATCGGGCTGCCCGGCGCCGGCGTGGTCGGCGCGGGGGGAGTGCTCGGCGCGGGGGGCGCCGGCGGAGTCGAGCTGGGCGTGCTGCTCGGCGTCGAGCCGGGCGTGCCGCCGGGGGTCGAGCCGGGCGTGCTGCTCGGCGTGCCGGGCGCGGTGCTTCCCGAGCCACCCGAGCTGCCCGTCGTGCCGCCGGTGCTGCCGGCGGTGCTGCCGGCGGTGCCGGCGCCGGGACCCGAGGTGCTGCTCGTCGCGGCGGCGGTGACGGCGCCGCTCGAGCGGACGGCGCCGCTGCGGCTCCGACCCTTCGAGCAGCCGACCAATGGAACGGCAGCAATGACGATGATGGCGGCGCCGGTGATGACCGGCGCGCGCGAGGCTCGCTTCAACATGTCTTCCCTCTCGCCGACCGGACGCCGTCGTTGCCGTCGCGGACCCCTCTCACGGGGCGACGGCTGGCGTTCCTCGGCGCTTCTTCCCTGGCGGGCCGAGTTTCGAAGGGGCGGATTCTAGGGGAGGACCCGGCGCATCGCAAGGAAAAGAAGGCAGACGAACTGTCGATCCCATCGGGGCTTGCGACGATCGGTCGTGACGCTCTGCGCTATGCGTTCGCCGCCCGTGGGGGAGGCCGATCCGGCCATCAGGCTTCCCCCGATGGCGAGGGCCGGGACGCCTACTTCTGGCGCTCGCCCAGCGTCACCTCGAGCGTCCGCTCCTCACCGTCGCGGACGATGAAGACGAGCGCCCGCTGGCCCGCCCGACGCCCGCGGATGGCGTTCGCCAGGTCGTCCCAGCCCGCGACGGCGCTCCCGTCGAACCGGGTGACGACGTCTCCGGCGATGAGGCCGGCGTCCGCGGCGGCCGTCTCCGGGAGCACCTTGTCGAGGCGCGCCCCGGTCCCGCCGGGCGCGTCCGAGCCCTGGACGCCGAGGTAGGGACGCGGCGGGGCACGGAAGACGACCGCGGTCACCTCCCGCCGGTCGGCGACGATCGTTCCGAAAGGAGCGCGGATCACGACCTCGTGCTCGTCGAGGCGGACGACGTCGCCGCTCGCCCGGTCGCCGTTGCGGAGGGTGACGACGTCGACGCCGTCGCGGCGGAGCTGCTCGATCCTGCCGGTGGTGGCCGTCGTCGTCGTGCCGTCGTTCAGCGAGAACGCGAGCGAGTAGCTCGGGCGCACGTCGAGATCGACGGCGCGCGTGAGGTCGACGTACGCCCGGCTGTGCGCCCCGACCATCGCGGCCGGCCCGGTCGCCGACGCGTCGTCGGCGTCGCCGCGGCGGATCGCGCGGATCGACGTCCGCTTCACGCTCGCCTTCGCGCCCCACGACAGGAGGAGGTGGACGCGGTCGGCGTCGAGCCCGACGAGCGAGCCGCGGAGCGGCGATCCGTCCCGGAGGACCAGGCGCAGGGTGGCGGGGCGGGTCCCCTTCGAGGACGCGGTGTCGCTCGACCTCGGGAAGGCCACGCTGCACAGGCCGTCGAGCGGAATCGCGACGGCGCCGCCGCGGTTCCACGGGCTCTCGAAGCGGACCTTCCCGTCGTCGATGCCGAGGAAGCGGCCGGAGAGACGGTCGTCGCGCTGGAAGTAGAGGCGATCCTCGCCGTCGCTCCGCGTTCCGATGTCCTGGTCCGCGAACGAGAGGGCGTCGACGCTCGTCATCGGGATCTCGAGACGGTCGGCGAACGCGGTCGCGAGCACGACGATCTCGCGGCTCGCCGAGACGATCGTCCCGCGCAGGAGCGACCCGTCGTGGAGGCGCACGCGGTGCGGCGCCGGCGTCGCGGCGGCGGGCGCGTCGGCGTCGCTCTTCGCCTGGGCGAGGGTGACGCGGGTCACCTTCGTCCACGGCACCGAGAGGTCGCCGAGGTCGTCGTGCGTCACCCCGAGCTTTCCGTCGGTGAGGACGCCGACTCGCCCGCGGATGTCATCGCCGCTCTCGAGCAGGACGTGGTCGAAGCCGTCGTCGGCCGGCAGCGTCTCGGCGCCCTGGCCGGGCGTCGTCACGAGCGACCAGACCGTGCTCTGACGCATCGACGGACACTCGCTCGCCCGGTCGCTCGGCGGAGCCGTGGCGACGTGGCAGCTGCTGCAGTCGGTCTGCGTCGAGAGCGCCCACTGGGCGGCCGACGGCAGCCGGAGGGTCCGGTCGTAGTCGGCGAGCGCGGCGACGTAACGGTCGGTCGCCAGCGCGGCGGTGTCCCCGAGGAGAACGCCCGCGACGCCCTGGACCGGCGTCCGGTCGGTCGCCCGGAGGAGGGCGGCCCGGGCGGCGCCCCGCTCGACGGTCGCCGCGTCCCGATCGAGCTTCTCCGTGGTCCGCTGGAGCGCCTTCAGCGCTTCCTCGACGAGGCGGCGCGCCTCGTCGAGGTCGCCGTCATCCTCCTCGTCCTTCTCCTGACGCGCGAGCGCCTCGAGCGCTCTCCGGACGAGCTCCTCGGTCGATGCCCGGTCGCCGCCGGCGTCGCGCTCGTCGGGCTCGTCGGTCTTCGCCGGCTCGTCGTTCGGCGCGGCGTCGTCGTCGCCCGCGCGTGCCGCCGGCGAGGCGACCCCGCCGAGCGTGAAGGCGGCGATCGTGGTCGCGGTCGCGATCGCGATCGCGATGGTGGTTTGGCGCGGGCGGATCATATCGAGCTCTCCTCGTCGGTCTGGGCGGCGACCTCGTCGGTCGCGTCTGGTTCGGGAGTGGGCGCCGGCGCGGCGGCCGGCAGGACCAGCCGCACGCGCAGCGCGCTGAGCCGGTCGGCGACCTCGCGCCCGCGGGCGAGGGTCGCCTCGCCGGGGACGCCGTCCTCGGCGACCGCGTGCGCGGCGAGGACGCGGGCGCCCTCGCGGAGGACGTCGCGGACGGCCGCCTCGCGACCGTCGTCGAACTGGGGTTCGAGGGCGAGCGCCTCGAGGGCGAGGCGGCGCGCGAGCCGCGCACGACCGATCGCGCTCAACGCGTCGCCGCCATCGGCGCTCGCGTGGAGGACCGCGCTCGCCTCGATCGCGAACGCGGCGAGCCGGACGTCGCGGCTGGCGCTCGGCGCGAGGCGCAGGGGCGGGCGGAGCGGCGCGGTCGACACGGTCGGCGCGGCCGCTCGGGCGTCGTCCTGGATGCCCGCGCCGGGGCTCGGTGGGCTCGCGGCGGCGGCCGCCGCGCCGACGCCGGTGGGCGCGCCCGCCGGAACCCGACTCGCCGCGGGGCGGCTCGCCGCGTGGCTGGCGATCGCGCCCAGCCCCACGGCGAGCAACAGCGAGGCCGCGGCGGCGAGGCGACGCCACGTCCGCGCCCGGCCGACCTCGCGGCCGATCCGCGCGAACAGCGCGTCCTCGAAGCCCGGACGCGGCGTCGGGACGTCGCCTCGAAGCGCGCCGAGGGTCTCGGCGAGCTCGCCGCGCTCCGCTCGGCACGCCTCGCAATGCTCGAGGTGGCGGGCCGCCGCGAGCAGCCCGGCCGCCTCGGGATCGTCCTCCCAGAGGATCAGGTCGGCGAGGCGGTCGCGTACGCCGCCGCAGTCGGCGATGTCGCGGTCGGCGATGTCGCGGTCGGGTGGGGGCGTTCGGTCGATCATCAGCGGTCGGTCTCCGACGGCGCCGCCGCCCGGCCGGATGCCGGAGCGCGGTTCGTCAGCCAGCCGCGCAGCCTTCGGAGCGCGGCGGCGAAGCGGTTCTTCGCGGTGGATGGGGCGAGGTCGAGCGCGTCGGCGACCTCGCGGAAGGAGAGCCCGCTCATCGCCCGCAGGACGACGACCTCGCGCTCGAGCTCGTCGAGGCGGTCGAGGGCGGCGAGCGCCCGGCCCGCCTCCTCGCTCGCGGCGGCCCGGTCGGCCGGGCCGGGGCCGTTCGCGGGCGCGTCGTCGTCCGCGACCGGGACGAGCCTCGCGCCGTCTCGCGGACGCCGGACGGCGACCCGGCGTCGATGGTCGCGGCAGAGGTTGAGGGCGATCCGGTAGAGCCACGTCGAGAACGCGAGCTCGGGACGGTAGCGCGGGAGGCTTCGCCACGCCCGCAGGAAGACCTCCTGGGCGAGGTCGTCGGCCGCATCGCGGTCGCCCCCGGCGCGGGCGCAGAACGCGACGATCCCGGGGCCGAACCGCCGCACGACGGCGCGGAAGGCGTCGGGGTTGCCGGCGGCGGCCGCCGCGAGGGCGGCGCCGACGCCGTCGTCGCTGCGCGGCTCCACGGCCATCTCGTCGGTCGGGCGCATCGCGTCGTTCACCCCGCTCCTCCGCCGGTCCGCCCTCTTCTACGCATCGGGGCTCGGCCTGGCCCAAGGAATCCGAAGGCGAGTGCGGGAGATTTCCGGCCGGGCGCCCGTGGCGGGGTTTCCTCCGCAGCGGCACGCGCGCCCATCGTTGCCGTAAGGCTCACAGCAGAGGTCGCTTGCTCGTCTTTGGAGGAGTGGCCCGGCGTGTGCGAGTGTCTTGGGTGCCGCTCGACGGTGGAGAGGGAGGAAGAACGGCATGCGCAGCAGTGTTCGACGCGTCTCCGGGTTCCTGGTCATCGAGGCGCCTCGCGCCAGGAACGACGAGCTCGAAGAGTTCCTGGAGTCCGAAGAGCATCTGCAGCCATCGCGTTCGGACCTCGATCCGGGCCTCGCAGCCGCGCTCCGCGATTTGGAGCGTCGTGTCTGGGAGACACCGCCCGACGATCTTTGAGTACGAGCTTCGTGCTCGGCCCCCGCCGGCGGCACCGACAATGCGAAACGGCGCGTGCGACGGATCCCGTCGCGCGCGCCGTGCGCTTGTACGGCTGACTGGTCGGCCGGCCGGTCGAGGTTGTCCTAGCCCTCGGCGCGGTGCCCTCGCTGGAGGATGAAGTAGCCGACCTCGGGGCGGAGCGGGCCGAGGGCCACGCATGCCTTGCCGAGGAGCAAGTCGGGATCGTCGGGGTCGATCTGGACGAGGTAGTCGCGGAGCGTCTTCGACGGGTTGAGGAAGAAGTTGCCGCCGGCGCCGTAGTCGAGGAGCAGCCCGTTCGGGTGCAGACCGTCACGCGCGTACGGGTCGACGGGGCGCACCTCGTAGTAGCCGTGCCGGATCGGACGGCCGAAGAGGCGGACGCTGACCCACGGCTCGAGCGGGCCGCCGTTCTGCTTGATCACGACGTTGTAGCCGCGGGTCGAGCCGTCCGAGGCCCGGAAGAAGCCCTTCACGAACTTCCGGATCCCGAGCAGGCCGGCGATCGCCGGCGTGTTGTAGCCGTGGAACTCCCAGCCGACGAGCGAGTCGAGCTCGGGCGCCTTGCCGCGCCGCATCGCCCGCTCGAGCTCGGCGTTGTCCCAGGTCGCCACGATCGGGAGATCGAGCCTGTCGGGCGTGCGGGTCGGGACGCTCGGCGTGCTCCGCTCCGCGGTGGCGTCCGCGGTCGCGTCGGCGACCTCGGCTCGGGGGCTCGTTCCGGTCTTACCGGTGGTCGTCGTGTCGCTCACAGCCAGCCCTCCTGCTTGTACCAGCGCAGGGTGTCACGCAGCCCGATCCGGGCGTCGGGGTACTCGAACTGGAACCCCGTCCCCTTGAGCTTGTCGTTGGTGAAGAAGATGTCGCGCGCCATGTAGTTGATCGCGTCGGCCTCGAGCGGCGGCTTCTTGCCGATCCGCTTGAAGACCGGCGCGCTCGCCCGGGCGACCGCGAGCAGCCCGGTCCGCAGCAGGCTCGTCGGAACCGGGGGCAGCGGCACGAACGGCTTCCCGAGGATCGCGGCCATGAACTTGAAGTACTCGGCCTCGGTCATCTGGGTGTCGTCGTTGATGTTGAAGTACTCGCCGGCCGCCTCGGGGTGGAGCGCGAGGTGGAGGGCCGAGCGGGCGACGTCGCGGACGTGCACCCACGGGATCCGCGAGCTGAAGTTCACCGGCACCGCGAGAACCTTCATCTTGGCGGCGCTCATGATGAGCTGCCCGGCGCCGTAGACGCCGCGCGGGCCGTAGACGGTCGTCGGGCGGATCGTGGTCCACGCCATCCCGTGGTCGCGGCCGGTGTCCTCGACGAAGCTCTCCTGGGCGCGCTTGCTCCGGAGGTAGTCGTTGGGCGGGTCCTCGGCGGCGCCGTCGCTCTCCGAGAACGGGCGGCCGTTCTCGGGGAAGCCATAGACGCCGCCCGCGCCCCAGAGGATGAACCGGCGGAAGCGCCCGCTCCCGTTCGCGCGGCCGCGCTCGCGGAGCACCTCATCGACGAGGTTGCGCGTCCCCTCGACGTTGACGCGGTCGAGGATCGCCTTCGGCGTCGAGTAGTCGAAGACCGCGGCGGTGTGGAAGACGTAGTCGACGTCGCGGGCGATCCCCTCGAGGGTCGAGGGGCGCGTGATGTCGGCGCCGCGGAAGTCGACGCCCGGGCGGCAGACGGCGCTCGGGTAGCGGCCGCGGCGGGGGTCGTCCCCGCCGGCGCGGACGCTGTCGAGGTCGGTCGCGCGCACGCGGTGGCCGGCGTCGAGGAGGAGCTCGACGACGGTCGAGCCCATGAAGCCGCACGCCCCCGTCACCAGGGAGAGCGGCGCTGCGTCGGAGTTGCTCACGGTGTCACCTCGGTCGCGATGGCGCGCCGCGCGTGGGGGCGCAGGCGGGCGTTCGCGGGGGGAGCGGCGGCCTGACGGCGCGCCGTGCAGGGCTCGGTCCTACCATATGACGCCCCATGTCATCTACATCGGAGCGAGATTGGGCGGGGCTTGCGGAGGGGCCGAGCGGCCTAACCCGACGGATCCTCGATCGTTCTGCATTCACCCGGACCGCTGTTGCCAACGCGACGATCCCCTGTCATGCTCGGAACCTCGCGTCGGGCCTCCGCGCCCCCAGCCAGCCACCCTCCTGCGATGAGATACCATCAATGAGTGACGACGACCTCGACTACGAAGACGACGATGAGCCACGCAAGGGCCGACGCCGCCGGCGCCGGCGCGACGACGACGACGACTACGAGCCGGCGCCGAAGTCGAGCTCGGCCCCGCTCGTCTTCACGATCGTCGCGGTCGTCTTCCTCGTCCTGTGCTGCATCACCGGGATCCTCGCCTCGCTCCTGCTGCCGGCCCTCACGAAGGTCCGGGAGAAGGCGAACCGGACCAAGTGCGCCAACAACCTGCGCCAGATCGGGTTCGCCTCGATCGCCTACATGACCTACAGCTCGGGCCCTCACAGCCGGAAGGGCTTCATGCCGCACGTGAGCGATGTCGGCAGCTACGACGGTCCAGACCAGGTCGGGAACGCTTTCGAGCTGCTGATCCACACCGGCGAGATCGACGACACCGAGGTCTTCATCTGCCCGTCGGGCACGAGCATCCCGAACCGGATCGACCTGGGGATGTCTCTCGAGGAGTTCCGCTTCGACGACCCCGACGTGCGGACGAGCTTCGAGTTCGACTACGGCTGGTCGCGCGAGCAGCGGACCGACGGCAACAGCCGCGCGAGCACGATCATCTCGGCCGACCGCTACCTCGGCATGGAGAATCACCCCGACGGGCGGAACCTCCTCCGGTTCGACGGCTCGGTCGACTTCGTCCCGGCCGACATCATCGACGACACGAGCTTCATGGCCGATCAGCAGCTCCTCGAGGAGCTCGACAAGCTGAACCTGGCGGACCGGAACCGCTAGGCGTGAACCCGCGAAGCCGTCTCCTCGAGCTCGTCCGACGACGGCGGAAGCTCGCGCATCCGGTCGCCGTCGTCGCCCATCGCGGCGACAAGAAGAACGCGCCGGAGAACACCCTGCCCGCGTTCCGGCAGGCGGTCGAGGCGGGCGCCGACGTCGTCGAGTTCGACCTCCAGCTCACCTCCGACGGCGAGATCGTGATCCACCACGACGCCAAGCTCGGTCGCTGCGTGCCGGGGCGGGGGAAGCTGCGCGCGATGACGCTCGACGCGATCCGCGCCCTCGACGCCGGCCGCAAGTTCGACGTTCGCTTCGAGGGCGAGCGGGTGCCGACCCTCGACGAGGTGCTCGACTACCTCCTCGCCCAGGACGTCGTCCCGATGATGGAGATCAAGGGGCGCTACCGCCGGGTCGCGGGGATCGAGGATCCGCTCCAGGCGACGCTGCGCAACCACCGGGCGTTCGACCGCGTCGTCGTGATCGTCCACGACCGCCTCGTCAGTCAGGCGGTCCGGACGACGTGCGAGGGCTCGCTCGTCGCGCTCCTGTCCTTCACGAAGAGGAGCAGCCGGTTCGCGGCGCGCGAGGGGTTCGACGGGGTGATCCCCTACTGGCGCGCCCTCTCCCTCAAGCTCGTGGGAGAGCTTCACGAGAAGGACGTGTTCCTCTCCCCGTGGACGGTCAACCGGGTGAAGGACATGGAGCGGGTGCTCCGCCTCGGCGTCGACGCGATCGTCACCGACGACCCGGCCCTGCTCCGCGAGGTCGTCGACTCGGCGCCCGGGCCGCCGAGGCCGGCGATCACGCCGCTGCCCATGTCGCTGCCGGTCGAGCTCGACTCCGACGGGGACATCGACCTCGAGGCGCTCGACTCCGACGAGTGCCTGGATCCATCGCCCGACGAGCTGCGGCTGAAGTGGCTCACCGACTCGGGAGAGTGGAGCGGGATCGACGAGCCGCCCGAGGGTGAGGACGACAGCGACGACGGCGAGGCGGACGGGGATGGGGGCGCCGAGGGTACCGCGGCGGGCTGACCTGTGGCCCGCCGAGCGTCCTCCGCCGTCACGCGTCCAGGGGCGGTGAGCTCCCGGCCCCCGTCAGGGCCCGGAGCGGGCGGGGAACTGGAGGCGCCAGAGGAGGGCGGCGGCGCGGTCGGCGAGGGCGAGGGCGGGGTCGACCTTCGAGGTGGGGGAGTCGCCGAAGTCGACGACGAGCTCGAGGACGGCCTTCACCTCGAGGCAGCTCGCGTAGGCGACCGAGTAGAGGTGGGTCCGGTCGCGTCCGCGCCGGCCGCTGCCTTCGGCGAGGTTCAGGTGGACCGACATCGCGGCCCGCCGCAGCTCGTCCGCCATCTTTCGATCCCGCATCCCCTGCGTCACGACCCGGCAAGCCCGAGCCAGCTCTCGTGTCACGCCTCGTGCTTCGAACATTCCGCGCTCCTTTCGGAGGACCGCCCCACGCGGCCCGTTTTCACCCAACAAGGCGAGAGCGCCGTGACGAACGGCGCGACCGAACAGCCGGCCCCCGCAACCCGCCCTCGCA
>JAJDCQ010000109.1 GCA_029260755.1 Planctomycetota bacterium | reverse complement strand
TGGCGAGACGTGGGACGTTCAGCAGTCGGCGCCGAACGCGCCGTGGAACTGCCCCCCTCCATGAGCGAACCGATGTCCGACTGGAGGGAACGAACCGAGTGACTCCGGAGGGGCCTCGGCACGGGAGCGTGCTTCCTGGCGAAGGGACCCTCCTCGCGATGGAAGCCCTGAATCGAAGGGGTCAGGTCCAGGAATCACACGAGCGAATCTGTCGCAGTCGCTGGTGTGACGCGGCCCTCTGGTGTGAATCCTGGACCTGACCCCTGGAATCACGATAGGCGAGCCGGAAGGTCCGGTCCGATCGGCGGTCCGGGGGGCGGCGAGGTCGTCAGCGTCCGCCGCGCTCCTCGCGCAGGCGGCGCAGCTCGCGGAGGCGCTCCTCGATGCGGGCCTTCTGCTCCTCGAGGTGTTCGATCTGCTCGTCGAGCTCCGAGCGATCAGGGCCGTCGCCGGATCGTGGACGCGTCTCTCCCGCGCCGTCGCCCGCTGCCTCGATGCGGCGGAGCGCCTCGTCGAGCACCTTCTCCGCCTCTTCGAACCGGCCGCTCTCGGCGAGCGGCTGGAAGCGTGGCATCAGCTCTCCGATCACTCGCTCGGGATTCCGGCCCGCCCGGCGCGCGGCGCCGACCGCGCGCTGGAGGCGCTGCATCTTGTCGCGGAGGCTCGCCGGGGGCGGACCCTTCGGAGCATCGCGGGTCTCCTCGGCGGGGCTCGCGGCGAGCTCGTCGCCGGTCACGGGCTCCGCGGTCAGGCCGAAGCGGACGTCGCTGTCGAGGTCGATCGCGTGCCCGGCGGGGAGGTGCGCCGACTCGGGACGGTCGCCGAGGGCGAAGCGACCATCGTTGCCCCACCGGAGCCGCTGGCGGCCGTCGGCGACGGCGACCAGGCGGGTGATCCGGCGGCCGTCGACGGCGATGAGCCCGCGCCACCGGAGCCGGACGTGGTTCTCGAAGCGTCGGCCGTCGGTCCGCTTGCCGATCGCGTCGGGCGAGGCCTCGACGTCGGTGTTCCCGCCGATCTCGAGCTCGCCCTCGCGCCCGTCGATCTTGCGGATCCACACCTCGAGCCGGCTCGACTCGCTCTTCGCCCCCGGCACGCCGCCGAGCGGCAGGACGTCGAGCATGCCGAGGAACGCGTTGCCGGCGAGCGCGCGGCCGAGCTCGTCGACGATGACCTTCTCCCCCGGGGTCGCCTTCGCGGCGGCCTGGGCGAGGACGGCCTGCGCGTCGAGGTCGAGCTCGAACCGGTCCTCGATGTAGTGCTCCTGCCGCCACGGCTCGCCCCACGGCTCGCCGTCGCGGAAGGTGCGGCCGACGGCGCGGCCTGACAGGGTCCCCTCGCGGAAGCGGCGGATCGCCCGGCAGCGACCGTCCTCCTTGCGGTGGCCCTCGTCGGTCACCGCCGGCAACGGCCCGCCCTCGAACGCGAGGTCCTCCATCTTCTGGCTCGGGAAGGAGCGGAAGCGCTCGGTCGGCAGCGGGTCGGCGCCGTCGTGCGCGGCCCAGCGCTCGCGGACGTGGTCGAAGAAGGCGACGATGCTCGCGTCGTCGTCGAACGAGAGCGCCCAGGCGATCACCTCGCCCGCGGGGCTCATCGCCGCGATCCCCTGCGGCGCGGGCTGGGTGCGGCGGAGCTGGTCGTAGAACCGCCCCTCGGCGTCGGACCGGGGCTGCGCGACGAGACCGGCTTTCAGAGCGACGGGCACGAAGTGCTCGCGGACGCTGTCGACGACCGGCTTCTGGCTGAAGACCACCTCACGGGCGGCCGCGGCGAACACTCAGCAGCGTTCGTCGTCGATCGGTCGATCGATGAAGACCCAGCAGACGACGGGCTTGTTCTGGCGCTTCGCCTCGGCGAGCCCCTCGAGGAGGCAGCTCTTCCAGGCGATCTCGCGCCAGGCCACCTTCTCCTCGCGGAGGGCGGCGACCTCGGCGTCGAGCTCGGCGAAGGTCGGCGCCGCGGCCGGGGTCGGGCCGTCGTCGTCGGCGCGGGAGCTGGCGGTCGCGCCGAGGGCGGCGGCGGCGATGAGGGCCGCGCCCGCGGCGATCGAGCCGAGGCGGGCGGTCGGGAGACGAAGGGGAGCGCGGGTGGTCATCGGAATCCTCCTGGAGACGGGTTTCGCTCGGGGATCCAATCCGGAACGGGCTCCCCGACATCTCAGGAGATTCTCGGGCCTGCCGCAAGGTCTTGCGTGTCCTGAAGCTCTGGGGAGAATGAACCTTCACGGCGGCGACGAGGACGCGCGACGGTGAACGGCGAGCACCCCCAAGGGCCGGCAGGCCCCCCGAAGAGCGGCGAGGTCGCGGCGGCGACGCCCGACGAGCCGGCCAAGGGGATGGGCTCCGCCTACAAGCGCGCCTTCGTCTCCGGGCTCGGAACGATCCTGCCGACGATCGTCACCCTCTGGGTCCTCTCGGCCGCCTACAACTTCGTCAGCAACTCGATCGCGAGCCCGCTCAGCGCGACCATCAAGGAAGGGTTCCTCGTCCAGACGAGCTTCGGCAACGAGGTCGCCGTCGCCGTCTTCGACGTCGAGGAGAGCGTGATCACCCCGACGAAGATGTCGAATCCGCCGACGGTGGCGGAGAAGAAGGAGGAGGCGGCGCGGATCGTCGCCCTCCGCGCCGCGATCGACGAGCACTACCCCGAGTGGTTCGGCCTGCTCGCCGCGGTCGTCGTCGTCTTCGCGATCGGGTTCCTCGTGGCCAGCTTGATCGGCCAGCGCCTCGTCGGGATCCTCGAGGGGGCCCTCGCCCGGCTCCCGCTGATCCGGTCGATCTACCCGAGCGCCAAGCAGGTCGTCGAGTTCTTCCTCGCCGCCGAGGAGAGCCGCAAGAGCTTCCAGACGGTCGTGGCGTGCCAGTGGCCGCGCGCCGGCTACTGGAGCGTCGGCTTCGTCACGAGCGGCGGGCTGAAGAACGTCAGCGACGCGAACGACGGCAAGCGCTTCGTCCACGTCTTCCTCCCGAACTCGCCGACGCCGATGACCGGCTACGTCGTCCTCGCGCCGATCGACGAGCTCGTCGTCCTCGACATGACGGTCGAGCAGGGCTTCCGCTACCTCCTGAGCGCGGGCGTGATCATCCCGCCCGGTCAGGAGCTGCCGGGGATGACCGCCGCCGAGGCGACGCGACCGAGCGGGCGGATGGTCGCGTCGTCGAGCCGGCTGCCCGAGAAGGCCGGCGAGGCCGGCGACGCGGCGAGCTGACCGCCCTCAGCGGGGGACGAGCTCGGTTCCCGCGACCTGGTCGGCGAGGCTCCGGGCCGGCGTGCGGACGACCAGGGCGAGGTGGAGCGCCGTGACGACGAGGCCGAGAAGGCCGACCGTGACCCCGGCGTAGCGGAAGCTCGCGGGGAGCCACGGCTGCCCGGGCACGAGCGCCTCGAGCGAGATGCCGGCCTGGAGCATCACGAGCGCCGGGAACCAGGCGACCAGCGTGCGCCCGATGCACCGAAAGCGGCTCGCGGGAATCCCGTCGGGCGCGACGACCTCGATCCCGACGAGGCGGTAGCTCGGGCCGACCCGGGTCAGGAGCGTCCAGAACGCCGGCCCGATGAGGAGCGGCAGGAGGAAGAGGAGCGCCCACGGGACCGCGGTGGATCGCGCGAGGGCGTGGCTGACGCCCGGGCTGTGGGCGTGCGCGAGGACGAACGGGAGCGCCTCCTGGGCATCGTCGAGGTCCGCGAGCTCGACGTCGGTCGGCCGCTCGATGGCGAGCTCGGCGCGCAGCAGGACGAAGCCCTCGTCGAACCCGCTCTCGAGGGTCGGTCCCGCGCCGCGGATGCGGTCGCGCAGGGCCGCGACGTCCGCCTCCCTCGTGCGGCGGATCCGGTCGAGGTCGGGCGCGTCGACCGCGAGGCGACGGCCCTCGGCGAGGGCGATGACGTCGCCGGCGTCCTCGACCCGGTCCGTGAGCCGATCGATGTCCATCCAGCCCTGGAAGCCGGTCGCGAACACGACGAGCAGGGCGACCATCGGCGCGGTGACGCTCCCCGCGATGAAGAGCTGCCCGACCCGGAGCCGCAGGCCGACCGTCGCGGGACGGTCGCGCGTCTCGGCGAGGGCGGCGCGCACCTCCTCGGGCCGCTCGAACGTGCCGATCCCACCTGGCAGCCGCTCGAGGATGTGCGCGGCGTGAAGCGGCACCGTCGCGAGGAGGGGCTCGCGCGCAGCCCGGAGGATGCTCCGTCGCTCGCGATCGACCGAGACGAGCTTGCCGATGCAGAACAGGCTGGCGGCGAACCCGATCCCGCTCGGCCGGCCGTGAGAGATCGACCGCCAGATCTGGAAGACGATGATGCCGACGAGCATCACGGCCGCGGCTATCCTGGTGCCGGTTCGTTCGTCGAGCTCATCAGTGTCGCGTCCGGGACGGCGGAGCCGGGAGGTCGGCCCGGTCGGTGGGTCGCGCAGGCCGGTGAGGGCGAGGAGCGCCACCTCGTAGAGGAGGCCGAGGCCGCGGCGGTCGACGTCCTCGACCACGCGCGCGACGGGGTCCTCGTCGGGCGCCCGGAGCGGCTCGTCGAGGAGCTGGAGCCGACCGCCCGGCTGGACCCAGACCTGGTCGACCGAGAGCACCGGCGGCGTCGTGTCGTCCGCGCTCGCCGCGACGAGCTCGCCCGCGAGCTCCTCGAGGAGGGGCGCCACCTCCGACCACGGCCGCGGCCCGCGCCGCGCGATCAGCTCCGCGAGCGGGACGCCGGCCGGGGCGACGAACGCCTCCCAGGGGCCGTCGTCGTCGCCCGAGGCGAGCCAGCGGGGCCGGGTCGGGCGGGCGAGGGCGCGGCGGACCTCGGGGACGGGCTCCGCGCCTCGGACGATGATGACCCGTCGTCCGAGGGCGGGCTCGAGGGCGAGGAGCAGCGCCTCGCCGGCGTCCTCCCGGATGACCTCGCGGACGCGGTAGGGGCCGATCGCGCGCCCGGCGATGTCGGTGGCCTCGCGCGGTTCGTCGTCGGCGAGACCGCCGGCGTCGAGCTCGTCGCGGGTCGCGGGGGCGACCAGGGTGACCCGCGTCCCGGACGCGAGCTCGTGCAGCCCGCGCCAGCCGTTTCGCCGGCGCATGGTCGAGCCGATGATGAGGAGGCCGAGGGCGAGCAGGCCTGGCAGGGCGAGGACCGTGGCGTCCGGCTCGGCGTCGGCGAGGGCGACGTTCAGCGCTCCGCCCGGGAGCGAGACGACGAGGTAGAAGATCAGCGCCCGGAGGAGCGCCCGGCCGACGCCGGGCGGGGCGAGCGTCTCCGAATCGCCGACGCGCAGCCGGAGCAGGCGCTTGCCGAGCGTCGCGCCGGTGGTCCCCTCGAGCACCGCCATGTAGGCGAGCCATAGCAAGACATCGAACGCGACGAAGCCGAGCAGCCGCAGCCCGGTCAGCTCGCCGACGATCCCGAGCGGCGCGAAGAGAGCCGCGTCGATGAAGTAGGCGGCGACGCGGGTCGCGATCGACCCGGCGGCCGCCGTCTGCGGCACGAGCGGCCGGAGCGCCGCCGCGAGCTCCTCGAGCGTCTGGAAGCGCGCGTCGCGGTCGCGCTCGAGCCCGCGCATGACGGCGCGCTCCAGCGCCACCGGCAGCTCGGGGCGGTGGGTGCGGAGCGGCGTCGCCGGCTCCGACGCGATCCGGGCGAGGGTCGCCGAGGCGTTCTTGCCGACGATCGGCGGCTGGCCGGTGAGGAGGAAGTAGAGGGTCGCCGCGACCGAGTAGACGTCGGTGCGCTGGTCGAGGTCGTCGGCGCGGACCTGCTCGGGCGAGGCGAAGTGGGGCGTGCCGAGGAAGCGCCCGCTGCCGGTCAGGTCGGCGTCGTCGGCGAGCGCCTTGCTCAGGCCGAAGTCGCCGACCTTCACTCGCCCCTCGTCGTCGAGGAAGCAGTTCGACGGCTTCACGTCGCGGTGGACGACGCCGAGCCGATGCGCCTCGGTGAGCCCCTCGATGACGTCGAGCGTCTTGGCGACCGCGTCGCGCGCCTGCAGCGGCCCCTGCTCCTTCACGACGTCGTGGAGGTTCTTGCCGGGCATCAGCTCCATCAGGATGAACGGCCGCCCGTCGGTCTCGTCGGCGCCGACGACGAAGACGCAGCGCGGGTGCGCGATCATGCTCGCGAGCCGGCCCTCCTGCCGGAACCGCTCGAGCGCCTCGGGCGACCCGGCGAGCTCGGGCGCGAGCAGCTTGAGGGCGACCTGACGGCCGGTCGCGGTGTCCTCGGCCTGGTAGACCGAGCCCATCCCGCCGCTCCCCAGCTGGCGGATCAGCCGGAACACGCCGAGCTCCGAGGGGCCGCCGGTCGGATCCGCGCCGCGCGGCGCCGGCGGGAGGGCGGCCGTCTCGAGGCCCGCGATCACCGACGGCGAGCCGAGGTCGATCGTCGTCTTGCCCGGCTCGACGAGGTCGCGGCCGCAGTGGGGGCACGCGAGGACGAGGCCCGCAGCGAGGGTTCCGTCGCACTCGGGGCAGGGCGCCATGTCGGGGAGGATGCCAGCGCCCGGCCCGCGACGCAACGACGTTCTCGGTCGTCGTAATGATCTTTTTTACTTAGCTTTACGGCCTCGCAAGCCGCGCAAGAGTTTCTCGTATCTTTCTTACAGCTTTGGCCAGGCCGCGGGGCGAGCGGCTCCGTATTCTCTGCGGGACGACGGCGGTGAGAGAGCGCTCGTCGTCACGCCGGACGCCACCATCCGAGACCGAACGACCTCGGCGCCCGCGGCGCCCCAAGAAAGGTTGCTCAAGGTGAACGCCCAGAACGACCCCACCCCCGGAGCCATCCTGGCCGACCCCGAGCGGGCCTTCGCGGAGGCCGCGAGCGCGGGAGAGCCGCTGCCCGAGGACGTCGCCCGCGCTCCGGCCCCGGTCGCGCCGCGAGAGCTCGACGTCGAGCCCGACGTCGAGCCCGAGGCGGAACGGGAGCCCGAGCCGGAGCCGATCGACGACTCGCCCGCGCCCGACGCCGCCCCCGAGCGACTCGGCCCCTACCTGATCGGGAAGCCGATCGGCACGGGCGGCTCGGCGACCGTCCACAGCGCCGTCCACGAGACCCTCCGCCGTCCGACCGCGATCAAGGTCCTCGCCCCGCGGCTGTCGCAGGACCCCGACTACGCGAAGCGCTTCGACCGCGAGGCGCGGGTCGCGGCGAAGCTCACCCACGCGAACATCGTCTCGATCTACGACTACGGGGAAGACGGCGGCCTCCTCTACCTCGCGATGGAGCTGATCGAGGGCCGCAACCTGACGCGGCTGCTCGCGGACGAGGGGCGGCTCCCGACGGTCCAGGCGATCAAGATCGCGCGCGATGTCGCCCTCGCCCTCGACTACGCGGCCCGTCACGGGATCATCCACCGCGACATCAAGCCGCAGAACATCCTCATCACCGATGACGGCACGACGAAGCTCGTCGACATGGGCCTCGCCAAGGAGCGGCAGGCGGCGAACAGCCTGACCGCGACCGGCACCGTCCTCGGGACGCCGCGCTACATGTCGCCCGAGACGGTCCTCGGGCGGCGGGAGATCGACGTCCGGAGCGACATCTACTCCCTCGGCGTGATCCTCTACGCGATGATCACCGGCAAGGTGCCGCTCGAGGGCGGGACGATCGTCGAGACCTTCCTCCGGCACACCCAGGAGGACGTCCCCGCCCCGTCGGGCCTCGCTCCGACGGTCAGCGAAGAGGTCGACGCGGTCGTCGCCCACATGACGGCGCGCAAGCGCACCCGGCGCTACCCGGACGCGCGCGCCCTCGTCGAGGATCTGACGGCGCTGCTGCGCGATCAGGAGCCGCGGCACGCGCTCGCCGCGGCGGCCCGGCCGCCCTCGGGGGAGACGCCGAGCGCGAGCCTCGCCGACGAGCCGAAGGCGACGACGAGGGCCAAGAGCGGCCGTCAGGGCGGCCGCCCCGGGAGCGACCGGCGGCGCCGGTCCGGGCCGCGCGCGACCGGCCGCGGCTCCTCGGGCGACGTAACCCCGAGCCGCGGCGTCCGCGCGGTGAAGCCCCGCGGGCGTCGCGCCGCGGCGGCGTCGGCGGCCGGAGCCGGGCACGGCGCCCCGAGCGCGCGGCACGCGGGCGCGATCCTCGCGGCGGTCGGAATCGTGACCGCGCTCGCCCTCGGCGTCGGGATCGGCGCGCTGTTGATGGGGAGCGAAGGGCGCGACGCCTCGACGCCCGAGACGGCGCGCCACGAGACGAGCCCGTCCGGGACGACCGACGCCGCCGCCGGGCGCACCGACGCCCCCGCCGCGGCGGCGCCCGAGCTCGTCCGCGACCTCGCCCTCGCGGTCCGCGATCTGACGAGCGACGGCGAGCATCTCCGCGCCCTTCGCCTCGCGGCCGAGGAGCTCCCCCGGATCCCCAGGGGCACCCCCGAGCGCGGCGCCCTCGAGCTCGCCGAGCGCGATGCGCTCGACGCCTTCGCGGCGTCGGCGCGGGACGTCGGGGCGCGCGACGGCGCGTCCACGGCCTTCGTGGTCCTCGACGAGGCGATCGATGTCGTCCGGGAAGAGCACTACGCGACCCTGTCCGGCGTCGCGGCGGCCGTCGCCGCGGGCGTGATCGGCGACGTCGCCCCCGCCCGTCTGGGAGAGGTCATCCCGCCGATGCTCCGCAAGGGCGAGCTCGGACTCGTGACCGAGCTCCTCGACCGCCGCGGCGCGGCGCTCGAGGAGGTGCTCGGGCACGCCGGCGCGTCGACCGTCGCGGCCGACCTCGTGCGCGGCGCCGACGTCGCCGCCGGGCGCGAGGCGATCGCGTTCTGGCGTCGCGTCGACGAGGCGGCCCGTCAAGCGAAGGCGGCCGTGGCGCTGGCCGGCGACGACACGATCGTCGAGGCGGCCTGGGGCTTCGTCACCCTCCGCACGGCGCAGGGCGCCGCCCGGGTCCCGTTCGCGCGGTGCGGGGACGACGTCCTCGGGCGTGTCCTCGGGCTCGAGCTCGCCGCGAGCTCCGACCGGGTCGACCTGGCCCTCATCCTCGCGTTCTTCGGCGGGGAGGAGCGTTCTCGCCCCGTCCTCGAGGCCGACGCGGGCGACTTCGCCTGGGCGCGCTCGTTCGCGGCGATCGCCGCGACCGTCGTCCCCCGGGTCGAGGTGGTCGCCGCGACCGACGGCGCCGCCGAGGCGCCCGGCACGCCGCCGGCGCCCGGTGGCGCGGAGCCGAACGAAGGCGATCCCGAGGTCGGGGCCGTCGCCCCGCCGGGGGACGCCGCTCCCGAGAGCGGTCGTGAGCCGAAGCGTGCGCTCGGCGAGCAGGTGGCGAGCGTCCTCGCCGAGAGCGCCGACGTCATCCAGAAGCTGCGCGAGGTCGGGCAGCTCGCGTCGGTCGCCAAGCTCTACCTCCGCATCAAGAAGACGCTCGCCCTCGGCGACCTGCTCGCGGGTCAGCCCGCGAGCGTCCGGCGCGAGCTCGCGTTCGCCTCGTTCCTCGAGCGGGCGGTCGTCGGCGATCCCGCCGGCGTGGCCGAGGCGATCGCCGCGGTCCGCGCCGCCGAGAAGGAGATGCGCGCCGAGAACAGGAAGGGCGACGCCCTCCGCAAGGACCTGGTCGAGGACGTCGAGGCGCTCGCGATCCTCACCGCGAGCGCGTTCGAGGGCGACCCACGGATCGCGGTCGAGGTGCTCCTGCGCGAGCGCGGCGCCGGCAGCGAGACGGCGACCGAGCTCCTCGGCAGCCGCGGCCTGGCGATCGTGCGGCGCACCGCCGAGGCGCGGGCGTGGCTCGGGCAGTGGCTGCGGGCGATGCACGACCGCGACGCGCGCGGCGACCTCGTCGACGAGCAGGAGGAGCGCCTCCGAACCCTCTACCGGCTGTCCGAGCGGAGCGAGAACGACCGCCTCGAGGCGTCCGTCGCCCTCGCGGCGCTCCGGGCGGTGAAGCCGGTCCGCGACATCATGCGCGAGGCGGACGACCGCGGCACGATCACGATCCCGCTCGACGACGGCCTGGGCCTCGCCGCCCTCGGCGGCGCGCACGAAGGCACCTGGCGCTGGGACGCCGACGGGCTGCGGCTCGAGCCCGACGACGCCCGCAAGGTCGGCAAGCGCTTCGCGCGCCAGCAGGTCTGGCTCGAGGTGCCGCGCGCGCTCGTCTACGAGCGGATCGAGATCGTCCTGGCCGAGGCGCTCAAGCCGCGCCTCGGGCTGGCCGTCACCTACGGCAAGGGGCTCAAGAGCGCCGCGTCGGAGCCGATCACCGGGCACGTCTCCGAGAAGGGGCTCTTCCTCGGCGACGGCACCGACCCGCTGTCCGCCTTCCTCGGCGCGGCGAAGCGCCTCTTCGGCAAGCAGACGCGCACCGACCGGACGACGGTGAGCGGGCGCGAGAACGACCTCACCGTGCAGCTCTCGATGCGCGCCGACATCGACGACCGCATGCTCTTCCGCCTCGAGACCGAGCGCGGCGAGACGCCCAAGGTCGTCCGCCCGGGCTACAGCTCGAGCGTCGACCTTCGCCTCTTCCCGGCGCCGGGGACGGTGATCCGCTCGATCCGCCTCCGCTTCGACGACTGAACGAGCGGCGCCGGAGCGACCGAACGACCAAGAAGGACCCCGCGTCGCGCTCGCCCCTATCGGGCGCGGCGCGGGCGTCCGACGTCTCGCTCGTCAGCGGGCGTCCGGGTGTCGTCGCTCGTACTCGGCCAGGTCGGCCTCCGCCCGCTCGGTCTCGCCGAGCTCCCTCCAGAGGTTCGACCGGCCGTAGTAGTAGTGGCCGTCGCCGACCCGGTCGATGTTCGTCATCCGGGCGAGGAGCGCCCGGGCGTCGTCGGGTCGATCCTGCCAGGCCATGATGAACCCGCCCATCACGAGGGCGCGCAGCCGGATCGGATCGTTCTCCTCCCCGATCTCGTCGAAGACCGCGAGCGCCGCCTCCGGGCGCCCGTGCGCCCACTCGACGTTGACCGCGATGTAGCGAGCGGCGTTGCCGAGCAAGCCCGTGGCGCCGACGAGCGCGGCGAGCTCCCGGATCCGGTCGCACGTCGAGCATGGCTCCGCGACGTGCCGCTCCCGCTCCTTGGCGGCCTCGTGCGCGACGTCGAAGATGGTGTTGCTGCTCTTCCGGAGCAAGCTCATCCCTCTCCACGAGTTCACGCCCGCGTCGAGGTAGAGATCGGGACGTCGGAGCACCCAGGTCAGCGCGTCGACCACCGCGTCGAGCCGGGCCGGATCGCCGATCTCGAGGCAGTCGGCGAACGCGAGAGCCGTCTGGGGCGTGGCGAGCCCGGGCGGCAGACGGCGCTCCCGTCGCAGGGCCTCCCCGAAGAGGCGCGCGCGGAGCGGCTCACCGGAGCCTCCGATGCCGGCCGCATCGAGGAGTTGGCCGAGGCGGTTCCGCCGCGCGGCCATCAGCCGGCGGATCGCGCCGTCGTGGACGCCCGAGGGAAGGGCGACCTCGCCGATCGCCGCGAGCACCCATCCCGGCAGACGGCCTTCGGGCTCGGTCGAGTCGACGCGGAGGAGCGCCTCGATGGCGTCGTGGCGTCGGGTGAGGACCGCGGCGTCCGCCCCCGCCACCGGAGCGTTCCGGTCGGAGCCTGCCTCGATGAGGAGCACCGCGGCGAGCCGCGTCGGGCTCGGCTCCGGAAGGGCGAGCTCGCGCGCGACGGCGTCGCCGGCCGACCCGGGATCGCAGGCCGAGGTGTCGAACGAGAGCGGGAACGACCGGTCCCGGAGGAGGAGACAGGTCAACTCGACCAGGAGGGTGGCGTCGCGACGGACGCTCGCGCCGAGGTAGAGCTCGACGAGGCGGACGACGACGTCGGTCCGCTCCGCGTCCGTGAGGGTGCGGGTCGCGAGGAGAAGCTCCGCCCGGCGGACCTGCTCGAGCTCGGCGAGCTCGCTCTCGAGCATTCGATCGAGGAGGAGGCGCCGCGCCTCGGGCGAGAGGTCGAAGCGCGCTCGGGAGTCCTGGCGGACGTGGCGTCGGAGCGCGTCGGCCCACGGGGCGTCGAGCTCGGACCCGTCGGCGCCCGCGGCCAGCCGCGTCTCGAGCGTTCGGCCGAGGAGCCGGCAACCGCGCGCCGAGAGCCGCCGGCGGGGCGCCCCATCGACGACGCCCGCGCGCGCGAGGATCGTGAGCGCCGCGTCGAGCTCGCCCTGGGCGCCGTCGAACGACGGGGCCCAGCGCTCGAGGGCGTCGATCGTCGCGGGGTCGGCGGCCAGAGCGGGGAAGCGCTCGACGAGGGTGAGGAGCGCGGGCACCTGATCGGCGCCCGCCAGGACCGCCACGACGGCACCCCGGAGCTCGTCCCACGGCGGCTCGTCCAGGGGGAGCAATCGCGGGGCGACCGGGTCGCCGGCGGCGAGCTTGCGCAGCGTCGAGGCGACGCGCTCCCGCTCCCGCGCGTCATCGTCCTCGGCGAGCGCCTCGGCGTCCTCGAGGGCCGAGAGGTCTCCGGCGGCCAGACGACTCAGGGCGCCCGCCCAGGCGGACGCGAGCTCCTCGGCGCTCGCTCGAGGTGGGGTCCCCGGCCGCGCGCTCCACACGCGGACCGCACCCACCACCACGAGAGCGGTCGCGACGGTCGCGACGAGGGCGATCCACCGCGGCCGCCGAGCGGGCCCGGTGCTCTCGACGGAGGACGCGACGACCGCGTCCTCGAGCGCCTCCGCGAGCGCCGCGGCCGTCCCGAAACGCGCGGCCGGGTCCTTGCGGAGGGCGCGCCGGGAGACCGCGTCGACGGCGGGCGCGGCGCGGCGCGCCGAAGGCTCGCGGCTCGGCGGGGGAGGGTTCCGGCTCATCACCGCGGCGATGACGTTGATGTCCGAGCCGACGTCGAACGGAGCGCGCCCGGCGACCAACGCGTAGAGAAGCGCGCCGAGGCCGTAGACGTCGGTCGCCGGGCCGAGGCTGCCGCCGCCGTGCTCGCGCGAGACCTGCTCGGGAGCCATGAACGCCGGCGTGCCGACGAGCTGGCCGGTGGCGGTGAGGGCCGCCTCGTCGGGGTCGTAGGCGAGGCCGAAGTCGACGAGTCGGGGCGAGCCATCCGAACCGAGGACGACGTTCTCGGGCTTGATGTCGCGGTGCAGGACCCCATGACCGTGAACGTGCTCGACGGCGCGGGCGACGGCGACGACGAGCCGGGCCGCATCGAGCGGATCGAACGAGCCGGAGCGCGCGAGGTGGACGGCGAGCGAGTCCCCCTCGACGAGGTCGATCGCCATCCAGAGCTCGCCCCGGTCGGTCGTGCCGCAGGAGTGGACCGCGGCGACCGCCGGGTGCGGAGCGATGCGCGCGAGCGCCTCGGCCTCCCGCCGGAAGCGCGCGACCGTCGTCGCCGAGGGAGCCCCGCGCCGAGGGGCGAGCAGCTTCACCGCATGGACGACGCCCGTCTCCCCGTGGCGGCCACGATAGACCGCGCCCATGCCGCCGCGGCCGAGGACGGCCTCGATGGCGTAGGGGCCGACCTGGCGAAGGGCGGAGCTCGCGGGCGTCCTGCTCATGCCCCTCGATGGTAGAGGGTCGAGCGCCCCCGGGTCGACCGGCCCCGCCCGCCTCCCATCATCCCGGCGACGTCCCGGACGGGCTTGCGCGGCGTCGAGCGCCGGCGCATCGTGCGGTCGTCCCCGTCGACGGAGGCCGATCCCCGTGTTCGACATCAAGTACAACTTCTTCCTCGACGAGCGCGGCGGCCAGTGGATCGTCCGCTACTACCAGGTCGGGGTCGACGAAGGGGACGGGTTCTCGGGCGTGGTCCACGATTACGTCGGCGGCGGCGAGTTCCAGATCTTCTACTTCATCGACGGAGCGCCGGCGGCCGACCTCGACGAGGTCGACGACCCCGACGACCTCGACGACGACGCCCTCGAGGAGCTCGTCGAGGCGCGTCACCCCGGGTTGATGGCCGCGATCGGCGCCTTCCTCGACCAGCAGACCCGCCCCGACGACGACGACGACCCGACCTACATCCTCCCCACCGCCGGGCTCCGAGCCCAGTTCGCCGACCCCGAACGCGACGTCGTCGGCAACTACCGCGACGGCCTCATCGAGGTCGGCGGAACGAGCTTCGGATAGCCATTCTCGGATGGATCCAGGAGACCCGAGAATCGGGGGAGGACGACGTGAAGAGACGACCGGAAGGCGACTACGACCTCGACTCGATCGAGGTCATCACCGCGGAGGTGGGTGAGGACTTCCAGGAGTACGAGGACGAGGAGGGCCGGCCCCTCGAGGCCGGAGAGCTGGTGGGGGTCGAGCTACAGCGCAAGGATGGTGAGTGGGAGATGATCCTGTTCGCCGGCGTTCGGTTCAAGAACTGAGCCGCGCCTCCTCTCGCCTACGTTGCCTCCTTCGTCTTCCCGCACGCCGGGCAGGCGTTGCGCGAGCGCGCGCATTCGGCGCACAGGGTCATGAGGAGGCAGGCGCCGCTCGAGGTGGGCCGTCCGCAGCCGTCGCAGGCGACGGGCGGGAGGCGCTCGTCCCCGTGCTCCTGGAAGTTGCGGGCCGTCAGGTCCCGGCAGGCCGGGCAGATGTCCATGACCTCGAACCCCCGTGGATGCGGCGAATCGGGCGGTTTTTCGTTGATGGGGGCCGCGGCCGGCGCTAACCTCCGCGGCTTCCCGTTCGTGGAGAGTACCCCTTGGCGCACCGCTTTTCGATCTTCGTCGGCCTCGCCGCGCTTCTCCTGAGCGCCGGCTGCGCGTCGGTTCACCCGTCGCTCCCGATCGAGTGCTCGACGGGCGAGGCCCGGATCGATCGCCATCACGCGCGCCCCGATGAGGTCGTCGTCGGGTGGGGCGAGGACGACCTTCTCCACCGCGTCGTCCTCCGGGAGATCGCGGCGGGCTGGTTCGTCCTCCCCGGCGAGCTCGACCCGTTCGTGCCTCGCGACGGCGACGTCCTCGAGCTCCTTCCCGACGGTCGCGTCCGCCTCAAGTAAGGCTCCTCGGGTCGTCCTCGCCTCTCGGGTTTCTTCCTCACGGGGAAGAAACCCGGTAAGGTCGAGGCCATGGATCGTTACTCGCGCCAGACCCTCTTTGCCGCCATCGGCCCCCACGGGCAGCGCCAGCTCTCCGAGAAGGCGGTCGTCGTCGTCGGCTGCGGGGCGCTCGGGACGGTCGCGAGTCAGCTCCTCGTCCGCGCCGGCGTCGGGGCGATCCGGATCGTCGACCGCGACGTCCCCGACCTGAGCAATCTCCAGCGCCAGGTCCTCTTCGATGAGGACGACGTCGCCGCCGGGATCCCGAAGGCGGAGGTCGCCCGCCAGAAGCTCTCGAGGGTCAACTCCGAGGTCGAGATCGAGGCGGCCGTCGCGGACCTCACCGCCGACAACGCCGACCTGCTCCTGCGCGGCGCCGACGTGGTCGTCGATGGCACCGACAACTTCCTCACCCGCCTCCTCGTCAACGACTGGGCCGTCGAGAACCGCACCCCCTGGATCTACTGCGGGGTGATCTCGTCGCAGGTCCACACGATGGCGATCCTCCCGGGCCGCGGCGGCCCGTGCTTCCGGTGCTATCTCGGCGACCTTCCGCCGTCGGGCAGCGTCGAGACGTGCGAGACCGCCGGCGTGATCGGCCCGGCCGTCGAGATCGGGGCGAGCTACGCGGTGATCGAGGCGATCAAGCTGCTCGTCGGCCGGCGCGAGGAGGTCGACAAGCGCCTCCTCATCCTCGATGTCTGGGAGCGCCTCGAGCGCAAGGTCGCCGTCCCGAAGGTCGACGACTGCCCCTGCTGCGGGCAGGGCAACCTCGAGTTCCTCCGCGGCGAGCGGAGCGATCGGGCGGCCGTCCTCTGCGGGCGCAACGCGGTCCAGGTCTCGCCGGCCACCGCGACCCGCCTCGACCTCGAGGCGGTCGAGCGCGACCTCGGCGCCGTCGCGAGCGAGGTGCGTCGCAACGCGTTTCTGCTCCGGGCGAAGGTCGAGGACGTCGAGCTGACCGTCTTCCCCGACGGCCGCGCGATCGTGAAGGGGACCGAGGACGAGGCGCGGGCGCGCACCGTCTACGCGCGCTACGTCGGGAGCTGACGGCCGACCGGGCCGACCGACCGACTACCGTCGACGACTACCGTCGATCGAACCCGACCCATCGGAGCCGCGTCGGGCCGGCGAAGCGCATCTCGAGCCGCCGCTCGATCGTGCCGGCGAGCGGCACCGGCTTCGCCAGCGCCTCGGTTCGTCCCGCGTGGCGGAGGGCCACGGTGAGCTCGGCGCCTTCGCCCGACGGATCGGGCTCGCAGGTGATCGCGATCACGATCGGCTTCCCCGGCTTGAGCGGCTCGTGCTCGCTCGTCTCGGCGATCGTCCGGCTCTCGACCGGGAGGAACCGCCCGTCGGTCAGGTGGTCGATCAGCGGCGCGTCGAGCGCCCCGCGCACCACGAGCAGTCGATCGGCCGTCAGGACGACGTGCGCCGGCGTGCTCTTCCCGTCGTGGCTCGCCGTCACCGCGAGGATCGAGAGGAGGAACGGGGCGCCGTTCCAGTCGATCTCGAGCCCCACCTCGAGCTCGAACCCGACGCCGGTCTCGACGCCGAGGCGGCCGTTCGGCCGGAGCGCCGCCGCGTCGAGGACGAGCGGCGCCGCGTCGAGGAAGCGCGCTCCGCCGTCCCAAAGGGCTACCCGCATCACGCCCGCGCTCGGCTCCGCGAGGTAGGCGTCGTCCGACGAGGCGAGGGCGATGAGGGCCGGGTCATCGATCGGAACCCGCACCGAGCCCTCCTTCCGGAACCGCTCGATCGAGACGAGGAGGCGGTCGAGGAGCGCCTTGGCGCGCAGCTTCCCGACCGTTCCGAGGCTCGGCGCCGCGGAGGTCCGGTCGAGACGGCTCCGCGCGTTGGCGACCGCGGCGCCCCAGCTCGCGAGGGCCGACTCGGGCGCCCTCGCGGCCAGGAGACCCTCGATGAGCGCCGCCCGCGCGTCGCGCGCCGCCTGAAACGGGGCGACCGTCCGCTCCGAGACGTGGATCGCGAGCTCGGCCGGGACGGCCGACCTGACGTCGAGGAGGCGCGCCGTCCCGTCGTCGGCGGCCGGCGGCAGCTCGCCGGTGAACGCGCTCGCGCGGAGATCCGCGACGAGGTCGATCGCCCGGCCGGTGCGGTCGACCCGCGCGCGCGCCCCCGGCAGCCCGCCGGCGATCGCGGCGGGGCCGACGAGGCTGCCGCGAGCGCCCTCGATGTCGCCGTGCTCGAGCAGGCCGATCGCGTCGAGGAGGGTCGTCCGGAGCTCGAGCCGCGCCGATCGGAAGGCCGGCGGCACGGCGCTCCGGTCACCGGCCCGCCGGATGATGTCGAGGGCGCCGTCGACGTCGCCGCCGTCCTGCGCGTCGAACGCGCGCGCGATCTCGGCGAGGACGAGGAGACCGGCCCGATCATCGGCCGGTCCGTCCTTCGCGAGGCCCGCGGCGAGCGTCGCCGCCTCCTCCCAGCCGCCAGCGACGTTGGCGAGCTCGGCGAGGCGCGCCGCGCGCTCGGCGAGCGTCGGCGCCGGCGGTGGCGTCGGCCCGGGCGGGGGGTCCGGCGGGTCGGGCGGCGGCTTCGCGCCCTCGGGATCGGACGTCGGCCGCGGCGTCGGAGCGTCCGGCCCGATCGGCGGTCGCTCGGTCCCCGACGAGCCACCGGTCGCCTGTTCGGTCCGCGGGCCGGTCGCGTCGGCGCCGCCCGCGGTCGTGTCCGAGGTCGCCCCGTTCTCGGGCAGGCGCGCCCCGTTCTCCCCTCCGCCCTCTCCGCTCGCGTTCGCCGTCCCCCCGGGCGTCGCCGGCGCGGCGACCTGCTGCACGAGGAGCGGCGCGAGCACTCGGCCGGCCGCGAGCCCGATCAGGACCGAGCAGGCGATCACGAGCCCGCGCGCCCACGTCGGCCAGCGGCCCGGCGGCGCCGCGTGGATCTGCCGCGTCGAGGTGCGCGTTCCCCCTCGCCCGAGCTTGCCCGACGGTCGCCGCCCCGGCGCGTGGCGCCCGAGCCTCCCGACCCGTCCGCTGCCGCCGGCCATCCGCTCGCTCGTCCGTCGCCCGGCGAGCGCGGCGAGGAGGGCATCGGCATCCTCGGGCCGCTCGTCGGGATCGCGGGCGATCAGCGATGTGATGAGCGACGCGTCGGCCTCGTCGACGTCCGGCCGGCGCTCGTCGACCGGCACCGGGCGCTCCCCGAGGACCCGGACGGCCATCTCGATGATGCTGCCCTGGCCGAACGGCGGCGTCCCGGTGAGCAGCTCGTACCAGAGCGCGCCGAGCGAGTAGAGGTCCGCCCGGCCGTCGACCGGCTCGCCCCGGATCTGCTCGGGCGACATGTAGGCGGCCGTGCCCAGCGTCGTCCCGACGCGCGTGAGCTGGCTGACGTCCTCCTTCTTCCCGCCAGAGTCGACCACCCGGATGAGGTCGAAGTCGGCGAGCCGGATCGTCCCGTCATCGCGCTCGACGAGGACGTTGCTCGGCTTCACGTCGCGGTGGACGATTCCCCGCTTGTGGAGAAACGCGAGCGCCTGGGCGACGGACCGGACGGCGTTCCGCGCATCGCGCCGGCTGAACGGGCCGCGCTTGCGGAGGATGGCGTCGAGGCTGGTGCCGTCGACGTAGCTCATCACGACGTAGGGGCGCTCGCCGACGAGACCCCCGTCGACGACCGAGACCAGGTTGCCGTGGCGCAGCCGCGCGATGATCTTGACGCTCCGGGTGAACCGCTCGGCCACGATCGACTGACTGTCGAAGCGCGGTGAGAGCACCTTGATCGCCGCCTCGATCCCGGTGATCTCGTGGACCGCCCGGTAGACGGTCGCGAGGCCGCCGCGGCCGACCTCGCGGTCGATCCTCCAGTTGCCGACGCTCGAGCCGGGCGCGACCGCCTCCTCGGCGCGGGAGAGCCGCCCCTCGACGGCGCGACGGAGCGAGCTCAGGCCGGCGTTGCCGGCCGACGATGGCTGGCGATCCCGGACGAACGGGTGCTCGCCGGCGATGATCGCCGCGGCGGCGATGCGCTCGGCGCCGGCCTCGAGGTCGGTCGACTCGGCCGGCGGCTCCTCGTCGAGCGCGCGCAGCTCGCGCAGATCCATCACGACCGAGAACGGCCCGTCGCCGGACTCCTCGTCGGGCGCCTCGAGGGCCGGTCGATCGCCGTCGCTCGCCCGCCGCATCGCCGAGATCGGCGCGGGCGGCTCGTCGCTTCGATCGATCGCCGCGCGGCGCTCGCCATCGCTCGGACGGAGGAAGCGCCCCGAGATCGCCGCATCGTCGTTCCGATCGGCCGGGTCGAGGATCTCGGTCGGGCGCTCGGGGTCGATCGGGTCGAGCGTCGCCTTCTTCTTCTTCTTCCCCTTCGAGGTCGCCGGGTGGAGCGGCAGCTCGTCCGACGGAGGCTCGACGATCTCGGTCTCGCCGTCGCCGGGCGGCGCCGATCCATCATCGGAGGGCGCCTCGACGATCTGCGTCTCGTGCGACGAGCGGGGCGTCGGCCGGCGGGGCTTCGGAGGCAGCGGTGGCGGGACCGCGACCTCGGAGACCTCGGTCGGGGATTCGCTGTCCGTCGGGTCGACGCGATCGGGCGACTGGCTCACGGGGGACGCTCCGGGCCGAGCGGCGCCCCGACCCTGGCTCTGGCGGTGCGCCGCCGTCGAGGCGAGGATAGAGGCCCCGCACCGATCGGCGCAAACAGGCGCGCCCCCGGCCCGAGCCGGGAGCCCGCCGGAGGGCAGCTCCGTGCCGCCACCGTTCGACTTCATCCTCCCGACCCGGATCATCTTCGGGCCCGGGTCGAGCCGCTCCATTGGCAGGACGATCGGCGATCTCGGGACCGCCGGGCGGGTCTTCCTCGTGACCGATCCCGGCGTCTCCGGCGCGGGGATCGCCGACCGGGTGCGCGAGGCGGCCGACGCCGGGGACGGCGTGTCCGTCGTCGGCACCTTCACCGAGGTGCCGTCCGACTCCGACGTCGCCGTGGTCGAGCGGGCGAGCGCCGCGGCCCGCGATGCCGAGGCCTCCGTCGTCCTCGCGGTCGGCGGCGGCAGCGTGATGGACACGGCCAAGGCGGTCAGCGTGGTCCTCCGCCACGGCGGCAGCATCCGCGATCACGTCGGCGTGCACGTGATCCCGCCCGGCCTCCCGCCCGTCGTCGCGGTGCCGACCACCGCGGGGACCGGCAGCGAGGTGAGCCCGTTCGCGGTCATCAAGGACCGCGATGCGAAGAGCAAGCTCTCGTTCGTCAGCCGCCATCTCTACGCGACCATCGCCGTCCTCGACCCGGAGCTGACGACCAGCCTGCCGGCGCGCCTGACGGCGGCGACCGGCGTCGATGCGCTCAGTCACGCGATCGAGGCGGTCTTCAGCCTCGTCTCGAGCCCGATCACCGACGCGCTCGCGTTCGGCGCCGCCCGCGAGATCATGCGGTCGCTCCCGAAGGCGGTCGCCGCCGGCGACGACGTCGACGCGCGCGGCCGGATGCTGATCGCCGCGGTGCAGGCGGGCGCCGCGATGGGCGCGGCCAGCGTCGGCGTGATCCACGCCCTCGCCCACGTGGCCGGCGCGCGCCACGGCGTCCACCACGGGGTCGCCAACGGCATCTTCCTCCTCGAGGGGCTCCGCTGGAACGCCGAGCTCGCCCGCGGGCGCGCGGCGAAGCTCGCCGCGGCGATCGTCCCCGAGGCGCCGACGGTCGAGGCGCTCCTCGCGCGCATCGACGCCTTCCTCGACGAGGTCGCCGTGCCGCGGCGCCTCGGTCAGGTCGAGGTGAGCCTCGACGCCGAGGCGCTCGACGCGCTCGCGGCGGCCGCGGCGGTCGACCCGGCGATCCTGACCAACCCACGGCCGGCGACGCCGGCCGACCTCCGGATCCTCATCGAGAAGGTCAAGTGATGGGACATGGTCGCCGGCTCGCCTCTGGCGAGCAGGATGTCACCACGGAGACACGGAGGACACAGAGGTGTCACGGAGCGCGCCTCAGCCCCTCCGTTCGGAGCTCCTCGATGTTCGCCAGTCCACTCGGGCGACGCGCCATCCCGGACTCTCCGTGGAAGGACCGCTGGCGGCGCGAGCAGTCGAGGCGTCGCCCGTCCGCGACTCTCCGTGTCCTCCGTGTCTCCGTGGTGACATCCTCTTCGCCGAAGGCGAAGCCAGTGCCGAATGAACGCATCTCTCCTCTCAAGACGGGAATCTCTCCTTGACCAAACGCGGAAAGGGCGGCCGGGCCTCCCGGCGCATCAAGACCGACACCGGCGCCGGCCGGCAGAAGCACCGCGACGGCACGAGCCGTCGCCCCGTCCGCGGGGCGCCCGACCGGCTGCCGAGCGGCGGGAACCGGGGCCGCGCGGGGGCCGCGCCGGCGCCGGGCGATGTCGTCCCCGACGACGCGCCGAAGACGGTGTGGCTCCGGATCGCGCGGAGCAGCGATCATCCCTGGATCTGGAAGCGCATGATCCGGCGGGTCGGCGGCGACGTGAAGAACGGCGATGAGGTGACCGTCGTGACGAGCGATGGCCGCCGGGCCGGCAAGGCGATGTACAGCGTCCGGAGCGAGATCGCGTTGCGCGTCCTGACCGACGACGTCGCCGACCGGTTCAACGTCAAGTTCTTCGAGCGGAAGATCGGCGCCGCCCTCGCCCTGCGGACCGAGACGCTCCGGCTTCCGGCGGTCACCGATGCCTTCCGCGTCGTCCACGGCGAGGCCGACGGGCTCTCGGGCCTCGTGATCGACAAGTTCGGCGATCGCTTCCTCGTCGCCGAGATCCACGGCCTCGGGATGTGGCTCCGGTGCGGCGAAATCGAGCAGGCCTGCAAGAACCTGCTCCCCGGGCATCGGATGATCGTCCGCGCCGATCGCCGGGCCGGCGAGATCGAGGGGTTCGGGCACAAGGTCGGGCCGCCGCGGGATGAGAAGCTGCCCGAGGCGGTCGCCTTCCACGAGCGCGGCCTCACCCTCTACGCCGATCTCCGCTCGGGCCAGAAGACCGGCGCCTTCCTCGACCAGCGCGAGAACCGGCGGGCCTTCACGAAGTTCACCGACGGGGCGCGGGTGCTCGACGCGTTCTGCCACGTCGGCGGCTTCGGGATCTCGGCGGCGGCGCGCGGCGGCGCGCGCCACGTCACCGGCGTCGACGTCGACCCGGACGCGATCGCCCTCGCGAAGAAGGCCATCGCCGAGAACTCGATCCCCGAGGGGAAGGTCGACCTCGTCAACCGCGACGTCTTCGACTACCTCCGGAGCCTCCCGCGGAAGGCCGCCTTCGACGCGATGGTGCTCGACCCGCCCAAGCTCGCCCACGACCGGACCGAGCTCGGCGCCGCGAACCGCAAGGTGTTCGACCTGCATCGCCTGGCGATCCCGCGCCTGGCCGCGAACGGCGTGCTCCTGAGCTGCAACTGCACCGGGCTCGTCCAGCCCGGCGAGTACCTCGCGACGATCGCGGCGGCCGCCCGCGCCGTCGACCACGAGGTCCGGGTGATCGAGACGCGGGGCGCCTCGTCCGACCATCCCGTCCTCGCGAGCTGCCCCGAGACGCACTACCTCACGGCCATCCTGGCGGTCGTCCGTCCGAAGGGGTGACCGGACCCGCCCGCGAGCCGAGGCGGCCGGTCTCGTGCGCCCGGTGCCGGGCGCCGCTCGTCGCGGGCGCGCCCCGGTGCGCCGTGTGTGGAGCGCCGCTCGCTCCGTCCGCCCCACCCGCACCGGGCGCGGGGCGCGGGGCGGCGAGCTCGGCCCCGTCGGCCGCGGGCGTGATCGCGACCGAGGGCGCGACCGTGGCGCTCCCCGGCCACGCGCCGACGGCGCCCGAGCGCGCCCCCGGTCTCGACACGCCGACGATCGCGCTGGCCTCGTCCCGCCGCAGGATCCCCGAGCGGGTCGAGCGCTACCTCGTCCAGGAGGAGCTCGGCCGCGGCGGTATGGGCGTCGTCTACCGCGCGATCGACCCGACGCTGGAGCGCGACGTCGCCGTGAAGATGATCCGCGCGGGCGGCGAGGATCCGTCCGAGGCCGAGCGGTTCATCCGCGAGGCGCGCGTCGCCGCGAAGCTGCGCCATCCCGGGATCGTCGGGGTGCACGAGGCGGGCACCGCCGACGGCGACCTCTACATCGTGATGGACTACGTCCGCGGGGAGAGCCTCGAGGCGCTCCTCCGGCGCGACGCGCTCCCGCCGCGCCGGCTCGCCGAGGTCGTCCGAGAGGTCGCCCTGGCCCTCCAGCACGCCCACGACCACGGCGTGATCCATCGCGACGTCAAGCCGCAGAACGTCCTCGTCGACGAGGAGGGCCGGGCGCGCCTCGCCGACTTCGGCCTCGCCCGCGAGCTCACCGGACCGGACGCGACGCGGCGCGAGCTGACCGTCACCGGCGACCTCCTCGGCACGCCCGCCTACATGGCGCCCGAGCAGGCCTCGGGCCAGGCGCGGGCGCCGACCCCGGCGGCCGACATCTGGGCGCTCGGCGGGCTGCTCTACCGCGGGCTGGCCGGGCGGCCGCCGTTCACCGGGCCGAGCGTCGTCGTGGTGCTCCAGCGGGTGCTCTCGACCGATCCGACGCCGCCGCGCGAGATCGATCCGGGCGTGCCGATCGACCTCGAGACGATCGCTCTGCACTGCCTGCGCCGCGAGCCGGGTCGGCGCTACCCGTCCGCCCTCGCCGTCGCCGACGAGCTCGCCCGCTTCCTCGCCGGCGACCCGATCGAGGCGCGTCCGGTCGGGCGCGCCGAGCAGGTCGGGCGCTGGGTCGGCCGCAACCGCGCCCTCGCCTCGACGCTCGCGATCGCCGGCGGCCTCATCACGGCCCTCCTCGTCGCGGGGATCGTCCTGACGACGCGGAGCAACGCCGCGATCCGGGTCGAGGCGGAGCGGGCGCGGTCGGAGGCGACCCGGGCGGCCGAGGCCGAGCAGGACGCGCAGCGGGAGGCGGCCCGGACGCGCGCCGCCCTCGCCGAGGCGGAGGCGGCGCGTCGCGAGGCGGACGAGCGCCTCGCCGCGGTGCGGGCCGAGCAGGCGCTCCGCTACGTCCAGACCGGGCACACCGCGGCGGCCTGGGCCGTCGCCGCCGCGGGGCTCGACGTCATCGACTCTCCGCGCCTGCGGGCGGCGATCCTCGCGAGCCGCGGCCGCACCCCGCGCCTGCGCTTCGCGACGTCGTCTGGGCACGACCGCCCCGTCCAGGCGGCGGCGCTGTCGCCCGACGGCGCGACGCTGGGCGTCGTCGACGCGGGCGGCCTCGCCGTGTGGGACCTGACGACGGGCGAGCGGCGCGTGCGGATTCCCCTCGAGCTCTCGTCGGCCTCCGCCCTCGCCGTCGCCCGCGGGGGCGAGCGCGTGGCGGTGGCGCTCGGACGCTCGGGCGACCGGGTGCTCGTCGTGCGGATCGGTCTCGTCGATGAGGAGATCGTCGCGCGCGTCGACGGACCGGGCCTCGCCGTGCGGGGGCTCGCCTTCGTCGACCCGGTCGTCGACGGCGACGGCGGCGGCGACGACGGACCGAGGCCGCCCGAGGCCGGGGCTCTCCTCGCCGTCTCGAAGGGGCGCCTCCTCCGGATCGATCCGGACACCGGCGCGGTCCGCGACTTCGAGCTCGGCGCCGGGCAGGAGGTGCTCGCGGTCGGGCCGCGGGGGCGCGTCGTCCTGACCGGGTCCGACGGCAGCCGCGAGGTCGTCGTGCGCGACGTCGACTCCGGCGTCGCGCGGGCGAGCGTCGCCCTCCGCGCGGGGGCGACCGCCGTGGCGATCGCCGCCGGCGGCTCGCGCGTCCTCGAGGTCGACCCGCGGACGCAGCGCGCCCGCTTCCTCGCGCCGTCGACCGGCGACGGGCGCACGATCCTCTTGCCGCGGGCCGGCCTGCCGAAGGCCGTCTTCGCGGCGGAGGCCGACGCCGCCGTCATCGTCGGGCCGGGCGGCGGGCTCCGCGTCGTGCGCGGCGACGGGCGACCGCGCCTCACCGACGGCGGGCACGGCGACGCGGTCGCCGCGCTCCTGCCGATGCGCGACGGCCGCCACGTCGTCACCGGCGGCCTCGACGGATCGCTCCGGTGCTGGGACCTCGAGGGCGACCCGGCGAAGCCGATCCAGGTGCTCCAGTCCGACTCGCCCGTCGGAACGCTCGCCCTCGCCGAGGTCGAGGGCGACGTCCTCTCGTTCCACCCCGGCGGCTACCTGATCGGCTGGCGCCCGCTCGCGGACGAGGTCCTCGGTCGCGACGTCATCGCCGACGGACCGCTCCCCGCGTTCGCGGTCTCCCGCGGCGGGCGGTGGCTCGCGTGGGTCGAGCCGGGCATCCGCCGTCGGCCGCGGGTCGTCGTCTACGACACGGCCGCGTCGGGCGGCCGCGTTCTCGAGAGCGAGCGGCCGGCGGGGGCGCTCGCCCTCTCGCCCTCGGGGCACCTCGTCTCGGGGCACGAGGACGGGACGACGCGCCTCTCGGACGTCGGCGAGGGGACCGAGCTCGTCGTGATCGAGCCGGGCGCCGACCCCGGGCCGATCACCCACGTGGCGCTCGACGAGGCCGCCCGCGTCTTCGCGCTGGCGCGCGCGAGCGGTCGGGTCGAGATCGTCGAGCGGGTCGCCGGGGGAGGGTCACGCCGCGTGGCCGACCTCTTCTGGGAGGGGCGGGTGACCGCCCTCGCGATGCGGGCCGACGGGCGCGAGCTGCTCATCGGAGACGCGGGCGGCGGGCTGCATCTCGTCGGCGCGGTCGTCCAGTGGAGCTGGACCCGCGGCGTCCACTTCCGGGCGTTCCCCGCCGCGGTGACCGCGGTCGCGTTCGCCGCCGACGGCTCGCTCCTCGCGGGCGACGCGTCCGGCTCGCTTCGCCGGTGGGCGCTCCCGTCCGGTCGCGAAGACCTCGCCCGAGTGCGGGTGGGCGCGATCGCGCAGCCGCTCGCCTGGAGCGACGACGGTGCGTGGCTCGCGCTCGTCGAGCCGGAGTCGTCCGCGGTCGTCGTGCGTCCCGCCGACCCGTCTCCGGCGAGCCCGGGCGACGGCGGCCGGCTCGACGGGGTCGCCTCGCCCGGCAGCCAGGCGGCGGCGGTCGCGTGGAGCCCGGACGGGTCGCGCCTCGCCGTCGGCTCGGCCGACGGCGGCGTCGCCATCGTCGAGGTCGGCGCCCGTCGGGTGGCGGCGCGCCATCCGGGCGGCGGGATGACGGTCACCGAGCTCCGCTGGGACGCGGCGCGGGAGGCGGTGGTCGCCGTCCGCCGCGACCCCGGCCTCGAGGTCGTCCGCATCCCGGCGCGGGCGGGCGCGGCGCAGGCGCGGGTCGCCCGTCCGCCCGACGGGTTCGTCCACGCCAGGCTCTTCCCCGACGGCGACTCCATCGGGATCCTCTGGCTCGACATCAATGGACGGGCGGTGGTCGAGGCCGCCGACGGAACGAGGACGACCCGGCTCGGCCTGGGCGAGATCTGCCTCTCGGGCGCGGTCCGCGACGGTCTCCTCCTCCGCTCGCTCGGCACGCCGGGCGACGACCAGCCCGGCGCGCTGGTCGCCGTCGCCGTCGCGACCGGACGGGAGGTCTGGTCGTTCCGGGGGTTCGGAGGGATCGCGACCCACATCGCCCTCTCGCCCGACGGCCAGCTCGTCGCCGTCGGAGACGGCCGCGGCGAGTGTCATCTCCTCGAGATGCGGACGGGCCGGAAGCTGACGACGATCCCGACCGGCACCGTCCGCAGCCTCGTCTTCGGGCCCGGACGGCTCGCGTCGATCGGGACCGACGGGACCGCGTTGCTGGTCGACCTGCGCGTCTTCGTCGACGCGGCGGCCGATCTCCAGGCCGAGGCAGCCCGCGAGACCGGCCTCACCGTCGGACCCGACGGCGTCGAGCCGCGCGCGCCGGAGGTGCGGGTGAAGCTGCGATGATGGTGATGGAGAAGACGGACGGCGACGGCTGACGGAAAGGACGGTCGATCATGGCCTTCGGATTCCCGGCGTATGCGGAGGGGCGCGACGACTTCGGCGAGGAGGACGACGAGGTCCTCGCCGAGGCGGTCGAGGAGGCGGCTGCGAGCCTGGGCTGGATGCTCGGCCGCGGTCGCGGCGAGCTCACCCTGATCGGCTCGACCTCGGTCAGCTTCTGGTCGTGGGGCGAGAAGATCACCGTGACCGTCGACCACGGCGAGGTTCACGTCCGGAGCCACTGCGCCCTGCCGACCCAATGCATCGACTGGGGCAAGAACCAGCGCAACGTCGACCAGCTCCTCGGGGCGATCGAGCCGTTCCTCGACTGAGGGTGGCCGCCATCGGGGCGGACGGCGTCGACCGGGACGAACCGATGTTGACAGCCCCCTCACCGAAGCTATAATTCCGCTCGCTCGCGTCGGCTGGAAACCAGCCGGCGTGACGGATGTACCGACGACGTGCGGGCGTAGCTCAGTGGTAGAGCGCAACCTTGCCAAGGTTGATGTCGTGAGTTCGAGTCTCATCGCCCGCTTTTGCACTTGACGGCTCCTTCCTTCCTTGGGGACCTCGGATCCTGGGGGCTCCCTCTCTTCGGGACTCGCCAACGGAAACCGTCCTCCCGTGGGGGAGAGCGCCCCTGAGATCGACTCGGGGGGCACGGCGTTCCGACCGTTCCGGGACCCAGCCTCCCCGCGGCGGAACCTCGCGATGGCTCACTCCCACGGCCACGATCACGGCCACAAGCACGACGACAAGAACCCGCTCACGGTCGAGATCCAGGATCTCGATCCGTGCACGAAGAAGGTTCGCGTCGAGATCCCGACCGCCCGCTTCGACAAGGAGCTCAAGGCGGGCTACCGCGATCTCCAGAAGCGCGTTCCCATTCCTGGGTTCCGTCCGGGCAAGGTGCCGCGGCAGATCCTCGAGAAGCGGTTCGGGGAGGCCCTCGAGGAGCAGGTGAAGCAGCACCTGATCGAGGACAGCCTCGACGAGGCGCTCTGCGAGCGCGACCTCGAGCTCATGAGCCAGCCCGAGCTCGGCGACGTCACCGGCACCGGCAAGGGCGAGCCGATCTCGTTCGAGGTGACCCTCCGGATCCGGCCGCAGTTCGAGCTCCCCGAGCTCGAGGGGCTCTCGGTCGTCGTCGAGGAGAAGCCCGTCACCGAGGAGGAGGTCGACAAGCAGGTCGACGCCCTCTGCCGGACGCGCTCGGAGTACCGTCCCGTCGAGAAGGGCCCGGTCGAGAAGGAGGACCTCCTCGTCTCCGACCTGTCCGTCACGCTGGTGACCGACAGCGGCCCCGCCGACGAGGTGCTCTACACCGAGGAGGACGTCGAGGTCGACCTCGCCCAGAGCCTCATGGTCCTCCGACTCGAGAACAAGGAGCGGCTGGAGATCCACGCGCCCGACCTCGGCGACGACATGATCGGCCTCGAGGTCGGCCAGACCGGCGAGGTCGACGTCACCCTCCCGGCCGGCTTCCCCGTCGACGGGGGCCGCGGCCAGGACGCGATCGCTTCGTTGAAGGTGCAGGACATCAAGCGCCTCCACGTCCCGGAGCTGTCGGAGGAGTGGGCGAAGGAGCTCGGCTACGACTCGGTCGACGACCTCCGCAACGACGTCCGCGGCGGGATCGAGGAGCACAAGGAGCTCGAGCGGCTCCGCGCCGTCGAGGACGCGGCCCTCCAGAAGGTGATGGTCCACGCCGGGCCGTTCGACCTGCCCGGCGACCTCGTCTCGGGGCAGGCGGAGGCGCTCCTCGATGGGCGCCGCGAGGCGCTCAAGAGCTCCGGCAAGAGCGACGAGGAGGTCGAGGCCGAGCTCCAGACGATGCGCGCCGAGGCGCGCGAGTCGGCGGCCGACCGGATCCGCGAGATGTTCGTCCTCGAGAAGCTGGCCGCCCGCGAGCGGGTGGTCGTGACCGAGGAGGAGGTCGACGCCGAGATTCGCCGGATGGCGCAGATGCGCGGCCTGCCCCCGAAGGACCTCAAGGCGGCCCTCGAGGAGCAGGAGAGCCTCCACGTCCTCAAGGGCGAGGTGCGCCACCGCAAGACGCGCGCCCTGGTCGCGCAGGCGGCGCGGGTGCTCACGCCGGGCGAGGCGGAGGAAGAGTACGAGAAGGCGAAGGCGGAGCGTGCCGACGAAGGCGCGTCCGAGTCCAAGCCGGATGCCGAGAGCGCCGAGCCGGCCGCGGCGACCGCGGGCGAGTCGGGCGCGGGCGAGACCAAGGAAGAGGCTTCCTAGCCGAGCGGGCTAGGGGCGGTCGCCGATCCGGTCGGCCGCGGAAGAGAGGAAGAGACGGCTCCGATGAGCGAATCGATCGAGCGGCGCCTGGCACGGGTCGAGCGGCAGTTCGGGCCCGACGGCAGGGACGTCGTCGACACCCTCGTGCCGATGGTGATCGAGCGGACCGGGCGCGGCGAGCGGTCCTACGACATCTACTCGCGCCTCCTGAAGGAGCGGATCGTCTTCATCGGTCAGCCGATCGACGACTTCGGCGCGAACCTGGTGATCGCGCAGCTCCTCTTCCTCCAGTTCGAGAACAAGAACCAGGACATCAACATCTACGTCAACTCGCCCGGCGGCTCGGTCACGGCCGGCCTCGCGATCTACGACACGATGCAGTTCGTCCGCTGCGACATCGCGACCTACTGCGTCGGTCAGGCGGCGAGCATGGGCGCGGTCCTCCTCGCGGCGGGCAACAAGGGCAAGCGCTTCGCGCTGCCGCACGCCCGGATCATGATCCACCAGCCCTGGGGCGGCGCCTCGGGCACGGCGAGCGACATCGAGATCCAGGCGAGCGAGATCAAGCGCCTCAAGGCCGAGCTCAACGCGATCCTCGCGCGGCACTCGGGCCAGGAGATCGCCAAGGTGGAGAAGGACGCGGACCGCGACTTCTTCATGTCGGGGATCGAGGCCAAGGAGTACGGTCTCCTCGACGAGGTGCTCGAGGTGCTGCCGGACGCCGGTGACGGAGACGGCGACGGCGACGGCGACAAGAAGAAGGACGGCTAGGCGATAGTCGCATGAGCAGTCGATCTGGCAAGGGCAACGGCGGCAACGGCGGGAAGAGCGGAAGCGGTTCCGGCTCTGGGAAGCGCCGTGCCAGCTCGAGCGGATCGAGCTCCGGCTCGGGCTCCGGATCGGGCTCGGGCAGCGGCGGCGTGAAGGAGATCAAGCGCTGCAGCTTCTGCCGCAAGAGCGAGAACGTTGTCGACAAGCTCCTCGAGGGGCCGTCGAACACGTTCATCTGCAATGAGTGCGTCGACCTCTGCCACGGCCTGATCAGCGAGGACAAGAAGCGACGCAGCAGTCGCCAGTTCGCCCTGAAGCTCGAGGACGTCCCGACGCCCGTGAGCATCAAGGAGCAGCTCGACAACTACGTCATCGGCCACGACCGGGCGAAGAAGGTCCTCTCGGTCGCGGTGAACAACCACTACAAGCGGATCCTCGCCCGGGACGTCGCCGAGGGCGAGGGCGTCGAGCTCGAGAAGTCGAACATCCTCCTGATCGGTCCGACCGGCTCGGGCAAGACGCTCCTCGCGCGGACCCTCGCGAAGATCCTCGACGTGCCGATCGCCATCGGCGACGCGACGACGCTCACCGAGGCGGGCTACGTCGGCGAGGACGTCGAGAACCTCCTCCTGCGCCTGCTCCAGAGCTGCGAGTTCGACCTCGCCCGGGCGCAGAAGGGAATCATCTACATCGACGAGATCGACAAGATCCACAAGACGAGCGGCAACGTCTCGATCACCCGCGACGTCTCCGGCGAGGGCGTGCAGCAGAGCCTCCTCAAGATCCTGGAGGGCACGGTCGCGAACGTGCCGCCGCAGGGCGGCCGGAAGCATCCGGAGCAGCAGTACATCCAGATCGACACGACCGACATCCTGTTCGTCTGCGGCGGGACGTTCGTCGGGCTCGACGACGTCGTCCGCGAGCGGGTCGGCAAGCGTCGGATCGGCTTCACGACCGACCCGACCGAGCAGGACGACAAGGAGACCGGGCACTACCTCAGCCAGGTGCAGCCCGAGGACCTGGTGAAGTTCGGGATGATCCCGGAGTTCATCGGCCGGCTCCCAGTGATCGCGACCCTGTCGCCGCTGACGGTCGACGACCTCGTCACGATCCTCACCGAGCCGCGGAACGCGCTCGTGAAGCAATACCGGAAGTTCTTCGAGTTCGAGGGCGTGAAGCTCGAGTTCGACGACGGCAGTCTCCGGGCGATCGCGCGCAAGGCGCTCGCCCGCGAGACCGGCGCGCGAGGGCTCCGGGCGATCATCGAAGAGCTGATGCTCGAGATCATGTACGAGATGCCGAGTCGGAAGGACGTGACGACCTACTCGATCACCGAGAAGGCGGTCGAGGACGGTCACTACGTGTTCCCGGCCGAGCCGACGGGACGCAAGAAGAAGACGGCGTGACCCGCCGACCCTTTTGGACGCTAGCTAGCTAGAGAGACGTATCGATGAAGGCCAAGATCCACCCGAAGTACAACGACTGCGCCGTGACGTGCGGTTGCGGCGCCAAGTGGACGACGCGCAGCGTCCTCGAGAAGATCAACGTCGAGATCTGCAGCAGCTGCCACCCGTTCTACACGGGTCGCGCGAAGTTCGTCGACACCGCCGGCCGGATCGAGCGGTTCCAGAAGAAGTACGGCTGGAGCGGCGACCGGGCGAAGCAGGAAGCTGCGGCGACGAAGAAGGCGACGAAGGCGACTCCGGCGCCCGAGGCCGCGACCGAGGCGGCTCCGGCCGCGGCTGCCGAGAGCGGCGGCGACGCGCCGGCGACCCCCGAGGCGACCCAGAGCTAGCCCTCCGCCTCGCCCTCCGCCTCGACTGGCGGATCCGATTTCGCGACGACCCCGGCCCGGCCCGGGGTCGTTTGCCATTGCGCGGTCTATAATGCGAGCCGAGACCGCCCCGACACCGCAGGGAGAGACCGATGGCGCTCCTGGACAAGCTCGCCGAGCTCGAGATCCGGTACGAGGCGCTTGGGAAGGAGCTGAGCGACCCCGCGAACATGACCGATGGGCAGCGGATCGCGAAGCTCTCCCGGGAGCGCGGATCGCTCGAGAAGCTGATGCAGCCCTACCAGGCCTACATGGAGGCGGGGCGGCAGATGGAGGAGAGCCGCGAGCTCCTCGCCGAGGATGACGCCGAGATGCAGGCCATGGCGCAGGCCGAGATCGAGCGGCTCGAGAAGCGCCGGGAGGAGCTCCTCGACGAGCTCAAGGCGCTCGTCGTGAGCGAGGACGAGGACGCCCACCGCGACGCCATCGTCGAGGTGCGGGCCGGGACCGGCGGCGACGAGGCGACCCTGTTCGCGGGCGACCTCTTCCGGATGTACGAGAAGCTGGCCGAGCGGAAGCGCTGGAAGCTCGAGGTGATGGACAGCCACACGACCGAGGCCGGCGGCCTCCGCGACATCACGTTCTCGCTCTCGGGCGACGGCGTCTTCGCGACGATGCAGTACGAGAGCGGCGGGCACCGGGTCCAGCGGGTGCCGAAGACCGAGAGCCAGGGCCGGATCCACACCTCGGCGGCGACCGTCGCGGTGATGCCGGAGGCGGACGCGGTCGAGGTCGACATCAAGCCCGACGACCTCAAGATCGATCTCTACAGCGCGGGTGGCCCGGGCGGGCAGCACGTCAACAAGACCCAGAGCGCGGTCCGGATCACCCACCTGCCGAGCGGGTTCGTCGTGCAGTGCCAGGACGAGCGGAGCCAGCACAAGAACAAGGAGCGCGCGATGCGGCACCTCCGCAGCCGCCTCTACGATCATCTCCGCTACGAGAAGGAGAAGGAGCGGGGCAGCATGCGGAAGGCGCTGATCGGCACCGGCGACCGGAGCGATCGCATCCGCACCTACAACTTCCCCCAGAACCGCGTCACCGACCACCGCATCAACTTCAACCTCCACGCCCTCGCCGAGGTGCTGGAGGGCAACATCGACGCGCTCATCGAGCGGCTGCAGGAGCACGACAAGGAGCTCAAGCTCGCCGCTCTCTGACCCACTTCTTTCCTGCCCATTCTCGCCACCGAGCCCTCGACCGAGCGGAGGCCCGCCGATGGACGTCACCTGCCCCGCGTGTGAGAAGACGATCTCGGCCGCGCCTGCCCTGGCCGGCCGGGTCGTCGCCTGCCCCCGCTGCAAGGCGAAGTTCGAGGTCGTCAAGGACGGCGTCGGCATCCCCGTCGGAGAGAAGAAGGGCGCCGCCCGTCCGAAGCGCGTCGTCGCCCGCCGGGGCGCCGGCGCGCGCGACGACGACGATGATGACTGGGACGATGAGGATGATGATGATGACGACGACGATCGCGGTCGTCGTGGTCGGCGGAGGGGGCCAGGACGGCGCCGGAAGGAGGTCCGCTGGATCGAGAAGGGCGTCCTGATGGTGCCCCGCGGCGCCGAGCTGCCCGACGACGGGTGCATGATCTGCGGGGGGCACGACGGCCTCGCGGGGCGCTACAAGAAGTTCCAGTACACGCCGTCCTGGATCTACATCACCATCCTCATCTCGCTCCTGATCACCATCATCCTGGCCGCGATCCTCCGCAAGAACGCGACCATGGACGTGCCCCTCTGCGACCGCTGCCAGAAGCGATGGACGATGGGGACGGTCCTCGTCTGGTCCTGGGGGCTCGGCGGCCTCTTCCTGATCCCCGGCATCTTCGCGGGCATCGGGAGCGTCCTCAGCCGCGACGGCGGCCCGCTCGGGATGATTCTCGGCTTCTTCGTCTGGCTGATCGGCCTCTTCGTCGTGTCGACGTTCCTGGTCGCCAAGTGGCAGATCAAGTGCAAGCTCATCGACGACGCGGGCAACGTGACGCTCAACGTGCCGCAGGGTGCGACGCCGATGAAGAAGGAGGTCGGGGACGTCTTCGACTAGGCCGTGGCGGCGATGATGTTCGCCTTCGGCGAACGGATGTCACCACGGAGACACGGAGGACACGGAGAATCTTCGCGACGCCCGAGCTCGATCGGTGACGGGCTCGCGGACGCGGCGACAGAACGAGCCGTCGGGTTCGAGCGAGTGACCCGACCCCGTCGGGGGCGATCGCGTGCCTCAGAGGCTCCTCCGTGTCCTCCGTGTCTCCGTGGTGACATCCATCCTCTTCGCCGAAGGCGAAGCGCGCCGGCACTACGGTCCGGTCGTCTCCTCGCCGGGGTGGTACTCCGCCTCGAGGTGCTTCTCGATCTCCTCGGGCGTCCGGAGCACCCGACGCAGCTTGCGCTGGACGAGGAGCGGCGCCTGGTCGGCGTAGTGGGGCGACCCTTCGCGCTCGACGTTCCCGTAGTTGTGCACGGCCCAGCTCCGCGGACCGTAGTCGTTCCACTCGACGATCATGACGAACGAGTCGCCGGCGACGCCGGCGAGCCGGCCGTCGGGATGCTCCTCGGCGTGGATCGCGTTCAGGACGTCGGGGCCGCCGCCGAGCTCGAGGTCGAGCGCGCCGCGACGGAGGCGCTGGACGTCGCCGAGGCGCGGATCGACCCGGCCGAAGTGCTCCATCAGGTAGGCGACCGCCTCGGGGTAGGTGTCGTGGACCTCGGGCATCTCGAAGCGCGGGCGTCGCTCGACGACGATCGCGTACCACATCGGGCGCCAGGTCATGATCGCGAGCGGCGCGGTCCGGCTGTCCTCCTCGCACGCGCCGTCCCAGGCGGCGAGGAGCTCGAGGCCCTTGGTCTCCGCGTCGTTCTTCGGCTCGTAGTCGGCCAGGCGGTCGATCGCCTCGCGGAAGAGCGGGCCGTTCTTGCTGTGGCCGCGGTCCCACTTGTAGGCGAGGAACTCGTCGTGGGTGATCGACTCGTCGGCGCCGAAGAGCTCGTGGCTACGGATCGCCCGGTTGGTCATCCGGTTCGAGATGCCGTGGGCGGCCGGCCACCTCTTCGGGTCGGGGTTGCCCTCGCCGCTCGTCGTCTGCCAGGGCGTCGAGTTGCAGCTCTGGACCCAGCCGCTCGGCGGGTTCACGACCGAGGGGAGGTCGTCGAACGCCACGTAGTCGTCCCAGATGAGGTCGGAGCGGTCGCCCGGCAGAATCGTCCGCCACTCGACGTCGGCGTCCTCGATGCGCTTCGGGAGGATCGCATTGTAGAAGTAGGCGATGTTGCGGTCGTCGGCGTAGACGGTGTTGAAGAGCGGGATCCCGTGGACCCGCATCGCGTCCTTCCACTCCTCGAAGCTCGTCGCCTTGTTCATCCGGAACCACTGCTCGGCCGCGAGGAGCAGCCGCCCGTCGCCGATCCCGGGCCAGCGAAGGGCGTAGAGGCCGTGGTCGGTCTCGACGACCGGTCCGTGGGCGCTGCGGAGGAGCCGTGGCCGCCAGGTGTAGTTCATCAGGCCGACGTCGACCGTGATGGTCGCCTCGCGCACCTCGAGCTCCCTCCACTCGCCGTCGAGGCGGTAGCGGAGCGGGTTCTCGGGGTCGGTCTCGAGGCGGTAGACGTCGCGGAGGTCGGGGTGGTTGAACGTGTGGCTCCAGCCGAGGTGGTCGTTGTGGCCGACCTTGACCATCGGGGCGCCCGGGAACGTCGCGCCCGAGGCGTTCCAGCCCTCATCCGACCGGACGTGGATCTCGTGCCACGCGACCGGGCCGGTCCACGGCTGGTGGCTGTTCACGTTGAGGCGCGTCTTGCCGTCGGCGCTGCGGGAGGGGCCGACGGCGTGGGCGTTGCTCCCGCCCGGGCCGAACAGCTCCTCGTTCGAGTAGGTCCAGCCCTCGAGCGCGTCGCCGGGCTTGAGCGGATCGGTCCGACCGGTGAGCAGGCCGATCGCGCGGCCGACGCGCATCATCAATGGCAACTTGTGGAGGTAGCCCGCCGCCACGTCCTTGCCCGTGAGCGGGAGGATCCGCCCGTCGGCCTCTCCGGGGTGGAGGGCGGCGTAGTAGTTGAGGCCGGCGGCGTAGCCCTCGAGGACGGCGCGGACGTCCTCGGACAGCCGCTTGTCGTAGAACCGCTCGGTCTCCTCGGCGACGCCGGCGAACGCGAACCAGTAGTCGTTTCCGATGGCGGTCTCGCTGAGCTGGAGGAGGCTGAGCTTGCCCTTGGCGGCCGCGGAGACCGTCTGAATCGTCGGCCAGTCGTCCTCGGCGTGGGCGTAGGCGAGGGCGAACGCGGCGTCGGCATCGGTCGGACCGTGGACGTGGGCGATCCCCCACTCGTCTCGCTGGATCAGGGTCCGCGCGGCGGTCGCGATCTGCGCCTCGGTGGCCGGAGGTGGTCCGGGGCGGAGGGCGCTGCGGCCGACGTAGACGACGCCCGCGAGGGCGAGCAGGCCGAGGACGCCGACGAGCAGCCCCTTCGCGATCCTGCGGCCGAGCGGCTTGCGGGGCGCGGCGGGCTCGGACGCGGGCGGCTGCGCGGGCGGCGCCGGCTTCGCCGCGGGCGCCTTCGCGGGGGCAGGCTTGGCCGCCGCCGCCTTCGCCGGCACGGGCTTGGCCGCGCCGGTCGTCGGCTGGGTCGGCGGGGTCGTTTCGGGCATCGGTCACCTCGGAGCACGGCGGGGGGCCCGCGATTCGGGATCGCTCATGGTGGAGCAAGCCTCCGGGAAAGTCCATCATCGCGGGGGAGGAGAGCCCGGTGACCGGGGCGAACGCGACGACGGTCGGGGCGGCGCTGCGGGCCGCTCACGAGAGACTCACCCGCGCCGGCGTCGCGTTCGACGAGGCGTCGGCGTCGGCCGGCGTGCTCCTCGCCGAGGCGCTCGACGTCGCGGGCCCGGCCGCGGTGCGCGCGACGCCGACGCGACCGCTCACCGAGGCGGAGGCCGCCCGCTTCGAGGCCTCGCTCCGGCGGCGGATCGCCCGCGAGCCGACGGCCCGCATCATCGGCGCGTGGGAGCTCTGGTCGCTCCGCCTCGCGGTCGCGCCGGGCGTCCTCGTGCCGCGGCCCGAGACCGAGACGCTCGTCGAGGTCGGTCTGGCCGAGCTCGAGCGTCTCGCCGCGGCGTCGCCCGGGCGGGCGCTCGACGTCGTCGACGTCGGCACCGGCACCGGCGCGGTCGCGATCGCCCTCGCCGTCGAGGCCGAGCGCCGAGGGATCGCGGTGCAGATCGTCGCGACGGACATCGAGCCGGCCCCGCGCGCCTGCGCGGCGACGAACGTGGCCGCCCACGGGCTCGGCGCGCGCGTTCGCGTGCTCGAGGCCGACCTCCTCCCCGCCGGCGGCCCGTTCGACCTGATCGTCAGCAACCCGCCCTACGTCACCGAAGCCGAGCTGTCGACCCTCGAGCCCGAGGTGCGCGACCACGACCCCCGCGCGGCGCTCCTCGACCCCGACGGCGCCGAGGACGGCCTCGGCCTCACCCGCCGCCTCGCCACCGCGGCGGCCCGCACCCTTCGACCGGGCGGCGCCCTCGCCGTCGAGGTGGGCGCCGGCCGCGCGGCGGCGGCGATCGACGCGCTCACGGCCGCCGGGTTGACCGAGCCGCGCGCGATCGACGACCTGGCGGGCGTCGCGAGGGTCGTCGTGGCTAGTCGCCGGCTCGCAGCGTCCTGAGGTTTCGCCGCGCCTCCTCGGCGCGCGGATGGTCGGGGGCGAGCTCGAGGAAGGTATCGAGATCCTCGATGGCTCCCTCGATCTCCTGGCAGTTGAATCGGGCGTGTCCGCGTCCGAAGTGCGCCATCGCGTCCTCGGGGTCGGCGGCGAGGGCGCGGTCGAAGTCGCGGATCGCCTCGGAGTATCGGCGAAGGTGGAGTCGCGCGAAGCCGCGCTCGCGAAAGCCCGGACCGTAGTGCTCGTCGATCTCGATCGCCCGCGTGGCGTCGCCGAACGCGCCGAGTGGGTCGCCGAAGGCGAGGCGGGCGGCGGCGCGCACCGAGAAGCCGTGGGGCAAGGTCGGGTCGACGTCGATCGCGCGCGTCGCCGCGTTCTGGGCGCCGAGCGTGTCATCGGCTTCGAGACGCTGGATCGCGAGATGCGTCCACGCCTTGGCGAAGAACGGGTCGAGCTCGACGGCGCGCTCGAGGTCGCGCTGCGCGGCGTCCTTGCGGCCGAGCGCGTCCCGGAGCCTCGCCCGCTCGAACCGGAGCGACGGCGAGTCGGGCGCGATGGCGAGGGCTCCGTCGAGGCCCTGGAGGGCGGCTTCATGCTCGCCTCGATGCCGGAGGATGCGGGCACGGAGAAGCCACGGCTCGGCGATCGGCGGATCGAGCGCGATGGTCTCGGTCAGGGCGGCCAGCGCCTCGTCGATGCGGCTCATCCGGATGAGGATGCGCGCCGCCAGGGTCCGCGCGTAGGGATCCTCGGGCTCGAGCTCGATCGCGCGGCGGGTCGCCTCGAGCGCCTGGACGGGCTGATCGTGGGCGACGCGGGCGCTCGCGAGCAACCTCCATGCCTCGGCCCGACCCGGGTCGAGGCGGACCGCCTTCTCGAACGCGGTCACCGCCTGGTCGACGCGTGAGTCCCCGAGGAACGCCCGACCGTTCGCGATCGCGTCGTCGGCCGTCTTGACCGATCGGAGCTCGAGCTCGGACGCGGGCCTCGCCTCGGCTCTCGGTCGGGCGACGACGCCGTAGCGCTCGACGAGCGGGCCGAACGGTCCTGCCGCGGCGAAGCGCCGGGCGCGCGTTCGGATGAGCTCGAGCGTCGCCTCGTCTTCGTCGGTCCGGAGCAGGATGAGGGCGATCGCTGCCCGGGCGGCGCGCTGCTGGTCGAGCTCCGCGAAGAGATAGCGGGCGAGCGCGTCGTGCGCGAGCTCGGGCATGCCGAGCCGGCCGAGCGCCTCGCAGCAGAGGCGGGCGACCGCCTCGTGGCCGACGAGTCGGGCCTGGTCGAGCGCGAGGAGATAGAGCTCGCGCGGGCGTGGCGCGTCGACGCTGCGCTCCCGGGACACGCGCCGACGGAGCCGGCGGCCGGCGCGGCGAACGAGGTCGGCGTCGGAGCGGGCGAGCGCTTCGCCCGGGGCCCGGTTCGCCCATCGTTCGAGGGCGGCCGGGAGGCCCTCGATCGTCCCTTCGCCCTCGGTTTGCTCCTCGACGGTGGGGGTCTCCGTGGTGGCGAGCCGCTCCTTGGCCACCTCGTGGATCCGGCGGGTGATCTCGTCGAGTCGCTCCGTGAGCAGTCGAACCGTCTGCTCGCGGCGGCGCCCGACCACCTCGAAGAGGGCGTTCTCGTAGCGGGGCGGCTCGTCGAGCGCCCCCGAGGCGGCCTCGGCGAACAGTCGCTCGATCGCCTGCCGGTTCTCGATCTCGGGAGCGTCGCGGCGCTGGCCCAGCTCCGCGCGCGCGGCTCGGATCTCGGGCTCGGTTCCGCCGAGCCCGAGACGTTCCGCCTGCTCGAGGGCGTGATCGGCCAGACCCCAGAGCTCGGAGCGGACCGCGACGGACGTGAGCGCGAGGTAGACTTCGAACAGACGCTTCTGCGCGGCGCTCTTCGCCGTCTCGTCGCCGGCGAGGTCGAGCTCCCGCGCCGCCGCCTGGAGCGCCTCGATCCCGCTCCGGAGGGCGTCGCTCGCGTCCGCGCCCGAGTCGCGGACGACGTCCTCGAGCTGCGCCGCGGTCTCGCGAGCGAGGTCGGTCGCTGCCGCGCGAGCTTCCGCGCGGGCTGTCTCCGCGCCGCGCTGCGAGGCGCGACGAGTCTCGAGCACGGCCGTGACGCCGATCCCGGTGGCGACGATCGTCAGGAGGATGACCAACCCGAGCGCTCCGGCGGCGAGTCGATTCCGGCGGACCCACCGCGCGGCCCGCTCGCGCCGGCCCGGCGCGCGCGCGTGGATCGCCTCGCCGGCGACGAAGCGGCGGAGCTCGGCCTCGACGAGGGCGGCGCTGCCGTAGCGGCGGTCCGGCTCCTTTTCGAGGCACCGCAGGGCGATCGTCTCGAGGTCTCGGTGGGCGCTCGGGACGAGCTGGCGCGGCGGCGTCGGGTCGTCGAAGAGGATCTGCTTCAGGATCTCGGCCGTCGACGAGGCGGCGAACGGGGCGCGTCCCGCGATCGCGCGGTAGAGGACGGCGCCGAGCCCCCAGACGTCGGTCGCGGGCCCGATCGCGCCGCTGTCGCCGTCGGCCTGCTCGGGCGCCATGTAGCCGGGCGTGCCGAGCACCTGGCCGGTGCGGGTGAGCTGCTCGCCGTCGCCGAGCTCGCGGGCGAGGCCGAAGTCGGTCAGGTGCGGCCGGCCGTTCGCGTCGAGGAGCACGTTCGCGGGCTTCACGTCGCGATGGACGATCCCCGCCCCGTGGGCGTGCTCGAGGGCGGCGGCGACCTCGGCGAGTATCTCGGCGGCGTGCCGCGGCGGCAGGCCGGCGTCGAGAGCGTCGGAGAGGGGGCGGCCCTCGACGTAGTCCATCACGATGAAGGGGCGGCCGGCCTCGTCGGCCGCGACCTCGTGGACGCCGACGATCGCGGGGTGGCGGAGGCGGGCCGCCGCTCGCGCCTCGCGCTGAAACCGGGCGAGCTCCTCGCCGCCGTCGCCGCCGGGCGCGGCGGCGACCATCTTGATCGCGACGTGGCGCTGGAGCTGCGGATCATGGGCGAGCAGGACGACGCCCATGCCGCCGCGGCCGAGCTCGCGCACGATCGTGTACCGTCCGATCCGGGACGCCATCGCCCCCGAGGCCGAAGCTCCCGGGGCCGGAGCGACCCGGGTGGGCGGGGGGCCGGTCGGCGGCCCCGGCGTCGGCGCTCCGGTCGGGCGGGACGGGGGGTTCACGGCGGGGGCGTCTCCTCGCTGGCGATGGTAGCCGCCCCCGCCGGGAGGGTCACCAGCCCGAGGTCGAGGCGTCCATCGGATCGATCGCGGCGAGCGCGGCGAGGCGTGCGTCGAGGAGCGCGCGAAGCGCGTCGCCGGTGGGCGCGCCGGTGCCGGTCATCGGCGCGGGCGCGGTCGGCCCGGGCTCGACGTGCTCACGGAGGAGCTCCGCGGCCCAGGCGACGGCGTCGGCGAGCGGCGCGACGTCGAGGGTCGGGAGCTCCATCGCCGGAAGATCGTCCGGGATGGACTGGATCGAGGTGAGCTCGGCCGGATCGAGCCGCGCCGCGATGAGCAGGCCGATGGCGTCGGGGGCGCTGACGACCTCGGCGGCGAGTCGGCTGCCAAGGGCGTTCAGAGACATCGACACGTCCGGCGCGAGCTGACCGAGGATTCGCGCGAAGGCCGCGCGCTGCTCGGCCGGGAGTGCCTCGAGCGCGAGCGGCCGCGCGGTGCGGGTCCCCTCCGCCGGGCTTCCCTCGCGGAGGTCGAGGGCGACGGCGAAGATCACGTGACGTCGGATCTCGCCGACCTGAACCTCGCCCGCCACGACGGCGAGAAGCGGCGGCTGGTCGGAGCGGCAAGGGGCGCTCGAGAGGCCGCTCACGAGGACGGTCGCGTTCCGAACGGCGACGAGGCCATCGCCGAGGTCGACGTCGATCCCGCGAATGATGAGCTGCTCGATCTCCGTGACGGGCTCGTCGGCTCGGTCGTCGACCTCCCGCGCGGCCAGCCGGTCGTGGAGGAACCCGACGACGCCGACGAGGTCGGTGTCCGCGTCGCCGACGAGGTGGGGGCGGTCGATCGTCACCCGGCGGATCGTCGGCGCGCCGCGGAGCGGGAGAGTCTCGAGGGCGACCTCGATCCGATCGACGGCGAGGACGCGTCGGTCCCTGCCCGCCGGATCGCGGAGGGTCACGCCCCGGAGCTCGAGCTCCGCCTCGATCGGATCGAGCCAGCCCGCGGCCGCCGCCGCATCGACGCCCAGCGCCTCCCCGATGCGGCGCGCGGCGGCCGCCCGGGCAATCGGGCCGAGGAGGACCGCGCCGGCGGCGACGAGGCCGGCGATCGCGACGGTCGCCGCACCGAGAGCGCGCGGAGCGCGGCGTCGGGCGGGACGGGGGAGGTTCTTCGGGGCGAGCATGATCGGCTCCTTCCAGCGTTGCCAGGTGAAGCCCCTCGCGGGCCTCACCCTGGATTCGCCGCCCGAGCCCGATCCCATCCCCGAAAACCGATCCCCGCTCCAAGTCCCTCTCCACCAACAACATCCCCCCCCTAGGGGTCAGGTCCAGTACTTTGACGGTTTGCGAGAATCCAAACCGTCAAAGTATTGGACCTGACCCCTCCTGGTGTAAGCGCTCGAGGATGAGGGGTTTTCAGGGGGTCCAGCGACGGGTGCCCGTGACGGTGAGCTCGACGCGGGCGGTCTCGTCGGGGGCGACCTCGACGGCGCGGGGCGCGAGGCCGAGGAGGGGGCCGTCGGCGGTCTCGCGCCAGACGAGCTCGACGCGCGCCTCGCCGGCGCCGAGCGGGCCGATGTCGATCTCGTCGGTTCGCCCGGGCTTCGGCGTCAGCTCGTGGCGGGTTCGGAGGCCGGTTCCGGGGTCGTCGACGAAGAGGAGGATGCTCGCGGGCGGTCGGGCGGGGTAGCGGATGGCGACGGTCAGCGTCGCGCCGCCCTGTTCGAGCGGGACGCTTCCGAGATCGACCTCTCCATCCTGGATCGCGTCGAGCGGACGGATGGCCGTTCGACGGCCCGACGCGACGAGCTCGAGGGTCAGCCTCCCTCGCGTCGGGACGCGGAGCGTCCGCGCGCCGGTCTCGTCGAGCGGGGCGACGCCGTCGGTCGGCGGGAACCAGCTCCAGAGATCGCCGCTCGGGTCGCGGACGCGCACGGCCGCTTCGGCGAGCGGCTCGCCCGTCTCGGCGGCGACGGGCCGGACCCGCACGGTCGCCCAGCGGAGCGGCTCGAAGGCGAGGTCGCCGACCGCGCTCCCGGCGCGAACGTTCTCGACGCTGCGCACGCCGAGCTCGACCTTCAGCTCGCCGAAGATGAACGCGCTCGCGGCGCTCGCCGCGATGTCGTAGCTCCCGTCGGTCGGCAGCCGCTCGATCGAGAACCGCCCGTCCGCGTCGCTGCAGGCGGCCGCGAACGGCGCCGGACCGCGCCGCGCGAGGATCTCGCGGGTCGGCGTCCGCTCGAGCATGCGCGGCCCGCCCTCGCCCGAGGTGACGACGCGCTGCCCGGCGCCGAGCGCCTGGATCGTTCCTCTCGGGAACGCGTAGACGATGACGCTCGGGACGCCGCGCCCGTCGGTCGTGACGACCCGGCCGGTGATCACGGCGCCGCGCGCGAGGCGGACCTCGACCGGCCGCTCGGCCGGGACACCCCGCTGGATCGTCCGGTCGGCGAACCCGCGCGCCGCGACGAGGAACCGTCGGCGACCCGGCGGCAGGTCGCGGACGGCGAAGCGACCCTTGGCATCGGTCGTGACGACGACGCCGCCGTCGGCCGTCGTCCGGGTCTCGCCCAGCGGTGTGGATGATCGACGGAGCCATCGCCCGAGGATCTGATCGCCGAGGACTCGCTCGTCTTGCTCGAAGTGGAGCAGGAAGCGCTCCCAGCCGAGGACCGCCGCGTCGTCGAGGAGGACGACGGCCGCCCCGGCGATCCCTTCGCCGTCCGGGCCGACGACCCGCCCGCGGATGCCGGCGTTCCTTGCGGCGATCCGGATGACGAGCCGCTCGTCCGGGTCGAGCAGAGCCGCCTTCTCTCGATACGGGATCCACTGCTCGAGGGCGGCCAGGAGCGCCTCGTGCCCGGGATCGGACTCGGGATTCCCGGGGTCGGCCGCCAGGTCGAGTCGGGTCGTGCCGGCCGGCGCGTCCGGGCTGCTCCCGGGGAGCCCGCGGAGGACGAAGCGACCGTCGTCGCCGGTCCGCGCCGTCCACGCCCAGCCGAAGCTCGACCCCGCCGGGCCGTTCTGACTGGGGATCATGCCCTGGGCGGAGACGAGCACGTCCGCCATCGGCAGCCCGGCGTCGTCGATGACGATCCCGTCGACGTCGATGCCGTCCTCGAGCTTCACCACCAGCCCGGTGACCTGCTCGTCCTTCGGTTCGAGGCTCACGTCGGTGAGGAGGGCGCCCGCCGTCGCGAAGCCGGGCGCGTCCACGCTCAGCCGCGGCCCGATGAGCCACGCCCGCTTGGGGGTCGCGAGCCGGAAGGTGCCGTCGCTCGCCGTCGTGGCCGTTCCACCGAGGGTCGCGACGCGTGCGCCCGGGACGGGGCGCCCGGAGCTTCGCGCGAGGACGGCGCCCTCGACCCGGAGCTCGGCGAGGCGAAGCTCGAGGGTGGCGCGCGGCCCGTCGGGCAGCGCGAAGGGCTGCTCGAGCTGGACGAACCCGAACGTGCGCTCGGTGTTCATCGGGAGCGGCTCGCCGTCGAGACGCGCCGTGAAGACCGCGCCGTTGCTGCCCTCGGGTCCGATCTCGAGCGACACCCGACGCCGGTCCGCCGGCACCGCGAACGAGAAGGCGCCGGCGGCGTCGGTCGTCGCGACGAGGGCGGCGTCCTGCTCGCTCCGCTCGGGGGTCAGGACGACGCGCTCGCCCGCGACCGGACGCCCGCCCGCGCCGATGAGCAGGACGCCGTGAACGATCGTCGCGTTCGCGTCGGTCGCCTCGCCCGAACCGTCGGCCGACGCCGTCTCGGGGCCGCTCGATGACCCGGGCTTGTCCGCGACCGGGTCGTCCTCGTCGGCCGCTCCGGGCGACGAGGCGTCCGTCGTTCCGGGTGAGTCGACCGGCCTGCCTCCCGTCGCGCCGACGCGGCCTGCGCCGGAGGTCGTCTTGGGGCCGGGAGGGATGAGCAGCGCCCCGAGCCCGCCCGCGACGAGGAGCGCGACGAGGCCGGCGAGGGCGAGCGATGCGCCCGCGCCCGTTCGCGCCGGCGGCGCGGCGCTCGAGCCGGGCGCACCGGTCGCCCGCGCAAGCAGGCCAGCCGCGGCCGGAACGGCGGGGGTCGGCGCCGCGTCGCCCGCCCGGGCGATCAGCTCGGCGCCGATGGCCGCGCCGACGCCGAGGACCGGCTCGAGGCTCCGGCGCAGCTCCTCGAGCCCCCGGCGGACGCGTGAGGAGACCGTCCCCTCGGGGCAGTCGAGCACCGCCGCGCACTCGGCGATCGAGAGCTCCTCGACGTAGCGGAGGGCGAGGGCATCGCGATACGTCGGCGACAGCCGGTCGAGGTGGTCGGCGACCAGCGCGGCCTCCTCGTGGGCGGCGGCGTCGCCGTCGGGCGCCCCGACGATCCGCTCGGGCGCCGCGGCCGCCGCCTCGTGACCGGCTCGCCGGCCGGCCGCCCGGCGGTGGTCGGCCGCGACCCGCCGCACGATCTGGAAGAGCCACGGCCGAAACGCGCGATCCACGTCGAACCGCTCGGCGGCGCGGAGCACCCGGATGAAGGTCTCCTGAGTGACGTCCTCGGCCGCGGCCGGGTCGCCGCCGACGAGCGAGACGGCGAGGCGGTGGCTTCGCCGCCACCAGCGCTCGAGCAGGGTCGCGAGGGCGGCCTCGTCGGGCGGGCTCGCCGCGAGGCGGCCGACCAGCGTCTCGTCGGCGGGATGGGGCTCGCTCATGGAGGCTCGGGGGGCGGCTCGGCGGCTTGGGGCGCGCGTCTCGCGCGTCTCGCGGGTCTCGCGGGTCATCATGGCGGATCTCCTCGGGGTGTCCATCCGCCCTACGCCGGCGGTCGGCGGAGCCATCCGTCGATTCCCCGGATCTTCCATCCCTAGGTCCCCCCGATGGTTCGGTGCTCGATCGGGTCCGGTGCGCTTCATTGGAACTCGATAAGAGAGAAGGCCGAGGACGCGCGCGTCGCGCGGTCGGCCACCCGAGCTGGAAATCGAAGTCGAGAGCGTGGTCGCGGGAGCGTCGGATGGGCGAGAACGAGCAGAGCGGAGTCGAAGAGGTCCTGATCGTCGAGGGCGGCAAGCCGCTCCAGGGCGCGGTGCGGCCCTCGGGCGCCAAGAACGCGGCCCTTCCGATCCTGGCCGCGGCGCTGCTGGCCGACGGCCGAAGCGTCATCGAGAACGTGCCCGACCTCTCCGACGTGCGCCTGATGCTCGCGATTCTCCGCGAGCTCGGCTGCCGGGTCGAGCACTCGCCCGACGGAACGGTCGAGTGCGATGTGCTCGACGCGAGCGACGCGACGAGCGTGGCGAGCTACGAGCTCGTGAGCAAGATGCGCGCGAGCTTCTGCGTCCTCGGGCCGCTCCTCGCGCGCCGCGGCTGGGCGCGGGTGAGCCTGCCCGGCGGCTGCTCGATCGGGCTGCGCCCGGTCGACCTCCACCTCAAGGGCCTCGAGGCGCTCGGCGCCGAGATCCACCTCGAGCGCGGCTACGTCGAGGCGCGCGCGCCCGGCGGTCGTCTCCGCGGCGCGCGGATCTACCTCGGCGGCGCGAACGGCAGCAGCGTCCTCGGCACCGAGCACATCATGATGGCGGCCGCCCTCGCCGAGGGTAAGTCGGTCATCGAGTGCGCCGCCTGCGAGCCCGAGATCGAGGACCTCGCCAAGTATCTCAACGCGATGGGCGCCACGATCACCGGCGCCGGCACGCCGCGGATCACCGTCACCGGCGTCCCGAGCCTGCGCGGCGCGCGGCACCGCGTGATCCCCGACCGGATCGAGGCGGGCACGTTCCTCATCGGCGCGGCGATGACCGGCGGCTGCATCACGGTCGAGGAGGCGAGGTCCGAGCACCTGCCGGCCCTCTTCGACACGCTCCGGCGGGCCGGGCGCGGCCTCGAGATCTCCGAGGGTCGCGGCGGGATCCGGATCGAGCGCGACCCCGACGCGCCGCGCCCGAAGAGCTTCGATGTCACGACGCTCCCCTACCCGGGCTACCCGACCGACCTCCAGGCGCAGGCGATGGCCTACCTCTCGGTCGCCGACGGGATCGGCGTGATCACCGAGAAGGTCTTCCCCGATCGCTACCAGCACCTCGCCGAGCTCGCCCGGATGGGCGCGAAGGTCCGCAAGGAAGGCAACTGCGCGATCGTCGCCGGCGTGGGCGAGCTCACCGGCGCACCGGTCCGCGCGACCGACCTGCGCGCGAGCGCGGCGCTGGTCCTGGCCGGCCTCGTCGCCAAGGGCGAGACCCACGTCCACCACCTCCACCACCTCGACCGCGGCTACGAGCGGTTCGTCGAGAAGCTCGCCGGTCTCGGGGCGAACCTCCGCCGCGTGCCGATCGACGAGGCGCGCGAGGTGCAGCAGATCGAGGCGCGGACCCCGAGCGCGAAGTTCAAGCGCCCCGCGCAGCCCGCCCCGAGCCGCGTCCGACCCCGCGGTGGCAGCGGCATCTGAGACTCTCTAGTGTGATCCAGGGGTCAGGTCCAGGATTCACACCAAAGGGGCCAGGTCACACCAGTGGGGCCAGGTTACACGCGCTGCTGTGACAGATTCGCTCGTGTGATTCCTGGACCTGACCCCTCGATTCACACTAGAGGCTGGGGCTTCGCCCTGGCGGACGCCGCCGCCCGGCGGCATCTTGGTCGGCCGACCCCTGCCACCCGGGAGCCGCCGCCATGCGTGTCCGCGCCTTCGTCGCCGTTTCGTTCGCCGCCCTCGTTGCCTCGTTCGGTTTCGCCGCGTCCGCCGCCCGCGCCGATGACGACGGGGTGCCGGTGCGGATCACCCTGAAGGACGGTCGCGTCGTCGAGGGCGTCCTGCGCGGCGTGCCCTCGCGTCTCGGCTTCGACGAGAACGGCGAGGCTCCTCCGGGCGAGCTCGCGCGCGACGATGTGTGGCGGATCGAGCTGATCCCGACCGACGGGAGCCTCCCGCCCGACCTGGCGCCGCTCGTCGCCGCGCTCGACGACGGCAACGCGCCGGCCGAGCGGATGCGCGCGATCGAGCAGCTCGCGATGAAGGGGCGCAGCGCCTCGCTCGCGATCCCGCGGCTGGCCGAGCTCGCCCGCGGGACCGATCCGCGGGTCGCCCAGGCGGCGGCGCGTGCGCTCGGCTTCCTCGGCGAGGGCGCGATTCCGAGCCTCCTCGAGCTGATCCGCGGCGACGATCCGGCGGCCCGCCGGAACGCGATGGGCGGGCTGCAGGAGATCGGCGAGGCGGGGGCGGCGAGCATCATCACGCTCCTCGACGAGGAGCGTCCCGAGGTCCGCGAGGCCGGGCTCCAGGGCATCGGCTGGCTGCCGCCGGGCAAGCTCCAGGGCGTCGTGCCGAGGCTCGTCGAGCTCGCCGTCGCCGGGGACCGCGGCTCGCAGCTCGCCGTCCGGCAGCTCGCCCGGATCGCCCCGGCGGCTGCCGCCGAGCGGATCGTGGCGATCCTCGCCGACCCCGCCCGCCGCCGCGGCGCCTCGATGACGCTCGGCCGGCTCGGACCGAAGGCGGTCGAGGTCGCGTTGCCGCCGCTCCAGGCGATGCTCGAGAGCGACGACGCCGAGACGCGCATCGACGCGATCAACGCGCTCGGCCTGTTCGGCGAGGCGGCGGCGCCGGCCGTTCCGAAGCTCGTCGAGCTGCTCGCCGGGTCCGACGGGACCCGCGCTGCGAGCGCGCTCGGACGGATCGAGGGCGCCGGCGTCGCCGCGCTGCTCGTCGCCGCCGGCGACGAGCGCGCCGAGGTCCGCCGCGTCGCGATCTCGCACCTCCCCGTCCGGCGCCCGGAGGACAGGGTCGAGGGCGTCGTCGAGCTTCTCGTCGCGGCCCTCTCGGATGAGGACGCGGGCGTTCGCCGGGCCGCGGCGACGGCCACGACGTTCACGAAGGACCTTCCCGCCCCGCTGATGCGCGCGCTCGTCGGCGCGCTCGGCGATGCCGACGTCTCCGTCGCGCAGGTCGTCGTCCGGGCCGTCGGCTCGCTCGGGGCGGCAGCGGTGAAGCCGCTCGTCGCGGTCCTCGACGCCGAGGGGGGGAGCGCACCGATCCGCGCCGCCTCCGCGATCCTCCAGCTCGACCTCGCCGACGAGCAGGCGGAGCTTCGGGCCCGGGCCGTCGACCTCATCGGTGCCGCGGTCGTCGCGAGCGACGCCCCGCGCCGGGCCGAGGGCTGGCGCGCGTTCCGCTGGCTGCGCGGTCGAAACGCCGAGCTCGCCGACGCGCTCGTCGCCGCGCTCCGCCACGACGATCACGACGTCCGCGCGGGAGCGCTCCGCGTCGTCGCCGAGCCGGGCGTCCTCCCCGACGGCGCGTCGATCCGCGCGGTTCTCGTCGAGCTCGCCCGGGGCGAGTCGGTCGCCTCGGCCAGTCAGGCGGTCCGCGCGCTCGGCGCGCTGCCGACGCCGGCGCCCGAGCGGGAGGCGCTCGCCCGCCTCCTCGCGGAGCTGATCGCGCCGAACGGCCGCGACCCGGCGGTCGTCCTCGAGGCAGTGCGCGCGATCGGAAGGCTCGGCGAGGCGGCAGCGCCGGCGATTCCCGCCCTCGAGGCGCTGGTCGCCGACGAGGCGACGAGCCCGTTGCTCCGGGAGCAGGCGGAGCGCGTGCTCACGGCGATTCGTCGGTAGCCGGGGCCTCGGTCGGAGCCGGGGCGGCCGGCCGCCGCCGCAGCACCGCGGCGTAGAACCCGTCGGTCCCGTGGGTGTGCGGTCCGAGGCGGAGGTCGGTGCCGTCGCCGATCGCGAGGGCGCGCTCCTTGCCGAGGAACGTCTTGAGCGGCATCCGCTCGAACGCCTCGTGCCGCTCCAGGAAGGCGTCGACGACGCCTTCGTTCTCGGCTCGGAGGACGGTGCAGGTCGCGTAGATGAGCCGCCCGCCCGGAGCGACGAACGGAGCGAACCGGTCGAGGATCGCGCCCTGAAGCTCCGGGAGGCGGTCGAGCCGTTCGCCGTCGAGGCGCTCGCGCGTCTCGGGCTTGCGGCGGATCGAGCCGATCCCGGAGCAGGGCGCGTCGACGAGGACGCGCTCCGCCTTGCCCCGGAGGCGCTCGAGCGCCTCGGGCTCGGCCTCGGCGGCGGGGTCCGCCTCGAGCGCCTCGACGTTCTGCAGCCCCGAGCGCCGGACCCGTTTGCGGAGCTCGGCGAGGCGGCGCCCGCCCGGCGTCGGGCGGTCGACTGCGAGGACGCGGCCTCGCCCGGCGAGGAGCGCGCCGAGGTGGAGCGTCTTGCCGCCGGCCCCGGCGCACGCGTCGATGACCGTTCCGCGGGGCGGCGGCGCGACGACCTCGGAGACGAGCTGGCTCGCCTCGTCCTGGAGCTCGAAGAGGCCCTCGTGGAACGCGGCGAGCCGGAACGGGCTCACCGCGCCGACCAGGGCGACGCCGTCGTCGGCGAGCGCGCTCGGGCGCGTGTCGACGCCGTCGCCGGCGAGTCGGGTGACGAGCTCGTCGCGCGTCGTGCGGACCCGGTTGGCGCGCGCCATCACCGGCGCCGGCTCGGCGAGGGCGCCCAGCAGAGCGTCGGCTTCGATGAGGCCGAGGTCGGCGACGAGGCGCTCGGCGAGGAGCTCCGAGATCGACCGGCGAATGGCGAGGCGCGCGATCGCGGCCGGGCGCTCGGTTGGATCCGGCTCGTCCGTCGGGGTCGCATCGAGGAGGGCGCGAACCGCGTCGAGGACGTTCTTCCAGACGATCTCCGGCATCGCCGATGCCGCCTCGCGGAGCGCGATCCGTCCGGTCAGGACGCTCGCGGCGAGGAGGCGGGCCCGGCGTCGGTCGGGGCCCTCGGCGGGCAGGCGCGCGCCGCGGCTGTCGGGCGCGGTCTCGTCGAGGGCGTGATCGATCGCGCGCCGGTGCCGCAGGACGGTGTGGACCGTCTCGGCGACGGCCGCTCGCTCGTCGTCGGCCAGCCCGGGCGCATCGCCGAGGGCGGACGCGAGCGCGTCGCGGGCGAAGGCGCCGTCCTCATCGATCGCGTCGAGGGCGTCGAGGGCCGTCCCCTCGACGGTGCTCCGGCGGTCGACGGCCTGGCGGCGTCCGGCGGTCGGCCCGCGGCGCCGGCGGCTGGACGGCCCCGACCCGCGGCCGCCGCGGCGGGACTCGCTCATGGGGCCTTCTCGTGGACCTGATTGCGTCCCGCTCGCTTCGCCTCGTAGAGCGCTTCGTCGGCGCGGCCGAGGAGCGAGTCGGCGTCGTCGTTCGCGCCCGCGGGGGTGAGCCCGAGGCTCAGGGTGAGGGTGAGCTGATGGCCTTCGAGGTGGAGCGGGTCGCGCGCGACGTGGCGGCGCACGCGCTCGGCGACGGCCCGGGCGACCTCGATCGGCGTCTCCTCGAGGATCACCACGAACTCCTCGCCGCCCCATCGGCCGAGCAGGTCGGTGTCGCGGAGGGCGCCCGCCATCCGGGTGGCGACCCGTCGCAGGGCTGCGTCGCCGACGAGGTGGCCGTGGGTGTCGTTGACCGCCTTGAAGTGGTCGAGGTCGGCGAGGGCGATCGAGAGCGGCCGGCCGGTCTTCTGGCTTCGCGCGATCGCGGCGACCAGCCGGGTCGTGATCGACTCGCGGTTCGGCAGCCCGGTGAGGGTGTCGTTGTAGGCTCGCTTGCGCAGCGCCGTCTGCTCGCCGTGGAGCGTCTCGAGCGACTTGCTCACGTCCACGATCCGGGACGCGTGCGCGTCGAGGACGAGCGTCGCGTCGAGCGTCGTGACGGCGAGGGCGGTCGCGACGAGCGCGTCGCGGTCTCCGTGGTCGGTCGGGATCGCGTCGATCACCGCCTGCTGCACCGCGTGAAGGACGAGGAGATAGGCGTGCGCCGGCACGTCCGGCTCGGTTCGGAGGAGGGCGCCGCGGAGGCGCCCCTCGAAGTAGGAGCTCTCGTCGAGGCCGGCGCCGAGCGAGAGGAGATACGCGGTCAGCTCGTCGCGCAGACCCGCGGTCGAGACGGGCGCGGCGGCGGCGCGGAGCGCGTCGTGCTCGGCGAGGTTTGCTTCGAGGGCGTCGAGGATCCTCTCGAGGCCGGGTCGAAGAACCTCGTCGCGGAGCCGCTCGACGCGCGTGCTCGCGTCGACGCCGAGCCCGAGGGCGTCGAGGCGTCGGCGGCGCGCCTCGGGGGCGAGCCCGTGGCGCGCGCAGAGTCGCTCGGGATCGGTCGGCGTCGCGGTCCGGAGCTGATCGTGGCTTTCGGTCGATGCTTCCATTGGGGATGGGATTATGCGGCCGCGTCGCCCCATGGCAACCGCTCGAGGAGGGCAACGCATCCTCGATGGGCGGGAAACATCTCGCAGCGGGAGCGCCCCAGCCCTAGAATGACGCGGATCCCGGGCGGACGCGCGCGAACTGGCGCGCGTCCTGACGGGGCGAGCCTTCCGCGAGCCGGTCGGGCGTACCGCCGGCGGACGGGGGTCTTCGCGCCCGTGCCAGGTGAGCCATGACCGATCCCCGCCGCGGCGGCGGTCGAGCCCCGTCGCGTTCCGCGGCCGCCGCTCCCCGTCGCCTTCCCGTCCTGCCTTCGTCTTCCCCGCCGCCCGCGTTTGGCGGGCTGGACCTCGGGGTCGCGACCTCGGGCGCGCCGCTGCCCATGTCGGCCGACGAGGTCCGCGCCCGCGGCTGGGACGAGGTCGACGTCGTCCTGGTGACCGGCGACGCCTACGTCGACCATCCGAGCTTCGCGATGGCGCTGCTCGGCCGGCTCCTCGAGGCGGCCGGATGGCGGGTCGCGATCCTCGCCCAGCCCGACTGGCGCAGCGCCGAGCCGTGGCGCCGCTTCGGGCGTCCGCGCCTCTTCTTCGGGGTGAGCGCGGGCAACATGGACTCGATGATCAACCACTACACCGCCAACCGGAAGGTGCGGAACGACGACGCCTACAGCCCCGGCGGCGCGATCGGTCTCCGCCCGGATCGGGCGACGCTCGCCTACTGTCAGCGCAGCCGCGAGGCGTTCCCGGGCGTCCCGGTGATCGCCGGCGGCGTCGAGGCGAGCCTGCGTCGCCTCGCCCACTACGACTACTGGAGCGACAAGGTGCGGCGTTCGATCCTCACCGACGGCAAGCCCGACCTCGTCGGGTTCGGGATGGGCGAGCGGGCCGTCCTCGAGATCGCGCGGCGCCTCGACGCCGGCGAGACCGTCCGCGACCTGCGCGACCTCCGAGGCGTGGCCTACCGCCTCGGCGCGAGCGAGGCGCCGCCCGATGGCGACCACGTCGTCCGCCTGCCGAGCTACGAGGACGTCGTCCGCGACCCGGTCGCCTTCTGCGAGCTGACCCGCGCGGCCCACCGCGAGACGAACCCGCTCAACGCGCGGACGCTCGTGCAGGCCCACGGCCGCGAGCACGTCGTCTGTAACCCGCCGGCCCTGCCGCTCGCCGAGCCGGAGATGGACCTCGTCTACGGCCTGCCGTTCACCCGCGTGCCGCATCCGAGCTACGGCGACGCGCGCATCCCCGCGTTCGAGGTCGTCCGCGACTCGGTCCAGATCATGCGCGGCTGCTTCGGCGGCTGCACCTTCTGCTCGATCACCGCGCACGAGGGCCGGATCATCCAGAGCCGCAGCCAGGAGAGCGTTCTCGACGAGGTGCGCCGGATGACGGCGGACCCCGGGTTCAAGGGGATCGTGAGCGACATCGGCGGGCCGACGGCGAACATGTACCAGATGCGGTGCACGCGTCCCGAGGTCGAGGCCGTCTGCCGGCGCCTCTCGTGCGTCCATCCGACGATCTGCAAGCTGCTCGGCACCGACCACGGGCCGCTCCTCGAGCTGATGCGGGCCGTTCGCGAGGAGCCGGGCGTGCGGAAGGTCTTCGTCGCCTCCGGGATCCGGACGGACCTCGCCCAGCGCGACCGCGAGTACATGAAGGAGCTCGTCACCCACCACGTCGGCGGCCGGCTCAAGGTCGCGCCCGAGCACGTCGACGAGGGCGTCCTCGCCTTGATGAAGAAGCCGGGTCCCGACGACTTCGTCGCGTTCGGCCGCGAGTTCGATCGGGCGAGCCGCGAGGCGGGGAAGCGCCAGCAGCTCGTCCCCTACTTCATCGCGAGCCACCCCGGCAGCGACCTCGCCGCGATGATCGAGGTCGCCCTCTTCCTCAAGCGCAACCACTACGAGCCCGATCAGGTCCAGGACTTCATCCCGAGCCCGTTCGACATCGCGGCGTGCATGTATCACACGGGGATGGACCCGTTCACGATGAAGCCGGTCGCGGTGGCGAAGCATCTGCGCGATCGCAAGCTCCAGCGCGCGCTCCTGCAGTTCTTCAAGCCCGAGAACTGGTTCACCGTCCGCAAGGCGCTCCTCGACGCCGGACGCCGCGACCTCATCGGCGACGGCTGCGACTGCCTGATCCCGGCCGACCCGCCGAAGGAGGCGCTCGACCGGCGCCGCCGCGAGGCGAGCGCCGCGGTCGCCGAGCAGACCGAGGGCGACCACATCCGCGGCGGCGGGAAGTCACCCGCTGGGGCCAAGCCGGCGGCCAGGCGTCAGGGACGCCGCGGTCCCGGCGGTGGGGGCGGATACCGTCCGCATCGTCGCAGCGCGCGCGACCGCTGACTCCACGCCCGGGGAGTCTTTCTCGCCGACGCGGAGGATCGCGGAGGAACGCCCGCCGCGCGACCGCGAGGTCGCCCGCGGCCGCACGAACGCGCCCTCCCTAGCTCGTTCGCCGGCTTGGCTTTCCTGAACGACACCGTCAGCTTTTGTTGGTCTCGTCGCCCGGCACGAAACGTGCGTGGGTCGATCGCGCCAGGTGGTGAGGCGGAAGGGGACGGTGCGTATGGCGGGGACGACGGCGGTCATGGCGGCGGTGAGGCCGCCCGAGGAGGTCTTCGGGACGTCGAGCGCGACGGGCGGAGGCCCCGAGGTGCGCCGGCTCGAGTGGCTCGAGTCGCTCGGATTCGAGCCCGAGGACCAGGCGCGCTCCGAAGCGCTTCAATCCGACGTGATCGCTCCCCACCTCGACGCGATCGTCGACGCCGTCGTCGGTCACGTCGCCGACCACGGAGTCCCTGGGTCCTCCGGCGTGATGCGGGTCGACCTGGGCGGGCTCCGTCTCGCGCTTCGCGGCTGGCTCCCCGGCCTCGGAGTGGACTTCGAACGCTCGACCTACTTCCAGACGCGACGAAGTCGCGGAATCCTGCCGGCGGAGATGGCGGCCGAAGGGATGGAGCCGTGCGTCCTCCACCTCGTTCAGCAGGCGATCCTCGTCCACACCCGACCCGAGGTCGTCGCCGCCGCCGCCGGGCTCGCCGCGTTCCTCCATCGGATCATCGCTCTCGATCTCTCGCTCGCCCTCTCCGAGCGTCGCCGCCGCGAGCGCGACCTCGCGCGGTCCGTCGAGCAGCTTCAGCGCGAGCGGCGGGCGTTGCTGCGGCAGGCGAGCACCGACGTCCTCACGGGCCTGCCGAATCGGGCCGCGATGACGGCGCTCCTCGATGGGGCGATGGCGCGCGGGCGGCGAAGCGGCGGCCGCCTCTGCGTGGCGATGGTCGACATCGATCTCTTCAAGCGTGTGAACGACCGATACGGTCACGCCGTCGGCGATCTCGTCCTTCGCGGCGTGGCCGGCCGGATGGCATCGGGGCTTCGATCGACCGACGTCGTCGGACGGTTCGGCGGCGAGGAGTTCCTCGTCGTCCTCGAGGGCACCGCCGAGGCGTCCGGGGCGCTCGTGATGGAGCGCGTTCGGCAGCGGGTCGGAAACGATCCGTTCCAGGTCGACGGGCACGAGGGCTTCACGGTGACCGTCAGCATCGGCGTCGCCATCGCGGGAGACGAGGACGACGCCTCCTCGCTCCTCGCTCGCGCCGACGCCGCCCTCTACGCGGTGAAGCGGAACGGCCGCGATCGGGTCGCCGTCAATCACGCGCGCCCGAAGGGCCGCTCCGCCTCGAGCGCGACGGCCGGCGCGGCCGTCGGCTGAGAGAGGGTCAGCCTCGCGCCCGGTGGTGGTCCTCGATGACCTGCGCGACGGCCGAGGTCAGCCGCTTGGCGTAGGCGATCTCGAGGAACTCGTTCGGGCCGTGCGCGTTACTCGCGGGGCCGAGGACGCCGGTGATCAGGAACTGCGCCTCGGGGAACTTCTCGCCGAGCATGCCCATGAACGGGATCGTTCCGCCCATCCCCATGAAGAGCGCGTCTGCGCCGAAGTGGGCCTGGCTGGCGTTCTGGACGCTCTCGAAGAGCCACGGCGCCATCGCCGGCGCGTTCCAGCCGGGCGCCGCCTCCTCGAAGTCGAACGTCACCTTCGCGCCGTAGGGCGGGTCGGCCTCGAGCACCCGCTTCACCGCCTCGCCGGCCTTCACCGGGTCGAGCGTCGGCGGGATGCGGATCGACACCTTGGCGGTCGTGAACGGGCGGAGGACGTTGCCGGCGTCGGCCGTCGCGGGGATGCCGTCCATGCCGGTGATGGAGACGGTCGTGCGCCAGGTGCTGTTGAGGAGGAGCTCGGCCGGATCGTCGCTGACCGGCGTCATCCCGTCGACGAACGGGAAGTAGTCCTTCACCTGATCGCCCATCGCTGCGCCGAGGATGCACGCCTGCTCGATCCGATCCTTCGGAATCTCGACCTTCAGCTCCTTCGGTAGGATCTCACCGGTCCGCTCGTCCTCGAGCCGGCTCAGGACGGACCGGAGGATCCGGAAGCTGCTCGCGACGATCCCGCTCGCGGCGCCCGAGTGGACGCCCTCGCGGAGCACCTCGACGCGAAGGTCGCCCGAGACGACGCCGCGAAGCGACGTCGTCGTCCAGAGCCGGTCGTAGTCGGCCGCGCCGGAGTCGAGGCAGACGACGAGGCTCGGCTCGCCGATCCGGTCGGCGAGGTGATCGACGTAGGCGGGGAGGTCGGGGCTGCCGCTCTCCTCGCTGGCCTCGATGAGGACGACGCAGCGGGCGTGCTCGATCTTCTGCTCGCGCAGGGCGCGGATCGCGGTGAGCGAGGCGAACGCGGCGTAGCCGTCGTCGGCGCCGCCGCGGCCGTAGAGCCGGTCGCCCTCGCGGACGGGGATCCACGGGCCCTTCCCCTCGTCCCAGCCGACCATCTCGGGCTGCTTGTCGAGGTGGCCGTAGAGGAGGACGCAGTCCTCGCTCGCGCTCCGCGGCGCCGTCTCCATGTAGATGAGCGGCGTCCGATCGGGCAGGCGGACCACCTCGATGTGGAGGTCGTCGATCGGCTGCGCGCGGCACCAGCGCTCGATGAGCTCGACGGCGGCGTCCATGTGGCCGTGCTCGGCCCACTTCGGGTCGTAGGCGGGGGACTTGTTCGGGATCCGGATGTAGTCGATCAGCTCCGGGACGATCGAGCTCTCCCACGTCGTCTCCACGAAGCTCGTCGCTGCTGCCTTCTCCATCGTCCGCTCCTTGCGCTGCCGGGCCGTGCGAAGCGGCGGATCCTACCGCGCGGGGTCGGCGACGTCGACGTGCTGGGCGGCGCGTTCGGCGCGTTCGGTGCGCCGGTTGCTTCCTGCAAGGCGTTCAGGGGGGCAGTCGTTGCCTCGTAGCTCACGTCGGTCTTGGAAGAGAAGAGGTTCGGTCTCGTGGCCACAGGGGCACACCGTCGTATCGGTAAGAACCGGGCACCGTCCACGCCCGATCATCAGGGCGAGAGTACGCAGCGCGAGGCCGGCGACCGCCGCCGCGCGCCCCGTCGCGAGCGGCATCAGACCCGATCGCTGCCGCGCATCCGGCGCTCCGAGGCGCCCGCGGCCGACGATCGCGACTCCGCGCCGCCCATCGCCCGGCCGCGTCCGCCGGACGAGACCCGCTGCCTCCCGGCGGTGCAGCTCGAGCCGCCGGTCTACCTCCCGGGCGCCGGAGCCGGGTCGGGGTCCTCGCGCGCGGCGAAGTGGGCGGTCATCGCCCCGGCGTCGGACGCATCCTCGGCCGCGGAGACCGACCCGGCCCTCTCCGCGATCGAGGGTCGCGCGCGCGCCGACGACGACGACGCTTCACCGAGGAGCGGAACCGAGCGGCTCCCCGTCGCCGATCCCGCCGACGATCGCGCCGGGCGCTCGCCGCTGATCGATGCGCTCATCGCCCGCGCCGAGCGCGCGATGACGCCCGAGGACGCGGACGAGGGGCCGGCGCTCGCCGGCGCGGTCGCGCCGCTCGATGGCGAGCCGCCGACGCTCTACGGCAAGGACTCGAACGCGCTCCGGGCGGAGTTCGTCCTCGAGGCCATCTTCGAGTCGCCGCCCGACGGCACCGAGCGCGATCCGGCGCCCTCGGATGCGCCGCCGCCTCCGCCCGATCCCGACGAGGACGAGCCGAGCGCGCGGTCCGCCACGGTCCGGCTCTCCGAGCGGGGCGGCGATCCTCTCCGGCTCCGATCCGCCCCCGAGGGACGGGCCCCCGCCGAGCCCGTCGAGATGGACCTGCGCTCGACCAGTCAGTGGAAGGCGGCGAGCCTCGGACGCCTGCTCGCCCACAAGGAGCCCGGCGCGGTCCCGACCGGCACCGCCCTCCGGAACGCGTGCGCCCGCCTCGTCGTGGGCGGCGCGAAGCATCGCGCCGACCTCGTCATCACGCGCAAGATCATCAAGATCGGCCGCGACGGCGGGAACCACTTCGTCGTGAGCGACCGCTCCGTCAGCAAGATCCACGCGCGGATCTTCTGGGCGAGCAAGCGATTCGTGATCGAGGACCTCGGGAGCACCAACGGCACGCGCCTCGGGGGGCTCCGGCTCGGGCGCGGGATGCGCGCCCGGCTCCTCCCGCACACCGCCGTGCGGGTCGGGCGCATCTCCGTCCTCTTCTTGATGCAACCGCTCCTCGACGACGGCACCGCGGACCCCGATCAGGTCGACCCCGAGCGGATCGTGAAGTTCCTGATCGCCCGAGGGTGGGTCAGCCGCCACGAGGCGAACGAGGCGACGCGCGCCGCCCGCTGGAGCACCAACGAGATGGCCGCCGGCTTCGTCCGCGACGGGATCCTGACCCCGGAGCAGTGGGTGTTCGCGCACGACCGGGCGTTCGCCGCCGGCCTGCTCGACTGACCGCACGCGTCCGGCGGTCCGCGGGATCGTCCCGGGCTATGATGCCGGAGTGAACGCACCGACGATCGGTGGCTACCGGCTCCTCGACGAGGTCGGACGCGGCGGGATGGGCGTCGTCTATCGGGCCACCGGCCCCGACGGTCGCCCCGTGGCCGTGAAGGTCCTCCTCGACGCGCTGTGGACCTCCGAGACGGACGCGCGCTTCGAGCGGGAGCGGCGGCTCCTCTCCGTCCTGGGCGAGGGCGATGGGTTCGTCCCGCTCATCGACGCCGGGTCGAGCGACGCGGGCGCGTTCTTCGTCATGCCGTTCGTCGGCGGGGGATCGCTCCGCCAGCGGCTGGCGGCGCGCGGCGGTCGCCTCGAGGTCGGGGACGTCGTCTTCCTCGGGCGGGCCCTCGCGGCCGCGCTCGCCCGGGCGCACCGGCGCGGCGTGGTGCACCGCGACCTGAAGCCGGACAACGTCCTCTTCACCGAGGACGGGCGGCCGCTCGTCGCCGACATGGGCCTCGCGAAGCACTTCGACCCCGGCCGGAGCGGCGCCGGGCCGAGCGGGGGTCTGTCGAAGACGGGCATGTTCAAGGGGACGCTCGGATACATCGCGCCCGAGCAGATGCGCGACGCGAAGTCGGCCGGCCCGCCGGCGGACGTCTACTCCCTCGGCGCGATCCTCTACGAGAGCCTCGCGGGGCGGGCGCCCTACTGGAGCGACAGCCCGGCCGAGCTGATGGTCATCATCCTCAACGCGCCCTACGAGTCGGTGCGCGCTCACCGAAAGGAGGCGCCGCCGTGGCTCGACGAGCTGGTCGAGACGTGTCTCCATCGCGAGGTCGACGCCCGGCCGTCCGCCCGCGACCTGCTCGCGCGGCTCGAGGAGGGTGAAGCCGGGTGGCGCGCCCGGACGCGTCGGGCCGCGCGCGCGCGGCTGTTTCGACGGCTCGGTCCGGTCCTCGCCGGCGTCCTGGCAGTGGCGGGGCTCGTCGCGCTGCTCGTCGCGCGTCG
>JAJDCQ010000108.1 GCA_029260755.1 Planctomycetota bacterium | reverse complement strand
GCGCGCTGTCGCCCGCCAGCGGGTGAGGTCGTGGGGGAGGGTCACCTCGACGCTGCCCTTGCCGTCGGCGCCGGTCACGACCGTCGCGTTCCAGTAGGCCGTGTCGGCGAAGTCCTGCCGGACGAGGCTCACCTCGGCGAGCGCTTCACCCGACTCCTCGGAGTCGGGCATCCCGGCGTCGGACTCGTCGTCGAACGCGAAGTTCCCGTTCCCGGCCTTGTCCATGTCCTTGCCGGCGAACCGGCGGCCTCCCGCCTGCGCGCCGCCGGGGGCGGGTCGGGAAGCCGGCTTCATCGGCTCGCCGGGGGCGGCGTCGCCGCGCGGGGAGTTCCGCCGGAGCGCGCTCCGCGACTCGGCGGCGCGCTCGCGCTCCTGGAAGTCCTGGAGCCGGTCGCGCATGGCGCCGAGCTCCTTGGTCTTCTTCTCGATCTCGTTCTTGGCGAGCTCGTCGTACTTGCGCCGCTCGCGCTCGGCGAGGAGCTCGGCGATCTGTCGCCGGGTGACGCCGTCGTAGCGGAAGGCGTAGCTGCTGTGCGTGCGCACGAGCCACTGCCGGCGCTGGTCGTAGAAGAACGGCTTCAGCGCCGGCGCGCCGTCGGGACGGATCGAGTAGACCGCCTCGTCGACGACGCCGATCGCGAGCTCGGCCGAGACGGGGCGTCCGCCGGGGTCGCGCGTCTCCACGGTGAAGGTCACCTTGCCGCCGGGCTTCACCGTTCCTTCGCTGGCGGTCACCTTCACGTCGAGGAAGCGGAAGACCATGAGGTCGTCCTTGTCCTCGTGCAGCTTGCCGCCCGCCGCGATGGCCACGGCGACCGTGACGTTCGGGCTGAAGCGGTCATCCATGCTCTCCTCGAGGGTCTGGCTCCGCTTCGCGAGCCGGACGACCCGGTGCCGCAGGACGCGCTCCGCCTCGAAGGTGAGGAGCGCCCACGCGCCCGCCTGCGGGCTGCGGACGAGCAGCTTCGCCTTCTCGCCGCGGTGGTAGACCTCGCGGTCGGCGCGCACCCGGGCTCGCTTCTCGAGGTCGGCGGCGTCGCCGGCCACCTCGATCGTCGTCTTGCCCTCGATCCGGCCGCCCTTGCGGTCCGTCCCCTCGAAGACGACGGCGTACTCGCCGGCGCGCTCGGTCTCGATCGCGACCGTGCCGACGCCGTCATCGCCCGTCTTCACCTTCACCCGGGCGACCTCCTCCTCGGCCACCCGGCCGCCGGTCACGATCCGGCGGCGGAGGACGACCTCGCCCTCGGCGGCGATCGGCCCGTGGTCCGCCCGGACGGTGCGCACCGTCGCGCGGAGCTTCTCGCCCGCGTCGACGACCCGCTCGCCCGTCTCGACGAGCGCGAAGTAGCCGCGCTCGGTCGCGAAGACCTGGCCCGCGCCGGCGGCGGCGCGCCGGTCGGGACCGGTCACCTCGGCCTGCACGACGTAGATCGAGTCGCGCCCCTCGCTCAGCGTCGGGAAGGTGACCTCGAGCTCACCCTCGTCGTTCGTGACGCCCGATCCCTGGAGGACGAGCTCCATGCCCGAGGCCTGCATCCGGGCGCGCTTGCTCGCCTCGTTCTCCTTCGAGAAGAACCAGCTGTACTTCTTGTGGGGCGTCGGATCGAAGTGGTAGTTCCGCCGCATCACGAACCAGCGCACCGGCGCCTCGACGAGCGGACCGCCGGCGGCGTCGTTGGCGGCGATGGTCGCCTTGCCCTCCTCGCCGCCGAGGACCGAGCGGGTGTCAGGGCGCACGTCAACGAAGAGCTCGGGCTTCTTGTACTCCTCGACCGCGAAGCTCCCATTGCTGCCGTGGCCGCGGTGGTTGAGCGCGATCGACCAGTCGCCGAGCGCCGGCTCCGCGCCGATCGTCAGCTCGCCGGTGAGCGTGCCGAAGCCGTTGGTGCGGAGATCGCGCTCGAAGACGAGCTTGCCGCGGGAGTCGCGGATCGAGACCTTCACCGGCTCGTTCGCCGTGCCGACATACGCCCCGCGCTCGACGCGACGCACGATCGCCTTCCACTTCACCGTGCCTCCGGGCCGGTAGACCGGGCGATCGGTGAAGAGATACCCCTTGGGGCTGTAGCCGAACGCCACCTGACGGTTCGCGACGCCGGCGGAGAACGCTACGTCGTCGCCGCGGGTGACGAGCACCCGGAGATCGCGCAGCTCGTGCTCGAGCTCGTGGAGCCAGACGCCGTCGTCGCCCGTCTGGCCCGTCTGCACGACGCGGCCGCCGTCGGACAGATGCACCGTCACGCCGCTCGCGGGCGCGTCCTTCACCTCGTCGCGCGCCCAGACGAGCACCTGCTTCGGGCCCTGCTTCACGACCGCGTGCAGGTCCGACACGAGGATGAGCGCGCTCGAACGGAACTCGTCCTCCTCGAGGGTGAGCACCCACGCGCCGGGCTTGCTGCCGACGTGCGGCACCGGCATGGGCTGCTCGAAGCGGCGGTAGCGCTCGTAGCCCGCGACGTCGAACTCGAAGGTGTGGTCGGGCTTGACGATGTCGGTCTCGAGGGCGTGGACGTTGCCGATCGCGTGCTTCTTCTTGAAGTAGTCCTCGACGTCCAGCCGGTAGAGCTTCCCGCGGAGCGTCTCGACGTTGCGCACCACGAGGTGGAGCGCCACCTCGTCCGCCGTCGTGAAGACGCGCGGCACGGTCAGCACCAGCTCCTTCTGCCGCATCTGGCCCAGCGCCTGCTGCGCCTGGTAGGCCTCGTTCCAGCCGCCGAAGCGCTGGATGACGCTCTCGTACTCGGCGATCGCGCCCTTGAGGTTGCCCGTCTCCGCGAGCTTGGTCGCGACCAGCAGCGCCGACGACGCGCCCGGCTGCGTCCCGGGGTAGGTCGCCGCGCAGCGTCGCCACTGCTTCATCGCGGCCTCGAGGTCGCCGCGCTCGGCCCAGATGTCGCCGATCGTCTTCCGCGTGCCCGGCGCGTGGGCGTGGACGGGGTAGCGCTCGAGGAACGCCTCGTAGCCCGCGATCGCCTCGTCCCACCGCTTGGCGTTGTGGGCATCGACGCCCTTGCGCCTCCAGCACTCGGCGATCTGATTCTGGGCCTCGACGAAGCGACCGTGCTGCGGGTGCTCGGAGAGGAAGTCGGCGAAGAGCTTGCCGGCGTCGTCGTAGCGCGCCCGGTAGAACGCGGTCTCCGCGCGACGGAAGCGCGCGTCGCCGGTCTGGCTCGCCTTCGGGAAGGCGCTGATCATCTCCCCGTAGGCGTCCTGCGCCCGCTCGAACTCGCTCGCCGCGAACAGGCTCTCGGCGATCCGGAGCGCGACGGCCGGGGCGTGCTCGTGACTGGGATAGCGCTTCAGGAACCGCTCGTAGTGACCGATGGCGCGCTCGAGCGGCGCGCTGCCCGGGTTGCCGAGCGGGTTCCACGAGTCGCCGAGGCGCTCCACCGCGAGCGGCGCGAGCTCGCTGTCCGCATACCGCTCCTCGAGGTGGCGAAGCCGCTCGCGGCCCTTCTCCGCCTGGCCCACGTTCAGGAGCGCCCGGGCGAGGCCCCACGTCGCGTCGGCGGCTTCGCTCGCCGTCTCATTGGTTTTCAGAAACGACTCCCACTCCCGGATCGCCTCGTGCCACTGGCCCGTCTCGAACCGCGAGGTCGCCACCGCGTGCGTCACCGCGGCGATCTCCTCGGGCGGCAGGCCGACCGCGCGCGCCTTGGTGAAGAAGCGCAGCGCCCGGCCGAAGTCGCGCTCGCGGCGCGCCGGGTCGAGCGGATCGCCCTCGGTGCCACGCGGGTAGCCGACGAACGCCTCGCGGGCGAGGTCGAGATAGAGCCCCGAGAGCTTCCGGCGGTAGCTCGGGCCTTCGAGGAACTCGACCCGCTCGCGGTAGGCCGTCGCCGCGTCGCCGAACCGGCGCAGCGCGACGTAGCTGTCGGCGATCACGAACCGCGCCTTCTGGGCGAGGCGGTCGTCGGGGTGGCGCTTGATGAAACGCTCGGCCGACTCGATCGCCGCCTCGTAGCGCTTCTCGAGGAGGTCCGCCTTCGCGATCAGGAAGAGGCTCTCGATCGCCTCCTTCGTCCCCGGGTGCTCCTTGATGACCCGCTGGAAGCTGCTCTTCGCCCGCGAGTACTCGCGCGCCGCCATCGCCTCCTTGCCCGCGAGCGCCATCACCTTCGCGTCGGGCGACCCCGTGCTGGCGGTCGGCCAGGCGAGGGTGGCGCCGGCGACCAGGACGGCCAGAGCGGCCAGCGCGCCCAGACGGGCGGCCAGGCGGGAGCGGGAACGGGCGAGCAGGCGAGGCATGGCTCTCTCCGAGGGTCTTACATCATCAATGATGACTGGCGGGATGCGTCCGGGTCCTCGATCCGAGGACCGGGCCCATGTCATTCGACCGGGCGAGGGGGCGCAAGGTTCCAGCCGGGGGCGGCAAACTGGCGGCGCGGCGGAAAAGTTCTGTGGGATAATGTGTTACGCTCAGTTCTTGTCTCGCCACCGTCCTTTGCCGTAGAATCCCCGCCCTCACGCGAGCCGCCTCCGCGGCGGATCCCCACCCCACCTCCCCGGACTCCTCCGGACAAGAGCACCGTGATCAAGGTCGACGACGAGCACGCTCAGCTCACCATCGCGCGGGTCTATCAGGCCGGCCAGGAGCAGGTGTTTCGCTTCTGGGACGAGCTCGATGACGCGGGGCGCGCGGCGCTGCTCGCGCAGGTCGAGACGATCGACTTCCGTCTGCTCAAGACCCTCGTCACCAAGTACGTCGAGCGACCGACGCCGCTGCCGGGGACGATTCGTGGCGGTCCGGGCGGAGCGAGCCTCGTCCTCGAGCCGCCCGACGTCATCGAGCTGCCCAAGGACGACGTCTCCCGTGCCCGCGACGCCGAGGCCCGCCGTCGAGGTCTGGAGGCGATCGCCGCCGGGACGGTCGCGCCGCTCCTGGTCGCGGGCGGTCAGGCGACCCGTCTCGGCGTCGACGGCCCCAAGGGCCTCGTCCCGATCGGGCCGGTCACCGGCAAGTCGCTGATCCAGCTCTTCGCCGAGCAGATCCGCGCCGCGGCCGCCCGGGGTGGGCTCGCCTCGCTCCCGTGGTACGTCATGACGAGCGAGGCGACCGACGCGGGTCTCCGCGCGGCGTTCGCGGAGGCCGGCCAGTGGGGCCTGCCCGCCGACGACGTCTTCTTCCTCAAGCAGCGCGACCTGCCGGCGGTCAACGTCCGGGGCAAGGCGATCCTGGCCGACAAGAACCGCATCGCGACCGCGCCGAACGGGCACGGCGGCCTCCTCCTGGCCCTGAGCGAGAGCGGCGCGCTCGAGGACATGCGCCGCCGCGGCGTCGAGCACGTCTTCAGCTTCCAGGTCGACAACCCGCTCTGCGCCGTCCTCGATCCCGTCTTCGTCGGGCACCACGTGACCGCCGGGGCGGAGATGGGGACCAAGGTCGTCGAGAAGAAGGAGCCTGACGAGAAGGTCGGGCTCGTCGTCCGTCGCCCGCGTCAGCCCGGCTTGAGCGTGGTCGAGTACTCCGAGATCGACGAGGCCAACCGGGTCGAGCGCGAGGAGGACGGCCGCCTGCGGTTCCGGGCGGGCAACGCCGCGATCCACACCTTCAGCGTCTCGTTCCTCGAGCGGGCCTGCGCCCTCGACCTCGGTTACCACGCCGCGCAGAAGAAGGTGCGGACGGTCAACCGCAAGGGCGAGCGGATCGACCCCTCCGAGGCGAACGGGCTCAAGTTCGAGCTCTTCCTCTTCGACGCGATGCCGCACGCCGACCCCGCGATCGCCCAGGAGATCGCCCGCCAGGACGAGTTCAGCCCGGTGAAGAACGCGCGCGGGGCCGACACGGCCGACACGGCGAGGCGCGCCCTGATCGACCGGGCGGCCCGGTGGATCGAGTCGGCCGGCGGCGCCGTTCCGCGCGACGACAATGGGCGCCCGACCCACGCCATCGAGATCGGTCCGCTCACCGCGCTCGACCGCGAGGCGTTCGAGGAGCGATTCGGCGAGAAGCCCCCGACGATCGACGGCGACGTCGCCCTGTAGCCCTCGCGGGAGCTGGATCGCTTCGCCTTCGGCGAAGAGGATGAAACCACGGAGGCACCGAGGGCACGGGGGGGACGCTGCCCGGCGAGAGCCCGCTCCGCCATCGCGACGCGCGGGCCGCCTCACGGAGAGGAGTGTCCGCGCGAGAAGCGAGCTCGGCCGAGATTCGGCGTTCTCCGTGACTCCTCCGTGTTCTCCGTGTCTCCGTGGTGACATCCTCTTCGCCGAAGGCGAAGCCGCTGCTCCTACATGGCGAGGCTGGTGCCGAGCTCCTCGAAGATCCGGACGCCCCATCGCACCATCTGGCTCGTGCCGCGCCGGAGCCGCTCGGTCGCCACGAGGGCGGCGTCTAGGTCGACGAGCCAGCAGTAGGGGTCGGCCTCGCTCGGGACGGCCAGGCGACTCGGGATCTTGCCCGGGAGGAGCCAGGCCGCCATCTTGAGGGTCTTGCCCGCGATGAGCGCCTTCACCGCGACGTGGGCGAGACGACTCGCGAGGAGCCGGTCGAACGCGCTCGGCCGGCCGCCGCGGACGACGTGGCCGAGGACGGTCGCCCGGGTCTCGAAGTTGCCGTCGGGCTCGCCGAGGCGCTCGGCGACGCGGGCCTCGACCGCCCGCTGGAGTCGCTCCATCGGGACGCCGGCCCCCTCGGCGACGATCACGACGACGCGCTTGGGGCGGTCGGTCCGCGCGCGGGCGCGCTCGATCGTGTCGACGACGTGCTCGACGATCTCCTCCTCGCTCGCGTGCGCCTCGGGGAAGATCACGCCGTCGGCGGCCGACGCGATCGAGGTGGTCATCGCGAGGTAGCCCGACGCGCGGCCCATCACCTCGACGAAGAAGGTGCGGTCGTGGGCGCTGGCCGTGTCCGAGATCTTGTCGCACGCCTCGACGATCGTGTTCATCGCGGTGTCGACGCCGATCGAGGCGCTCGTGAAGCCGACGTCGTTGTCGATCGAGGCGGGGACCCCGATCACGCGCGTCGCGAACCCGTCGCCGGCCTCGGCCGGATCGGCGATCGCCCGCGCTCCGCGGAGGCTGCCGTCGCCGCCGATCACGATCAGCCCGTCGACGGCGTGCTCGGCGAGGGTCGCCCGGGCGGCGTCGCGGGCCGGCCGCTCCTCGAGGTCGGGGCAGCGGGCCGAGCCGAGGATCGTCCCGCCGGCGCGGATGACGTCGACGACGCTCTCGGCGGGGAGGGGACGGAGGTCGCCGTCGATGAGGCCGCGGTAGCCCCGGCGGACGCCGAGGACGTCCCATCCCTCGCGGATCGCGATGAGGGCGGCCGCCCGGATGGCCGCGTTCATCCCCGGCGCGTCTCCGCCGCTCGTGAGGATCGCGAGCCGGCTCTTCTTCGTCGCCGTCATCCGTCTTCTCCGTAGCGGTCGTCCGGTTCGCCCGCTGACCCCGGGGGGCGCGCGCGGGGCGGCCACGCGGCCATCCGCTCGCCGACGATCGTCCGGGCGACCGCGAGGGGCGACCGACGCTCTTCCCGAGCGCGGGCGAGGAGCGCGCCCACGGCCGGGCGTATCTCCGCGAGGCGGCCGTCAGCCTCCCCGCCGCGGCCGAGCATCCCGAGCGCGCCGCGGATGGTCGCGCCGACGTTCGCGACGAAGTCGGGCACGTAGTCGATCCCGCGCGCGGCGAGGCGCTCGGCGTCGGCGTCCTCGTCGGCGAGCGGGTTGTTCGCCCCGCCGATCACGGCGGCGGCCCGCAGCCGCGGGATCGTGTCGGCGTCGAGCACCCCGCCCACCGCGCACGGGCAGAAGACGTCGGCCTCGACGTCCCAGAGGGCGTCGGGGTCGATCTCGGTGCGGGCGGGGTCGACGTCGGCGACCGTCACCCGCGCGCCGGCCGACCGAAGGCGGGCGACGACGTGGCCGCCGACCTCCCCGGCGCCCTGGACGAGGACGTGGAGCGCGTCGAGCGACCCCAGTCCGCGGGCGTCGACCCAGCCCTGGATGCTCGCGACGACCCCGGCCGCCGCCGCGTCACCGGCCGACGAGCAGGCGACGAACCGGGTCGCGCCCCGGAGCACGGCGTCGTCCTCGAGGGTGAAGCCGAGGTCGCCGCCGGCGCCGTAGCGTCCATCGAGGCTCTCGATGAAGGCGCCGAGCGCGGCGATCGCCTCCGGCCGGCGCATCGCGGGGTCGACCATGACGACGGTCTTGGCGCCGCCGCCCTCGATCCGGGCCCAGGCGGTCTTGCGCGACATGGCGCAGGCGAGCGCCGTCGCGTCCGCCACGGCGCTCGCCTGATCGGGATAGGGGCGCACCCGGATGCCGCCGAAGGACCGTCCCCACGGCGCGGCGTGGATCGCGAGGATCGCCCGGAGGCCGCTCGCCGCATCGTCGAGGGCGAGCACTTCCTCCCAGCCGGGCGCGTCGATCGGGGTGCACTTCATGGCCGCGCCATCCTCGCGGGCGCGTTCCGCCGACGCAAGACGAGGCGCGCCCGCGGTTCGCGCGACGCGAACCGCGGGTCCCGATGCGTTGGCGGATTGCGAAACGCGATCGGGCCGCCGCGGGCTGCCCGTCGGCGCAAGCCCTCTCGCCCCGCGGGCTGCCGCGAACGATGAGGTCCGCGGCACGCCGCTCGCTCTCGGGGAGGGCTCACGAGTGACGCGGCCGTCAGCCGCCCGGGAGAGACCCCTGATGATCCCGATTCCCGTCGAGACGACCCACGACCGCCTGGGACGCCTGTCGCGCGCCCACGGCATGCCGGGCCTCGGTCGGCGCCTCGACGAGGCGCTCGCCGGCGTCGGCCCGCACCTGGCGGAGGGCGAGGCGCTCCTTCAGCGCCTCGCGGCGGGCGGCGACGTCGCCGCCATCGCCGCGCGCCACCTCGTCGCGGCGGGCGGCAAGCGGGTCCGCCCGATCCTGACCCTCCTCGCGGCGCAGGCGGCGGACGGCGGGTCGCCCGCCGAGACGACGGTGTCGCTCGCCGCCGTCGCCGAGGCGGTGCATGCGGCGACCCTTCTCCACGACGACGTCATCGACGCGGGCGAGATCCGGCGCGGCGTGGCGGCGGCCCGGGTCGTCTACGGGAACGCCGCGAGCGTGCTCGGGGGCGACCTCCTCCTCGTCCGCGCCCTCGGCCTCGTCGAGGCGACGGGCGTCGATGGTCTCGTCGCGAGCGTCCTCGACCTGCTGGACCGGATGATCGCCGCCGAGGCGCTTCAGCTCGAGCGGCGCGGGAGGGCGAGCCTCACCCGCGCCGAGTACGACGCGATCGTCAGCGGCAAGACGGCCTCGCTCTTCGCCTGGGCCGCCTCGGCCGGCGCGCGCTCGGTCGGACGCGCCGCGACCGATCCGGCCGTCGCCGCGCTGAGCGAGTTCGGCCACGAGACCGGGGTCGCGTTCCAGATCACCGACGACCTGCTCGACCTCACCGGCGATCCCACCCGCCTGGGCAAGGGCATCCTGACCGACGTCCGCGAGGGCAAGGTCACCTTTCCGCTCATCCACGCGCTCGAGTGCGAGCCCGAGCTCGCCGAGCCGCTCGAGGCCGCGGCGCGCGGCGAGCCGTGCGACCCCGAGTCGCTCGGGCGCCGGCTTCGCGACGCGGCCGAGCGCGGCGGCGGGATCGAGGCGGCCCGCGCCGAGGTGGTCGCCCGGACGGGCGCCGCCGTCGCCGCGCTCCAGACGCTCCCGCCGAGCGCGGCGCGCGAGGCGCTGGCGTCGGTGTCGCGGTCGCTCGCGGTGCGGAGCGCGTGATGGTCGCGGCGCCCGAGACCCATCCCGTCGATGCGATGTTTGGACGGATCGCGGCCCGCTACGACCGCGCCAACACCGTCCTCTCGATGGGGATCCACGTCCTCTGGCGCCGGTGGGCGCTCGACCTCCTCGACCCCCGACCGGGAGAGCGCATCGCGGACATCTGCTGCGGCACCGGCGACATGACCTTCGCCCTCGCCCGGGCCGTCGGACGCTCGGGCGCGGTGGCCGGCGTCGACTTCTGCGCGCCGATGCTCGAGGTCGCCCGCGACCGGGCCCGGGCGCTCGGATCGCGGGCGCCGAGCTTTCTCCGGGGCGACGCCCTCGCCCTCCCGTTCGAGGACGATCGCCTCGACGCGGCCGTCTGCGCGTTCGGGATTCGAAACGTCGACGATCCGGCGGCCGCCGTCGCCGAGATGCGACGCGTCGTCCGGCCCGGTGGGCGGCTGCTGATCCTCGAGTTCGGGCAGCCCGACGCGCCGGTCATCGGCGCCTTCTACCGGTTTTACTCCGGCTCGCTCATGCCCCGGCTCGGCGCGCTCGTGACCGGGCACCGCGACCCCTACGAGTACCTGCCCCGGACGGCGGCTCTGTTCCCCGCCGGCGAGCGGTTCACCGGGATCCTCGACCGGGCCGGACTGGTCGGGGTACGGGCCGTCCCCCACACCTTCGGGGTGGCCTGGTCCTACCGGGCCGACGTCCCGGCCGATCCGGCGCCTCCGATCGCGGCGGGCGCGCCGGCGATGACCACCGTCGGCCACGAGTCCTGAGGGAGGACACGATGCTCCTCGAGCTCGATCCGCGCGCGGACCCCGACCGGGTGAAGACGGAGCTCCTACGCCGTGGCGCCTCCGGGCGCCTCCTCGATGGCCCGGGCCGGCGCGTCCTCCTCGTCGAGGAGCCGGTCGACGCCGAGGGAATCGACGGCGTCGTCGGGATCCTCCGGGCGGCCAGCGCCCATCCTCTCGTCGATGCGGCCGCCGCCCAGGTGGACGTCGCCGGCGTCTCGGTCGGAGCGGGCGCGCCGCCCTGTCTGATCGCCGGCCCCTGCGCCGTCGAGAGCGAGGAGCAGCTCGACGCGGCCGCGGCGGCCGTCGCCGCCGCCGGCGCGCGGATCCTGCGCGGCGGGGCGTTCAAGCCGCGCACGTCTCCCTACGCGTTCCGCGGCCTCGGCCGTCCCGGACTGGCGCTCCTCGCCGAGGCGGGGCGACGCCACGGGCTGGCCGTCGTGACCGAGGTGATGAGCGCGGGCGAGGTCGACGCCGTCGCCGAGCACGCCGATCTCCTCCAGGTCGGGAGCCGGACGATGCAGGCGTTCGACCTGCTCGACGCGGTCGGCGCGGCCGGGAAGCCGGTGCTCCTGAAGCGCGGGATGGCGGCGACGGTCGACGAGTGGCTCCTCGCGGCCGAGTATCTCCTCGTCGCCGGCGCCTCGGGCGTGATCCTCTGCGAGCGCGGGATCCGGACCTTCACGCGGTCGACTCGGCACACCCTCGACCTCGGAAGCGTCGCCCACATCGTCGCCCACCACCGGCTGCCGGTGATCGTCGATCCGAGCCACGCGGCGGGGCGGCGCGACTTCGTCGCGCCGCTCGCCCTCGCCGGCGTCGCCGCCGGCGCGCACGGCCTCATGATCGAGGTGCACCCGAAGCCGGAGACGGCCCGATGCGACGCCCTCCAGGCTCTCTCGCCCGAGCAGTTCGCCGCGGTCGCCGCGGCGGTCACGCGGGTGACGAGCGCGCTGGCGGCTCGGCCCGTCGGGCGGCGCGACCGATGGCCCGCCTCGGCTGTCCGGGAAGGCGTCCTGCCCGTGTCGCCTTGCGCCCCCGGCGCCCCTTGGCCGGCGTCGTGGAGCCCGCGGTGACCCTCACGACCACGACCACGACGGAGCGGCCCCGCGGCCTCGCGGGGCGGGCGCGAGCAGCGGTCGCCGAGGCGCGGCGTCGTCGTCGGCCGGTGCTCGCGGTGGCGAGCGTCGCGACCGACCTCGACCCGATCGGCATCGCCGCCGGAGCGGGGAGCGACGAGGTCTCGCTCGTCCTCGCCTCGAGCCTCGCCGGCGGGGCGGGCCCGACGACGGTGACGCGGGCGGGCGCCGGCGCGGCGGCGGGAGTGGAGCTCGACGGAGTCGATCGATTCGCCGTCGCCGCGCGGCACGCCGCGGTGATCGGGGCGGACGTTCTCCCCGATCCGAGCGCGCCGGGCTGGGCCGATCCGCGGATCGTCGCCGGGTTCGCGTTCTCCGACGGAACGGACGACGAGCCGGCCCGCGGCGGGAGTGACCTCGAGCCGAGCTGGCATCGCTTCGGCGCCGGGCGGTTGATCCTGCCGGCCCGGAACGCGGCGGCCCGTCCCGGCGGCCCGACCTGGGTCAGCGTCGTCGCCCGGGTCGCGCCGGACGACCGTCCCGACGCGGTGGCGGAGCGGTTCTCGGCCGGGCTGCGGCGCGCGACGACGCCGTCGCCGGCGGCGTCACCTTCGCCGGGCGTCGTCGGCCTCGCGGGGGGCGACGCGGGACTCGGACGGGAGCGATGGCGGCGCGACGTGTCGCGGGCGCGCGACCGGATCCGCGAAGGCGTCCTCGAGAAGGTCGTCCTGGCCCGGTCCGTCGAGCTCTCGGGCGCGGGCGAGATCGATCCGTTTGCGATCGCACGCTCGCTTCTCGACCGGCAGCCCGGCTGCCTCGTCTACGCGATCTCGATCCCCGGCGCGGGCGCGTTCGTCGGCGCGACGCCCGAGCTCCTCGTCCGTCGTCGCGGCGCCGCGGTCTATACCGCCGCGCTCGCCGGGTCGACCGGTCGGGGCGGCTCCGCCGCCGGCGACGCCGCCCTCGGTGAGGCGATGCGGACGAGCGCGAAGGAGCGCGGCGAGCACGGCTTCGTCGTCGAGGGCATCCGCGCGGCGCTCGCGCCGGTCGTCGACCTCGACCCGGTCGGGGCGCCCGAGGTGGTTCGCCTCGCCGACTGCCAGCACCTCCGCACCCCGATCGCTGGACGGCTTCGCGTCGAGCAGTCCGCCCTCGAGCTCGCCGGTCGACTCCACCCGACGCCGGCCGTCGCCGGAACCCCGCGGGAGGCCGCGCTCGGGCTGATCCGAGCGCACGAGTCGTTCGCCCGCGGGTGGTACGCGGGGGTGATCGGCTCGGTCGATCGGCGCGGCGACGGCGAGCTCGCGGTCTCGCTCCGGTGCGCGCGGCTCGTCGGCGAGCGCGCCTGGCTCTTCGCCGGAGCAGGGATCGTCTCCGACTCCGACCCCGACGCCGAGTGGGACGAGACCGAGGTCAAGCTGGCCGCGCTCCGGTCGGCGCTGCTCGGTGCGGGAGAGGACCGCCGATGATCTCCGCGCGCCGCGATCAGCGCTCCGCGCCGGCGACTCGATCGGGTCCGCGCCCGATCGGCCCGAGCGGCCCGATCGATTCGAACCCGACGATGCTCTGGGCGCGCGCGATCGCCGAGGAGCTCCAGCGATCGGGCGTCGTCACCGTCGCCCTCTGTCCGGGGAGCCGCTCGGGCCCGCTCGCGATCGCCATCGACCGTCTCCTCGAGGCGAGCGTACACCTCGACGAGCGGTCCGCGGCGTTCTTCGCCCTGGGAGCCGCGAAGGCGAGCGGACGTCCGGCGGCGGTCGTCGTCACCTCCGGGACGGCCGCGGCCAACCTCCTTCCCGCCGCGGCCGAGGCGCGGGCGGCGGGCGTTCCGCTCGTGCTGCTCACCGCCGATCGGCCGGTCGAGCTTCGCGGCTGCGGAGCGCGTCAGACGATCGACCAGACCGACATCCTCGGCCGCCAGGCGCTGGCGACCTTCGACCTCCCCATGCCCGAGCCTCGAGGGGCGGTCCTGCGCGGCGTGCGCGCGGCGGTCTCCCGCCTCGTCCAGGTCGCCGCCGGATCGCCCCCCGGGCCGGTGCATCTGAACGTGCCCCTGCGCGAGCCGCTCGACTCTCGGCTCGACGCCGACGGCGGGCCGGGCCGGCTCGCCGCGGCCGACCCGCTCGCGTTCGACGGACGGCCGGGGCGTCCGTTCGTCCGCGTGCTCCGGGAGCCCGCGCGCGGCGACGGACCGATCGCCGAGGCGGTCGCGGCGCACGCGCGCTCGGGGACGGACGCGGTGATCGTCGCCGGGCGGAGCCCCGGCGCGCACCGAGAGGTGGCGGAGGCCGCGGCGTGCCTCGCCGCCGCGACGGGCTGGCCGGTGCTCGCCGACCCGTGCTCGGGTTTGCGGTCGGGGAACGCGGCCGGGGTCGGGCGGGTCGACCTCGTGACCGCACACGACGCCTTCCTTCGGGATGACCGCGTCGCGGCCGCCCTCGCTCCCGACCTGGTCGTCCGGATCGGGGCGCCGCCGATCTCGAAGCACCTCGCGCGCTGGATCGAGCGGCACGCGCGGACGACCGACCTCATCGTGATCGACCCCGACGGGCGGGCGAGCGACCCCGAGCACCTCGGCGCGACGGTGCTCGTCGCCGACCCGCTCGCCCTCGCGCAGTCGGTCGCCGCGCGGCTCGATCGATCGGTGGCGGACCGGGCGTCTCGCTCGAGCCTCGCGAAGGCGATCCGTCGCGCGAACGCGGCGGCCCGATCCGAGCTCGACCGTCACGCGGGGGGCTCGCTCACCGAGGCGGCCGTGGTCTCGGCCCTCGGGCGCGCGCTCCCCGACGGAGCGCTCCTCTTCGTCGGGAGCGGCATCGCGATCCGCGCGCTAGACACGTTCCTCGCGCCGCGGGCCGGCGAGCTGGTCGTGATGATGAACGGCGGCGCCAACGGGATCGACGGCACCGTCTCCGCGGCGATCGGCGCGACGGCGGCTCGCGGGGGACGCGGGGTGCTCCTGATCGGAGACCTCGGGCTGCTCCACGACGCCGGCGGTCTCCGGGCGCTCTCGCCCGGCGGGGCGCCGCCTCTCGACCTGACGATCGTCGCCGTCAACAACGACGGCGGCGGGATCTTCGAGCACCTCCCCGCGCGGGAGCACGAGCCGCGGTTCGAGGCGCTCTTCGCGACGCCGCACGGTCGGGACCTTGCGGGCGCGGCGGCGCTCGGCGGGCTCCCGCATGGGAAGGTGACCTCGACCGCGGAGCTGCACCGGGCGCTGGCGCGGAGCCTCGCCGCGTCCGGGCCGGAGCTGATCGAGGTCGTCGTCGACCGGGCCGAGAGCCGGGCGAGGCTGACCCGCGCCTGGTCGAACGCGGCGGCCGCCGCCGCGCGGGCGATGGCGCGGTCCTCGGAGGGGAGCGAACGATGAACGAGACGAACCCGCGGCGCGTCGTCGCGTTGCACGGCTTCACGGGTCGGGGGAGCGACTGGGCCGGGCTCGGCGGGCGGCTCGGTGCCTGGGTCTTCGCCCCGGATCTTCCGGGCCACGGACCCGACGCCGATCCGGTCGGCTCGTTCGATCAGACGGTCGACGCGCTCGTCGAACGAGCCCGCGCGGCGGGGTTCGGACGGGCGGTGTGGGTCGGCTACTCGCTCGGCGGTCGGCTCGCCCTGGCGGCCGCCCTCCGCGCACCGGAGGCCGTCGAGGCCCTGGTGCTGATCGGCGCGTCGGCGGGGATCGCCGAGGACGACGCCCGCCACACGCGCCGCCTCGACGACGAGGCGCTCGCCGAGCGCCTCGAGCGCGACGGGGTCGGGCCGTTCCTCGAGGCGTGGGATCGGCTGCCGCTGCTGCGGAGTCGGCCGGCGCGGACCGCGGCGGCGCGGCGTCACCAGGCGGCTGGCCTCGCGGCGGCGCTCCGTCGGCTCGGGAGGGGGATCCAGACGCCCGCGCGCACCTCGCTCGGGCGCGTTCGGTGCCCGACCCTCCTCGTCGCCGGGGCGCGCGACCGAAAGCACGCCGCGATCGCCGCGCACCTCGAGGCGGAGATCGCCCTGGCGCGCGTCGAGCTGATCCCCTCGGCCGGGCACGTCGTCCCGGCCGAGGCGCCGGGTCCGCTCGCCGCCTCGATCGACGCCTTCCTGGACGACGCCGCCGCGACGGTCTCGGTGCTCGAGAGCGCGACGGCCACCCTCCCCGAGCGCCTCGCGGCGCTGTTGACGTTCCGGACGGGAGAGCCCGCCGCCCTTCCGCGACCGACCACCGCCTGAGATTGGAGACGCCGATGGCGCACCGACCCGACTGGAAGACCGCCCGGAGCTACGAGGACATCCGCTACGAGAAGGCGAACGGAATCGCCAAGGTCACGATCGACCGGCCGCGGGTTCGGAACGCGTTCCGACCGCAGACGGTGAGAGAGCTCATCGACGCCTTCACCCGGGTCCGCGACGACCCCGAGGTCGGCGTCGTGATCCTCACCGGCGAGGGACCCGACGCGTTCTGCAGCGGCGGCGACCAGCGCGTCCGCGCCCAGGCGGGCTACGAGGACGAGGGCGGCGTCCCCCGCCTCAACGTCCTCGACCTCCAGCGCCAGATCCGGAGCCTCCCGAAGCCGGTGATCGCGATGGTGGCGGGCTACGCGATCGGGGGCGGTCACGTCCTCCACGTCGTCTGCGACCTGACGATCGCGGCCGACAACGCCCGCTTCGGCCAGACCGGGCCGAAGGTCGGCAGCTTCGACGGCGGCTTCGGCGCGAGCTACCTCGCCCGGATGGTCGGGCAGAAGCGCGCGCGCGAGATCTGGTTCCTCTGCCGGCAGTACACCGCGGAGGAGGCGCTCGCGATGGGCATGGTGAACGCCGTCGTCCCGCTCGCGCGCCTCGAGGAGGAGACGGTGAGCTGGTGCGAGGAGATCCTCCAGAAGAGCCCCCTCGCCCTCCGGTGCCTCAAGGCGGCGTTCAACGCCGACACCGACGGCCAGGCGGGCATCCAGGAGCTCGCCGGCAACGCGACGCTGCTGTACTACATGACCGAGGAGGCGCGCGAGGGGAAGGAGGCGTTTCTCGAGAAGCGACCCCCGGAGTTCGGCCGCTTCCCGAGGTTGCCGTGAGCCGGGTCGGGGCGTTCCTCGGAGCGGCCCGTCCGCGGACGTTGCCGGCCGCCGGCGCCCCGGTGCTCGTCGGCTCCGCCGCCGCGTTCGGCGACGGCGCGTTCGCGCTCGTTCCCGCGGTCGCGGCGCTTCTCGGCGCGCTCCTGATCCAGGTCGGGACGAACTACACCAACGATCTCTTCGACCACCTCCACGGGGCGGACGGACCGGACCGGGTCGGCGAGCGGCGCGCGGTCGCGAGCGGCGATGTCTCCGTCCGGGCGATGGCCATCGCGGCCGCGCTCGCGTTCGGGGCGGCGGCCGGCGTCGGGCTCTATCTCGTCGCGCTGGCCGGGTGGCCCATCCTGATCGTCGGGGTCGTCTCGATCGCGTCCGGGATCGCCTACACGGGTGGGCCGTGGCCACTCGCCTACCACGGCCTCGGCGACGTGTTCGTCTTCCTGTTCTTCGGGCTGGTGGCCGTCTCGGGGAGCTACTTCGTGCAGGTGGAGGCGCTGACGGGCTCCGTCGTGGCGGTCGGCGCGGCGATCGGCTGCCTCGCGACGGCGATCCTCGTCGTCAACAACGTCCGCGACGTGGCGTCGGACGCCCGCGCGGGAAAGCGCACCCTGGTCGTCCGGATCGGGCGTCCCGCGAGTCGGGCGCTCTACCTGGCGCTCCTCGTCGCGGCGTTCGGCGTCGTCGTCGGGCTGGCCCGGGCGCCGGTCGCCCTGCTCCCGCTGGCGTCGGCGCCGCTCGCGGTGTCGCCCGCGCTCGCGATGATTCGACGCAGCGACGGACCGGCGCTCGACCGAGCGCTCGGCGCGACCGGTCGGCTGCTCGCCGCCTTCGCCCTGACGTGGGCGCCGGGGCTCGCCCTCGGGGCCGTCGGGTGAGCGCCGAGCACCGCGCGCTCCGGTGGTCGCGTCGCGGCGGGGAGCTGCGTCTGCGCGCGCCGCTCGTCACGGCGCGCGGGAGGATGGACCGGATCCGCGGGTGGGTCGTGACGGTTCGCGACGACGACGATGTGGAGGGCCGGGGCGAGGGGATCGTTCTCCCCGGCGTCGTCACCGCCGCGCAGGGACGCCGACACGCGGTCGCCCAGGCGCTCCTGTCGCTCGAGGCGGCGCGCGCGGGCGTCGCGGTCGCGGCTCTGCTCGCCGGTGAGGTGACGGCGGCGGGCGCGCGGCCGCCAGACGACGTCGCCGCGAACGCGCTCGTCGGCGCACGGGCGCCGGCGCGCGCGGCCGAGGAGGCGGAGGCCGCGCTCGCGGCGGGCTTCGAAACGGTCAAGATCAAGGTCGGAGCGGATCTCGAGGAGGACCTCGCGCGCGTTCAGGCGGTCCGCGCCGTCGTGGGGCGGGAGGTCGAGCTCCGCGTCGATGCGAACGGCGGGTGGACGCGGCGGCAAGCGGCGCGGGCCGTCGGAGAGCTGGCCGAGCTCGGGGTGAGCATCCTCGAGCAGCCCGTCGACCGGCGAGACCTGGACGGCCTCGCAACGCTCCGGGGTCTGGCTTCGGTTCTGATCGCCGCCGACGAGTCGGTCGCGGGGCTCGGGTCGGTCCGCGAGCTCGTCGAGGCCGGGGCGGTGGACGCGATCGTGTGCAAGCCGATGCGTCTCGGCGGCCCTCGGGCGGCCGCCGCGGTCGCGCGCACGGCGATCGAGGCCGGCCTGGCGGTGATCGTGACGACCTCGCTCGAGGGCGCGGTCGGTCGGGCCGGCGCGGTCGCCGTCGCGGCGGCGGTGGATGCGCTCGTGATCGAGCGCGGGGGCACGCCGCGGGCTCACGGCCTGGCGACGGGGGCGCTGCTCGAGGGGGAGCGTGACGCGGCGCTCGCCCGCGCGATCGCGCCGCGGATGGGCCGGATTGTCGTGCCTACGGGGTCGCGGCGACCCGATCTTCCGGACGCGTTCGCCCCGTGCGACAATGAAATGAGGGGGCCCCCCCGGACCACGGTCGGCGTGACGCGGCGACGCGTTCCCGGTGGCGCGCCCGGGTCCCGATGGACGGGCCCCGCGTCCGGGTCGATCGTGACGCGGCTGCTCGAGCAGGCCGAGCGGCGCGGTCGATCGCCCGCGGTCAGCTGGCGTTCGGGCGCCCTCACCTGGGGCGAGCTCGCCGACCATGCCCTCCGCGCAGCGGGCGCCCTCGCCGCGGCCGGGTCGGTCGCGGGCGAGCGCGTCGGACTGCTCGGCGGCAACGAGCCTGGCTTCGTCGTCGGCTTCCACGCGATCCTGCTCGCCGGCGCGACCGTCGTTCCGCTCCCCCGACCCGCGCCCGCGGCGAGCCAGGCGGCGCTGCTGCGTCGGGCCGGGGCGCGGCTCGTCCTCCACGCTCCGGGCGATCGCACGGCGGCTGCTCGACTCGCGCTCGCCTCGGGCGTGCGCGTCGTCTCGACGGAGGTCTTCGGGGCGGCCGCCTCGCCGCGCCGGCCATCGCTCGAGCCGACGGGTCCTGCGACCGTGCTGTTCACGTCGGGGACGACCGGAGCGCCGCGCGGGATCGTGCTCGAGCACGCCCATCACCTGGCGAGCGCGGCGGCCTCGGCGCGGCGGCTCGGCACGGGGGCGGACGACTCGTGGCTCGTCTGTCTTCCCATCTTCCACACCGCCGGCGTCGCGGCGCTCGTCCGGAGCGTCCACGACGGGTTCCCGGTCGTTCTTCGCGAGGGCTTCGACCCGGACGAGACGGTGGCCGACCTTCGCCGTTACCGGCGCTTCTCGCTCGTCGGCCGGGCGCTCGACCGCGTTCTCGAGCGACGGGGGTTGCCCGCGCGGGGCGCGATCGCGGCGCGGACGATCCTCATCGGGGGCGGCCCGGCGGCGGCGGCGACGATGGGGCGGGCGCTCGATCGCGGCCTTCCCGTCGTGCGGACCTACGGCCTGACCGAGGCGGCCAGTCAGGTCGCGACCCAGACCGTCGGGTCGCGCGACGAGAGCTGCGGTCGTCCGCTCGACGGCGTCGAGGTGAGGATCGATCGCGTCGAGCCCGACGGGCTCGGCACGATCCTCGTCCGCGGCCCTCAGGTCGCCCGGGTCGATCTCGACGGTGCGCGCGTCGTGGACGCCGCCGGATGGCTCCGCACCGGCGATCTCGGGCGCCTCGACGCGCTCGGGCAGCTCGTCGTCGTCGACCGGCGGACCGATCGCATCGTGACGGGCGGCGAGACGGTCGCTCCCGCCCCGATCGAGGACGCGCTCGCGGGTCATCCCGACGTCGTCGAGGCGGCCGCGGTCGGCCTCGCCGATCCGTCGTGGGGCCGGCGGGTCGTCGCGGTGGTCCGGGTCGCCCCGGGGGCGGTCGTCAGCGACGAGGAGCTCTCGGCGCGGTGCGCGCGGGCGTTGCCGGCGTGGGCGTGCCCGCGCGAGATCATCCGCGCGGACCGGCCGCTTCCGCGAACCGCCCTCGGCAAGCTCCGGCGCGACGAGGTCCGGCGGGCGCTCGCCGTCGAGGGCTGAGCTCGTTCGTCACGCGCCCGAGAGGGCCGTCCGCAGTCGCTCGGGCCACTCGCGCGCGCGAAAGCGGGCCATGTCGATGCACGCGTGGACGTGCTTCACGGTCGCGCGGGGGCTGCCGTCGTCCCCCTCGATCGAGAACGTGAACTGAACGCTTCGCGGGCGGAGCTCCACGTCGGCGACCCTCACGACGAGGCGATCGTCGTGGCGGGCGGGGCCGGCGTAGTCCGCCTCGGCGTGGACGAGCGGCATGCCCACGTCGCGGACGGAGGTGAGCTCCGCGATGGTCGTGCCGCGGGTGCGCATCCACTCCTCGAACGCCTCGTGCGCCCAGTCGAAGAAGCGGGCGTAGAACACGATCCCCGCGGCATCGATGTCCTGGAAGCGGACGCGGACCGGGTAGGCGAACGCCGGAGCGGTTCCCTCGGAACCCATGAGGCCTCCCGCCGCGTCAGGCGGCTCAGTCGGGCGCGGACGTTCGAAGGGTGAGGACGGGGCACTCCGCGAGGCGGACGACCCGCTCGGCCGTGCTCCCGAGGAGCCGATCCCCGAGGCTGGTCCGTCCCTGGCTCCCGATCACGATCAGGTCGACCTTGAGCTGCTGCGCCTGCCGGGGGATCTCCTCGTTCGGGTTGCCGAGGATCACGTGGTCCTGGATGGCGGGCCCGGGGCCGACCTTCTCGAGCGATGCCCGCTCGCGGAGGATCGCGTCGCGGGCGTCCTTCATGGCCGCCGCGTAGATCTCGTCCATCGAGCTCTGGGTGTCCTCGATGAGCGGCTCGTGAGCCTCCCGGGCGCGGAGATCGATCACGTGGAGGATGTGGACCTCGGCGTCGAACGTCGCCGCGACGGCGGCGGCGAGGTGGACGCCGGCGCTCGAGTGATCGGAGAAGTCGATCGGGACGAGGATCGAGCGGATCGTCTCGCGGGGCTCGTCGGTCTTCGCGCCGTCGTCGTCCTCGCCGACGGTGAGCACGGGGCACGCCGCGCGCCGGAGGACCTCCTCGGCGACGCTGCCGAGGAGAACGCGACGCAGCCCGGTGCGTCCGTGGGTGCCCATGACGACGAGGTCGGCCTCGAGGCGGTCCGCCTCCGCGCGGATCACGTCCCCGGGTCGGCCTCGCTCGACCGAGACGTCGAACTCGCCGATCGAGGGGAGCGCCTCGCGGACGAACTCGGTCAGGCGCTTCTTCCCCTCGTCCCGCCAGGCGCCGTGGGTGTAGTCGATGTTGATGATGGGGGCGAAGGGGAGGGCGTCGACCGGCTCGAACGCGTGGAGGCAGGTGATCCGGGCGCCGGCGCGCTTCCGCAGGCCGGCGGCGACCGCGAGGGCGTGGCGAGCGCCGAGCGAGTAGTCGATCGGGACGAGGATCGAGTCGAAGAGAGCCATGGTCGGTCTCCTGCCCGGGCGGGCTGAGGGGTCGCGCTCTCCCTCGGGGATGGCGAGGGGTCCGGTTGGCCGCTCAAACCCGGTGCCAACGGCGCCGGATCGCCGAAGCGCGGAGCCTTCCCCGTTTCCGGGCCGTCGGGCGACCGGCTGCCCCCTCGAGGCGCGAACTATATCGCATCTCGCGAAGAATCTCGCGCGGGTCGCCGGGCTCCGTCGCGCGTCCGCGCGCGGTTCTCGAAGGGTCGAGCGCGTCGGGAGCGGCGCCAGGCCGCCGAGGGGCGAGGGTTGCGTTCGCGATGGGCTGGGACCAGATCGAGCGCGGCGAGCCTCGAAGGAGCCCGCGCCCATCGGCCCGGATGTTGCGATCCGGGATGCGACACCCGTTCTCTGGAGGAGAGACATGCTGCCGTTCAAGAAGATCCTGGTTCCGATCGACCTCGCCTTCGGCGCGCGGGCGGCTCTCGAGACCGCCGCGGGGCTCCGGCACCGCTCGAAGGGAGCGATCACCGTCTGCAACGTGGTCGAACCGCTGAACGTCGTTCCCTTCTACCCCGGGTTCGAGGTCGACGACTACCCGGCGCGCGCGGCCGACGTCGCCAAGCAGCAGCTCCTCCGGATCGTGAACGACACCGTTCCGTTCATCGGAGAGGTGGAGGCCGTCGTCCGGCTCGGGCGTTCGGCGGACGGGATCCTCGAGCTCGCCGAGGAGATGGGCGCCGACCTGATCGTCATGGGCACCCACGGGCGGACCGGCGCCCGCCGGATGTTGATCGGGAGCGTCGCCGAGGAGGTGCTCCGGCGCGCGAGCTGCCCGGTGATGACCCTCCACGAGGCCGAGGCGGCGGACGCGGCTGCAAAGATCGAGGACTGCCTCTCGATCGGGACCGTCCTCGTGCCGACCGACTTCTCGGAGACCTCGCGCGACGGGCTGCGCCTCGCCTGCCAGGTGGCCAAGGAGCTCGGCGCGACCCTCCACGTCCTGCACGTCGTCGACTCCCGGAGCGGCGACGCGCTCGAGCCGCTCCTCGGCGACAGCCAGCCCAACGTGCGGGCCATGTTCGCCGAGGCAAAGCAGGAGGCCCATCGCGCCGTCACCCGGCACCTCGCCGAGATCGGGGAGATCGGGCGCGGCATCGACGTGAAGGAGCACGTCGCCCTCGGTCACCCCGCGAAGGAGATCGCCCAGTTCTCGAAGGGCTATGGCGCGGACCTGATCGTCATGGGCTCGCGCGGGCGGACGAGCTTCAAGGAGCTGATCCTCGGGAGCACCGCGGAGCGCGTCGTCCGGCTCGCCAAGACCCCCGTCCTGACCGTTCACGGAGAGTCGAAGTCCGCCGGCGCGCCCGCCGAGGAGGCCGCCCAGGCGGGCGCGTAGCGTCGAAGGGGTCCGGACGACCCCGGTCGGAGTCCCCCGCGGGTGATTTGCCGATGCTCCCACTCCGCGAAGTGCTGGTTGCGGTCGATCGATCCGAGGCGTCCGCCGCGGCCACGCGCGTCGCCTCCGGTCTGACGGCTCGATTCGGCGGCCGTCTGCGCCTCGTCCACGTCGAGGTGACCGGGCGGGGCGGCCGCACGATTCCTGGCGACGCGCGCTATCTCGGGGCCGCCGATGACCGCGCGAGGTGGGACGCGCGGTGCCACGCGCGGCTGACCCTGGGCGGGCGGGACGAAGCTCGCGTCCAGATCCGGCGGGGCGAGGGGGCGGCGTCGGAGATCGTCGCGGCCGCGCGCGACGTCGGCGCCGATCTCGTCGTCGTCGGGACCAACGGCCGAGCCGGTCTTCGCCGCGTCGTCCTCGGCTCGGTCGCCGAGGCGGTCATGCGCACCGCCCCGTGCCCGGTCCTGACGGTCAAGCAGCGCCCGTCCTGGGCGACGGACGAGGCGTTCGCGTCCGGCGAGCGCGTCGCGATGCCGCTGCGGAGGATCCTCGTCGGGACCGATCTGTTCGATGCGGCGCGCCGCGGGGAAGAGATGGCGGCCGCCCTCGCGGGAGCGACCGGCGCCGAGCTCCACCTGGCGCACGTCATCGAGGAAGGTTCGCGGCGGGCGGGCGGGCTGGCACCCCCGGGCCTGATCTCGGAGGCGAGGGAGGCGCTCTCGGCGGTCGCGAGTCGGGTGCGGAGAGCGATCTTCGAGGCGGCCGAGGCGTCGGGCAGCGGTGAGCCGCCGATCCCGGTGGAGCACGTCCATCAGGGGAGCGCCGCGGTCGAGATCGAGCGCCTCATCGACGCGATCGACCCCGACCTGGTCGTCCTCGCCACGCACGGACGGACGGGGCTGTCGCGACTCGCCCTCGGCAGCACCGCCGAGAGCGTCGCGCGCTCGGCGGCCTGCCCGGTGCTGTCGGTTCGGCTCGAGGGCTCCTACTCGCCGGAGCCGTAGGCCTCGTCGCCGAGGGCGAGCTCGTAGACGAGCTCGATCTCGTGGCTCTCGTGTCGCCGGATGAACGAGGCGAGGTAGCGGGCCTCGGCGACGACCCGATCGTCGTCCCACGAAGGGAGCGGAGCGCTGGCGCGCCTGGAGAGGCAGTCGAGTCGTTCGAGGATCCGTTCGTGCTCCTCGAGCAGCTCGGCGATCCGCGCCGCTCGGTGAGGCAGGCCGCGATCGAGGGTCGCGTAGAGGCCGTCGGGCTCCTCCTCCACGGCGTAGTGGGCGCGGAGGGACGCGCCGAGCTCGTCGAGGTGGCCTCGCAACGATGCCGCCGCCGGGTGCCCTTCGCTCGCGACCCGGTCGGCGACCGCGAGCAGGCCCTCGGCCAGCTCCACGATCTCGTGCTCGGCGCCGCCGATCGCATCGACGGGCTTCGCGGCCTGGTCGTCCATCGTGCACCTCCCTTTCTTCGGGATCGCGCGCAACCGCCGTGCCTCATCATCGGAGGTGCATCGACGGGACTTGGGCGCGCTCGCGGACCGCGAGCGAGGAATGTCTCGCGGCCGACGGTGGGCGAGGGCGGAAATCTCCGCGGGCGTCGCCGTCGGATCGAGACTTCCGGTTGGCGTGGCGGTTGCGCCGTCTCCGGTGCGCGCGGGAGTCCCCGAGCGCCCCAAGCGAGTGGAGGAGGTGAGATCACCATGGAGCAGGTTCACTTCGATCGAGCGCTCGACGCGCTCACCCGGGCGCGTCGACTGATCGAGGAGGGGGCCGAGGGGCACCTCACCCACGAGAAGCAAGGCCGGCTCCGCGACAGCCTCGATCGGCTCTACGACGAGCTCGTCGCTCTCGAGGAGGAGCGGCGCCACGGGGAGCACCTTCAGGCCGTCACCGAGCTGGTGGACGCCGTCGCCGAGGGGCCGAAGCCGGAGGACGAGGAGAGTCCGTCCTCATCCGACGCCGACGCCAAGCCGCCGCCGGCCCGGGGCGGGGTCGCCGCCGCGATCGCCCACTGGGAGGCGACCCACCCGAGGCTCGCCGCGGGCATCGAGGAGGTCGCGGCGGCCCTTCACCAGATCGGGATCTGATCCGGCGGTGGGTCGGGCGAGATTGCCGACCGTGCGCGGTCCCGGTCCGATCGGGCGCAGAGTGCCCCGAAAACGCCCGATCACCCCGCGCGCACCGGGTGGCCAAAGAAGAAACCCCCTGGGAGCCAGGGGGTTTCAGGGATGGGTCCAGTAGGACTTGAACCTACGACCCGCAGATTAAGAATCTGCTGCTCTACCGACTGAGCTATGGACCCAGGTGCGTCGGGCGAGAATTATACCGTCCCCGCCGCCGCGCGCAAGACCCATGACGCGATGTTCGGGCGGCCCTTTCGCCTGAAAAGAGAACCGGCCGAGCGACGTCGCTCGACCGGTTCCGTATCGGATGGAATGTCGGATTCGGGTGTTTCGCTCTCGATCAGAACGGGATCGCGATCAGATCGAGCGTGACGACGAAGTCGTCGGCCTTCTTGAAGCGCGCCTCGAGACGAGCCTCGAAGAGAGGCCGGTGGTGCGCGCCGCCGTAGAAGACCGCCTTGAGGCGCAGGCTGACCGAGGACGCGATCGTGTCCTGGATCTTGCTCTGGCGCCGGAGGCGCAGGCGGATCCGGCCGTCGAGGCTGACCGAGTCGCCCGTGTAGAGGTTGCCGCGCGGAATCAGGCGACGCCGGACGGAGGGGACCTCGGCCGAGCTCGAGTCGTAGGACGTCTGACCGTCGTCCGCGACGACGAGGGCGTCGCTGGTGGACTCGGCCTCGTCGTACTCGTAGTCCCAGTCATCGACCGGATCGTCGCTCCGGAGGAACTGGAAGAGGTCGAGGTCGATCTTGTCGTAGAGGAGCCGGAAGTCGTTCCGAAGACGGAGCGGCCCGATCGACGTGATGTTGACCTTCGCGCCGAGCGTCTTCACCTGCCGGCGCTTGTCGACCTGGCCGTCCACCTCGAGCGCCTCCCAGAGGTTTCGCGGGAAGCGACGTCCGTGGAAGTGATCGTTGAGGATGTTGGAGGCGCGGCGTGTGTTCTGGCCCAGGGCGACGAAGATGTCTCCGCCCGAGTCGCGCTTGAAGTCGTCGCGGATCTGATTCTTCAGGATCTTCCGGAAGTGGTGCCGCGCACCCTTGAAGGCGAGCTTGTGGACGCCCTCGTAGTCGAAGATGATCTCGCCCCGCTCGGGCGGCGACTCACCGATGGACGCGAGGAGGGACTCACCGATCCCCGCGAGCCCGGGGTGGATGTCACTCCGGCGGGCGAGGACGCTCTCGTGGTGGACCGCGACGCCGTCGGCGCGACCGCCGTCGGCCGGCTCGAGCCGCTCCGTCCGCGGGGCGACGCCCGACGACAGGGCAGCCTTGGGGGACACGCCGATCGCCATCGTATGGCGGCGGACGGAGTCGAGGTCGCCGAGGCCAGCGGGCTGGGCGCTCCGGGTGAAGAGACCGAGCTCACCTCGGAGGCCGAGACGCGCCGGCGTGGCGATCGACTCGAACGACTCGACGGTGCGGCGGGGCTCGGCGATCGGAGGCCACGGGGTCGCCTCGAGCGGGGCGAGGTTGGGCGGACGCATCGACGAGAGGAGGTTGTCGAAGCCGCGCTTGCGAATCCGCGAAGGCCGACTGGCCTTTTCCGGAGGTTCCGTCCGTTCGCGCGCCGAAGCGTCGGCGGTGGCCGACGTCGGGGCGGGGCGCGCGTCCGCAAGGACCGGCCCCTTCTGGGCTCCCTCATCCGCTCGAGCGATAGCCGTGGCGGCGAGGAGGCCGACGGTGACCAGCCCGAGCATCAGGGCTCGGAGACCGGTGCTTCGGACAGACCTTCCAACGCGGAGTCGTGTCACATTGACACCTCCTTCCAGGAGTATTCGTTCCCAGTCGTAAGGCGGTCGACCGAGGTCGGCCGATCGCTCGGAGGGCGGCGCCGAGATCCAGGGGAGAGTAGCCTGCCTCTGGGTCCCAAACTTCGTTGTCGAAGGCGGTTGTGCTGACTTCCGCCTGCGTTGCCCGATTAGCCCGACCCCAATATGGCAGTGTGGAAAAGACCCTTCAACCCGCCGAGACGTCCGCTCCGCGGCGAACCCGCGTAAGGCCCTTTCGTACAGAATCTTGGAGGCGATGACCGTCGGGTGACGGCGGAGAAAAAAGTTGACGACCGGAGAGGTTCGTGAACCATGCGTCCATCGGGCATTATCGGACACCGATCCGTAGTAAGGTTTCTACCGTATAGAGAACCTCTCTAGGTGAAAGACCTGAAGTTTAGGGATAGGAACGGTCTGGATGGCACGACGCCGAGTCACTGGAAGCTCCAGCAGCCCCAGGACTTCTGGGAAGCCGAGGTCGCGGGTGAAACGACCGCGGGCCCGTCGGTTCGCGGCGGGCCCGATGCCGGTCGAGGACGTGCTCGGGATCCTTCGGCGACTGTCCGCGCGCGCGCGCTCGTGGCATGCGCCGGTGGTCGCCTTGGTCGCGCGGATGGGGAAGGACCCCTACCAGGTCCTCGTGTCCTGCATCATCTCATTGAGGACAAAGGATGAGGTGACCGATGGCGCCACGGCTCGACTCTTCGAACTGGCCCGGACGCCTGCGGCGATGGCCACCGTGGACGAGTCGGCGATCGCCGAGGCGATTTACCCGGCCGGATTCTACCGGACCAAGGCCGCCACGATCCGGGCGGTCAGTCGGGAGATCCTGGAGCGGTGGGGGGGAGCCGTCCCCGATTCGATCGAGGAGCTCCTCACCCTGAAGGGAGTCGGGAGGAAGACGGCGAACCTGGTCGTGAGCCTCGGACACGGCAAGCCGGCGATCTGCGTCGACACCCACGTCCACCGGATCATGAACCGCCTCCACTTCGTCGAGACCGGAGACCCCGACGCGACCGAGGCCGTCCTCCGCGACCGGCTCCCCCGCCGCTGGTGGATCAAGGTGAACGGTCTTCTCGTCGCGTTCGGCCAGCGGATCTGCGTGCCGATCTCGCCGAAGTGCACCGAGTGTCCGGTGGCCGAGGCCTGTCCGCGACGGGGGGTCGAGAAGAGTCGTTGATCGGTGTCCTTCTTGGCCGCCGCCTGAACGGTCCGCCCCGGTGGCGGTTCGCGCGCCCCTTCGCCGACAATGCCATCGATGTCGAAGTGGCGCGGCGGGACTCGAGCGTCGCCTCGAGCCAACGCCGGACGGTCCCAGGACGGACATGCGTCGCACCCCAGTGGAGCGGGACGGGATCGCGCTCTCGAGGGATCGCCCGGCGCGCAGCGGCGGAGCGAGGGCTCGACGTGACGGACGGGGCGGATGGAGACGATCGTGACGAAGGGCTCGGGCTACTGCTGTCCGACGGGAGCTTTACAGTTCGGAAGCGAGCGATCCTCGACCCGGCTCGAAGCGCGACGGTGGTCGCGGCGGCTCTGGACGCACGGCTTCCGGCCGGCACCGCGCCGCCCGACCCGGAGTTCTGGAACATGCCCGAGTGGTGGGAGGTCTCGGCCGACTTTCACGTCCTGCTCGAGCGGACCGACGTGCCCGCGTCGGTCTACGAGCGGATCGCCGCCCGCGGGCTCTGGCACCCGCTCGCGGGCAGCGACCGAACGCCGCCACGCCTCCTCGAGCGCGCCGCCGCCGAGGCGCGGTCGTCCCTCGTCCGCGCCGCCCTCGCCGAGAACCCGGCGACGCCGGAGACTGCTCTTCGACGGCTGGCGGACACGGCCCGTCCCGAGCCATGGGAGCGGGCGATCCTGGCCGTCCTCCTGCCGGTGAACGTGCTCCTGGTTCTGCTCCAGGGTCCGTTGATCCTCGGACACTGGCTCTTCGTGATGGGCGTGTCGATGCTGGTGCGGATGCCCTCCCGCCCGCCCGAGACCTTCCGCGGATGGCGTCTCGATCCGTTCCTCGGCCGCGAGGCGAGCCGCCGGGCGGAGCTTCGGCGGGCCCTCCGTCACCGATGGGACTGACGCGGTGGGGATCAGAGATGCGAAACGGCGCGCCCCTCGAGGAGCGCGCCGTCGGAAGTCGTTGCGAAGCCTGGTGCTTCAGGCGATGGGCAATACAGGACTCGAACCTGTGACCTCTTGGGTGTGATCCAAGCGCTCTAACCAACTGAGCTAATCGCCCGTGGGTGGAATTATAGCCCTGGCGCCGGGGGAGCGTCCAGGGTCTTCAGCGCGTTCGGAGGCTCTCGCGGAGGAGGTCGGTGGCGGTCGCCTCGGGGCCGAGGGACCTGGCGGCTCGTTCGACGAGGACGAGGGCGTCGTCGGGGTCGAGCTCCATCTTCACGAGCGCCTTCACCGTGTCCTGGGCGGCCTCTCCGAGCCCGCTGCGCTGGATCTCGGCGTTCGCGTCGGCTGCTCGGGCGGCCTTTCCTCGGCGACCTCGTCGGGTCGCTCCCGCGGCGATCGGCGCTCCGGACGCCTGCTCGGCGAGCGGACCGAGGAGCGGGTCCTTGGGGATCTTGCGCCGCAGCTTGGCGACGAGGACATCGGCTCGCTTCTCGCCGAGGCCCTTGATCGTCGCCAGGCGCGCGGTGTCGCCGGCGGCCAGGGCGGCGGCCAGGTCGGGGGCCGGCATGCCGGTCAGGATCTTGAGGGCGAGGGCCGCGCCGACGCCGCTGACGCCTCGGAGCGCCTCGAACAGGGCTCGCTCCCCCTCGGTCGCGAAGCCGTAGAGGCGGACCTTGGGCTCGGCCTCCTGGATCGCCAGGCTCACGAGGAGGGTGACGTCGTCTCCCGGCTCGCCGAGCGCGTCCGCGGTCGCCTCGGGGATCTCGACGCGGATCCCGACGCCGCCGACCTCGACGACCGCTCGGTTGGCTTCGAGTCGGGCCAGCGAGCCGCGGATCCACTCGAGCATGGGGGAGGCGTCCTGGGGAAAACGACGAAAGGCGCGGAGCTGCTGGCTCCGCGCCTCTCGGCTGGTCTGAACGGACCGGGCGCGGGGTCGCTCGCTCGCTAGCTCTCGCTGCCCGCCACGAGCGACAGGCCGAGCTCGGCGAGCTTCTGCCGCACCTCGGTGAGCGAGGTCTGGCCGAAGTTCTTCGCGGCGAGCAGGTCGGCCTCGGTCTTCTCGCAGAGCTGACCGACGGTCGCGATTCCGAGCTTCTCCATCACCTTGCCGCTCCGCACCGAGAGCTTGAGGTCGTCGAGCGACTTGTTGAGCACCTCTTCGCTCACCTCGGGCGTCTCGACGCCGAAGCTGTCGAAGAAGCCCGGCTGGTCGGGCCGGCCCATGCCGAGGCGCAGGCCCTTCGAGGCGAGCATCTGCTTGATCTCCTGGAGGCTCGTCTCGCCGAAGTTCTTGTAGGAGAGCAGCTCGTTCTCGGTCTTCTGGACGAGGTCGCCGAGGCACTTGATGTTCATCTTGTTGAGGCAGTTCCGGCTACGAACCGAGAGCTCGAAGTCGGTGACCGGCGTCTTGAGGATCTGGCTCCGGCGGTCGGCCCGGCGCTCGAGATCCTCGTCGTAGAACATGTGCTTGCTGGCCTCGGCGTCCTTCACGAACATCCGAGCGCGGGGGTGATTCGGGATCACCCGCAGGACCGACTGGTAGGCTTCGAGGGCCTCGTCGTAGTCGCCGCGGTCCTCGTAGAGGTTGCCGAGGTTGAGGAGCGCGTTCGCGAACGTCGGCACGAGCTCGGTGCAGCGCTCGTAGTACTCCACCGCCTGATCCTCGTCGCCGTGGAGACAGTGATGGTAGCCGAGCCGGAAGAGGCTGCGGGCGTGCTCGGGATCGTGCTCGATCGCGCCCTCGTAGTGACCTCGCGCCTCGGCGTAGTCGCCCTGGACCTCGGCATGGAGGCCCTGGAGGTAGCGGAGCGGGGCGTCCTCGTCCTTGCCGACGAGCTTCTTCAGGCCCTTCTCGGCGTCGTCGAGGTCGCCCTTGCGCAGGCGTGCCTCGATGAGGACGAGCTTGATGCGACGGCTGCGGTTGAACGTCTCCGCCGCGTTCAGGAGGGTCTCCTCGGCGTGGATCGCGTCGCCGAGATCGAGCAGGCACCGGCCGAGAAGCCAGGCGCCGAGCTCGAGGCTGGAGGCGGCGTTCAGATCCTCGACCGCGGCGCGATGGCGGCCGAGCAGCATCCGGAGGAAGCCGCGGCGAATTCTCGTGTCGGCGGCCGCGTCATCGCTCTTGCCGGCCGGGTCGAGGCTCTCGATCGCCGTTTCGACGGACTGGAGGCCGCCGGGGGCGTGGATGCCCTTGCGGATCTTCTCCATCTCGTCTTCGCCGAAGGTGGCGCCCGACACGATCGCGGTGACGTCGATCGCTTCGGTGGTGGCGCTCGGCGCCGGCGGGGCGCTCGGGGCAGGGGCGGGGATCTCGGTGTCGAAGTCGCTCACGCTGCTGTGCTCCTGTCGCCGGGGACCGGCGTGGGGCCGATCCCTCCCGGGACTCGCAACTGGTTGGCCTGGCTGATCGTTTCGATGCAATCGAAGCGGCCGGGGTGGCCGGCCGCTTCGACGAAAATCTACCTAATCCGCGGGCCCGCGTCAAGAGCGGGCGCCGGGATCGCGTTCGAATCAGTTCTCGCTGGTGCGACGACCGAACGTGATCTCTTCCCGCTCGCGGATGATCGTGATGTCGGCCCGGATCAGGATCACGAGGCTACGCTTCAGCTTGCTCTCGCCCTGCCGGGTGAAGATCGTGCGGAGGACGGGAACGCTCGCGAGGAACGGCACGCCAGCTTCGGCGACGCGCTCCTCGAAGTTCTTGAGTCCACCGACCATGACCGTGCCGCCGTCGGGCACCATCACGTTGGTCCGGACCTTCTGGATGGTGATCACGGGCAGCTCGATCGGGATGCTCGTGTTACCACCGGCGAGGGTGACGTTCGGCGCGATTCGGGTGGCGCCCTCGGCGGAGAGGGTCGGCTTGACCTCCATCGTGACGAACTTGCGGTCGTAGCTGACCGTCGGGAGCACCTCGAGGATCGATCCGGTGTTCAGGATACCGATGACCGGGTTCAGAACCGGAATGACACCGGTCTGGTTGACCTCGACGTCCTGAATGTAGGCGCGCTGGTTGATCGCGAGGAGGTGACTGCGCTGGCCGTTGAAGACGGTGATACGCGGGGCGTTGATCAGGCGAGCCTTCTCACCCTTCTTCACCGCCTCGAGGATCACCGACAGCTGGAACGTGTCGAGCAGGTTGTACTGCAGGACCGTTCCGCCGACCGCCGCGATGTTGAAGGGGTTCGCGCCGCCGTTGCCGACCGCCTGGCTCAGGAGGTTGACGAGCGAGGCGCGGGTGTCGTTCTGGCCCTGCGCGTCGACGAAGACGTAACCGGTCGACGTCGCGCCGGGGCCGCCGGCGCCCTTCGGGTTGACGATCAGCTGCGGCAGGCCGGTGAAGTCGAAGCCGAGCTGCTCGACGAAGTTGTCCTGAATGTCGATGAAGCGGCTCTCGATCGTGACCATGATGCCGACGGTGCGGCGCAGGGCCTCGAGGAGCCTCAGGATCTTGCGGTGGCTCTCGGGCGGGGCCCGGACGACGAGGAGGCCGCCCGAGATCTCGACCGAGCCGCCCGCGTCGATGAAGTCGTCGCCGAGGCCCTGCTCGACGAGCTCGATCAGCTTGTCGGCGCCGATACCGCCGGCGGTCTCGTCCTCGTCCTCGGTGTCGAACGACAGGACGCCACCGGTGACGCCGCCGCCGCCGCCGGAGAGACCCGACGCGAGGTCGAGCTCGGGGGCGGGGAAGTTCGGCAGGTCATTGATGATGTCGGAGACGTTGTAGAACTCGAGGAAGAGCTCCTCGGTCTCGTCGCCGGCCGTCGTGATGAAGACGGTGCCGTTCTTGATCTTGTAGGTCAGGTCCGGATCGGCCGCCAGGATCAGGTTCAGCGCGTTCTTCAGCGTGATGTCGCGGAGACGAAGGCTCACGCGGAGCGCCTCGTCGCCGACGATGTCCATCGCCGAGGGCCCGATCACGAAGTTCAGGCCGGTAATGTCGCGGAGGAAGTCGATCGCGTCCTCGAACGGGGTCGCGTCGAAGTTGAGCGTGATCCGCTGGCTGTCCAGCTTGTTGTTGATCGCGACGACCTCGGGCGACTCGTCGATGTCGAGGAACGCGTTCGAGGTGAACTCGTCGGCCCGCGCGCTGACCTCCGCCCACTCCTGCTTGGACGGATACATGAAGATGTCCTGGTAGGGGACGATCGTGCGGTCGACGGACTCGATCTGGCGAGCGAACTCCTCGATCCGATCGTCGAACGTCTTCAGGTCCTTCGCCCGGTGCCGCGACGCGATCGCCGCCCGGTAGAGCTTGTTGGCCTGGCTGTGATTCGGCCGCATCTCGAGGACCTCGGCGCAGAGCTTCTCACACTTCTTGAAGCGCTTGCGCTCGAAGGCGTCCTCGGCCTGGCGGAAGAGGCTGCGGAGCGTCGACTCGAAGTACTTCTGAGAGCGCGCCTTCTCGAAGTTCGCCTTGTCGATCGCGTGACGCTGGAGCTCCTCGCGCTGGCGCTGCTCCTTCTTCGCCTCGTCGACCTTCGCCCGCGAGAGCGCGGCCTCGGTCTGACGCTCGGTCTCGACCATGTTCAGGTTGTAGGGGAACCACTTGATCGTCTCGAGGACGCGCTCGTAGCGCTCGATCGCCAGGTCGTAGTCCTGACGCTCCTCGTGGAGCCGACCCTCGCTGTAGAGGCGCTCGATCTCGGCCTGCGCCTCCTTGATCTTCACCATGCGGTTGTCGACGAGCTCTCGGGCCAGGTCGCGAACCTCACCCTTGCGGACGCCCAGGATGAAGAGCGTCTTGTCATACATCTGGCGGTAGGCTTCGCTGTGCGTGTCGAGCTCGGTCGCGCGCTTGAACGACTTCATCGCGTCGCGGTAGTTGAGCTCGCGATAGCGCGCGAGGCCTTCCTTGTAGTAGTGCTCGGCGAGGCCCTTCTTCTCGCTCTCCTGCAGATTGAACTCGTCCGCGAGCTCATCGGCGAGGCCGCCCCCACCTCCGCCGGCGCCGTCGCCCTCGTCGGGCGCCATCGCGACGCGCGCATCCTCGCCTTCGGCGGGCTGCGCAGCGGCGGTCTCTTCGCCTGAGGACTGTGCCTCGGCGGGCGCGGGCTCGGGACGCTGCTCGTCGGCCGGAACGGCCGTCGAGGCGCACCCGATGGTGGTGGCGAGAACGAAGATCGCCGTGAAGACGAACGCCGCTCGAATCTGATCACGAGGCTTCATGGTGGTTCCCCCGCGTCCTCTCCAGGCGTGTCGGGCCCGATCCGTACCGGGTCCGCTCCTCCCGAAGATGCTTTGCAGGTTAGTTTTCGACCGTCACGAGGATGTCATCGACGAACGATGTTCCTTCCCCGCGACGAGCTATGACCTCAACGTCCTGGGCTCCCGAGGTTTCACGTCACAGGAACCCGCTTTGTTTGGATCGGGTTCGGGAGATGCCGATCTCCCTCTCCCCTACTTCACGTCCTTGATCTCTTCCGGGATCTTCAAGTTATCGAATCGGGCCTTCGTGCCGTCCTCGAACTCGACCTCGATCCAGTAATACGTCCGCTTGACGGCCGTCCCGCCGGCGATCTTCTCCTCGACCTCATCCTGCCCGCAGTCGAGAAGCTTGGCGCCGGTGCGGCGGTCGATCGCGGGCTGGCTGCCGATCGCCTTCTGGATCTCGCCGATCGGCTGGCCGATCTCGACCGGGAACTGCTTGGGCTTGATCCAGTCGTTGGTGTCCGAGTCCCACTTGTAGACCTTGACGAAGGCCTTCTTCGTGCCGTCGGGCTGCTTCACCGGGTCGGGGATCTGCGCGAACTTCGGGATGAGGTAGACGTCGCGCGGCGTCTCCGCCGGACCCGCCTCCTCGCTCTGCTTGATCTTGTCGTCGTCCTCGAGCTTGACCTCGCCCTTGAAGGTCCGGATCCGTGGATGATTCCGGTCGACCTCGGCCACGCTGACGATCTTGTACCAGTAGTCCGACTGCGCCTTGACGTCCTTGTCGACGTACTCGGTGTCGCTCGCGGTCGCCCGCCCGACGACGTTCCATTCGCCCGCCTCGGCGTCCTTGCGCTGGACCTCGTAGCCCTTCACCAGGACGTACTTGTTCTGGATGCTCTCGGTCCACCGGACCGCGACCTGGCCGCGGGCGGCCGTGGCGGTGACGTTGCCCGGCGCCTCGTGCTTCGGAATCAGGTCGGGCGGCGGGCCCTTGAAGGCGGTGAGGAGATAGGGGCGACGGTCGAGCGACCACGCCGGCCAGCTCTCGCCGGGCGGGACCCGCTTCACCTGGATCTGGGCGCCGAGGACGCTCGCCAGGTCGAGGGAGCTCGCCTCGGGGTCCCACGTCTCCCCCTGGCGGTCGGTGTTGGTCTTCAGGGTCGCGGCGTTCTGCTCGATCGTCGAGGCCTGCGCCTGGGTCTCGGGATCGGACTGGAAGACCGAGAATGCCGCGTAGACGACCGCGAGCGCCACGATCACGAGGACGCCGACGTCGAAGTACTTGAGGAGGAGTTCCTTCGGGTCGTTCATGCTGCTCTCTCCAGAATGCTCGGGGCCGGAGGGACCGACGGATGGACGGTCACTCGGGCTCCACGGGCTCGGTCACCTCGAAGTCGAGGGCACGGAGCTCGAGCCTGACGAGCACCGGCGGCTCCGGCAGGAGCTTGTCGACGAGGTCCTCGGTCCATTCTTCCTGGTCGATCTCGATCGTGTAGGTCAGGTCGTCGTAGTAGGGCTTGGGCTGCGACTCGTTCGGCACCGGGTCCATCTTCAGCTTGGTCGGATCCGGTCGCTCGCCGGACTCGAGGTGCGCGTAGAGGTCGATGGACTGGAACTCGCGCTTGGAGACCGACACCTTCTCGAGGACGAACGGGATGTCGGAGGCGAGGAGATTCGCGATGAACGCGTTCACCTTCGGGAAGCGAATCTGGACGGCGATGTTGACCGGCAGCCTCGTGATGCTGATCTCGGGCGTCGTGCCCTCGGGGATCACCGGCGCGATCGGCTTCTTGAAGTCGAGCGTCTCGATGAGCTCGACCTCGGAGCTCGCCGCGGCATCGAGGATGCGCTTCATGATCCAGAACTGCTTCTGGATCTCGCGCGTGTCCGTGTCGCGGTCGATGTTCCGCTCCTGGAAGGTCCGCGGGAGCTCCTCGGGGAGGATCGCCTGGTGCTGCTCGATGAGCTTGGTCCGCTCCTCGCGGTAGGCGGTCGCGAAGACGGCCGTCGTGTTCTTGGCCTCCTCGCTGAACCACTCCTCGAGCGGCTTGTCGGCGCGGTCGTAGATCGCGCGGACCTCCTTGTCCTCCTTCTCGTAGAGCTTGATCTTGGCTTCCCAGTCGGCGTGGACGCGCTGCGTGGGCAGCTTCAGCGCCGGCATCTCCGAGAGCTCCTTGAGCTTCCCGGCGTTCGTCTTGAGCTTGGTTCGCAGCCCCTTGAGCTCCTTCTGAGCCCCCTGGTTCACGTAGTAGGCGCCCACGGCGCAGCCGATGACGACCGCGTAGCTCGCCACGAGGACGCTGTTCTTCTTGACGAAGTCCTGGACCTTCTTGGTGTCGAATCCGGGATCAAACCCCATCTGTCCGCTTCCTTCTTCCGTTCCGAGGTCTCTCGATCGCCGGGCGTCGATCGTCAGCGGGTCGGTCCCCCTTCGAGACCGACCTGCGCCCGGTGAGGCGGCGCTACCCCCCCTTCGGGGTCTCGCCTCCCTCCTCGGCGGCGGGCTTCTCGGGCGGCGCGAGGCCGACCTCGAAGCGGACCTTGAACTGCCGCATCTCGTACTTCATGCGGGGTGCGTCGGCTTCCTTGTCCATGCCCGGGAAGTGCGCCCAGAGCTTGCTCGGCGGTTCGGGCTGGATCTCGAGCTCCCAGGGATCCTTGCCCGGGTCGCGGTCGAGCACGGGACGCGCGTAGAACGGCGGCGCCTTGAGCTTGTCGGCGGCGAACAGGCGCGTCTTCAGGAACTCCTGGAAGAGGGTCAGCGTCTGCTTCGCGTCCCGATCGACGAGCTTCTTGGCGAAGGTGAGCTCGACGATCAGGCACTCCTCCTGCTTGGGCGGCTTGTTGGCGCCCGGGTCACCCCAGTCGACCGTGCCCATCCCCTTCTGGATGTCCATCGAGAGGAGCCAGAGCTTCGCGTCCTCGTACTTGTGGAAGTTCTTCTCGACCTCCTCCTGCTGCCGGAACGCGCGCCGACGGCGGAGCTGGTCGTTGATCGGATGGACGGCCGCGTTCCGGGACAGGCCGCCGCCGTCCTCGGAGACGGCGCGGGCGATCGCGTTCATCAGCTCGAGGGTGGTCAGACGGCCCTCGGTGAGGACGAGCTTCTCGCGGATCTTGGCGTCGAGGGGCTCCTGCTGCGTCTTGAGCTCCTCGATCTTCGCCTCCCACTTCTTGTACTCCTCGACGGCGCCCGCCCCCTGGATCGCGCTGACGACCTTCTCCTGGAGCTTCGTGTTGCCGAAGTAGAAGAGGGCGAGGCCGATGACGGAGAGGACCGCGGCGGCGACGGCGGTCAGCTTCTTCTGGCGGAGCTGGCTCTGGATCCGCAGGTCCTGCGGGAGGAGGTTGATCGTGTTGCGCGACTCGGTGCAGCCCTGGAGGGCCAGGCCGAACGCGACGCCGAAGGCCGGGATGTGGACCTTCAGGATGTTGAGGTCGACCTCGGGGTCGAGGACGAGGCTCTCCTGGAGGCGCGAGACGCGATCGACCTCGTAGCGGAGCTCCTTCTGGAAGAACTGCTTCAGGTTGACGAGGCGGGCTCCGTCGCCGAGCAGGATCATCTTCTTGATCTTGAGATCCTTCGCCTGCGACTTGTAGAACCCGATCGAGCGCTGCACCTCGCCGACGAAGTCCTTGAGGACCGGCTCCATCACGCCGAAGATCTTCTTCGCTTCCTTCGACTTGCTCGCGGTGCGCTTGAGCTTCTCCGCCTCCGCGAAGGGGATCTTGAACTTCTCCTGGAGCGCCTTGGTGATGTCGTTGCCGGCGATCCGGAGGTTGCGGATCCAGAAGCGCGGCCCGTCGACGATCACCAGGTCGGTGTGCTCGGCGCCGATGTCGACGATCACCGCCGCGTCGTGGACGTTCTGGTTGTAGGTGACGAAGTTGTAGACCGCGAGGGGCGCGATCGTGACGAGGTCGGGCTCGATCCCGTGCATCCGGAGCTCGGAGAGGAAGCCCGCGATCAGCTCCTTCTTGATCGCGAAGATTCCGAGCTCGACCTCCTCGCCAGGCTCGTAGTCCCGATCGATCTTCTGGTAGTCCCAGTTGACCTCGTCGATCGGGAAGGGGATCTGCTGCTGCGCCTCGTAGCGCACCATCTCGTCGATCTTCTTCGCCTCGACCGGTGGCAGCTTGATGAAGCGGCTGAACGCGGTGTAGCCCGGCAGGGCCACGGCCACGCTCTCATTGCGGATCTGATTCCGCTCGAGAAACGTCCGAACGGCCTCTCGGACCTTGTCGGAGCTCTCGGATGCGTCGCCCATCGGGCCGTAGTCGATGTAGTCGAGGCCAAGGATCTCGATGCAATCCTTGGTCTTTCGGGCCTTGACCGCCTTGAGGGAGGCCTTCCCGATGTCAATGCCCCAAACCACCCCGCTCGCCATGAGTTACCCCGTTTTGTCGTCCGCCCGGATCCGATGGTCCGAGGAGGAACGAACGCGCTCCGCTTCCCCGCGCGGCCGGGCAGGTGCCCGGGCCGAGGGAGGTATGTAGAGCATCCTCTCAGGGAGACACGCGCCGGGAACCGCGACGGCTCACGACACGCTCCGCTTGCCTAACCCCTTGAAAGACTTAGACTTAAACGCGATATTATAGCGGCTCCCCAACCCGTTGTCAAGCTTGCGGCACACCGATGCCTCGAAGGGAGAACGGCTTGGCGCCGCCCACCGCTCGTCCGCTCGGTGCGTCCGCTCGCTCGCGTCCCGAGGATCGCCCGGCCCTCACCCGGCTTCTCCTCCCTCAGCCCCCCTTCGTGCCCTCGCTCGGCCCCCCCCGGGCCTCGCTGAGCAAGGGCATGATCTTCTGCACGTCCTCCCAGACCTTGCGTTTGTCGTCCGGGTTCCGGAGCAGGTACGCCGGGTGGTAGGTGATCATCACCGGGATGGATGGTCCGGCCACATCGGCCGATGACGGGCGGTAGTCGTGAAACCTGCCACGGAATCGCCACATGGCGTCCTTCTCCGTCATGAGACCCAGCCCGACGCCGGCGCTCTTGCCGACGACGCAGATCACCTTCGGCCGCACGATCTCGATCTGCCGCTCGAGGTAGGGACGGCACGCCCCGATCTCGTCCGGCGTCGGATTCCGGTTTCCCGGCGGCCGACACTTGATGATGTTGGCTATGTATACATCCTCACGCTGAAGCCCCATGGCGCGGATGATGTTCGTCAGAAGTCTTCCGGCCGCGCCGACGAACGGAACGCCCTGGACGTCCTCGTCGTGGCCCGGCGCCTCGCCGATGACCATGAGCTCCGAGAGCGGGCTCCCGTCCGAGAACGCGACCTGGGTGCGCTTCTCGCAGAGACGGCAGGCGGAGCACGCGCGGGCCTCCGCCTCGATCGGAGCGAGCGCGGCGCGCCGCTCCTCGAGGAGGCGATCGCGGTCCGAGGCGGAGACCCGTCCGACCTCGACCGGGCCGTCGGGGCCGCGCGCGTCCGCGGCGTCGTCGTCGGGGCCGCCTCGACGGGCCGTCTCTCGCGGTCCGCCGAAGAGGGCGCCGACCGGCTCGGCGGTTCGCCGCAGCGGCGGGCTCGGCGTCCGGGGCGAGGGGACGCGCTCGGGGTCGTGCGCTTGCGGCGGGGTCGCCCGCGGAGGCGGCGCCTCCTCGGCGCGCGCCTCGGCGGGAGGCTCGACCGGGAGTGCGGGGGATGCGGGCGACGGCTCGCTCGTGCTCGCCCCGCTCGGCCGGCGCCGCGCCGGCGTGCGGCGCAGGACGGGGAAGTCCGCTCCGCCCAGGATCTGCCAGGCCTCGAGCTGGAGCGCCGCCTGATCGCGGAGGCGCGCCGCCTCGCTGCCGGGATGCTCGTCGTCGGGGATCGGGGATGGCTCGGTCACGGTCGCTCGGCTCCCGCTGCGAGCCTCTGGGGTCAGTCTTCGTCTTCGTCGGCGGGGGGCGCGGGCGGCGGGCCGCCCGCGCCGAGGTCGAAGTCCTGCCCGTCGAGCTCATCCTTGAGCTCGGCGTCGACCTCGAACTCCTTGAGCCCGAACGAGCCGAACTTCTCGAACGGCTTGCCGCCGAGCGCGCCCGCCTCCTCGCTGAAGTCGCGCACCTTCTCGAGGACGGCGTCGGTGACGAAGATCTCCTTCTTCTCCTTCAACGCGATCACGAGGCAGTCGCTCGGCCGCGCGTCGATCCGCACCTCGTTGCGCTTGCCGACCCACGCCTCGTCCTCGTCGCGCACCTTCTGCTCGAGCACCAGGGTCGCGCAGAAGGTGTTGTCGACGATGTCCGAGATCACGATCCGCTTCACCTCGATGTCGAAGCCGGTGAGGATGTAGCAGAGCAGCTCGTGGGTGAGCGGGCGCGGAGGGACCTCGTTCTGGAGCTCCCGGATGAGGGCGGCGCCCTCGTAGATCCCCACGAACATCACGAAGGTCTTCTCGTCGGTGCCGAGCAGGACCGCCGTGCCGGTCTGGGTCGGACCCAGGACCTTCTTGATGCGGACCGGATGGAGGTTTTCCGACATGGAAGGCGCGTTTCCGTAGGGACCCCGGGATGATACGTAGCGTGCCGGGAACGCGTCAAGGGCGCCCGGTTCGAGGCGCGATCGGCGTCAGCTCGCGCGACCGAGCTTCTCGTGCACCTTCTTCAGCACCGTCTCGGGGACGAACGAGGAGATGTCGCCGCCCATGCTCGCCACCTCCTTGATGAGCCGGCTGCTGACGAACGAGTAGCTCGCCTTGGTGATCACGAACACCGTCTCGACGCCGCCCACGGCCCGGTTCGTGAGCGCCATCTGGAACTCGTACTCGAAGTCGGAGTAGGTGCGGACGCCGCGGAGGATGGCGGTCGCCGATCGCTCCTTCGCGAGGTCGACGATGAGCCCCTCGAACCCCGAGACCTCGACGTTGTCGAGGTCGGCGGTCAGCTCGCGGATGATCGCGATCCGTTCGTCGCGCGAGAACATCGGCGACTTCGACGGGTTGTTCGCGACGGCCACGACGAGGCGGTCGAAGAGATCGGCCCCGCGACGGATCACGTCGAGGTGACCGTTGGTCGTCGGGTCGAACGAGCCGGGGTAGACGGCGATCTTGTCGTCGGACATGACACTCGGCCCTCCTTCTGCTTGCCCGGACGGTCACGGGTCCGGGGTGATGGACAGCGATTCGAGGCTCGCCTTCGGCGAGCAGGATGTTCACCACGGAGGCACGGAGAGCACGGAGGGGCCACGGAGTGCGCCCGGAGCAATCCGGCGGAGATCGGGCGTCATCGAAGTCCCTCCGCGCCTCCGTCGTTCCAACCTCGTCGCCGAGCGACGCCAACCAGCCCGGTAGGCGATGCCCGCGTTGCTCCCTGAATCCTCCGTGTTCTCCGTGTCTCCGTGGTGACATCCACTTCGCCGAAGGCGAAGCCGATTCCTCGATCCCGCGACCTCAATAGGCGAGGTCCCGCGTCCGGGCGTCGCCCTCGAACGCGTCGCCGCGTCCGAGGAGCCAGCGCGGGAGGATGCTCACGCTGAACGAGAAGTCGTCGTTCTCGCCCCCGTCGATCGAGAAGTTGAGGTCGAGGACGAACGAGTCGATCAGGCGGCGGATCGTCAGCTCGTGCTTGATGAAGTCGTCCTCCTCGAAGTCGTACTGCTCGCGGAGGCGCAGGCTCCAGCGGTCGGTGAGGCCGACGACGAGGTCGAAGCCGACGGCGTTCGTCCCCGCGATCGCGCCGTCTCCGTCGGAGTAGTTGTGGAAGAGGCGCACCCACGCCCGGTCGCCGATGCCGACCCCGATGATCGCGTCGCTCCGCTCGAAGCCGCCGCCCTCGGGGTCGTAGTCGGCCTTCCACCGCCCGGTGAGCCAGCGCGCGGGCCGCACGCGCAGGTCTCCGGCGATGACGTCGAGCTTGCGGCGCTCGAACTCGTCGCCCGGATGGGGGAAGAACCGCGCCTCGAGCTCGAGGTCGACGACGTCGAGGACGCCGTCGAGGCGGCGGGTCTGGAGGCGGTTGCGGAGGTTCAGGAAGAAGAACTCGGTCTCGCGGAACGCGTCGATCTCGTCGAACTGGAGGAGGTCGCCCGGGTCCTGGTCCACCTTGTAGAAGTGGGTGTAGCCGATGGATGGAGTGAAGACGTGGCGCAGCCCGGTCCAGTCGAGCGTCTCGCTCTCGACCCGGAACGCGCGCCAGGCGTCGGTCGACAGCGCGATCGTGCCGAAGCCGATCCAGCGCGAGAGGCTGTCGACGAAGAAGCCGCGGTCGGTCCCGTTGAAGATCGCGACGTTGCCGATCTGCTGGAACCGCGGGATCGAGTCCTCGGGGACGGCGCGCCGCTCGTAGAAGGTGTAGCGGCCGCCGAGGTCGCCGGTGAGCCGGAGCGGGCCGAGGTGGTTCTGATAGGTCGCCTGGCCGAGGAGGTCCGCCCGGACGCTGCGGTCGTCGAAGTCGACGCGACCGATCCGCTCGCGTCGCCGGAAGTTCGCCAGCTCGGCCCGGCTCCGGAAGTAGAACGTGCCGCCGGCGAGCGGCTCGGTGAAGAGCGGCCGCGGCTGGAGCTGGTAGACGAGCTTCGGCAGCTCCTCGACGTAGACGCCGCCGCCGACGATGTCCTCATCGAACCGGTTGAGGCGCCAGCGGCCGGTGAGCTGGATGCCGTGGTCGCCGTCGGCCCAGCGGCCGTGGAGGTAGGTCTCGGGCGGCTTCTCCTCCTTCGCCTCGCGCTCGAAGAACTCGTTCAGGAAGCCGGCGTCCGAGAGGTACTGCACCTCGGCGTCGAGCTGGATCCCGAGCGGGAGCCTGTGGCGATGGAGGAAGTAGGCCCGGCTCCGGTCGTCGTTCGGCGCGTCGATCCCGTCGTCGTCCTCGCCGTCGTCGTGGACGTAGTAGGTGTCGATCAGCGTCTGCCAGTCGTCCGCCTGGAGCTCGAGGTCGACGCCGCCGCCCGGTCCGCGCTCGCCGTAGTAGTCGACCTCGAAGTTGACCTCGCTCCGGAGCGGGCCGCCGGTCGGCGAGCCGATCGTCGGGAGCGGGACCGGCCAGTCGGTGAGGATGAACGCGCCGAACTCGCCGCTCTGTCCGACGCGGACTCGCGGGATGTAGGGCGCCCAGGCGGTGTTCCACGCGAATCGCAGCGGCCAGGGGATGCCGATCGGCTCCTCGAAGAGACCGGTGTCGAGCTCGAGCCGGATCGCGCCGGGGCGGATCCACCGCGCCCCGCTCCCGCGGGCGGGCGGGGCGGAGATCCGGCGGGCGCCGTCGCTGCCTCCCTCGAAGGCCGGGCTCGTCCCGGCGGTCTCGGAGGGGGCGCCGGCGCCGGCGTCGTCGCCGGGCGGGATCGGGGCCGCGGCGTCGTCGCGGGCCGCGTCCTCGTCGGGCTCGACGACGACGCTCTCCATCCGCACGTGGAGGGGCGCGATCGAGACGACGGCGCCGGTCGCCTCGACGCGCCCTATGAGGATGCGCTTCTTCTTCATCTCGAGCCCGCCGAGGCGCGCCTCGTCGGCCCGGCCCAGGATCGGTGGCTCGCGGGGCGCGCTCGGGCTCGCTCCGCCCTCGATCGTCGCCCCGCCGCCCGCGGGGTCGTAGGGCTCGACGCCGCGGGTGCCGAAGGCGAAGAGCATTGCCCGGCGGCGCTCCTCCTCGATCGCGGCGGCCACGTTGCGCGGCGAGAGCGAGAAGAACGCGTTCTCGAAGCGCGCCTCGCCCGCGGCGATGTCCCACACGACGCGGTCGGCCTCGAACGACGCCCCGAGGGCGGCCAGGCGGACCGCCCCCTCGGCATAGAGGGCACGGAACGCGGCGACGCCCTTCTTCTTCGGGTCGACCCACAGGACGGCGCCGTCGGCCAGGACGAGGGCGTCGCCGACGACGACCCGCACGTCGCCGAGGAGGGCGTAGACCTGCTCGCCCTCGCGCTGCGCGACGAGGCGCTGCACCTTCGCGCGGACCGACTGACCGGCATCGCCCCCGAGGAGCTGGGTGTCCTGGGCGTGCGCGGGCCGCGCGGCCGCACCGATCGCCGTCAGGAGCGCGATCGAGACGACGGCGATGACCCGGCGTGGGCGGGTGATCCCGGACAAGGACAAGGAGTTGGCTTCCTGGAGGCGTCCTCTCGGATGGAAGCGCGGATTCTAATCGCCCCGTCGCAAAAGAAAAAGACCAGGGCCCGATCGGCACCCCACCGATCGGGCCCCGGTGACGGGGTCAGGAGGATCTTGAGGGCAGCCCCTGGCCGGACGCACCCCGACGCGGGGCTGCCTCTCGTTGTCTTGTGAGTCTTGCGCTCCCTTCCTTCGGGACTCGCTCAGTGCCCGGCGCCCGCGGCCTTCTCCGCGGTCGAAGGGGCGCTGCTCGGGTCGAGGAGCTCGCGCCGCGCGAGCTCCGGTCGGACGAGCAGGTCGTTGACGAAGCGCTTGAGGTTTCCCTCGGCGAGCGCGCCGGCGGCGAACCGGAGCGCGCCGGTCGCCCGCTCGCTGTCGGCGCTGCAGAGCGCCGCGGCGGCCGTTCGACGATCCTTCGGGCACGGGGCCTCGAGGAGCGTCTGGAGGAGCGCGTCGACGGCCTGGTCATCGTCGCCGCACGACCTGGCGAGGCCGGCGATCGCCGCACGCCGCACCTCGGGCTGCGCGCCCGCGGCGCACGCCTCGGTGAGGATCCGTCGGGCGGCCTCGCCGCCGCACTCGCCGAGGAGCCGCGTCGCGGCCACGCGTCGCGCGGCGAGGCCCTCGTCGTGCACGCGCTCCTTGCCGTCGCCGATGGCGGAGCCGAGCGCCTCGGCCGCCGCCGCCGGGTCGAGCTCACGGAGCGCCTTGCCGGCGGCGTCGGTGATGGTGGCGACCTCGTCGGGGTGGCTCTCGGCGAGGTCGAGGGCCGCCGCGGTGATCGTCTCGGCCGTCGCGCTCGCGCCGCTTCGGCCGGCGATGTCGCAGGCCCGACGGAACGAGTCCGGACCGAGGGCGGCCGAGCGGGCGATCGCCTCGTGGAGCCGCGCCGTCTCGTCGGCGCGCTTGCCGACCTCGGTGAGATCGCGGAAGGCGTGGAGGTCGTGGCTCGCGTCCTCGGCGACCCGATCGACGGGGCTCCCCATCTCGTCGAGGAGTCGCTTGCGGAGGTCGTCGCCCGAGCCGGTCAGGGTCGGGATCCGGCCGCGGGCGGCCTCGACGATCGCGTCCGCGGAGGCGGAGTCGAGGACGATGCTGCCGAACTCGTTGTCGGGACCGAGGAGGGCCTTCGCGCCCGCGCCCTTGGCGATCAGCGCCTTCTCCCCGGTGGTGCGTGGCACTCGCAGGAAGATGAGGATGCGCTGGCCGAGGGTGTAGCCGGGGCCGTCCTTCGGCGCCGCGACGAGGATCACCTCGCTCGCCAGGCCCGGTCCCGTCTTGACGACCTCGTCGATGGCGAGCTTGACCAGGCGCCCCGCGCCGTCGTCGAGCGGCGCCACATCGACGACCCGGCCGACGACCGCGGCGTCGCTGCCGTCGATCAGATGCCCGAGGGTCACCTTGCTCCGGTCGATGATGTCGGCCCGCGCGGCGGTCCCCGCGACCACGGCCGCGAGGCCGAGGATCGCGAGGGTGGCGAGCGCCGTCCGCCACGCGAGCCTCGATCGCGGGCGGCGCACGGCGGCTCCGCCGACGCTCGGCGGGCGGTGGAGCACCTCGGGGTCGACCGGGTAACGGCCCATCCGCGGGTGCCGTCCACCCTGGCTCCGGGGAGCGTCGTCGTGGGTCTCGATCGGGTTCTTCTTCATGCTGAGCTTGGACACGGTTCGCCTCTCTCTGATCTCTCGATCGTTTGCTTCGGGACTCGCGACGGACTACCGCTGGACGCCGAGGTTGTTAGCGAGCGTGTTCGTGTGGGTCCGGGACCACGTCGAGTTCGGATCGCTCATCATCCGGGGAGACGCGGCGCTGTTCATGATGTTGCGGCTGCGGTCGTCGTGACCGAGGCCGACGCTGTGGCCGACCTCGTGGGCGAGGACGGTGCCGATCGACTGGCCCCAGTCCGCGATCACGGTGCGGATCGAGCGGAACCGGTCGTCCTCGGCGCGGCTGCCGTCGCCGAGACGGTAGGTGCCGTCGACGAACTTGCGGTCGGAGCTGCGGACGCTCGTCCGGAGACGGCTCTGCATCCCGAAGATCGAGCGGCTGAAGACGCCGAGGCGTCCGCCCGAGTTGTCCTCGCGGCGCCGGTTGCCGGGGTCGAGCGAGGCGACGCCGAGGGCGCTGCCGCCGCTGCTCCCGCCGACGGCCATCCGGCTGAAGCTCCGGCCGGGGGTGCCGCTCGGGCGAGTGGTGGTGAACGAGATCGCCAGGGAGTTGCCCGGCCGACGGCGACCGTCCTCGCTCCGGAAATACTTGAGCGAGGCGGTGCGGAGGACCTGGTGGACCACCCGGTTGTAGACCGCGTTGTCGACCGTGTTGTCGCCCGAGAGCAGCCCGTGGGCGTTCATGTCGTTCACGAACGACTGCTGCCGCTGGACGAAGTCGAGATACCACGGGTCGGTGTTCGCCTCGAGGACGAAGCTCGACGGGTCGGGGATGTTGCCGCTTCCGGTCGGGGTCGGGGCCGGCGCGGGGGTCGGAGTCGGAGCCGGCGGCGGCGCGCTCGGCGGCGGCGGCGCCGGGGTCGAGGTCTGGATCCGCGGGTTGAAGCGGCTCTCGAAGACCTGGTTCGGGAACGCGCGCTGGGCGGTGAGCGGCGCCGAGACGCGGCCCTGGCCGAGGCGGTTGCCGTTCACGTCCCGCAGGTTGTTGGTGAGCGCGATCACGACGTCGCGGCCGTTGCGGAGCTGGCTGCGGATCGAGAAGACGAGCTCGCGACCGTTGCGGACGAGGTCGACGCTCCCCGAGATCATGTCGTGGCTGCCGCCCTGGTTGGTGTCGCGATCCTGGAGGAACGCGACGCTCGTGCCCTGCTGGTTGGGCGGCGTGATCGAGCTGGGGTTCACCGCGGTGCTGAAGAGGATGCGGATCTCCCGCGGGTTGCTCGGGCGCTGGCCGTGGCTCGGAGCGATGTCGACGACGACGAAGCTCGGGCTGGGCGCGGGCGCCGGGGCGGGCGGCGGCGGGGCCGGCGGGTTCGGGTTGCTGGGCGGCGGCGGAGCCGGCGGGTTCGGGTTGCTCGGCGGCGGCGGCGGCGGAGTGCTGCTCGGCGGCGGCGAGGGCGGGTTCGGGCTCGGCGCGGGCGCCGGCGCCGGCGCGGGGTCCGCCTCGGGCAGGAACCGACCCTCGAAGACGGCGTTGCTGACCGTGCCGCCGAAGGAGATCGGGCTGCTCACCGATCCCTGCACGAGGCCGCGGCCGTCCTTGTCCTGCACGCCGTCGGTGAGGACGAGGCGGATCTCGCGGTCGGGCCGGAAGCCGTTCGGCGGGGTCCAGAGGAGGCGCCGACCGGTCGCGTCGAGGTCGACGCTGCCGACGATCAGGTCGAACTGACCGCCGGGGTTCTGGTCACGATCCTCGGCGACGAAGACGGTCGAGGCCTGACTGCCATCGTGGACGATGGAGGTCGGCACGACGGCCTTGTTGAAGACGATCTCGAGGTTGCTCGTCTGCGACGCACGCGCGGCCGTCGGCGAGAAGTCCACGACGGCGGGCGGAGCGGTCGGGCTCGCGGGCGGCGGAAGGGGCGTCGACGGGTTGCTCGTCCCGCCGCTCCCGCTACCTCCTCCGGAGCTGCCGCCGCCTCCGCAGCCGGTCGCGAGCGCCGCGACCGCGACCGCGATGGCGCCGAGCCGTCCCACCCCCCTGATCCCGTCTTCTCTGGCTCGCTTGCGCATGATCAGCCTCCCTCTGGCTGGGGAACCTCCTCATGCAACGGGAGCGCCGGCGAACGTCTCCCCTTTGTAAAATCGCTAAAGACCTTGGGGTAATATACTTACGGACGCACGAGGCCCGCTGGGGCATGGGAACGCCGGACCCACTTCCCGGACGGACCCCGGATCGGGAACGGAGTTCCCGGGTCCTCCGTTCCCGCTCCTGGTCCGGAGCGCGCTGAATCCGGGACCATCCGCTCCCCGAGGAAGCGCCTCGGGGGCTTCCTCTCGGGGCGAGCCGCGCGTGGCCGGTCTCGTTCAACCTCCTTAACATCAATGCTCGTATCGGGCCCCGAACTGCTGTGGTATTCTGACGCCGATGAAGGTGCTCTTCCTGGTCCCGCCCGACACGCTTTCGATCGAGTCGAGCGTCCCCGACCAGCTCGAGAAGCGTCGTGAGTTCAGGCAGCGCCTCGGGTTGCTGAGCGTCGCCGCCTCGCTCGAGGAGCGGACCGGGATCCGCCCGGTCTTCCTCGACGTCTCGGTTCTGGGGAACAGCTACTCCGTCCTCGACGCCGAGCTCGCCCGCGCCGAGGAGCCCGACCTCGTCGGGATGAGCGTCCTCACCTTCAACCTCCTCGACGCCACCCGGACCGCCCGGATCGTCCGGAAGCGCTTCCCGAAGGCCAGGCTCGTCGCGGGCGGCCATCACGTCACCCTCTACCCCGAGGAGACGCTCCGGCTGCCCGAGTTCGACTTCGTCATCGCCGGCGAAGGGGAGCGAAACTTCGCCACCCTCGTCGACACCCTCGGGCGTCACGGCGGACGCCTCGTCGCCGAGGAGCTCGATGCGATTCCGGGCCTCGGCTGGAAGGCGGAGGACGGCGAGATCCGGCTGCACGGCGAACGCGACAACGGCGTCGACTACGAGGCGATCCCGCCGCCCGCCCACCACATCATTGACCTCACGAAGTACAACAACGTCCTCGCCCAGCAGGCGCACGTCGCGAGCGTCCAGAGCAGCCGCGGCTGCCCCGCCGCCTGCACCTTCTGCGACATCCGCAAGACGAAGTTCCGCGGCCGGAGCGCCGAGAAGGTCGTCGCCGAGCTCGAGCGGCTCGTCCGGCTCGGGACGCGCGACTTCTTCTTCGTCGATGACACGTTCACGATCGACAAGCGGCGCGCGATCGCGATCTGCGACCTCATTGTCGAGCGCGGCCTCGACATCGTCTTCAAGATCAGCAGCCGGGTCGACACGATCAACCCCGACACCCTCGCCGCGCTCAAGCGGGCCGGCTGCTACCGGATCCACTACGGGATCGAGAGCGCGACGCCGCGCCTGCTCCAGTACCTCGAGAAGGGCGTCACGCCCGACAAGGTGCAGCGCGCGGTGAAGTGGACCCGCGACGCCGGGATCCAGATCTACGCCTACATGATGATCGGGATCCCGACCGAGACCCGCGCCGAGATGCTCGAGACGCTCGACTACGCGGTGAAGCTCAAGGTCGACTACGCCCAGTTCTCGATCTGCACGCCGTATCCGAAGACCGAGCTCTACCGGCGGATGCTCGCCGACGGGATCGTGCCGCGCGACTACTGGCAGGAGTTCGCCGAGCGGCCCGAGGAGGGGTTCCGCGTCCGGTTCTGGAACAAGGACTACGACGAGGACGCCCTCCGCGAGATCCAGGACATCTGCATGAAGCGCTTCTACGGGCGGCGCGAGTACATCGTGCAGGAGCTCCGGCGTCTGCGGAGCGTCCGCGAGTTCGTGACGAAGGCCCGCGTCGGCGCGCGGGTGCTCTTTCCCGGCGTCATGCGCGCGGTCGACAAGACGGTCGAGCGCTGGCGCGACCGCGGCGACCTCGGCGAGGGCGTCGCGCCGGCCGCCGGCGTCCAGCCGCAGGCCGGCTGACCGCCCGGTCCGACGGGAAGCGACCTGTGACGAGCACCGCGGCCGATCGGCTGAACGTCCTCGTCGTCCACGAGGTCGACTGGCTCCGCAAGGTCGTCTACGAGCTCCACGACTTCTCCGAGCACCTCGCGATCCTCGGCCACCGGGTGATCGCGGTCGACTTCGAGGAGGGCTGGGCCGACGGGCCGCCCGACGCGCGGGCCAGGTTCGAGGGCAGCCTCCCGAACGGAAGCGGCGTCCTCCGCGGCTCGAGCGTTCTCCGCGAGGTGAGCCGGGCGACGGGCGGGCGCGGCGGCGTCGAGCTCCATCGCCCCCCGCTTCTGCGGGTGCCGCTCCTCGACCGCGCGAGCGCGGTGCTGATCCACGCCGCGACCGTCCCGCGGATCCTCGAGCGGGAGCGGATCGACGTCGTCCTGCTCTACTCGGCGCCGACCAACGGCCTCTCGACGCTGCTCGCCGCGCGGCGCCGCGGGATCCCCGTCGTCTTCCGCGCGATCGACGTCCTCCATCGGATGCGCACCCCGGTCGCGCTGCTCGGGCCGCCGGTGCTCGCGGCCGAGCGGCTGGTGTTGAAGCTCGCCGACCGGGTCGTCGCGAACAGCCCGCGCCTGCGGCGCTACGCGCAGCGCCTCGGGCGGCGGCGCGACTGCCCCGACGTCGTCCTCCCGGGCGTCGCGACCGACGTCTTCCATCCGGCCGACCCCGATCCCGAGCGCGCTCGCGCGCTCGGGATCGAGCTCGGTCGCGACCGGGTCGTCGGGTTCGCCGGCACGTTCTTCGACTTCGCCGGCCTCGATGTCCTGATCGACGGCCTCTGCGCGACCGAGGCGGCGGCGGGGCCGGGCGGGCCGGTGAAGCTGCTCCTGATCGGCGGCGGCGAGGACGAGCCGGCGATCCGGGAGCGCGTGCGCGCCCGCGGCGTCTCCGACCGCGTCGTCTTCACCGGGTTCCGCCCCTACGAGGAGGTCGGCCCGCTCCTCGCCCTCGCGGACGTCACGGTGTGCGGCATGCGGATCAACGAGGTGACGCGCGACATCGTGCCGGCGAAGGTGCACCAGTGCATGGCGTGCGGGCGACCGCTCGTCTGCTCGCCGATGCCCGGGGTGATGGACGTCGTCCCCGGCGAGGCGGCGGGCGTCGTCTACGCGCCGCTCGAGGACTTCCCGGCGGCGATCGGCGGGCTCCTCGCGGACCGCGAGCGGCGAGAGCGGCTCGGCGCGGCGGCGGCCGAGTACATTTCGAGGCATCATGACTGGGCCGCGCAGACGCGCCTCCTCGAGCGGATCCTCCGCGACGAGGCGGCGCGGGCGGCGGCGCGACGAAGGGGGAGACGATGAACGAGCAGGCGGAGCAAGGCGGATCGAAGGTCGGTTGCATCATCGCCGCCATTCTCGGGGTGCTGCTTCTGTGCGGCGGCGTCATCGGGGCGGTCGTCCTGGTCGGCTACAAGGCCGTCGGCCAGGCCAAGTCGCAGGCCGAGCGGGCGCACACGATGTCGATGCTCAGCCAGATCGAGATGGGGATCGAGGCCTACCACATGGACACGGGCTACTACCCCGGGAGCGGCTTCGACGGCGCCGACGACATCGGGATGGCGGAGGCGCTCCACCGGGGGCTCCGGGGCGCGCCGTCGCAGGCGGGCGGCGGCGGGATGAACGGGCCCTACGTCGACCTCATGGACGAAGGTCCCTCGCCGGGCGGTGGCGAGGTCTTTCTCGACGTGTGGGGCAACCCGATCCACTACCGCGAGTGGGCGAGTCGAACCGGCGAGAAGCCCGGCGCGAGGCGTCCGGAGCGGTTCGACCTCTGGTCCGCCGGCCCCGACGGGATCGACGACGGCGGCGACGGGGACGACATCGGCAACTGGTTCTAGCGCGCGAACGCTCGACGCCCGGTCTCAGATCGCGCCGCGGTGCGCCCGGAAGACGGTGAGCGCCAGCACCCGTAGGTCGAACAGCAGCGACCAGTTCTCGATGTAGAACAGGTCGTAGCGGACGCGTTCGGCGATCGACGTCTCGCCGCGGAGGCCGTTCACCTGCGCCCAGCCCGTCATGCCCGCCTTCACCTTGTGGCGGAGCATGTAGTTCGGGATCGTCTGGCGGAGCTCGTCGATGAAGACGGGTCTCTCCGGCCTCGGGCCGACGAGGCTCATCTCGCCCTTGAGGACGTTCCAGAGCTGCGGCAGCTCGTCCATGCTCGTGCGCCGCAGCAGCCTCCCGAGGCCGGTGGTGCGCGGGTCGTCGCGCGTCGTCATCTTCGGTCCGGCCGCCTCGGCCTCGGGGACCATCGTCCGGAACTTCAGCATGTCGAAGCGGCGACCGTCGAGGCCGACCCGCTCCTGGCGAAAGAGCGCCGGGCCACGTGACCCGGCGCGGATCGCGATGGCGATCGCCGCGAGCACGGGCGCGAGGACGATCAGGCCGAGCCCGGCGACGGCGACGTCGAGGCTGCGCTTGAGCAGCCGGTTCCATCCGTAGAGCGGCCCTTCGCGGAGCGCGACCAGCGGCAGCCCGTCGAAGTCGCTCACGTTCGCCCGCATCTGCGCGAAGCCGAGGACGTCGGGAACGAACCGGACGTCGACGGTCGTGTCGGCGAGGCGGTCCATGATCCGGCGGAGCTCGGGGGCGTGGCTGCTCGGGAGCGCGACGAAGACCTGATCGACGTCGGGGCTCGCCGAGGCGACGAGCTGCTCGATCTGCTCGTGCGCGCCGACCACCGGCGGCGGCGGAGCGCCCTCGCTGATCGGCGTGCTCGCGGCGCCGGCGTCGGGCTCACCGTCGACCGAGACGAGGCCGGTGACGAGGATCCCGGTCCAGCGGTTCCGGTGGATCCGTTCGAGGAGCGTCGCGGCGAGCGGGCCCGTGCCGACGACGAGGGCGCGGCGCACGTTGTGACCGCGCCGCCGGGCGGCCTGCAGGACGCTCCGCGCGACGATGCGCGAGACGGTGAGCACGATCGGGAGCGACACGGCGAACAGCAGCACGACGAGGCGGCTGTAGGACCGGCTGCGCACGAGCGCCGAGAGGGCGAGGAGCAGCACGAGCGTCGTCACCGACGCCTTGACGACGTCGAGCGCCTCCTCGAAGAACGCGTCGGTGCGCCGCGGTCGATACAGGCCGTAGGCGCGGTAGCACAGGAGCGCGGCGAGGACGACGGCCGGCGCGGCGAGGAGGTAGTCCTGCAGGGGCGGGACGCCCTTGGGCGTCGCGAAGAAGGCGAAGCGCACGTGGTAGGCGAGCAGGAACGCGCCGGCGGTGAGCGCGGCGTCCGCGATCGCGAGGAGGGTGACGAAGACCTGGGCGTATCGCTTGAGCACGGCGATCCCATGATAAGGGCGACGGCGAACGTTTAGGGTTAGGTTTCCCGAGGCCGGCGGGCGGGAGCTGGACGAGAATCTGAACCTAAACCTAAGATCTGACCTTCGCGGGAGTTCGCTCGGACGGCGCTCTGTCGATTTCGTGAGTGTCTGATAATGCAGGACTAGAGCGAGAGATCGTCTTGACTTGCCGTGTCGGGGAGGCTACCTAATATGTCCCGAGGATAGGACATGGTTAGGATTCTCCCGAAGGACCTCATCGACGCCGTGGCCCGGATCGAAGCGGGCGCGCCCGACGGCGCGCGCGACGGCGATCGGCGGACGCCCCCCGTCTCGCTCTTCGAGGATCTCCTCCTCGCCCGGGGCGTCGTCCACGAGTGGATCGGCGCGGAGAGCGAGGTCTTCGCGCCGCCGTTGCTCCTCCTCGCGGAGCTCGCCGGGCGCGCCGTCGCGCCGGTCGGGGATCCGGGGCGTCGCTGGCTGCTCTTCCTGGGGCGGGACTGCTGGCCGTATCCGAAGCGGCTCCTCGATCTCGAGGACGGGGCCGACCGCCTCGGGCGATCGCTCTTCGTGGAGCTGCCGCCGGGCGCGCGACGCGCGCGCCGACGCCCCTCCTCGCCGCGGACGAAGCGCGGCGAGGGCGACCCGCGCATCTGGGCGCTCGACCTCGCCTGCCGATGCCCATCGGTCGCCGCGGTCGTGGCGGACGGACGCGGCCTCGGCATGGCCGCGACGCGGCGACTGCAGATCGCGGCGGCGGAGGGAGGCGGCCTCGTCCTCCTCGCCCGCACCCCGCGCGAGCGCGGCGTGCTCTCGGCGGCGGCGACGCGCTGGGGCGTCGGCACCGTCCCGACCGAGCGCGAGCAGCCGCGCTTTCGCATCACCCTGGAGCGCTGCAAGGGAGCGCCGCCCCATCCGGAGATGCGACCCGGGAGGAGCTGGGTCTGGGACACCGCCGCCGCGAGCGGCGCCACGGAGGGAGTCGAAGCCGATGAGCGAGGCGATCGCGACGACGGGGGCGAGCGCGACGAGGGCGCGGCGGCTGCTGTCGCTGTTTCTGCCTAGCCTCGCGGTCGACCTGGTGCGGCGGCGGCACCGGCTCGGAGAGCGGGCGCCGCCGATCCTCCTCGTGCAGCGCCGGCAGGGCCAGCAGCTGATCGTGGTGACGGGCTGCGGGCGGACGGACGCCGCGGGGGTGACGGCGGGGATGAGCGTCCCCCACGCGCGGGCGCTGCTTCCCGGCGAGCCGCTGGTCGAGCCGTTCGAGCCCGAGCGCGAGCGACGGACGCTGGAGCGGATGGCCGTCTGGACGCGCCGCTTCTTCGCGCCGCTCGTCTCGCCCGATCCGCCCGACGGGCTGCTCCTCGACGTCACCGGGTGCGAGCGCCTCTTCGGCGGCGAGGAGCCGCTCGTGAGGCGGCTGCTCGCCGCCATCGCCGCCAGGGGCTTCGGCGCGCGCGCCGCGATCGCGCCGACGCGCGGCGGCGCCTGGGGGCTCGCGCGCTTCGGCCCCGAGCGGATCGCCATCGTCGGGCCGACGGAGCTGGCAGCGGCCATCGCGCCGCTGCCGGTCGCCGCCCTGCGGGTCGAGCCCGAGGTGGCGGCGGCGCTCGAGCAGGTGGCCGTCGTTCGCATAGGGGACCTCCTCGCCCTGCCGCGCCGCTCGCTCGTCGACCGCTTCGGCAAGGCGTTGATGCGGCCGCTCGACCGGGCGCTCGGGCGCGCCTTCGAGGGCGTCGACGCGCCGACGCTGGCGGAGCCGATCACCGTCGAGCGCGAGCTCGCCGGTCCGGTGCTCCAGCCCGAGGTCATCACCATCGTCGTTGGCGAGCTCGTCGAGGAGCTCGCGGCGCGCCTGCGTCGGATGGAGAGCGGGGCGCGGCGCGTGACGCTGCACGCCTGGCGCAGCGACGGGGAGCGGCTGACCGAGGAGCTCTTCCTGGCGCGGCCGAGCCGCGAGGCGAGGCACATCCGAAAGCTGCTCGAGCCGCGCCTCGAGAGGCTCCACCTCGGGTGGGGCGTCGAGCGGATCGGGCTCCGCGCGGAGCCGCTCGCCCCCGCGGAGTCATCGACCTCCGCGGAGCGAAGGCTGCCGCATCCGCAAGCCGCCCTCTTCACCGGCGCCGAGCCGAGCTCGGACGCCGCCACCACCCTCGACATCCGCCTCGCGGCGCTCGTCGACGAGCTCGGCGAGCGCCTCGGCCCGACCGCGGTTCGCCGGATCGAGTCACTCGCGACGTGGGTGCCCGAGCGCGCCTACGAGGCGAGGCCGGTGCTGAGCGCCGCCGGCTCGAGCCCGAACGCGGAGACGACCGACGCCGAGACGACCTGGCCGGTCGCCGACCGCCCGAGCATCGTCTACGGCCCCCCGGAGTCGGTGGAGGTGGCGTTACTGGCCCCCGACGGACCGGTGATCGCGCTGACCCTCGGAGACGGAAGGGAGGGGAGCAAACGGATCATCACGAGCGTCGGCCCCGAACGCATCACGGCGCGATGGTGGCTCGCCGGAAGCGACGAACCGGGGAGACGACCGCCCCGCGACTACTGGAAGCTCCAGGACGAGGCGGGGGTCTGGTGGTGGGTGTTCCGGCAGGTGGGGGCGGGCGGGAGCCGGTTCTTTTTGCATGGGCGTTGGGCGTGAGGGTGATGGCAGCGATGTCGGCTTCGCCGACGAGTTCTCACGCCAAGGCGCCAAGGTTCGCCAAGGACGCCAAGAGTTCTTGCCGGTTCGATTGCCGCGGCGATGGGTCGATGAGAGCTCACGCAAAGGCGCAAAGGCGCAAAGGAGCTTCGCCGGATCCAGATCTTGGCTCAGAGCAACGACCCTTTGCGTCTTTGCGCCTTTGCGTGAGCTCTCTTTCTTTCGTCGGCAAACGCCGCGATGGGCCTTCGGCGGAGACCCTTGGCGCCCTTGGCGTCTCCAATGGAACCTTGGCGGGCTTGGCGTGAGAAATCATCATCATGCCTGACCAACCGCCACCCAAGTCCCGCCTCCACCCCTGGAAGGCCCTCTCCGCCGCCCGCCTCGCCGGCGTCGATGAGCACGCTTCCACTCCATCCGAGCCCGCCGCGCCCTACGCCGAGCTTCAGGTCACCACCAACTTCACCTTCCTCACCGGCGCCAGCCATCCCGACGAGCTCGCCGTCCGCGCCGCCGAGCTCTCCCTCGCCGCGATCGCCGTCACCGACGTCAACACGATGGCGGGCGTCGTCCGCGCGCATGTGGCGGCGAAGGCGCGGGGGATCCGGCTGGTCGTGGGATGCCGGCTGGTCTTTCGCGACATCGACTGGTCGCTCCTCGCCTTTCCCGTCGATCGGGCGGCCTACGGACGGCTCTGTCTGCTCCTGACGCTCGGCAAGCGCCGGGCTCCGAAGGGGGAGTGTCACCTCGACCTCGACGACCTGCTCGACGGCGAGACGCCGCGGGACCTGCTCGCCGTCGCGGTGCCTCCGCGGCTCTGGGAGGGACCATCGCATGCCGATCGGACTCTTCTCCTCCGGCTGCGCGAGGCGTTCGGCGGCGCCGACGATCGTCTCTCGCTCGCCGTGAGCGTCGGCTACCGTCAGGACGACCGGGCGCGCCTCCGTCTCCTCGGACGGCTCGGCGACGCCCTCGCCATCCCGCTCGTCGCGACCAACGACGTCCACTCCCACGTCCCCGAGCGCCAGCCGCTCCAGGATGTCGTCACCTGTATTCGTGAGGGCTGCACGATCGCCGATGCGGGACGGCGCCTCTTCCCGAACGCCGAGCGCCACGTGAAGCCGCCCGATGAGATGGCGCGGCTCTTCGCGTCGCGGCCCGATGCGATCGCGCGGACGATCGCCATCGCGGACCGGGCGCGGTTCAGCCTCGAGGAGCTCCGTTACCGGTACCCCGACGAGGTCGTCCCGTCGGACTGCACCGCCCAGGAGCACCTCACGGCGCTGACCTGGGCCGGGGCGGAGGAGCGCTACCCGGGCGGGGTGCCGGCGAAGGTGCGGGGGCAGATCGAGCACGAGCTGCGGCTCATCGAGGAGCTGCACTACGCCCACTACTTCCTCACCGTCCACGACATCGCCGCGTTCGCCCGGTGCGAGGAGATCCTGTACCAGGGGCGCGGCGCCGCGGCGAACTCGGCCGTCTGCTACTGCCTGTTCGTGACGGCGGTCGACCCCGACCGGATCGACGTCCTCTTCGAGCGGTTCGTGAGCAAGGAGCGCGACGAGCCGCCGGACATCGACATTGACTTCGAGCACGAGCGGCGCGAGGAGGTGATTCAGTACATCTACGCCAAGTACGGCCGGCACCGGGCGGCCCTCACCGCCGAGGTGATCAGCTACCGCGGCCGGAGCGCGGTGCGCGATGTCGGGAAGGCGCTCGGGCTCGGCCTCGACGTCGTCGACCGGCTCGCCAAGACGCTCGACGGCTGGGGCGCGTCGGGGCCGACGCCGGAGCAGATCGAGGGGCTCGGCCTCGACGTCGCGGCTCCCGCGATCCGGCGGCTCATCGCGCTGACGGGCGAGCTGCTCGGCTTCCCCCGGCATCTGAGCCAGCACGTCGGCGGCTTCGTCATCACCCAGGATGCCCTGTCATCGATGGTGCCGATCGAGAACGCGGCGATGCCGGACCGGACGGTGATCGAGTGGGACAAGGACGACATCGACGCGATGGGCATGCTCAAGGTCGACTGCCTCGGCCTGGGGATGCTGACCTGCATCCGGAAGGCGTTCGCCCTCCTGAACCGCCACCACGACCTCGAGGTCGACCTCGCGACCGTCCCGGCCGAGGACCCGGTCGTCTACGACATGGTCTGCCGGGCCGACACGGTCGGCGTCTTCCAGATCGAGTCGCGCGCCCAGATGTCGATGCTCCCGCGCCTCCGGCCGCGCACCTTCTACGACCTCGTCATTGAGGTCGCGATCGTCCGGCCCGGGCCGATCCAGGGGAACATGGTCCACCCCTACCTGCGGCGGCGGAACGGCCAGGAGCCGATCGAGTACGCCGACGCGACGATCGAGCGGATCCTCGGCAAGACGCTCGGCGTGCCGCTGTTTCAGGAGCAGGCGATGCGGCTCGTGATCGAGTGCGCCGGCTTCACCCCGGGCGAGGCCGACCGGCTGAGGCGCGCGATCGCCGCCTGGCGGGCGAAGAACGGGGCGATCCTCGCGTTCGAGAAGAAGATCGTGGAGGGGATGAGCGCGCGCGGCTACGCCCGAGAGTTCGCCGAGCGGGTCTTCAAGCAGATCCAGGGCTTCAGCGAGTACGGCTTCCCCGAGTCGCACGCGGCGAGCTTCGCGCTGCTCGCCTACGTCTCGTGCTGGCTGAAGTGTCATCACCCGGCCGTCTACGTCTGCGCGCTCCTGAACAGCCAGCCGATGGGTTTCTACGCGCCGGCCCAGCTCGTCCGGGACGCGAAGCGCCACGACGTGCCCGTCCGCCGCGTCGACGTGGCCGCGAGCGACTGGGATGCGACCCTCGAAGATAATGGTCGTGTCCTCCGCCTCGGGATGCGACTCGTCCGCGGGCTCCGTCAGGAGGAGGCGGAGCGGATCATCGCCGCCCGCGAGCGCTACGGCCCGGCGCCGTCCATCGCGACCCTCTATCGCCGGAGCGGCGTGTCGGCGGTCTGTCTCTGTCGCCTCGCCCGGGCCGATGCGTTCACATCGATGGGGCTCGACCGTCAGCAGGCATCGTGGCAGGTGATGCGGCTGCGCGATCAGCCGATGCCGCTCTTCGAGGCGGCGTGGGCGGCCCGCGACGCCGACCCATCGCCTTTGCCGGAGCCCGAGCCCACCGTCGAGACCGACCCCCTCCCCGCCGTCCCCGACATCGTGAAGGTCTACCAGGACTACGAGGCGACCGGCCTCTCGCTCAAGCAACACCCGGTCGCGTTCCACCGGCCATGGCTCGAGGAGCAAGGAGCGAGCCCCGCCGCCGAGCTCCGCGACCCCGAGCGCACGCCCCACGGCCGGCGCATCGCCGTCGCCGGCATCAGCCTGCTCCGGCAGCGCCCGGGAACGGCGAAGGGCGTGATGTTCATGACGATCGAGGACGAGTCCGGCGAGGCGAACCTCATCATCCGCCCCCGCGTCTTCGAGGCCTTCTACGCGGCGGCCCGCCACAGCAGCGCCGTCCTCGTGAGGGGCAAGGTGGAGCGCCAGAGCGAGGTCGTCCACGTGATGGTCGAGGAGATCGTCGACCTCTCCCGGAGATTCGACGAGCTGCTGATCCGATCGAGGGACTTCCGTTGACGGTCACCCGCCCGAGCGCCTGGCCCCTCTACTGTGAATCGAAGGGGTCAGGTCCAGGAATCACACTAGAGCGCGAATCTGTTGCAGCGGTCTGGTGCCTCTGGTGTGACCTGACCCCCTTGGTGTGAATCCTGGACCTGACCCCTGGAATCCCACTAGCGAGGGTGACCGATCCTCAGGAGCGAGGGCGGAGGCTGCCGACCGTGAACCCGGCCGGTGGGAACGAGGGGGAGATGGGCGAAGCGGAGGGCGGCGTCGCCGCGCCCGCGGGCGCGGTCGCCGGCGCCGGCGAGTCCGCCGCCGCGCTGGCGGGGGCGCCCGGGGCGCCGCCGAGGAGCGCCTGGACGCGCTCCCAGCGTTGCCGGGATCCGGAGAGGAGGGTCCGAAGCTCGTCCCGCGCCGCCGGCTCGAGGTCGTCCGCCGCGGCGGCGACGTTCTCGAGGAACGGCATCAGGTAGCCGAAGTCCTTGGCGAAGGCGCTGGCGTTCTTCTTCTCGGCCATGGGGCGCAGTCTAGCGGGCTCGGGCGATGAGACAAGCGACGAAGACCCGGCGTTGTTCGCGTCGGAGTCTGCGGATACGATGAGTGCCATGAGCGGCGATACCGAAAAGCTCCTCGCCGAAGCCTCGCGCCTCCCCGAGCGAGAACGGGTTCGGCTGATCGAACGGCTCCTGGCCACCCTCGACGGAGCGCCCGACGACGACACCGCCGACGCCTGGGAACGTGAGATCGCCCGGCGGTCCAGGGAGATCGAGGAGGGGCTCGTGGCGCCGGTCCCCTGGTCCGAGGTGAAGGCGGCCGCTCGCCGGGCCCGTGGCGACTCCTGAGGTCGTCTTCCATCCCGAGGCCTCGATCGAGTACGGCGAGGCCTCATCGTGGTACTCCGAACGCGATGAGGGCGTCGCGCGTCGCTTCGAGCGAGAGGTCGACCTCGGCCTCGCGCGGATCACCGAGGGCCCCGACCGGTGGCCCCGCTATGATTCGGTGCATCGGTGGCTTCTGCTTCGACGCTTCCCGTACCTCCTGATCTACCGTGAGCACGAGGGTCGGATCTGGATCGTCGCGGTGGCCCACGGTCGGCGACGACCGGGCTACTGGAAGGACCGCACGGTTACATGACGGATGCAACCCCCGAGCTCGCGATCGGGATCGACATCGGCGGCACCAAGATCGCCGCGGGTCTCGTCGATACCGAGGGTAGGATCCGGGTCCGCCGGGAGACGCCGACCGAGCCGGGCGAGGGTCCGGCGGCCGTGATCGCGCGGACGGCCGAGCTCGTGCGCGCGTTCGACGGGGAGGTGGGCGAGTCGCTCGGCGTGGGCGTCGGCGTCGCCGGGCTCGTCCGGGCGCGCGACGGGGTCGTCGCCCAGGCGCCGAACCTCCGCTGGGAGGACGTCGCCCTCGGCCCCGAGCTCTCCGCCGCCCTCGGCGGGCGGGCCGTCCGCCTCGACAACGACGCCAACGCCGCCGCGGTCGGCGAGGTCTGGGCCGGGGCGGCGCGGGGACGAGCCCACGTCATCGTGATCACGCTCGGGACCGGCGTCGGCGGCGGGCTCATCCTCGACGGCTCGGTCTACCGAGGCGCCCGCTCGGTCGGCGCCGAGCTCGGCCACATCACGGTCGACCCCGACGGCCCCGTGTGTGGGTGCGGAAACCCGGGGTGTCTGGAGGCGCTCGCCTCGGGCACGGCCGTCGGTCGGATCGCGCGGGAGCGGCTGGTCACCGCGCCCGATGTCGCGAGCTCGCTCCGAAGTGGCGCCATCGAGGCGGTGACGGCCCGCGACGTCGTCGCCGCGGCGGAAGCAGGCGACGCGTTCTCGAAGGCGCTCCTCGGGGAGACGGGCGTCTGGCTCGGCGTCGCCCTCGCCTCCTTCGTGAATCTCTTCAACCCCGAGGCGATCGTCATCGGCGGCGGAATGGCGGCGGCCGGCGACCTGATCCTCGCGCCGGCGCGACGCGAGATGGAGCGCCGCGCCTTCACCGCGGCGCTCGAGGGCGTGGAGATCGTGCTCGCGACGCTCGGCAACGACGCGGGGATCGTCGGGGCGGCCGCGCTGGTGCTGGATCCGAAGCTGGCCGGCCTGGCGTTCGCGAGGGAAGCCAGGGACACGCCTCTGACCCCGGCGGAAGCCATCGAGGCACTCACGTTCCATTGCGGGTCGAACCCCAACGTCGAGGATCCGCGCTGGGAGCAGGGGTTCTTGAGCATGCTGCGGCCCTACAAGGGGCTTCGCCCAGAGGTCTACGACCACCTCGTTCAGTGTGTGCGAACTCTCCTACCGCACCTGAAGAGCGCCCCGAAGCTCGACCGGAGAGTGATCAGTTCGCTGTGGGGAATCTGCCACCTTGCCCGCTATTGGGGACTTCATCCCGACGGAATGCTACGGCGGAACGGGCTCATCACCGAAGAGGACCAGGCCACACTGGAGCGTTGGATCGAAGAGTTGTCGTATGACCTCATGTCCATCCTGGATGGCGGGGAGGGCGCCGAAGGGCCACTTGCCTGACGTGGGTGCTCCGGCGCGAACGCGCCGGGCTGTCGGATGGAGTGGGTAGACTGGACTCCCGCGCGGCGGTCGGCGACGTGAGCCGACAGTGGTCGTCGGCTCCCACGTCGAATAGAGTAACGGGAAGGAGTGAAACTGCTCATGAGCATAGAACAGCTCGTCGAGAAGCTCCGCGGGCTACCCGCCGAAAAGCAGCGCGAGGTTCTCGAGCTCATCGAGTCTCTCGTCGAGAGCGTCCGCGCCGACACGCCACTCCGCAGCCTGGAGGGTCTCTGGGCCGGTCGCGGCATCGACCTCACGCGCGAGGACATCGACGAGGCGCGTCGCGAGGCCTTCCTCGAGGTGCCGACCGAGACCGAGGTGAGCAACGCAGACCTCGACCGCCGGCGCGAGCTGGTCGCCAGGATCCGCGCCGCCCCCAAGCTCCTCCGCGCGCCCGAGGGGATGACCTCCGTCGAGCTGATTCGAGAGGATCGTGACAGCCACTAACTTCTGCGCGACTACCAGCTGCCCGAGTCGAACGCAGAGTGATCCTATCCGGCGGGCGAGCGCTCGCAGAGGGCGCGACGATGCCCGGAGGGGGACTCTTGGCGCCGCTTGGCACCTTGGCGCACTTGGCGTGAGGAATCGTCGGCGAAGCCGACATCGCTGCCATCCACCACCACCACGACCACCACCACGCCACGCAGACCGAACGTCGTTCTCGCCTAGGGCGTCACGTCCGTCATCAGCAGGGGCGGGTGTTTGAGCAGGGTGATCTGCGGGTCGTTCTTGGCCAGGAACGACTTCGCCATCGCCAGCGCCTCGTCCATCGTCGGGGCGACCTTCCAGCCCAGGACGTCGGCGACGCGCTCGCTCTCCGCCCCGACGCAGATGACCTGGCCGGCGTGGGCTCGTCCGGCCTCGCCCCAGTACCACATGTAGAACGGGTGCGCTCCGTGGTAGGCGTTGCCGTGGCGGTAGAGGTGCACGTAGCTCGGGTCGCGGGCGAACTGCTCCTCGTAGGTCCGCATGAGGTAGCTGCTGTCGCGGCTCTCGGGGAGGAGCCGGCGGAAGAACTCGATGTAGCTCGGGTGGTGGTCGGGGTGGAACTCGTCGTAGAGCGGGTGACAGAGGATGAACACGCCGTCCTTCTTCAGGAGCGGCGCCCCGCGGTACATGTTGAAGAAGTAGCCGAGCGCGGTGCAGTGCACGAGCAGCGGGTTCATGATCGAGTTGACGTTGTAGGGGCAGAGATACGGGATCCCCGTCACGAGCACGTCCGCCTGCCCCTGCACCGGCACCGCGTATTGCCGGTAGCAGTTCTCGAGGGTGCGGTCGTGGACCGGCTCGCAGGCCCCGGCGTTGATGCCGGTCACCCCGTAGCCCGCCCGGTAGCGCATGAGGAAGTCGCGCTTGAGCTTGCGGGGGAGCTTGCCGAGCGTCCAGGTGAGGCTCCGGTAGGCCCACTCGTCGGCCGCGTTCCAGTCGTCCTCGCGCTTGCTGAGGAACGCCATCGCGTCGCCGTACATCGAGTTGTTGAGGGTGCTCTCGATGTGGAACACCTTCACGTGGCTCTCGACGACCTTGCCGATCCGCTCGCAGCTCCGGCTCAGCGCACTCGCGGTCGGGTCCATGAACGACCAGCAGTCGAGGATCGTGTGCGGGGTGTGGTGGGCCTTGAGCACCTCGTAGTCGCAGAGCCCGACGCCGACCGACTTGTGACCGCCGTCCATCGGCACGAGGTTGATGTTCACGTAGATGACGAGGTCGCTCTCGGCCGCCCGCTTGTTGATCCGGACGGACTCGCCGTGGTCGGTCTTGCCGAGGTCGACCATCCCGTCGGGATCCTCGGCGTCGTGGTTGTAGAGGCGCTTCGGCCAGAAGTCGGAGAAGACCTTGCTCCCGACGATCCGACGGATCTCGGCCTCGGTCATCCGGCGGTGGAGCGACAGCGCGATGATGATCTCGATGTCGTCGACGCCGTAGTCGTTCAGCATCTCGAGGACGGCCTCGAGGATGAGCTGCCGCACGTCCGGCCGCTTCATCTGCGGCAGCGGCAGGCTGATGTCATCGACCGCGATCGTCACCTTCATCCCGGGGGTGAGGTGCGCGTAGAGCGGATCCATCCCGAGCGGGTGGACGAGCGCCTGGCGGATCGAGGCCTTCACGTCGGGGACCGGCGCGATCGGCGGGGGCGGATACACCACCCGCGTGCCGGCGGGGAGCTTGCAGCGGATGAAGTCCTCGCCGAACGGGATCACCCGCTCGGGCGATCCCCGCTCGAGGGTGACGACGCACTTCTCGCGGCCCGGCGCCGCCGCCCAGCGCTTGGTGCCGGTCTTCCGAGGGACGCTCCCCGACCGCGCGCGCGGCGTCGGGGGCGTGTCGCCGCGGCCGTTTCCGGCCGGCTCGCCGTCGGGCTTCTGCTCAGTTCGGGCCGCCTTGGCCATGGTCCGCGTCGTCCTTGTCGTCTCGCGCCGTCGCCGGGGCTGGAGTTTCAGGGGGGTCAGCCGGTCGTCTCGTGCTCGGGCTCGTCCGCGTCCGTCGCGGCGAGGCTCGTCTCGACCGGCGGCGCCTCGGTCGCCCCTCGCCCGCGGGCGAGGTCGCGGGCCAGGCGCCGGAAGCGCTTGAAGCCCCGCTGGAGCGTCACGCCGCCGTCGGCCACGGCGCGCTGCGCGTCGTGGACGAACGCGCCGACGCGCTCCTCGGCGTTCTCGATCCGGTGGCGCACGTCGGTCCGGCCGTCGAGGTTGAGGATTCGCCAGCCGTGGCTGCGGGCGACCGTGCCGAGGCGCATGTCCGGGTTCACCGCCGTCGGCTTGCCGACGAGCGAGAGGAACGGCAGATCGGCGATGTCGTCGGCGTAGGCGCGGCACGCCTCGAGGTCGACGTCGTGCTCGACGCAGAACTTCCGGATCCAGCGCACCTTCTCGGGGCCGGCGATCACGGGCGGCCGGAGGCGACCGGTCGCGACGCCGTCGGGGCCGTACTCGAGGCCGGTCGCGACCCAGTGGTCGAATCCGAAGTGGCGAGCGACCGGCTCCGCGACGAACTCGAGCGCGCCGGTGACGAGGACGGTGATGTGACCGGCCTTCCTGTCACCGGCGACGAGCTCGGGCGCGCCGGGGAAGATCTTCTTCTTCAGGGTCGTGTCGAAGAGCTCCTGGCCGAGGACGGCGAGGCGGTCCTCCGAGAGCCCGGCGTACGACGCGTAGAAGTGCTCGTTGAACATCTTGCGGTCGAACCAGTCGATCGCGACCCAGAACGGGGCCTTCACGGCCGTCTCGAGCAGGCGCTTCGCCCGTCCGGCCGGGGTCGGCTCGGTCCGGGCGTAGTAGATGTAGTGCGCCAGGACGTTGCCGCGGAGGAGCGTCCCGTCGAGGTCGTAGAAGGCGGCGGTGTTCATCCGTCGATCTCTTCCAGCAATGTCCTCGGTCCGGATGCGCTCGCAGCGGGCTCGCCGATCGGGGATCACCCGACCCGGACGCAAAGGGCGAGGATCATAACCGACGCGCCGGTAGGGCGCCAGACTCCATTGGGGTTTTGTTAAGAGGGTCGCCCGGGGTCCGCTTCGAGGTGTGGAAGCCGGACGCGGGTTCGGGGATCATGGCCGGCTCGCGACCCCCCGGAGTCTCCCGATCGCCGATGGCCGCGCCACCACCGTTCGCGTATCGCCTGATCCAGCGCTTCTTCCACTTCCTCACCGGCCTGTTCTTCGCCGAGGTCGAGGTGAGCGCGCCCGAGCACGTCCCGTCCGACGGCGGCGGCGTGGTCGTTTCGTGGCACCCGAACGGGCTGGTCGATCCCGGCCTCATCCTCACGCGCTTCCCGAGGCAGGTCGTCTTCGGCGCTCGCCACGGCCTCTTCAAGTGGCCGATCCTCGGGACGCTGCTGCGCCGCGTCGGCACCGTCCCGATCTTCCGCGCCCAGGACGCCAAGGGGTCGACCGACGAGGAGCGGCGCGCGCAGAACGCGCGGAGCATGGACGCCCTCGCCGCCGAGGTCGCCCGCGGCTCGTTCTCGGCGCTCTTCCCCGAGGGCGTCAGCCACGACGAGCCGTTTCTCCGCGAGCTCAAGACCGGGGCGGCCCGCCTCTACTACCGGGCGCGACAGCTCCAGCAGTCGGGCGCGCCGACGCCGGTCATCCTGCCGGTCGGGCTCCACTACGATGAGAAGTGTCTCTTCCGGAGCCGCGCCCACGTCTGCTTCCACCCGGCGATCGAGCTGCCGGCCGAGCTCGACGTCACGCCGCCCGAGGACGAGCCGGACGAGGTCGGCCGCGAGCGCGCCCGGAAGCTCACCGAGGAGATCGAGCGCAACCTGACCGACGTCATCCACGCGACCGAGGACTGGGACACCCACCGCGTCCTCCACCGCGGGCGCAAGCTCGTCCGGGCCGAGCGGGCGGCGCGCGCCGGCGCCGATCCCGGGAAGCCGCGGATCGACGAGCGGTCGCTCGGCTTCCAGCGGGTGCGCCTCGCCTACTATGCGACCCTGAAGAGCAACCCCGAGCTCGTCGCGACCCTCCGGAAGCGGGTCGAGAGCTACGACGACGACCTGCGCGCTCTCGGCATCGACGACCACGAGCTCGACCGCGACCCGAAGATCGTGCGGATCTCGATGGCCGCGATCCTCGCCCTCCAGGTTCTCCTCGTCTTCCTCCTCCTGCCGCCCATCCTCGTCGTCGGCTACCTCGTCAACCTGCCCGCGGCGTTCGGCCTGTGGGTGATCGCGATGATCGGGAGCAAGCTCGACAAGGACGTCGCGACCGTCAAGATGCTCGGCGGGATGGTCCTCTTTCCCGTCACCTGGACGGGCGTCGGCGTCCTCGCCGCGTTCCTCCACGCCCCGCTCCACGCACAGTTCCCGAGCATCCCCGATCAATCGGTCGCCGCCGGCGTGCTCGTCGCCGTCCTCGCCGCGGTCGGCGCCGTCGTCGCCCTCCGGTGGCTCCGCCTCGCCGGCGAGACGGCGCGCGCGGTGCGCGTCCGGTTCACCCGGATCCGCCGGCAGCGCGCGATCGATCGGTTGCGCGGCGAGCGCGGGGCGATCTTCGATCACCTGATGAAGGCCGCCGAGGGGATCGACCTCCCCGGCGCGGTCGCCTCGGACGGCTCGATCCAGACCGGCTGACCGGGCGACCGGCGTTCGTCTCGAGACCGGCCGGCCGCGCTTGTCCTCGGCCCGCGACGTGGCTACCCTGGGGTGAGCCAAACCCCCAAGGGGACGCTGGTTCGAGGCGGCGGGAGCGATCGTGCAGCAGGAGATGGTGGCGACCCAGATCGAGGCGCGCTCGATCCGAGACGAGGACGTCCTCCGCGCCATGCGCACCGTCCCGCGCCACCTCTTCGTGCCCGAGGAGTGGCGCGCCCGCGCCTACGAGGATCGGCCCCTGCCGATCGGCGCCGGCCAGACGATCAGCCAGCCCTACATCGTCGCCTACATGACCTCCGCCCTCGGCGCGGTCGAGCCGCGCTGCCGCCGCGTCCTCGAGGTCGGGACCGGCTGTGGCTATCAGTCGGCCGTCCTCGCCGAGCTCGTCGATCGCGTCTTCTCGATCGAGCTCACCGACGAGCTCGCCGCGGCCGCCGAGGCGCGCCTGCGCGCGCTCGGCTACGACATCGAGCTTCGCGTCGGCGACGGCGGGGAGGGGTGGCCCGAGGCGGCCCCGTTCGACGGGATCATCGTGACGTGCGCGGCGCCGAGCGTGCCGCCGGCCCTCGTCGACCAGCTCGCGCCGGGAGGACGGATGGTGATCCCGGTCGGGAGCGACCCGGAGCGGCAGGAGCTGCTCCTGATCACCAAGGACGCGCGCGGCCTGATCGAGCGCGAGGCGCTGCTGCCGGTGCGGTTCGTCCCGTTCCGGCGGCCGGAGTGAGCGAGCCCATGGAGCGGCCGCCCGGGACGTGTGATTACGACTCCTCGGACGAGATCATCCCCGCGAACGCGAGCCGTCCGGTGCGCGTCCTCTTCGCGGACCCGGGATCCTCGGGCGCGGACGAGGTCGCGGCGGCGCTTCAGAGCGCCGGGTTCCAGGTCGACCGGGTGGCCGACCTCACCGGGGTCCGCGATTCGATCGTCCACGGGATTCCCCACGTCGCGCTCGTCGCGATCGGCTCGGGGAGCGCCCCGGACGCCGAGGAGATGGCGCGCGTGTTCCTCGACGGGGAGGCCTACAGCCAGGTCGGCCTCGTCGTCGCGTGCGGGCGATACGACGCCGGCGTCCGCGACCGCCTCATCGAGGACGGCGCGATCGACGCGGTCGTCCGTCCCTACGATCCTTCCGAGGTGCCCGGGCGCATCAAGGCGGCCGTTCGCATCGTCCGGCTCATCCGCGAGGTCGCGCGCTCCCGTCGGCTCGCGGCGGTCGGCGAGCTCGCCCTGCGCCTCGACCACGACGTCCTGAACCCGCTCGCCGGGATCCGCGGCCACGCCGAGTTGATCCAGGTGGCGCCGGTCCCCGACGAGGTGAAGAGCGCGGCGAAGGGGATCGTCGAGCTCGCCGAGCGGATCGGGGAGACCGTCGGGAAGATGGCGAAGATCCGCGAGGGACGGTAGCCCCGCGGCGCGCCGACCCGCCGCTCCGCCGATCCAGCGACCACCGACCCGCCGACGCCACCGCCCGGGCGCCCAGGCGGCGCGAGGAGCAAACGATGACGAACGACCCATCCCGGACCGCCGCCGATCCGGCGCCCGCCGCCTCGTTCAAGCTGACCGACTGCGCGCGCTCGGGCGGCTGAGCGGGGAAGCTGGGTCCGTCGGACCTCCATACCATCACGAGCGACATCGCGGATCCCGGCGATGACGCCGTCCTCGTCGGCCTCGGCACGAACGACGATGCCGGCGTCGTCCGCGTGCGCGACGACCTCGCCATCGTCTCGACCGTCGACCTGATCACCCCGCTCGTCGACGACCCCTACCTGTTCGGTCAGGTCGCCGCGGCGAACTCGGTCAGCGACGTGTTCGCGATGGGCGGCGAGCCGATCTGCGCCCTCAACGTCTGCTGCTTCCCGAAGGACGTTCCGCCGGCGGTGCTCGCGGAGATCCTCCGCGGCGGGCGCGACAAGATGCGCGAGGCGGGCGCGGCGATCGTCGGCGGTCACACCGTCCGAGACGACGAGCTCAAGTACGGCTGCGCCGTCACGGGAACCGTGCACCCCGACCGGATCGTGCGCAACGTCGGCGCGCGGGCGGGCGACGTCCTGATCCTGACGAAGCCGATCGGCACCGGCGTGCTGATCGGAGGCTACAAGAAGGGTCTTCTCTCGGCCGAGTCGATGGTCGCCGCGTCGCGGATGATGGCGGAGCTGAACGCGGTCCCCGGTCGCCTCATGAGCGAGCACGGCGTCCACGCCGGCACCGACATCACCGGGTTCGGCCTGATCGGACACGGCTTCGAGATGGCGCGGGGGAGCGACGGCGTCGGCCTCCGTCTCCGGATGGACGCCATCCCCGTCATGCCCGAGAGCGTCACGATGATCCGGGCCGGCGTGAAGACCGCGATGACCGCTGGGAACCGAGCGTCGGTCGGCGACGCGCTGACCTTGCCCGATGGGCTCGAGCTCGAGCGCGCCACCGTCCTCTGGGATCCGCAAACCTCCGGAGGAATGCTCATGGCGGTGCCGGCGGATCGGGCCGACGGCTTCATCGAGCGCCTCCGCGCGGAGGGGGTCGAGGCGGCCGTGGCGATCGGCGAGGTGTTTGCATCGAAGACGCCCGTGATCGAGGTCGTCGACTCGTAGTTTCCTGTGGCGTCGATGGTTGGCCTCGACGGCGGGTGCATGGCGTCGCTACGGTGTAAGTCGGCCTTTCTTACGCTCCCGTGACGCGGGGCGCCGTTGGCGGGGAAGGGGCGCGCGGGCTACCATGGACATCATCGCTGGTACACCACGATTCGACGTTGGTCCGGAGGGCCGCATCGTGCGCCGTCGATTCTCCCCCGCGTTCGCGCTTCCGCTCGCCATCGCGATCGGCGTTCTTCCCCTCGGGTGCAAGAGCACGCCGAGCGACGGCGGAGGTGGTGACGGCGAGCCGAGCGCCGGAACGACCGGCACCGGCGACGGCGCCGGCGCCGGCGACGGCGGGGCCTCGGCGACGACCGACGGCGGCACCGCCGCGACGACGGCCCCCGAAGACGAGGAGGCGAGCCTCCTCGCCTGGGCGGCCCCCGCGGCGCTCGCGGGCGGTCCATTCGCCGCGTTCCACGCCACGACCGATCCGATCCTCCCGCCTCCGCCGCCGGAGCCTGTGGCTCCCGCGGTCGCCGAAGGGGGCGGCGAGGGCGAGGTCGGGGAGACCGCCGGCGTCGGCGAGGTGAGCGACGGTCCGGTCGCCGGCGGCGGGACGGCGGGAGAGAAGATCGACGACGACGAGGAGCTGCCGAGCGACCCCGAGTTCGGCAGCGGCATCGCCTCGACCGTCTGGGGCAACGCCGCCCCGGCGACGATCCAGGACGAGGCGATCGGGCGCTACGACCTCGTCGCCTTCCGACGGGTCGGGCGCGACGACGACCTCGGTCGGGCGCCCGGTCTCACGCTCCTCTACGAGCGCGCCGGCGAGGGGGACGCGCCGAGGTGCGTCTCGGTGAACGTCACCGACTGGGCGAGCGACGCCGACGCGCGCGGCGCGCTCCGTCGGGCGTGTCGTCCGGCGGTCCAGCCCGGCGGGGAGTGGGCGGGCGTCGAGGAGGTGCGCGAGCACTCCTCGCGCCGCTCGATCGCGGCCCGCCGCGGCGGCGTGATCGCCGTGATCCGGTCGGCCGACGCGGGTGAGGGCGAGCCGAGCGAGGCCTGGCGTTCGACCCTGGCGGCGCTCACCCGCGCCGTGATCGATTCGGTGGAGGCGGCCCGATGAACGCGGCCGCCGACCAGGCTCGCACGGCGCGCTCGCGCCGCGCCGGGACAACCGCACGACGGAGGATGGGATCCATGACCGGAACGCTTCGCCGACTGCTCCCCGCCGCGCTGCTCGCGGCGCTGGTCCTCGTCGCGATGGCCCCGCCCGTCGCCTCGGGGGACGTCCCCGACCGGTACGACCCGAAGACCGAGCGGCCGGTCTCGGCCCGCGACAAGATCAAGCTGATCGAGAAGGAGTACGAGAAGCTCCTCAAGAAGGTCGGCCTCTCGGGACCGAAGCGGCGGAGCGTCGAGATCGACCCGAAGATCGCCGCGCTGCCGAGCCCCTACGAGCCGGGGACGCCGATCAGCCAGACCGAGGCGATCGAGACCGAGCACTACCGCTTCCGGAGCGACGCGCACCCCAAGCTCGTCGAGGCCTACGCGCGGCAGATGGAGGCGTTCTACGACAAGTTCTGCGACGCGTTCAGCTTCGACAAGGAGCTCGAGAAGAAGTCCGAGATCTGGCTGTACCGGGACAAGGACACCTTCATGAAGCGCGAGAACAAGGGCGCGAACGTCGGCGGGTTCTATCAGCCGGGCAACCGGCGGGTGACCGCGTACCACGGCAAGTTCGGCATGTCGAGCGACACGCGAACCGTCCTCGCCCACGAGGGCACCCACCAGTTCCAGCACCTCGTCGCGAGCGGGATCTTCCAGCAGGCGCCGACCTGGATCATCGAGGGGCTCGCCGTCTACTTCGAGAGCGCTCGCTACGATGGCAAGAAGGTCCACATCAACGAGATCCCGCGCGACCGGCTCATGGTCGTGCAGCGGGCGATCAAGGCGGGGAACTACGTCCCGATCCGCGAGCTCATCGAGGTCCCCCAGCCCAAGTTCACCGGATTCCACTACGCCCATGCCTGGAGCGTGATCTACTGGTTCGTCTGGAGCCACAAGAAGAACCGAACGGTCTTCACCAAGTACTGGGACATGTGCCGCCAGCGCAAGGCTGGCCGCAAGGAGTTCGAGAAGGCGATCGGCGTCGAGATCGACGAGCTCGAGGAGCACTGGAAGGAGTGGGTCCTCAAGCTCAACCCGAACCGGAAGCCGAGCTTCGACGACTAGCGGTCCCCCGCCCCCTCCCGCGCGCCCAACGGCCAAAATAGGCTGGACTTCGTCCCGCCCGGACGGTTAACTGTTCCGTCCGTTCGGGCCGTGCCGCGCTGCGGCACGGCCGCTGGCTTGGATTCGTATCTCGCCTCTCGTCATGCCGTTTCGACCTCCGAGAGAGGCCTGCCCCGACCGCGATCCCGCTCCGGGGATGGCGGCGCGTGCGCGCCGGGCACCGCCCGGTCCGCCGTCGTAGATCTGGAGAATCACCGACGATGATCACTGGGAGGAAGTGGGTTCGGACCGCGGTCGTGCTCGCGGCGCTGGCCCTCGCGGGTGTCCTCGTGGCCGACCTTGGGACCGCCCCCACCGGCGACACGCTACTCACGGCCGCGATGGCTCAGGACGGCGGCGACCCCGTGCCGACCCCGCCGGCGCCGACCCCGACGGACCCGGTCGACGGAGCCCCGAACAAGCCGACGATCGGCAAGCTCCTCGAGAGCGGGAGGTATCTCTTCCTCCTCGGCCCGCTCGGCGCGATCGTCGCGCTCCTCACCGCCCTCTCGTTCCGCAGCTACGTCGTGAAGCAGGACGAGGGCAACGAGAAGATGAAGGAGATCGCCTCCGCGGTTCGCGAGGGCGCGATCTCCTACCTCAAGAGCCAGACCCGGCTGATCGCGCTCTTCCTCGTCGTCACCGCGATCATCCTCGCCGGGATGGGCGCCGGGAACCTCCTCCCGATGACGGCGCCGATCGGGTTCTTCCTCGCCGGAGTCTTCAGCGCGGCGACGGGCTGGTTCGGCATGCTCATGGCGACCCGCGCGAGCAACCGCACCGCCGCGGCCGCCCAGAAGGGCCTCAACGACGGCCTCCGCGTCGCGTTCCGCGCCGGCGCCGTCATGGGCCTCGTCGTCGTCGGCTTCGCGATCTTCGACGTGAGCGCCTGGATGCTGATCCTGGCGGCCACCGGCGCCTTCGACTCGCCCGACGCGATCGCCTTCAACATCCTCAACTTCGGGATGGGCGCGAGCGCCGTGGCGCTCTTCTCCCGCGTCGGCGGCGGGATCTACACCAAGGCGGCCGACGTCGGCGCCGACCTCGTCGGCAAGGTCGAGCAGGGCATCCCCGAGGATGACCCGCGCAACCCCGCCACCATTGCGGACAACGTCGGAGACAACGTCGGCGACGTGGCCGGCATGGGCGCCGACCTCTACGAGTCGTTCTACGGCTCCATCATCGCGAGCATGGCCCTGGGCGTCGTCGCCGCGAGCTACTTCGCCGGCGCCGACAGCGACGTCACGACGACCAAGCTCTCGTTCATGGTCGCGCCGATCGCGATCGCCGGCTTCGGCATTCTCGCGAGCGTGCTGGGCACCTTCTTCATCAAGACGAAGGAGGGCGCCACCCTCGCCGAGCTCCTCCACAGCCTCCACGGCGGCGTGACGATGTCGTCGCTGATCGTGGCCGCGGGCGTCCTCGGAATCTGCTTCCTGATCTACGGGAACGAGGCGACCGGCGGCTCGACCGTCTGGGCGTTCCGGATGTGGGGCGCGATCGTCAGCGGCCTGATCGCGGGAATCTTCATCGGCAAGCGGACCGAGTACTTCACCGCCTACGACTTCAAGCCGACCCAGAGCATCGCCGAGGCGGCCGAGACCGGCCCCGCGACGGTGATCATCGCTGGCCTCGGCGTCGGGATGCGCAGCGTCGTCGACCCCGTGATCATCATCGCGATCGCGATCCTGGCCGCCTTCGGGCTCGCCGGCGGCTTCGAGACGGTCCCGATGGGCCTCTACGGCGTGGCGATCGCGGCGGTCGGCATGCTGTCGACCCTCGGCATCACGCTCGCGACCGACGCCTACGGCCCGATCGCCGACAACGCCGGCGGCAACGCCGAGATGGCCGGCCTCGATCCGAGCGTCCGCGAGAAGACCGACGCCCTCGACAGCCTCGGCAACACGACGGCCGCGACGGGCAAGGGCTTCGCGATCGGCAGCGCGGCGCTGACCGCGCTCGCCCTCCTCGCGAGCTACCTCTACAGCCTGCGCGACTCGATGAAGCGGTTCGGCGACGCCGACGCGGCGAGCATGACCGACCTGATGGCCGACGTGAAGGCGCAGGCGGGCGGCGGGCTCGACCCGGGCGGACAGCCGACAGTCGAGGCGCTGACCAGCGTCTTCGATGTGACGATCCTCAACCCGATGACGCTCGTCGGAATGTTCCTCGGCGCGATGCTCGTCATGCTGTTCTGCGCCCTCACCATGAACGGCGTCGGGCGCGCGGCGATGGGAATGGTCGAGGAGGTGCGGCGGCAGTTCAAGGAGAAGCCGGGGATCATCGAGGGCACGGAGAAGCCCGACTACGCCCGCTGCGTCGAGATCTCGACCGGCGCGGCCCAGCGGGAGATGATGATCCCGAGCCTCCTCGCGATCGTCTGCCCGATCCTCGTCGGCGTCCTGTTCGGGGTCGCCGGCTCGATGGGGCTGCTCGCCGGCGCGCTCTCGGCCGGCTTCTGCACCGCGGTCATGATGGCGAACGCGGGCGGCGCCTGGGACAACGCGAAGAAGTACATCGAGAAGGGCCACCACGGCGGCAAGGGCAGCGAGGCGCACAAGGCCGCGGTCGTCGGCGACACGGTCGGCGACCCGTTCAAGGACACCTCGGGGCCGGCGCTCAACATCCTCATCAAGCTCATGAGCATCGTGAGCGTCGTGTTCACCGGCCTGACCCTGGCGGTCAACGACGGGCGCGGACTGGTTCAGCTCCTCGCCGACACCCTCTCCAAGTAGCAGTAGGGATCGATCATGGCTCGACGCATCCGCAAGGTCGGCTCCGGCGGCCCCGCCACGGGCGAGAAGGTCCGGACGCCGCTCGACACGCTGACGATGGCGATCGTGGCGGCCCACGCGGCCGTCGACAAGAAGGCCGAGGACGTCGTCGTGATCGACCTCCGCGGGCTGGTCGACTACGCCGACTTCTTCGTGATCGCCACGTCGCGGAGCGGCAAGCAGGGTCGAACCGTCGCCGAGGAGGTGGCCGGGCGCCTCGCCGGGAGCGGCGTGCGGCCGATCAACATCCACGGCGTCGACGAGGGCCGCTGGGTCCTCGGTGACTTCGGCGACGTCATCGTCCACGTCTTCCGCGACGACGCCCGCTCCTACTACGACCTCGAGACCCTCTGGGAGGACGCCCCCCGGATCGACTGGGAGGCGCACGACCCCGACGCGCTCCTCGAGTCCGCCGCGTCGTCCGAGTCGGCCGAGGGCGAGGTCGCCTGACCGCGCCCGGCGCGCATCACTCCTCCGCGAGCGCCTCCAGCGCGGCGAGCAGGTGCGCGTGGAGGAGGCGCCTGTCGTCGCCCTCGTCCGCGCCCGGCTTCGCGAGCGACGCCCCGAACCCGACAATGGCCGACCTCGCGAGGCCGGCCCGGAGCGCGTGTCGGACCGCGCCGAGCACCTGGTCGTCGGCCCCGGCCACGCTCCGGAGTCGGTCCCACACGAACTTGCCGTAGGTCAGCCAGGCGCGCGCCGCGTCGGTCCCCGAGGACAGCTCGGCGACCCGGCGCAGGTCCGCCCGCGCCCTCGCCGGGCGGTTGATCAGCTCCGAGAGCCTGGCGCGGAGGCGGAGCGCGGCGACGTCGGCCTCGTCGAGGAGGAGGCGCCGGCCGAGGGCGACCCACGCCACGGCGAGGCGTTTCTCGGCGATCATCTTCTCGACCTCGACGTTGGACGGCGCCCGCTCGCCGTCCCAGAGGACGTCGGGCAGCTCGTCCCCGGAGTGTCGAAGATGCTGCCGGATGAGGAGGTCGTGATCGGCCCCGCGGGTCGCGCCGTGGCATCGTCCCCGGAGGTAGCGGGCGGCCGTGGAGTCGTCGTTCGCGAGCTGCGCGACCGCCGCGGCCCAGTCGCCGCGGAACGCGTCGGCCGCCGCGGGGATCGCCTCGCGGGCCTTCCCGAGGAGCGAGCCCATCAGGCGGCGCGCCGGAGCGGGGGCGCCGCGGAGGGCGTCGTCGACGGCGAGCGCCATGCCGTAGGGGTCGATCTGGAAGCCACGGACGAGCGCGGTCGCATCGCGAGCCGAGAGGGCGAGCCCGACCCAGGCGTGGAGGTCGGTCCCGTCGCGGGCGAGGGCGCCGCGATAGAGCGCGACGGCCTGGTCCGGACGACCGGCGAGCACCTCCGCTCCCGCGGCGAGGACGTGGTCGCGCGCCCGGAGCAGCGGCGGGCGCCGGGAGGGGCGGATGCCGACGGCCCGGACGAGGACGTTCTCGATCGTCACGATGTCGCGCGCCCCGTGGGCGCCGTGGGTGAGGAGCATCTCCTTCTCCTCGTACCCGAAGGCGGCGCCGACCACGTAGAAGCCGTCGGGCGGTGGGTCACGGAGCTCGGCGACGGTCCGGGCCAGGACCGCCCCGGGCGCCTCGGGCGAGTCGCCCGGCTCGCGCACCTCGTACCAGATCACGTTCGCCTCGGGGACGACGCCCACCCGGACCCGGAATCGTCCCGGGAAGCGGCCGACCGGGCCGGTCGTCGAGATCGGAAGGGCGTAGGGGAAGAAGCGCGCGCCGAAGATCCGGAACCGCGCGCCTTCGAGGGCGGGGATCGTGTCGACGCGCACCGTCGCCGGAAACCGGACGTCCTGGATCCCGCCGGTCCGGCTCTTCATGAACCGCGCGGAGCGGCGGTCCCACGACGCGTCGACGGGGAGGAGGCCGAGGTGCATCACCCCTCGCCAGATCGACCATCGCATCGTCACGTCGAGCTCGATCTCGAACGCGCCGCCGTCGTAGCGGACCGGGATGCCGACCACGTGGTGGGCGGAGTGGGCGTCGACCGCGATCGAGAAGCCGTCCGCGGTCCGGGTGACGCGGGCGGGGAAGTCGGCCAGGAGCGGCGGCGGCTCCGACCTCGACCCGGGGATGACCACCTGCTCGGCGAGGGTGGCGAGGCGCTCGCGGTCCATCCGGCGATCGAGGTCTTTCGCGTCGAGGCTCTCGCGCCGCGCCGACGCGCTCGTCCACGCCCGCCAGTCGCGTCGTTTCCGGGCGAGGTCGAGGGCGAGGTCGACCAGGCTCGTCTCGTACGCGGTCGTGGTCGATGCCTCGGCCAATCGATGCGAGGAGAGGTCGCCGAGGGCATCGTCGGTCTGGCGGGCGGCCGTCTCGAGGAGGGCGAGGGCCTCGCGGTGGAGAAGCTCCGCCGCGTCGGAGAGTCGTCGGGACTCAGCCCGCGCGCCGGCCGCTCGGCGCGCCGACGAGGCGGCGAGCTGCTTCGAGGCCGCCTCCTCGGCATCCTGGGCCTTCGCGTGGAGAGCGAGGATGCGCGCCCGGCGGGCCTCGCGGGCCTCGGGGCTGCCCTTGTAGCGGGTCTCGAGCTCCGCGATCCGAGCCTCGATCGCGTCGTCGAGCTTCAGGTCGAGCACCTCGACGAGGGTGAGCAGGTCGTAGACGCCGACGAGCAGGGTCTCCGAGTCGCTCGGGGCTCGGGCCAGACGCCCGTCGCCGTCCCCATCGAGCGGTCGCGCCGGAGGCGGCCCGTCCCGCCGGCGTCGAATGACGAGCGCATCGTCGTAGAGGAGCAGCAGCTCCGAGTCACCGTCGCCGTCGAGGTCCTCGAAGATGGCGCTGCGAATCCCGCCGGTGCGATCGCGACGGGGGGGGCCGAGGTCGATCACCGGAGCGGCGCCATCGTCGCCGAGAACGAACCAGAGACGGCGCTCGGAGCCCTTGATCCCCGCGCGCGCGTGCTTCCCCAGGGTCCGGCACAGGATCACGCGGCGTCCCCCGATGCGGCCGAGGTCGACCTGTCGGGGGTCGCGGTCGGGCAGCCGCTCGGTCTCGCCGATGACGAAGGCGTGCTCGCGGTGGAGTTGGCCGTCTCGCCAGCGGAGCAGGACGATGCGGTCGGTCCGATCGGTCTCGTCGACGGGGCGTCCGATGAACTGGTGCGCCTGGCGCAGGCTCGCGTCGACCTGGTTGCGCCACGCGTGAAACGGCGCCGCTGCGGCGATGAGGCCGTCGTCGTCGATCGCGATGCCGCGGAGCTCGCCGACGAGCTCCGCGCCGAGCCGTCGGTCCGCGCCGGTGACCGCGCCGCCGCGCAGCCCGAGCCGGAAGACGTCGAGCCGCCCCGCCGTCTCCGTCACGTCGCGCTCGATCAACAGCTCGAGCGAGCCGTCGCCGTCGACATCGTGGAACCAGCAGCCGTGTCCCGACCGGAAGTGCCCCGGGAGGGCGAACGGGATGACCCGGGCGCCGTCGAGGAGCCAGCTCCCGGGCGCCTCGTAGCTGAAGGTGATCACGACCTCGTCCGCGCCGTCGCCGTCGAGATCGCCCGCGGCAGCTCCCAGGGGCTGGCCCGGGTTCCCGAGCTTCTCGGCCGTCAGCGTCCAGGCCGCGTCGACGTCGGCTCGACGAACGACGGCGAACCCGGAGCCTGCCGAGGCCCGCTTCACGCCGACGACGAGCTCGTCGCGGCCGTCGCCGTCGAGGTCGGCCGCCGTCACGGCGTGGATCTGATCGGACGAGCGAACCGGCGCGAGCGGTGAGGGGACCTCCCGGAGCCCGCCCTCGTGAGGACGGTAGGCGCGCGAGCCCGAGCCGTTCCTGACGAGCAGGAGCGTTCGGCCGTCGAGCCGGATCCGACCGAGCCACGCCCGGCCGGAGACGGGGATCGGGATCTCGTCGGTCGCGCCGAAGCTCCGGAGGATCGTCCGGATGGCCGTCGAGCTCGCGAACCCGTCGTCGTCCGTCGGCCAGCCGAGCGACTCGAGCTGCTCCTCGGCATCCTCCCATCGGCCCAGGTCGAGGAGGACCCGCGCGTGCAGGACCGTGGCGCGGCGCGCGTCCTCGGGAGCGAGCTTCAGCGCGCGGGACCGCGTGATGACCGGGGTGAGCTGCGCCCGCGCCACCTCGACGCGGCCGCGTCGCCACGCCTCGCGGGCGAGCCAGATCCGGGCGAGGGCGCCCCAGCGCCCCGACGCGTCCGCGCCGAGCGCGAGGACCCAGTGGGGGACCGCCGCATCTCCGTCGAGCGACTCGGCGAGGCGGGCGTGGGCGTGGGCGAGGAGCGATCCCGTCGCGAGCGCGCCGACCGCGGCCGGGAGGGCCTGACGCTCCTCGTCGGTCTCTGGCGGGATCGCCGCCCGGGCGATCTCGAAGATCGCCGAGCGGTCCTCGATCGTCTCGACGATGGCGCGGAGCGCGTCGGCGTCGCCCGAGGCGGCCTCGATCCGGTCGTGGAGCACGGTCAGGGCGCGCGCTGGCTCGCCTCGGAGCGCCTCGAGGCGTTGGCTCCGATGCGCGTCCTGGGCGCGGCGGCGGGCGGGCTCGAGGGCGGCCCAGACGCCGAGCGACGAGGCGGCGAGGAGGGCGATCGCGGTGACGGCGCCGACGGCGGCGATCGCCCGGTTCCGCCGCATCCACATCCCCGCTCGCCGGAGGCGACCGACCGGCTTGGCGGTGACGGGGCGCCCGGCCAGCCACGCCTCGAGGTCATCGGAGAGGGCCCCGGCCGTCGGGTAGCGGCGCTCGGGCTCCTTCTCGAGGCAGCGGAGGCAGATCGCGTCGAGGTCGCGGTCGACGGCCGGGTTCCGGCGCCGGGGGGAGTCGGGGAGGTCGGTGATCACGCGCTTGATGATGTTCATCATCGTCGGGCCGGTGAACGGCGCCTCGCCGACGAGCATGTGGAAGAGGGTCGCGCCGAGGGAGTAGACGTCGGCGCGAGTGTCGACGGCGTCGCTGCCCTCGGCCTGCTCGGGCGGCATGTAGGAGGGGCTGCCGACGAGCGTCCCCTCGGTCGTGCGCACGCCGCTCTGATCGTCGACGTCCTTGGCGAGGCCGAAGTCGGTGAGCTGCGGCTCGCCCTCGCGGGTGACGAGCACGTTCTGCGGCTTGACGTCGCGGTGGAGGAGGCCGTGGTCGTGGGCGTGCTGGAGGGCGAGGGCGAGCTTCCGCGCGAACGTCGCGGCGCGCCGGGGCGCGATCTCGCCGTCGCGGATGAGCGCGTCGAGGGGGCGACCGTCGACGAAGTGCATCGCGAGGTAGTGGAGGGCGCCGGAGGTCCCGACGTCGTGGATCGGCACGATGTGGGGATGGTGGCCGAGGCGGGCGACCGCCCGCGCCTCGCCGACGAACCGCGCGAGCGCCTCGGGGCTGGCGTGCTCGCCGGCGATCAGCACCTTGAGGGCGACCTCGCGGCGGAGGGCGGGATGCTCGGCTCGATAGACGACGCCCATCCCGCCCCGCCCGATCTCCTCGATCACCCGGTAGGGACCGATCGCTTGCGCCGGGGCGAGCCCGGTGGGTCCCGGGGCGGCGCGCGGCGCGGAGGCCGGCGGCGGCCGTCCCGGAGAAGCCCGCGTCGGGTAACCGTGCGGCGCCGCCGGAGGGGGAGGCGACGGCGCCGGCGTCGGGTAGCCCGGAGGCAACGGCGGTCCGGGCGGTCGCGGAGGACGGGGCGGAACGGTCACGTCGGGATGATGGCTGGCGTCCCACGCGACGGCCAGCGCCCGATCCGCGGAGGCGCGCCATATTGGGGTGGGGCTCAGTCCTTCGGGACGATCCGGAGGATCTGGAGCTGGCGCGAGCTGGTCACGACGAGGAGGTCGGGCGGGACGGCGAGGACGTTCCCCGCGATGCTCGCGTGGCCGAGCTTGCGGTCGCGCTCGCCCTCGGCGAGGAGCGCGCTCGCGCCGCCGGTGAGGTGCTCGAGGTCGATCGCGACGAGGGCGTGGTCGCGGAGCGAGACGATGAGCCGGTTCCCGACGAGGGTTCCGCGACCGGCGATCGCGCGGTCGAGGAGCGCGGGAGCGTAGGAGCCCGAGATCGGGCGGCCCGAAGCGGCGTCGAGCAGGCGAACCCGGCGGTCGCCGTAGGTGACGACCCACCCGCGGGCGGCGTCGACGGCGAACCAGCCCGGCCCTTCGCGCGGCGCCGTCCAGAGCGGCTCGCCCGAGGCGACGTCGTAGGCGGCGATCGTCGCCGCGTCGGTCGGCGCGACGACGGCGATCGTGCGGGCGCGGCCCCGGGCGTCGGTCACGCGCACGATCGCGGGCACCTCGGGCATCCTCGACGGTCCGCCGCCGCGGTCGCGATCGGTGAGCTGCTGGCGGAGGAGATCCTCGAAGCCGGTCGCCTGGGTGGCGCTCTCGCTCCGGTAGCGGTGCGCCCATCGGATCTCGCCGTCGATCGCGTCGAGGCCGAAGACGCAGCCGACGTTCGAGACGACGACGGCGATCGACCCCGCGAGGGCGACCGTCGGCTCGATCAGGCCGGAGTCGGTCACCGAGAGCGGGCGCCGCCGGAGCGTCCCGCTCCGGGTCTCCGAGCAGAGGAAACGACGCCACAGGACGCGCGGCCGCGGCGCGGCGACGCCATCACCGTCGGTCCAGCGCGCGCTCGCGAACGCCACCGCGTGCACCTCGGGCTCGTCGCCCGTGGTGACGACGGTCGTGACGATGCGCGGGCCGCACACCGCCGGCCGGCTCGTGTGCTGGACCGCCATCGGGGCGTCGTCGCCGCCGGCATCGCCGGCGATCGAGGTGATCGGCTCCCAGAGCATGCGGCCCTGGTCCCGGACGTCGAAGGCGAACAGGGCGAGCCGACGACCGGTGACGAGGCCCGGCACGTCATCGTCCTCATCCTCGCCGTCGGACTCGACGCCGGAGGATCCGCCGTCGAGGTCGTCGACGAGCATCCCCGGGGTGACGGCGAGGGCGGCGTAGGCGACGCCGTCGTCGGCGACGACGAGGGCCGGCTGGAGGCCACGCGGGCCGCCCTCGAGCGGTCCCCCGCCGGCGGCGAGGTCGGGCGGCCAGATCATCGTCTCGGCGTCGATCCCGGGGAGGGGCAGCGAGACGACATCGGAGCCGACGTTGCAGAGGAGCCGACGCTCGGCGAGGAGCGGCGTGACGACGGGCGGCGGCTCGGGCATCCGGAGCGGACGACCGCGGGGCGTCTGCTCACGCGCGACGGGGAGGCGCCCGCCGAGCGGCGCGGGGAGGGGTCGGGTCAGGAGGACCTCGAGCGTGATCGGGTCGCTCCGCTCGAGCGCGCGCGATCCGGGAGCGGCGAGGGCTAGCCGGCCGTCGGGCCGCCACCGGGACGACGGTCGCTCCTCGAGGGTGCGGAGGGCGCGGGCGAGCGCATCCGCGTCGAGCCCGCCGAGGTCGGCGAGGCGACCGAGCGTCGTCCGGGCGCCGAGGCGATCGCCCGACTCGACCCGGAGGGCGACGGCGCGCCGCATCGCGGCCCGACCCTCGGGGGTGAGCCCGCCGAGGAGGTCGCTCGCCGCCTCGAGAGCGCCGGCGGCCTCGGCACCGGATGCGTGGGGAGCGAGGCGCGCCGCGCCGTCGGCTCGGGCGAGCGCCTCGGCTCGCGCGCTCGACGGCAGGCCGGCGGCGAGCTCGTCGGTGAGCTCCTCGGGGATCGCGCCGATGAGCGAGCGGACGAGCGACCGGAGGCCGCGATGGCGACCGCCGGTCGCGGCCGGGACCAGGAGCGCGCCGTCGGGGCCGGCCGCGCGCTGGGCCCACTCCACGAGCTCCGGGACCCGGGCGGCGAGCTCCGAGGTGGGGCGAGCATCCTCGCCCGATCGAGGTCGCAGAGCGCGGGCGAGGTCGGCGAGGGCGGCGGCCTCGTCGCGCGAGACGATCTCGAGGTAGACCCGATCGCGCGGTGGGTCATCGGCGTGGGAGCGGCCGCCGGGCGCGAGCGCGAGGACCCACGCGGCGGCCGCCGCCGTCGAGAGCGCGGCGAGGTGGAGGCGGCGACTTCTGGCGATCGGAGCGACGTGCACGGCCGAGGTCCCGGACGGGGTTCGGCTCCAGTGTGGCACGCGCGCCCGGGCGGCGCGAGGGGGGCGCCCGATCAGTCGCTCGACGCGGCGATCAGACGATCGAAGTAGGGATCGGGGACGGTCGGGTCGATCGAGAGCTTGATCTCGGGGTGGAGCGTCTTGAGGTAGCGGTGCAGGGTCAGGTTCGTCGGCCCGAAGCGGTCGTGGTACATGTAGTACTCGAGGTCGTAGCCCATCTTGCCGGCGGTCTTGTAGCGCTCCTCGCGGTCGCGCTCGAGCGCCCGCTCGACGATCGTGCAGAGCTCCGGCGGCAGATGCGGATTGATCGTCCGGAGCGCCGGGATCGTCTGCTCGCGGACGTAGTCGAGGGTGACGAGGGTGTCCTCGCCCTCGAAGAGCGGCTGGCCGCTCAGCAGCTCGTGGAGGACGATCCCGAGGCTGAACACATCGCTGCGCGCGTCGGTCTCCTCGTAGGCCGCCTGCTCGGGGCTCATGTAGCGCGCCTTGCCGAGGAGGATCTCCCCCTCGCGATGGATCATCAGGTTGCGCGCCTTGGCGATCCCGAAGTCGCAGAGCTTCACGACGCCCCCGTAGGTGAGCATCACGTTCCCGGGGCTGACGTCGCGGTGGACGACGCGGAGGTGGTGGCCGGCCTTGTCGCACTTCTCGTGGGCGTACTCGAGGCCGCGGGCGACCCGGCTCACGATGAAGCAGCAGAGGTCGACGGGGAGCGGGCGCTGGAGGTCGGCGTGGCGGTTGACGAAGTCCTCGAGGGTGACGCCCTCGATGAACTCCATCGAGATGTAGTAGCGACCGTCGTCGAGCTTCCCGAGGTGGTAGATCTGGACGATGTTCTCGTGGACGAGGTCGGCGACGAGCTTCGCCTCGCCGACGAACTGGCCGACGAACTCGGGGTCGTGGCTGACGTCGTCGAGGATGACCTTCAGCGCGATCGTCTTGTCGAAGCCGTCGGCGCCGTGGAAGATCGCCTCGTAGATCGCGCCCATACCTCCCTTGGCGATCTCGCGGAGGATCTCGATCCGTCCGCGGACGTCAATGGATGGGTACCGGCTTTCGGCGGGGTCACTCATGGCTCACGTCCTGGGGACATGATACCGCGCCTCACGCCGGGGCGAAAACGTCCGCACGCCCCGCTCTAAGACCCTGCCGTCGCGTCGCTTGATGGAGCGCCGGCTCCTCCGATACGATCCGCGTCCTCGTCTCGGCTCACGAGACGCCACGGGGGATTCGTCGAAATGCTCGAGATGCTCACCCTGCCCGGCCTGGACCTCCTGGCCCAGGCGGCGCAGCCGACGGCCGACGCGGCGGAGGCGCACGGCCCGTCGGTCATCCCGATGATCGTCATCGGCGTGATCCTGACGGGCACGTTCGTCTGCATCGCGTTCGAGCTGCTCCACAAGGCGGTCGCGGCCCTCGCCGGCGCGGTCCTGACCGTGTTCGCCGTCTTCGTGATGAAGTGGATCGGCGGCCTCCAGGTCTATCACGGCGACAACCCCTACGAGGAGGTGCACCACTTCATCGGGCACGACCTCGGCGTCCTCGGCGTGATCGTCGGGACGAGCATCCTCGTCGAGATCGCGGGACACTCGGGCCTGTTCCACTTCATCGCGGTCAAGCTGGTGAAGATGACCCGGGGCGACCCGAAGCGCCTCCTCCCGGCGATCATGGCCGCCACCGTCGGCTTCGTGACGTTCCTCACCATCGCGCCGGGCACTCTCATCATGGCCTCGCTCGCCCTGGTGATCACCAAGGCGCTCGACGACGACCCGAAGCCCTACATCCTCGCCGTCGCGATCGGGGCGAACTCGGGGGCGCTGATGACGTTCGCCTCGGGCATCCCGACGCTGATGATCGGGACGAGCGCCGGGATCCCCTACCTTCACTTCCTGATGGTGAGCATGCCGCTGGCGATCATGAGCGCGGTGATCGCGTTCTTCGTCATCAAGTTCATGTATCGCAAGTCGCTCGCGAGCGGCGGCGACCTCGAGGCGCGGGCCAAGAAGGTCGCCCAGTTCGACGAGTGGGCGCTCGTGAAGGACCGGACGATCTTTCAGCGCTGCGCGATCATCCTCGGCTTCACGATCGTCGGCTTCGCGACGGCGCAGTCGCTCGGCTTCGGCCTCGACTTCATCGCGATCACCGGCGGGACCGCCGCGCTGCTCTTCAGCGGCTTCAGCCCCGACGACGCGATCAAGAAGGTGAAGTGGCCGGTCATCATCTTCTTCGTCGGGCTCTTCGTGATCATCGGGACGGTCAAGTCGACCGGCCTCCTCAAGATCCTCGCCGACCAGATCTACGGCGTCTCGGGGAACAACACCTACCTCGCGATGGTGCTGATCGTCCCGTTCGCGTTCGTCCTGAGCGGGATCGTCGACAACATCCCGGTCGCGGCGACGATGATTCCTGTCATGACCGACATGATCGACAAGGGGCTACCGGCCGAGCCCATGTGGTGGTCGTTGATCGCGGCCTGCAACCTCGGCGGGAACCCGACGCCGGTCGGCTCGATCGCCGCGGTGATCGCGCTCCACGCGCTCGAGAAGGAGCGCGGAATCAAGATCGGCTGGGGCGAGTACCTCAAGGTCGGCGGCGTCATCACCGTCCTCCAGATCGTTCTGGTGATCGGCTACATGTCGCTGTGGACCGCGCTCGGGATCTTCCCCGAGATCCCGAAGAAGCCGGGCGCGGCCGGGCCGGCCGCGGTCGAGGAGCCCGCCGGGGACGCAGCCGGCGACGGACACGACGCCGGCGACGCCGGACACTGACGACCACCTCGCGCAGACCCTCTCCGGAGAGACCCGATGGGCCACGATAGCGACGCCGACATCAACGAGAGCATGAGCTTCTTCGAGGCGGCCCTGACCGCGCCGAAGGTCGAGCTCGCCAGACCGACCGTCCGGAAGATCCTGGTCGCCGTCGATCAGAGCAATCAGGACGACACCGTCTGCGCCCTGGCGACGGTGCTCACGAAGCGGTGGAACGCGAGCGTCCACCTCGTCCACGCCTACCCCGGCCCGACCGACGAGGCGAAGGATCGCTACCTCAAGGAGCGGCTCGCCGGGCTCGAGGGCGACGGCGTGAAGGCCACCTCGTCGCGGGGCGAGGGCGAGACGAGCGCCGACCAGATCATGGCGGTGCGCCGGGCGGAGGGCGCGGAGCTGATCCTCCTCGGGTCGCCCTACCTCGACGACCTGCGCGTCCTGGGGCAGGACAGCATCGGGAGCACCCTCGACCTGCTGATGGCCCGGGCGAAGGTTCCCCTCCTGATCGTCCGCGAGCCGAAGGAGAACGTCGCCCGCTGCCTCGACGACATCCTCCTGCCGATCACGATCCACACCGAGGAGAACGTGAAGGCGGCGAGCTGGGGGCTCGCCTGCGTGGCCGACAAGGGCACGATCCGCGTCCTCGCCATCGCGGATGCGGAGGCGCTCAAGACGGCCCAGCACCTCCTCGGCACGTACCTCGACGCCCACGCCCTCGAGCCCGAGGTCATCGAGGAGCTCGAGGCGAAGGAGAACGCCGGCCTCAACGCCGCGCTGCAGAAGGCCGCCGCCGAGGCCGGCCTCGCCTGCAAGGTGAAGGTGCGGAGCGGCGACGTGGCCGCGATCGTCGGCGAGGTGGGCAACGACCACGACTGCCTCGTCGTCAGCGGCTGCCCCCAGAACCCCGAGAGCGCCGCGTACCAGCGCGTCCAGGGCTTCATCCGCGGAAGCAGCAACCCGATCCTCGTCGTCTAGCGTCCACGCGCGTCCGGAGACCCGTCCATGGAGACGATCGTCGAGCTCGTCATCCTGCTTCTCCTGATCGCGGTCGGTACCGCGATCGTCACGAAGCGATTCAAGGTGCCCTACTCGGTCGCCCTGGTCGTCGTCGGGCTGGGCCTCGCCGGGATCCGTCAGCTGAAGCCGGACATCTTCCCCGAGGGGTTCGCCGTCGAGCCGAGCACGCTCACCCCCGAGCTGATCCTGATCCTGTTCTTGCCCCCGCTCCTGTTCGAGGGGGCCCTCGCGGTCGACATAGCGGTGCTCCGACGGAACGCCCCGCGCGTGCTCCTGCTCGCGGCGCCCGGCACGTTCACCAACTGGCTCGCGATGGGGGCGGTCCTCCACTACGTCTTCTCGATGCCGTGGCTCTACGGGCTGCTCCTGGCATCGATCATCGTGGCGACCGACCCGGTCAGCGTCCTCGCCCTCTTCCGGTCGCAGGGCGTCAATCACGACCTGTCCTTCACCGTCGAGGGCGAGAGCATCAGCAACGACGGCATCGCCGTCGTCCTTTTCATCATCCTGAGCGAGCTGGCCGCCAAGTCCATCGGGGTCGAGGCGGCGGGCGGCGAGCACGTGATCGAGGCGTCCGCCGCCGTCGCCGAGGGCGCGAAGCTCTTCGCCTACGAGGTCGGCGTCGCGATCGGCCTCGGCCTCGGCCTCGGCTACCTCTCCCACCGCCTCCTCGGGACGATGGACGAGCCGCTCACCGAGGTGGCGATCTCGATCGTGCTGGCCTGGGGCGTCTACTGCCTCGCCGTCGTCGTTCACGCCTCGGGCGTCGTCGCCGTCGCGGCGGCCGGCCTGGTGATCGGGAACTTCGGCAAGATGTTCTCGATGTCGCCGTCCACGAGGATGACGCTGACCACCTTCTGGGAGGTCGTCGCCTTCCTGATGAACTCGCTCCTGTTCCTCCTCATGGGCGCCGCGGTCGACATGGAGGCGCTCTGGAGCAACCTGGGGATCGCGGCGGCGATCTTCGCCTGCCTCGTGCTCGTCCGGGCGATCGTCACCTACGGCTACATGTTCCTCCTCAAGCCGACCCGCTGGGCGGTCCCCGTGCCCTGGATGCACGTTATCCACTGGGGCGGCGTGCGCGGGTCGATTCCGATCGCCCTCGCCCTCGGGCTTCCCGTCGGGCTGAGCATCCCGGTGGGGGACGGCGTCGTGATCACCCGCGACGACCTGATCGCCGCCGTCTTCGGCGTGGTGCTCCTCTCCCTGTTCACGCAGGGACTGACGATCGGGCCGCTCGTGAGCTGGCTCGGCCTCGCCCACCGCGACGCGACCCGCGACCGGTTCGAGCGGCTTCAGGCGCGGGAGGCGGCCATGCGGGCGGCCGCCGACGCGCTCGACGAGCTCGTCCGGCGTGGCGAGACGACGAACCAGATCCGCGACCACATCCGGGCCAGCATGGCCGAGGAGCGGGCGACCGTCGGGAAGCTGGTGCGCGACATGCTCGCGGACAACCCCGGGCTGCACCGGGCCGAGGAGGAGCAGGCGCTCCGAGCGGCGTGGCTGGCCGCCCGGGCCGCCCTCGAGGATGTGCGTCGGCGCGGCGTGATCAGCGCGGAGGCGGTCGAGCACGAGGTGATCGAGATCGACGCGCGTCTGGTGTTGCTCGAGACGGGCGCCACCGCGGTCCAGCACGACGGGGACGAGTCTCCGGCGCCGATGGCCTCGCCGCCGCCCGATCCCGCGCCGCCGCCGCCACCGCCGCCAGCTCCTGCCCCGGCCCCGGCTCCCGAGCCCGAACCGACGCCCGCCCCCGGGCCCGAACCCGAGCCCGACCCGGAGCCGGCCGCACCGGCGGAGACGAAGCCGGCTCTTCCGGATCCCGAGGCGGCTGACCACGTCGAGCGGACCGGCGACTTCAACGACGCCCAGACCGAGGTGATGGGGCGGCCGCCGCTGCCGGCGCCGCCTCCCCGGGAGGATCGCCCCCCGCTCGGCGGACCTCCGCCCCCGGAGAACAAGCCCGAGGACAAGGGGCTGAGCGAGGGGCTGAACGAGGGGCTTCCGAGTGAGGGAGAGCTCTGGCCGGACGAGGACGGCAAGTCCTGAGATGAGCCGGTCGCGTGCGGCCGCGGCGGTCATCCTCGCGGCGACGGCGGCGACGGCGCTGGCCACGCCATCTCCGTCGCGAGCGGACTCGTCGATCGCCGAGGCGGGCGCCTGGGGTGCGCTCGAGCGGGAGGGCGTCTCGATCGCCGAGGACGGAACGCTCCGGCTCGACCCCGGCGTCGCGCGCGGATCGGTCGTCTCGCCCGTCATCGAGCCCGCCGGCGGCTTCGACCGCGCGTGTCCTTCGTGGTCCGCGAGCGCGATCGACGGGGCGCACATCGAGGTGCAGCTCGCGGTGGCGCTCGAGCGCGACGGACCGTTCTCGCGCTGGTATCCGCTCGCCACCTGGGCCGAGTGCGCCGGCGAGGAGCGCGAGCGGTGGCGACCTCCGACCGGCCGACTCCCCCGGAGCGCGCCCGCCGACGAGGCGGAGCCCGGCGTGCCGACGGTCGACGTCGACACCCTGCAGCTCCCGCGCGCGGCCCGGGCGATCCGCTGGCGCCTCGTGCTCCACGCGGGCACGGGCGATGACGGCGGCGGGCGTCCGGTCGTCCGCCGGGTCGCCCTCGCCTGCTGGAGGGCCGACGACCGGGCGCCGCTGTCCGCCGAGCGGTCGCCGGCGTGGGGCCGCATCCTCGAGGTTCCCTTCCGGAGCCAGGGATGGGAGGACGGCCGGATCTCCGGACGGGTCTGCTCGCCGACCAGCCTCTCGATGGTGCTCGAGCACCGCGGCGTGAAGCTCCCGACCGCCGAGGTCTGCCGCCGCGTCTACGACCGCGAGGCGGACCTCTTCGGCAACTGGTCGTTCAACGCCGCGGCGGCCTCGGCGGCCGGCGTGCCGATGCGCGTCGCGCGCTTCCGGTCCATCGAGGAGCTCGAGGCCGAGATCGAGGCGGGCCGGCCCGTCGTCCTCAGTCACCGATGGGGGCCGGGCGAGCTCACCGGGGCGCCGGTCGATGCGAGCGAGGGGCACCTCGTCGTCGTCGTCGGGTTCGACGAGAGCGGCGACGTCGTCGTCAACGACCCCGCCGGGAACCCCCGCCGTGGCCGCGGCCCCGGGCGGCGCGTCTACGCGCGGCGGGAGATCCATCGGAGCTGGCTCGTGAACGCCTCGGGGATCGTCTACGTTCTCCACGAGCCGGACTGAGGCGCGGGGGGCTCAGCGGCCGAAGAGCGCGCTGAATCGAGGGTCGTCCGAGATCGGCTGGAAGGCCGGATCGTCGACGACCGAGGCCGCGCCGAGCCCGCTCCGGGATCCGCGGCGGAGGAACCGGATGGCGCTCTCGATCCGCGCCGGCTCGAACGCGAGGGCGATCTCGGCGAGCAGCCGCCACGTCATCGGCGACTCGTCGGCGAGGATCGTCACGCGGCGCGCGTCGCGCTCCGCGGCCGAGAGGTCGCCGACGAGGGTGAGGAGCCGGGCCCGGGCGAAGAGCGCGGGCGTGGCGGTCCGGTCGAGGGCAAGGGCGCGGTCGGCGGCGTCCAGCCCCGTCTTGGTGGCGGCCTCGGCGCGCGGCTTCGCCTTCCCGCGGAGGTCGGCGGCGGCCGCCATCGAGCGGAGGACGTCGGGGACGCGGGGATCGTCGTCGGAGATCCGCCCGTCGGCGATCGCATCCTCGACGGCGCGGAGGGCTGCCTTCCCGGCGGGCGCGAGCGTGTCGGCGCTCCGCTCCTCGAAGAGGCGGTGGTGGGCCGGATCGAGCATCGCCGCCCGGGCGGCCGCGGCGAGCGCCTCGATCGGTCGGTCGAGCGCGGCGAGGGCGCGGGCGGCGACGGCGTGCGCGCTCGCGTCGCCGGGCGACGTGGCGAGCACCTCCTCGACCGTCGCGAGCGCCTCGGCGGGCAGCGCCTTGCCGATCTGGCCCCGGGCTCGATCGACGGCGCGGCGCGCGTTGGCGGCCGCCGTCTTCGCCGCGTCCCCCTCGGCGTCGGCCGCCCGGGCCTCGGCGTTCTTTCCGAGCTCCCGGAAGATGCGGGCGCGGAGGGTGCGGAGCTCCGGCGCCGAGAGAGGCGAGGGACTGGGCAGGAGCGCGTCGGGGCGCGCGGCGCTCGCGGTCAGCGCCTTCTCGGCCGCGGCGAGCGCCACGGCCAGCTTCTTCGGGTCGGTCCGCCGGCCGGAGTAGGCGGTGATGGCCTCGAGCGCCGCGACGATCGGCTCGTCGGGGGCCAGGGTCCTGGCGGCGTCGAGCTCCTCGATGGCGCGCGGAAGATCGCCCGGCAGGGCGACGAGGCAGCGGAGGACGTGGGCGCGGAGATGCGGGACGCCCACGGCGAGCGCGGCATCGAGACGCTTGCGAGCGGTCTCGGGACGCTGGCCCTTCGCCAGGTCGATCTCGGCGCGACCGATGAGGCCGAGGACGTTCGTCGGATCGAGGACGATCCCGGCCGAGAAGGCGAGCTCGGCCCGGCGCCGGGCGTCCTCGGCGCGAGTCGTGAGCTCGCTGCCGCCGCCGACCCAGGCGTCGCGCTCGAGCGCGGCCGCCCGGCGCGACTGGGCGAGCCCGATCATGACGAGGCGACCCGCCTCGCTCCGAGGGTCGTCGAAGAGATCGGCCACGTCCGCGCGCATCTTGCGGGCCTCGTCGGGCTCCTTCTTCTCGTCGCTGATGAGCGCCTGCACGACGAAGGCGTAGGCGTCGAGGGGATCGAGATCGGCCGCGCGGCGGGCGCGCTTGCCCGCCTTGGTGAGGTCCTTCTCGCGGCGGAGCTTGTAGACGACGGCGAGGCCGAGGTGGGCGCGGGCGAGGTTCGGGCGCGACTTGCGGACGCGGCCGAACGCCTCGAACGCCTCGGTGAGCATCGCCTCCTCCGGGCGGTCCGCGGCGACGCGGAGAAAGCCGCCGAGGAGGAGCGCCGTCGAGACGTTCGGCCAGGAGCGCCGTGCCTTCTCGACCTCCTCGATCGCGGGAGCCCGGCGACCATCGGCCCAGTCGAGGCGAGCGACGAGCGCGCCCGCCTCGGCGCGGAGGCGGCCGAGCCGGCGGGGCGCCTCCTGGACGACGGACTCGGCGTCGTCGCGCGCGCCGCGCAGGTCGAGGGTGGCCTCCCGGGCGGCCGCGCGGGCCAGGAACGCGGGGAAGGACTGCGGGTCCTCGGCGAGGGCCGCGTCCGCCGCCTCGACGGCCTCCTCGGGGAAGCCCCAGGCCCGCTCGATGTGACTCTGGATGGCCTGGATCTCGGCGGCGCGATGGGGAGCGGCCGCGCGCGCCGCGGCGAGGTCGGCGAAGACGGCCGCCTCGTCGCGCGGTTCCTCGGCGAGCACCTGGGCGCGAACGATCCTCGGCTCGGCCGCGTCGTCGCGGAGCGTGATCGCCTCGTTGAGGTCGTCGAGCGCGCGGCGACGCTCGCCGAGCGCCCAGCTCGCGAGGGCGCTGAACACGAGCGCCTCGAGGCGCTGCTCGGGCGTCGTCTCGAGGTCGCCGCGCTCGTGCGTGAGGGGCGCCACGAGCGGGGTGACGGTCGTCCAGTCATCGACCCAGGCGGCCGCGCGCGCCCAGAGGAGGCGCTCGCGCGCGCTGGTCGGGCTGACGCGGACGATCGCGTCGATCTCCTCGAGGGCGGCCTCGTGCTCACCGGTGACGATGTCGTAGAGGACCTGGCAGGCCTTCGCCTCGCCGTCGTCGGGGCTGTCGGCGACGATCTGGCCGACCTCCTGCTTGGCGCGGTCGATGTCGTCGGCGTCGCCGATCGCGAGGACGGCGACCGCGTGCGCGAGTCGGGTGCGGGTCTGGGAGCGGGCGAGGCTCTCCTGGAGCATCTCGTAGTCACGCCGGGCCTGCTCCAGGGCCTGCTCGTCGCCGTAGGCGTCCTCGGGGGGGCCGCCGATCCGCTCGGGCCCCTCGGCCGCCTTGTCGAGCTCGGAGAGCGCCTGGCGGAGAGTCGCGAGGGCGGTCCCCGGCTCGGCGCCGGCGAGGGCGGCGCGCGCCTCGACCCGGGCGGCGCCCGCGTCGTCGATCGCCTGCTCGACGCCGCCGAGGGCGGTCGTCCAGGTCTCGAGGAGGCGCTGCTTGTAGCCGGAGCGGTGAACGCCGTAGAGGACGACCGCGACGATCAGCGCGATCGCGACGAGGATGCCGGCGCCGCCCACCAGGATCGTGGTCGTCCCGAGGCGGCGGCGAAGACGGCGGAGCTTGACGCGGACCCGGCTCTTCACCGGGATCGCGACCGGCTCGCCCTTGAGGAGGCGCCCGATGTCGGCGGCGAGATCGGCGCAGTTGGCGTAGCGGTCGGTCGGGTCCTTCTCGAGGCAGCGCGTCGAGACCGCCTCCACCTCGGGCGTCAGGCTCGGCCGGACCTTGCGCGGCGGCTCGGGGTCGTCCTGGACGAGACGGCGGCGGAGCTCGGCGTTGCTGCGTCCGACGAAGGGCAGGCGACCGGTCAGCATCTCGTACATCATCACGCCGAGGCTGAAGACGTCGGTCCGCGCGCCGTAGTCGCGGCCGCGCCCGCGGACGAGCTCGGGCGCCATGTAGTAGGGGATGCCCGAGACGACGCCCGGCTTGCTCAGCACCGGCTGGCGCTCGACGGCGCGCGCGATCCCGAAGTCGCTCACCCGCGGCTCGCCGTCGCGGGTGATCAGGACGTTCTGCGGCTTGAGGTCGAGATGGAGGCAGCCGCGCTCGTGCGCGTGGTGCACGCCCTGGGCGACCTTCTCGAAGATCTCCATCGCGAACTCGAGATCCATGTCGCCGCGAAGGAGCTCGGTGAGGGGGCGCCCCTGGATGAGCTCCATCACGTAGTACGGCCGCCCCTCGCGTTCCCCGTCATCGAGGACGCGCACGACCGAGGGATGGTCGAGCGTTCGGACGAGGTCGAGCTGCTTGCGAAGCTTGGCGCGGCGCTGGTCGCGGGCGGAGAGCTCGTCGGCCAGGATCTTCACGGCCACCTCGGCGCCGTTGCGTCGGTCGCAGCCGAGGTAGACCGTGCCCGAGGTGCCGCGGCCGAGCTCGCGGATGATCTCGTAGGGTCCGAACGTCTCCCCGCAGGGAGGCGGCCCCATCGGCCGCCTGATGGCGCGGCTGCCGGAGCGCGTGCCCGAGCCCGACGCGGAGCCGCGCCCGAAGTTACCGCTCGCGCTGCCCCGCTGGAGCGACCCGCTCCCGCTCGCGGTCGCGAACGGAGCCGTCCGACCGCCGGACTGGAGCGCGGGGATCGGTGTGCCCTGCGGCGCGCTGCTGCCGGCCGCGGGGTGACCGACGTTGCTGCTCCAGCCGCGTCCCGACGGCGCGACGTGGGCGCCGCTGCCGGCCGCGCCGACGCCCGCGGGCGGCACGGGGACCGGGGATCGGCACTCGGGGCAGGGGACCTGGCGCCCGGTCGGCGCGCGCTCGGCGAAGAGCGGCATGCGGCAGCCGGGGCAGTCGTGGAGGGCCGCCTTCACCTCGGCCTGGAGCTGGGGGAGCGCCTTGGGCGAGATCATGCGCGCCCGGACGAGCTCCTGGCCGAGGAGCGGAGAGCGCCCCGAGCGGTGGGCGTCCTGGGTCGCCCGCCGGACCGAGGCGAGGGCGTCGGGCGCGACGAGGCCGCGGCCGACGACGAGCCGGGCGAGCGTCTCGTCCTCGAGCGCCGCGCGGCGGAAGGTCGCCTTGAGATCCTGATCGGATGGGAGCGGACGCTGGGTGCGTCCGGTGCCGCCGCCGTGCTGCCCGGATCCGGAGCCCGATCCCGAGCCCGATCCCGGCGGCGGCATCGGAGGGAGACGCCCCGAGCCCGACGACGCCCGCCCCGGCATCCGATCCGAGCCGCTCGCGGCCATCGCCTGCTGCGCCTCCGCATAGAGGCGACGAACGTCCTGCGGTGGGATCAGCCCGCGCTGGGCGAGCGTCGCGCCGAGGCCCGGGCCGCTCGGCTGCCGGCCGACCTCGCCCATGCACGCCTCGACCGTCGGCCGTGGGACGATGCCCCGGACGAGAAGGTAGCGACTGAGCGCGACGTCCTCGGGACGCAACGGCAAGCGAGATCACTCCGAGCGCGGGCCCTGGGTGGCCGCGGTCCGGGCAACGACCGTGCTCGACGCGACGCGTCGAGCGCGAAGGACTTATCCCGTCCCAGGATAGCCCTCGTGCGCGGGGCGGGCAACGAGCCGGGAGCGCTCCCGACCGGGCTCGGCAAGCGGGTTGAGGCGGCGCGCGGATAGGCCGTATAATCCGCCCCTTGCGAAACTTCGGTCGGTCGCAGCGAACCCAACCAGGAAGCGAGTCCAGACGACGATGAACACCCCCTTCGCCGAGCACTTCGGTCTGCCTCTCCACGGCGCGCGCAACCCCTCGAGCCGAGACGAGGGCACCGCCCCGCCGAGCTTCGCCCTCGCGCCGAAGATCGCCGCGGGGACCGAGGGGGCGCTGACCTACGCTTCGCCGGACACCCCGGGGATGCCGGCCCCGTCGAGCAAGACGGCGTGGGACTTCAACCCGGCGCCGCGCGGGAGAGAGTCCGCGGTGACCCAGCTAGAGAAGGCGCGCCTCGGGCTCGTCACCCCCGAGATGAAGCGGGTCGCCGAGCGGGAGCCGCACCTCACCGCCGCGCAGATTCGAGACGAGGTCGCCGCGGGCCGTCTGATCATTCCCGCGAACACGGTCCACCTCGGCTACAAGCTCGACCCGATGGGGATCGGGCGCGCGACCAAGACCAAGATCAACGCCAACCTCGGCGCGTCGCCGGTGAGCTCGGGCACCGACGCCGAGGTCGAGAAGATGGAGTGGTCGGTCCGCTGGGGCGCGGACACGGTCATGGATCTCTCCACCGGCGGCAACCTCGACGAGTGCCGCGACGCGATCATCCGCGCGTCGAGCACGCCGATCGGGACCGTCCCCCTCTACTCGATGATCGTCGGGCGCAAGATCGAGGACCTGAGCTACGAGCACATCCTCGAGACCCTGGAGCACCAGGCGAAGCAGGGCGTCGACTACTTCACGATCCACGCGGGCGTGTTGCGCGAGCACCTGCCGGCCATCAACAAGCGCCTCATCGGGATCGTCAGCCGCGGCGGGTCGCTCCTCGCGAAGTGGATGATCACCCACGGCAAGCAGAACCCGATGTACGACCTCTTCGATGACATCTGCGACATCATGCGCGAGTACGACGTCAGCTTCAGCCTCGGCGACGGGCTCCGCCCGGGCGGACTCGCCGACGCGACCGACGAGGCGCAGCTCCGCGAGCTCGAGACGCTCGGCGAGCTGACCGAGCGGGCGTGGGCGAAGGGCGTCCAGGTGATGATCGAGGGGCCGGGTCACGTCGCCCTCGACAAGATCGAGTACAACATGAAGCTCGAGCGGGCGATCTGCCACGGGGCGCCGTTCTATGTCCTCGGGCCGCTCGTCACCGACGTCTTCCCCGGCTACGACCACATCACGAGCTGCATCGGCGCGACGATGGCGGCCTGGCACGGCGCCAGCATGCTCTGCTACGTGACGCCGAAGGAGCACCTCGGGCTGCCGAAGAAGGAGGACGTCAAGCAGGGCTGCATCGCCTACAAGATCGCGGCCCACGCGGCGGACGTGGCCCTCGGGATCCCCGGGACGCGCGACTGGGACGACGACCTCACCAAGGCCCGGGCCGCGCTCAACTGGGAGAAGCACTTCGAGCTCGCCTTCGACACCGACACGGCCCGGGCGCTCCACGACGAGGACCTCGACGTCGACACCGACTTCTGCGCCATGTGCGGCCACGACTGGTGCAGCGTCCGGATCAGCAAGGAGATCCAGGAGTTCGCGAGCGGCAAGGCGTCCGGCTTCGAGCGCGGCGACGCGGCGAGCAGCCCGGCCCTGTCCGCGGAGCAGCTCGAGATCCTCGAGAAGCGCGGCGTCCTCTCGCCGGCGGAGATCCACCAGCTCGCCGCGAAGACGAAGCAGGCGCTCGGCGTCGGCGACGGCACGGTGAAGGCCGCTTGCCACTCCGACCAGGTCGACCCCGAGACGGCGCAGAAGCTCCAGGACGACAAGCTGCTCGAGGTCTAGTCGCCGCCCCGTGATCGGTCGCTCGTGAGGCCGTCGAGGAGCCGGCGCGCGTCCTCGTGGTAGCGCTGAACCGCGACGTAGTCCCGGAGCACGACGATCGCTTCCTGGACCCGGTTCGTGTCGAGGAGCCACTGCGCGAGGAGCGACCGTACGCGGTGCCCGGCGGGCGCGACCATCCCGGCGGCCTCGGCCTCCTCGAGCATCGCGACGGCCGCGCTCGCGGCGGCCCTCCGGGCGGCGGCATCCGGATTCGCTCCGAGCGCCTCCCGCTCGCGCCAGAGGACGCGGACGAGGAGGAGATCGCCGAGGTCCGGAGGCTCGAGCTGCTCGGCGCGCCCGAGCGCTCGCTCGAGGAGCGGTCCGGCCTCCGCGTCGCGGCGCATCCGCACGAGGAGAGCGCTGGCCCGGACGAGGTCGCGCACCTCGGCGCCGTCGCCGAGGTCGTACAGCGCGAGGGCACGGGTCGCGGCCTCGCGCTCGGGCTGCGTGTCGCGCGCATCGAGCCGGCCCGAGATCCGGAGCTCGTAGCAGGCTCGGGAGAGGAGCCAGAGGGCGTTGGGGTCGCGCTCGTCGAGGGCGATGGCGGCCTCGGCGAGGCGGCGCGCGGCCTCCGGGTCGAAGGCACGCAGCGCGAGGGCGCCGCGCTGGACGAGCGCCGGCGCCAGCTCCGGTCCCGAGCCCGCGAGCTCGTCGAGGGTCGCGCGGAGCGCGCGGACCTGACCCTGGTCGACTCCGGACGTCTCGAGGTCGCCGAGCGTCGTCCGCGCCATGGGGAGGTCGTGGAGGCCGCGGGCCGCCAGGGCGATGGAGTAGCGAGCCTGATCGCGCTCCACCGGCGTCGTCGCGGACGCCAGCGCGCGCTGATGATTCTCGAGCGCGAACGCGAAGCGACCGGCGGTCAGGTCGTCCATGCCCCGCGCCAGCCAGAAGACCGTGTCGACGAGCTCGCGCCCGAGCGCGTCGCTCGCGACGCGAGCGGCCCGGGTGTTCTCCCCGCGCTGGAGGAGACAGGTCACGGCCACGCGGTAGGCGCCCGACTCGTTCGGGCCCGTGGCGACGTAGGGCTCGATCGTCGCGAGGGCGGCGTCGAGCGCGCCGAGGGCGAGCTCGAGCTTGGCGCGCTCGAGTCGGATGACGTGCGCGACGGGCATCTCCTCGGCGGGCGGGAGCGACTCGAGCGCCAGCCGGGCGAGGTCCGCCGGCGCGAGGTCGGGGTAGGCCAACCTCTTCGCCTCCGCGAGGACGACGTGCGCGCTCCAGCGGTCGGCGCCGAGCGCCGCGTGATTCCCGGGGCGGAGCGCCGCCTCGAGGAGCTGGACCGCCTCCTTCGCGCGGCCGGCGTGGCGGGCGGTGACGCCCATCCGGGCGAGGTCGGTCGGGTCGCTCGAGCCGAGCTCGAGGTAGCGCTCGAAGGCGCGGGCCTGCGCGGCGCCTCGCGCGGTCGGGTCGGCGATTCTCTGGTTGCGCGAGACCTCTTCCCACAGCACGTCGAGCTCGGCTCGTGAGCCTCGGCTCGGCGCGTCGATGCGGGCGAGCAGGATCGGGTGGTCGGGGTGGTGCTTGCGCGCCTCGGCGACGACCGCGTCGGCGTGATGGGGGAGGCGCGCGTCCGCGAGCTGGAGGAGCTCGAGCCAGCTGTCGGCGCGCGTGGGACGCTCGCGTGCGTAGAGGAGGGCCTGCTCGAAGCCTCGCTCGTACCGCTCCGCCACGATGAGGAAGTGGGCGAGGCTGCGCCGGGCGTCGTCCCCGACGAGCAGCGGGTCGGGGACGGCCTCGAGGACGGCGATCGCCTCCGCGAGCGCGGCCGGGTCTGTCGTCGCGGTGTCGGGAACGAGCGCCCGGGCGAGGGCGAGGCTGGCGCCGAGGCGGTCCCCCGGCTCGAGCGGGTCCGACCTCTCGGGCGAGAGCGCTCGTCTCAGGCAGTCGGCCGCCCGCACGAACCGGCGGCGCAGCCGGAGGAGCTCGCCGAGGCGGAACAGGTCCCGCGCGGTCTCGGCGCCGTCCTCCTCGAGGATCTCGAATCGAGAGATCGCGTCGTCGATGGCTTCGACGATCACCGGCCGCGGATCCGACTGGCGCCTCATCAGCACGAGCGCGCGAAGGTGCGCCGCGTCGGCCGACCCGCCGTCGATGCCGAGGGCCTCGTCGGCGAGCGTGGCCGCCTCGGCGAGATCGCCGCTCGCGATCGCGGCCTCGCCGTCCTCGACGAGCGCGTCTCGGCGTTCGGAATCCGTCGGGCGCGGCGCGGTGGGCGGCGCGCGCTCCGGCGGCGCGGGAGCGTCGGAGGTGGTGACGTCGGCGGGAGGCGCCGGATCCTCCCCCGCGGATCGCCAGGCGAGCGCCATCACGAGGACGGCGAGGCCGAGGCCGAAGCCGACGCTCGCGACGGCGACGGCGGTCGAGCTCCTTCGAACGCGGATGGACTCGGAGAGGACGTCCTCGCCGTGGGCGAAGGGCTCGAGCGCCTCGGCGAGCTCCTCCGCGGACGCCCAGCGCTGCTCCCGCTCCTTCGCGAGGCACCGGAGGACGACCCGCTCGAGCCCTTCGGGAACCCAGGGCTGGAGCCGGCGGGGAGGCGTCGGGGCGTCGAGGAGGACCTTCTTCACGACCTGCATGACGTCGTCGCCGTCGAAGGGCGGCTTCCCCGTCAGGCACGCGTAGAGGACGGCGCCGGCCGCCCAGATGTCGGTGTGGGGTCCGTGGGCCGAACGATCGCCGTCGGCCTGCTCCGGCGCCATGTACTGAAGGGTGCCGACGATCTGCCCGGTCGCGGTGAGCTGCGTCGTGGCCGAGGCGTCGGCGGCGAGGCCGAAGTCGGTCAGGCGCGGATCGCCGTGCTCGTCGATGAGGATGTTCGCGGGCTTGATGTCGCGATGAGTGACGCCCTCGGCGTGGGCGTGCTCGAGCGCCCGGGCGATGTCGCGAACGATCGCAGCCGCCCGGGCGGGCGGGAGAGGGCCGTTGCGCAGGAGCGTCCGGTCGAGCGACTCGCCGCGGACGAGGTCCATCACGACGAAGGGTCGCCCGTCGTCCTCGTCGACGGCGATGAGCCCGACGATGTTCTGGTGGCGGAGCCGGGCGATCGCCTGCGCCTCGCGGCGGAGGCGGTCGTCGAGGCGGCCGAGGGCGGCCGTCGTGATGGTCTTCAGGGCGACCTCGCGTCCCATCGAGTCGCGGCAGCGGTAGACGACGCCCATCCCGCCGCGGCCGAGCGTCTCGAGCACCCGGTAGCCGCCGATCGTGCGCCCGGCGGCGCCGGCGGGCGAGGTCGGTCGCCGGGGGGGAAGAGGACCCGAGGGCGGCCGTCCCGGGACGCGGGACGGCGGAGGGCCAGACGGACGGTCGGAGAAGGGGGCGGCGGTCACCGGCCGCGCTCCGGGGGAAGCCACGGCGTCCGGCCGCCTTCGATGTCCCGGCGTGTTCGTGACGCGCGCTCGTCCTGGGGTACCTGCGCGAGGTAGCGGTCGAGTATGTCGAGCGCCTTCTGGCGGTTCCCGGCGACGACGACGTGGCGGGCGTAGTCCACCTGGATCGCATGAGCAGGGGGCATCGCCGGAGAGAAGCGCTCGAGCGTCGCGACCGAGGCGGAGCTGGCGCCCTGGTTGCCCTGCTGCTTCCGGAGATAGCGCCACAGCATGTTCGTCTGGAGACAGCGGGCGTCCCACAAGGTCGCCTCGTCGAGCGACTCGGGGTTCTTCAAGAGGCTAGTGACGATGTCGTAGGCGTCCTGTTCGTCGTCGGCGCCCGCCATGAGCTCCGCCAGGCGGACCCGATCGCGCGGCTCGAGCGGTTCGAGCGCTTGGTAGCGTTCGGTGCCTTTGCTTGCGGTCCGACTGGCCGCGGGAACCGGAGGACCGTCGCGCTTCGCCGTGAACGCCCGGTACTGAAGCCAGTGCGCGTGGGGATTCTTCGGATCCCGCTCCCAGATCGCCTTCACCGCCGCGATGGCCTCGTCGTAGTCACCGGCCCGGAGCGCCCGCGTCCCGCGCTCGACGAGCTCGGCGGTTTCGTTCGGCTCGGTCTCCTGCGGAGGAGGCGCCGGCTCCGTCTCCGGGGGAGGGTCAACAGCCGGGGGCGGCGGCGTCGCAGCCTCCTCCCCGGAGATCGCTCCGGGCGAGTCGACCGTCTCCGGGCTGGCCGTGGCGACGGGCGTCGGCTCGATGGAGCGGTCGGGCTCGCCGCCGAGGCCGATCGTGATGCCGATGCCGAGACCGGCGGCGACGACGACGACGCCGCCGATGAGGGCGGGGCTCGCCCGCCGCACCCGGAGAGGCTCGGGTGGGGGGGCCTCGCCCGCCGCGAAGGGCTCGAGCGCGTCGGCGAGGGCGGCCGCGCTCGGCCAGCGCTTCTTCGGCTCCTTCTCGAGGCATCGCAGGATGAGTCGCTCGAGTCGCGACGGAATCCGAGGATTGAGCGATCGTGGCGCGGGCGGGTCGCGCATCATCAGCGCCATGACGACCTCCATGAGGTCGGCGCCGGGGAAGGGTGGGCGCCCGGTCAGGCAACGGTAGAGGACGGCGCCGCAGGCCCAGATGTCGGTGTGGGGGCCGTGGGCGAAGCGGTCGCCGTCGGCCTGCTCGGGCGCCATGTACTGCGGCGTCCCGATCACCTGGCCGGTGTTTGTGAGCTGGGTCGTCGCGGCGACGTCGGCGGCGAGGCCGAAGTCGGTCAGGCGCGGCGCGCCCCGATCGTCGATGAGGATGTTCGCCGGCTTGACGTCGCGGTGGACGACGCCTCGATCGTGGGCGTGATGGAGCGCCCGGGCGACGTCGCGGACGATCGAGGCCGCGCGCGCCAGGGGCAGGGCGCCCCGGGCGAGCTCCTCATCGAGCGATCGCCCCTTGACGAGCTCCATCACGACGTAGGGGATCACCTCGTCCTCGCCCACGGCGATCAGGCCGACGATGTTGGGGTGACGGAGGTGACCGATCGCCGCCGCCTCGCGTCGGAGCCGGGCGTTGAGGCTGCCGAGCCCGGCGGCCTGGATCGTCTTGACGGCGACCTCGTTCCCGTCCGTGTCGCGGCACCGGTAGACGACGCCCATCCCGCCACGGCCGAGCGTGCCGACGACGGTGTAGGCGCCGATGCGACGGACGGCGGCGGGCCCGAGAGCGGAAGCGGGCTGAGACGGGCGGTGGGCTGGCGGGCCGGTGGTCATCGTCGCGGCTCCCCTGGACGCCTCCATTCTGGCGGAACGGCGAGACCCGACCAAGCGTCCGGCTGGATCGCCCTACCGCGGGCGCCTCCCCAGGCGTGCCTGCTCTTCGAGCTTCTCTCGATGCGCGGGGTGGCGCTTCAGCGCCTCCGCGAGCGCCTCTTCCGCCAGCTCGCGGCGTCCCGTCTGGTTGGCGAAGCGGATGAACGTAGCCCAGCCCGACGGGAGGTCCGGGCGCTCCTCGATCAGCCGGGAGGCCTGCTCGAACGCGTCGCCGAGTCGGTCATCGAGGGCGAGGATCCGGGCATAGAAGTCACGCGCCTCTTGGCCCTCGAGCGCTCCTTGGGGCAGGCGTTCGAACACGCGAATGGTCTCGGCCGCCGCGGATCGGTCGTGGCTGCGGCCGGCCATCATCGCCCGTCCCAGGAGCCAGGTCGCGCTGACTCGAAAGCCGACCACGTCGGCGACGCCCTCGGTGTCCGACTCGAGGGTGAGCATGGCGTACCGCCGGGCTCGCTCGTAGTCGTGCGTTCCGATCAGGTGGAGCTCGGCGAGTCGGTAGAGGCTCCCCGCGCTGGTGTCGCCCGCCTCCTCCCGGGCTTCGAGAAGGGCGACGGCTCGGTCGACCGCGGGTCGAAGGGTCTCCGGCGGCTCGCCGTCCACGAGGCCGACGACTGCGCGCAGCCAAGCGACGTCGGGCGAGTCCGGATACCGCGCGACGCCACGAAGCGCGATCGCGCGCGCCGTCGCCTGGTCTCCGCGCCGCATCGCCTCCTGCCCCTCGGCGACGAGCGTGGCCGCCCCGCTCACGTCCCCGCCGCCTGCCCTTCGCCTTCGCGCCTCGAGGTGTCTCTGGAATCCCATCAGCGCGCTTCGACGCTCGAGCCCCGGTCGGCGAAGGAGGTCGGTGACGCGGGCTCTCGCCTCGTCGATTCGACCCATCCGGGAGCACGCTCGCGCCCGGAGCTCGTCGACGTGGTTCGTCACCCGCGGCTTCCGATCGGGGAAGCGCCTCTCGACCTCGTCGCAGGCCGAGAGGGCGTCGCTCGTGAGGGCGCCTTCGATGAGGGCCGTGATCGCTTCGAGGTAGAGCTCGATCCGAGCGTCGTCCGAGGTTGGCTCCTTCGAGCGCGCGGCCGCGCGCTTCGCTCGACCGGTCGCGGCCCGTCCTCGGATCCACGTCGTCAGCGCGGGCGCGGGGCCGTGGAGATCGAGGGCGTTCTCGATCACCTCGCCGGTCCGACCGGCGAGGGTCGCCGGCGCGTTCTCGAGCACCGCGAGGAGCGCGAGCCAGCCGCTCAGGTCCGTCGGCCGCTCCCGGGTCAGCGTGGAGAGCTCCAGGATGGCCCTGCCCGGATCGCCGACCTCGGCGAGGAGCTTCGCGATCTCCATGTGGACGGTGGGCTTCTCTTCGAGGAACGGGCGCGCCAGGTCGAGCGCCTTCTTGACGCCTCCGAGGCGGACTGCCGCGGGCCAGGACGGATCGGCGCAGCAGCGGGCGAGCTCGAGGGCCGCATCGGCTCGTCGGCGGTCGGGCAGCTCGGCGATCCGGCCGGGCTCGTGCGCCTTCTGGAGCGCGGGCATCGCCTCGCGGATCCGTCCGGCGTGGCGGAGAAGCTCGCCGAGTCGGACGAGGGCGAGGGCGTCCGGCCCTGGCTCGCGGAGGAGGCGGCTGGCCAGCGCGGACGCCTCCCGAACGCTCGCGTGCGGCTCCCCTCCCCGGCGCGCCGCCACGACCCGGATGAACCACGCTTCGGGCGAGGCATCGGAGAGGATGAGGGCGGCGTCGGCGAGCGACCTGGCGTCCATGAGGTCGCCCGAGTCGAGGGCGGCCTCCGCCGCCGCGACGGCGGCATCGAGCTCCGCGGCCGCCGCCTCCGGGGCGTCGAACGACGCGAGGAGCGCCCGGGCGCGCCCGTCCTGCGGCTGGTGATCGAGGTAGTCCACGAGCAGCTTCCGGGACCGTCGCGCGACGCCGCTGCGATGGCGGACCTCGGGCAGGAGGACCCGGACCGGGTGGTCCGGCGGCATCTCCGGGAGGAGGGGATCGAGACGTTCCCGCGCCCGGGCGTTCGGCGCCATGGACACGCGATCGTCGTTCACGAAGCCGCGCGCGCGCGAGGCCTCGGCGGCGAAGAGGTGGAGATCCCAGCGGTCGTCCTCGTCGAGGTCGCCGGCCGTTCCTCCGGCCGCGAGCGCCTCGAGCTCGACGAGCGCGCCGGGCGGGTCGCCGAGCCCGAGCCGCAGCTCGGCGGCGCGGAGACGGTCTCGCGCGCTCGCGGTGCCGGCCGCGATGCTCGGATCGTAGAGGAGTCGCCCGGTCTCCCGGACGCTGCGGAGCCGGGTCGCCTCGTCCGGCTCGAGGATCCCCCGGGCGCGCTGCTCGAGCCACCACGCGTCGGCGAGCTCGGGGTCCCGCCTCCGCGAGTCGACGGCGATTGCCAAGACATCCGCGAGCGCCTCGAACCGCCGGAGGCGAGCCGTCGCCTCCTCGAGCGACCGGGTCGGGTCGGCGTCGACCGGAACGGGCTCGGGCCGGGCGTCTTCGCGGGGCTCCCCATCGTCGTCGCGAGCCGTCGGCGTCTCGACGGTCCCTGTCGCGGGCTCGGGCCCGCCGCGGACGAGGGGCGGCGACCGCTCCTCGGGCGGCACCTCGCGCCCGGCGGTCCACCCGTATCCGAGGGCGAGCGCCGCCGCGGCGACTCCGAGGGCGACGGCGACCACGGTGAGTGGGCGTCGCTCCACCCGGATGACGTCGTCGACCTCGCCGAGCGAGGCCTCCCCTTCCGCGAAGACCTCGAGGGCGTCGGCGAGGGCGCCGGCCGAAGGCCAGCGCATTGCCGGGTCCTTCTCGAGGCAACGGAGCACGATCCCCTCGAGCTCGGCCGGGATCCACGGCTGGAGAGTGCGGGGCGGCGTCGGGTCGTCGAACAGCACCTTGCGAACGATCGCGAGCAGCTCGCCCGAGGGGAACGGTGGCTCGCCGGTGAGGCACGCGTAGAGGAGGGCGCCGGCCGCGTAGACGTCGGTGTGGGGGCCGTGGGCGGAGCGGTCTCCGTCGGCCTGCTCGGGCGCCATGTATTGAAGTGTTCCGACCATCTGGCCGGTCCGGGTGAGCTGCACCGAGGCGGCCGCGTCCGAGGCGAGGCCGAAGTCGCTCAGCCTCGGGTCACCGTGCTCGTCGATCAGGACGTTCGCCGGCTTGACGTCGCGGTGGATCACGCCGCGCTCGTGCGCGTGGTCGAGCGCGCGGGCGACGTCGCGGACGATCGAGGCGGCGCGGTCCGCCGGGAGCGGGCCCCGCGCGAGTACCGCGTCGAGCGACTCGCCCCGGACGAGGTCCATCACGATGAACGGGATACCCTCGTCCTCGCCGACGGCGATGAGCCCGACGATGTTGGAGTGACGGAGGCGACAGATCGCCTGCGCCTCGCGGCGAAGGCGCGCGTCGAGCCGGCCGATCGCGCCGGAGGTGATCGTCTTGAGCGCGACCTCGCGGCCGAAGGCATCCCGGCACCGGTGGACGACGCCCATCCCGCCGCGTCCGAGGGTGTCGACGACGGTGTAGTCGCCGATGCGTCGCGCGTCCGGGGGGGAACCGCTCGGCGGGCCAGGCGGGGTCGACATCGCCTACCGGCCGCCCGGTGCCGCGCGCTCGAGCGTCGCGAGCATCCTCCGGGCCATCGGGTTCCTCGGCTGGAGCGCGACGTACGCGCGGAGGATCTCGAGCGCCTCGACATCGCGGCCCGCGTCGGCCAGCCAGATCGCGTAGAAGACGCGGACGGCGTGGTCCGGCGGCATGCTCCCGCGAGCGCCCTCCAGGATCTCGCACGCCTTCGCTCCGGCGTCCGCGGGCGTTCCCTCGCTCCGGAGGGGCTCCCACACCTCGAAGGCGTGGGAGCGGTAGGCGTCCCATCGATCCTCGGGCGAGAGCGCGTCCGGGCTCGCGAGGGCCCGGAGGTGGAGCTCGTTCGCCTCTCGGTAGAGCTCGGCGGGACCGCGCGTCTTGGCGACGAGGTAGGTGACCTCGGCTCGCCGGGCGAGCTCGAGGGGCGACTCGCCGTCGCGGTCCCGATAGCGGGCGAGCGCTTCAACGGCCGCGTCGACCGCGTCCTCCTCGAGGTCGGCGAGGGCGCGGTAGCGGAGCCAGGCGGGCTCGGGGTCTCGGGGAGCGAGCTTCGCGGCCGCGGAGGCGATCGTCTTCGCCGCCGCCGAGTCGAAGGCCCGGAGGGCGCGCTTGCCGCGCGCGAGGAGCTCGCCGAGCTGCTCGGGGTCGCCGCGCTCCAGGGCGAGGAGCCAGCCGCGAAGCTGCGCGACCTCGCCCGCTCGGTGGGAAGGGTCGACCCGATCGAGTCGGTCGAGGCCGCCCGCCCAGTCGCCCAGGTCGAAGTCGCTCCGGGCGAGGTGGAACCGCGTGTCCTGGCGGTCGGTGGGATCCGTCGCGATCTCGAGGGCGCGGTCGAGCTCGTTCCGGGCCAGGCCGTAGCGTCCCGCGATCGAGTGGGCGCGCGCGGTGTGCGTTCGCAGGAGCGGATCGTCGTGGCCGAGGGCGAACGCCCGCTCGGCGATGTCGAGGAGGGCGGCGTCGTGCCCCTGGTTCGCCGCACAGAGCGACGCGAGCAGCCAGCCCTGAGGATCCTCCGGCGTCGCGTCGAGGTAGTGCACGATCGTCTGCAACGCGGCGGCGAGGTCGCCGAGGTCGTACTCGAGCGTGGCCCTTCGATAGCGGAGGGCGTGCCCCGCGGGGAGCTCTCCCGACGGCGGGGTGCTCGCGAGCGCGCGGGTGAGGCGGTCGCGCTCCTCCTCGGGCCCGGGCACCTTCAGGATGGCATCGATGAGGGCGAGGTGCATCGCCCAGCGCTCCTCTCCGAGAACGGCGGGATCGGCCTCGGCGAGGGCGGGCTCGAGCAGCTCCAGCGCCCGGCCCGGCCGGCCCGCCCGGTGCGCCGCGAGGCCCGTCCGAGCGCGGGCGACCGGGGAATCGTCTCGACGCTCGAAGTGCGCGAGCTCGCCGCGGACGGCCGCGTCTTCGTCCGGCGAGAGCGGGGCCCCGGTCAGGAGGGCCCGGAGCGCGGCGATCGCCTCGGGCGTCCGGTCGAGGTCGTCGAGCGCGAGGGCGCGGAGGCGGACGAGGCGTGGTGGGACGGCTCGCCCGACGTCCTCGAGCAGACCGGTGAGACCCTCGCAGGTCTTGAGCGCCGCGTTCGGATCGAGGGTGAGGAGGGCGTCGATCGGCGACCAGAAGGTCGCGAGGTCGAGGCGACGCGGGCGATTCACGAGGCAGTCGATCAGCACCTTCCAGCCCCCGTCATCGGTGGACCGCCGGACCAGGTAGCGACTGGCCACGACGGCGGCCTCGTCGTAGCGCTGCTGCTCGTTCAAGAGCTGAGCCAGCAGCCGCTCGGCCGGGTGGCCCTCGATGACCGGTCCGGCGGCGCGGAGGGTCGCGATGGCGGGATCGTCCAGGCCCTCGAGGTGAAACGCGCTCGCCTGGAGGAAGCTCGCGAGGGCGCGCTTTCGCGGGCCTAGCGAGGCGGGGGCGTCGCCCTGGAGCGTTCGCGAGAGGAGCGAGAGCGCCTCGCTCGAGCGCTCCAGGATCAGCCAGGCCTGGGCAAGATGAACGCGGTCGAGCGTCGATGCGTCGCCGCGGTCGACCTTGGACTGGTAGAGCTCGGCCGCGCGCTCGAACGCGCGGCTCGTCCCGCGGGGGTCCTGGAGTCCGAGGGCGCGGAGTCGCCAACCATCCGCCGAGCTCCGATCCCTGGCGAGCGCCGCGTCGGCGAGCCGGAGGGTCTCGGCGAAGTCCATCCCGTCGAACGCGTCCTCGGCGCCCTCGAGAAGCTCGTCGAGAGAGGGGCCGTCGTCGGCCGCCGGGTCCGCCACGTCGGGGGTCCCGGAGGTCGATCGAGTCGCGGCGCCGCGGTCGGGTCGATCGGCTTCGGCGCTCCTGTCGGGCGAGGTGACCGGGTCTCCGGTTGCGTCCGGCCTGGTCGCCCTCCAGGCGTAGGCGAGGAGGAGCACCGCCGCGGCGATTCCGACCGACGTCGCGATGATCGCGAACGGGCGTCGCTCGACCCGGATGGGCTCCTCGAGGTCGAGCTTCCCCTCGGCGAACGGCGCGAGGGCATCGGCGAGCGCCTTCGCCGATGGCCACCGCTTCGCCGGGTCCTTCTCGAGGCATCGGAGGGTGACCCGCTCGAGCGGCAGAGGAATCCCGCGGCGGAGCTCGCTCGGGGGGACCGGGTCGTCGAGGAGCACCTTCTTGACGACGGCGATGACGGCCCCACCGTCGAACGGCGGGCGGCCGGTGAGGCAGGCGTAGAGCACGGCGCCGGCCGACCAGACGTCGGTGAACGGCCCGTGCTCGCTCCGGTCGCCGTCGGCCTGCTCGGGCGCCATGTACTGGAGGGTTCCGAGGATCTGGCCGGTGGCGGTGAGCTGCGTCGTCGCGGAGGTGTCTGCGGCGAGGCCGAAGTCGGTCAGCCGCGGCTCGCCATGCTCGTCGATGAGGATGTTGGCCGGCTTCACATCGCGGTGGATGACGCCGTGGTCGTGGGCGTGGTGGAGGGCGAGGGCGACGTCGCGGACGATCGAGGCGGCCCGGGCCGGGGGCAGGGGACCGTTCCGCTTCAACGCTCGATCGAGCGCCTCGCCGCGGACGAGGTCCATGACGACGTAGGGGCGACCCTCGTCCTCGCCGACGGCGATGAGGCCGACGATGTTCTGGTGGCGCAGGCGCGCGATGGCCTGGGCCTCGCGGCGAAGTCGATCGTCGAGGCGGCCGAGGGCGGCCGTCGTGATCGTCTTGAGGGCGACCTCGCGTCCCATCGCGTCCCGGCAGCGATGGACGACGCCCATGCCACCCCGGCCGAGGGTGTCGATCACGGTGTAGTCCCCGATCGTTCGGGCTCGGGCCGGAACGGGGCCGGACAGGGGCCGCCCCGGGACGCGAGAGCGATGCTCACCGTGGCTGGGGTCGCGACGCTGGCCCGGGTTCACCGAGGTCCTCCCTTCGACTCCAGTGTGGCCAGCGCCGTGGAGAGAGGCCAGGACGCGACGCCACGGGCGCTCGCGCCGTGCCCTCGTCTAGCGCCCGTCTTCCCGCGACTCGAGGCTCTCGAGGGTCTCCCGGGCGAAGAGGTCGCGGGGCTGGATCGCCACGTAGGTGCGGAGGACGTCGAGCGCCTCGTCCGTTCGACCGACGCCGTGAAGCCAGCGCGCATGGAAGGGACGGAGTCGGTGCGCTTCGGGGATCCGGGTCGGCTGGGCTTCCAGGATCCCGAGCGCCTGGGCGTGGGCGGTCGCCTCACCTGCCCCGAGCGGGGACTCGGCATGGAAGGACCAGACGAGCCGCGCCTGCGCGGAGACGGCGTCCCAGTGGTCATCGGGGTGGAGCTCGTCGGTCCGGGCGAGCGCCTCCGCCAGCGTCTTCTCCGCCTCGTCGTAGAAGCTGGAGTCCTCCCGGACGGCGGCGACGACCGGCGCGAGCCCGCCGCGGCGGGCCAGATCGCGGGCCTCCGGGGAGCCCCGCGCGAGGTACCTCTCGTAGGCGATGACCGCGGCGTCGCCGTCTCGTCCGGGCCGGAGCTCGGCCTCGACGCGCCAGAGGATCCAGGCGGCGTCCGGGTTTCCGGGGTCGAGCTCACGGACGACGCGCGCGAGCGCCTCGGCCGCCTCGAGGTCGAAGACGCGGAGGGCGCGGGTGCCGCGGTCGATCGCCGCGTCGAGCTCGACGGGATCTCCACGTTCGAGCGCTTCGAGATGCGGTCGTAGCCGACTCGCTGCCGGGTCGGGCGGGCTCCCCCGCACGCCGTCGAGCATCGCGAGCGCGCCCCCCGCGTCGCCGAGGTCGTAGGCGCCGCGAGCGGCGAGGGCGAGGGCACGCGCGCGGGGCTCGGGCGAGTCGGCGAGCTCGACCGCTCGCCGGTAGTCCTGATCCGCGCTCGTGAAGCGGGCGGCCTCGGAGTGCCAGCGGGCTCGGTGGATCAGATACTGCGAGTGGATGACTCCGTTGTCGAGCGCGGCCCGGGAGATCGCGAACACCCGGGCGGTGTCTCCGCGGGCGGCTGCGCAACGGAAGGCGAGCTCCCAGGCTCTTGGATCGCGGGGGTTCGCGGCGAGGTAGGCCTCCAGGGTCCCGGTCGCGTCGTCGACCCGGCCGAGCGTGAACTCGAGGGCGGCCCGCTGCCAGCGGATCGGATCGTCGAGAGGCAGCTCGGACGCCGCGGGGATCGACGCGATCGCGCGCTCGACCTGCGCCGTATCCGCGCTCGCCCCGGGAGCGGCGAGGAGCGCTTCGACGAGGGTGAGGTGCATCGCCCATCGCTCGGCGCCGAGGGCAGACGCGGGAGTGTCGCGGAGGAGCAGGAGGAGGGTCTCTTCGGCGCGTTCACGATCCCCCGCCCGCCCGGCGATGACGCCCATGCGGCCGCGATCGAGTGGCGAGGTGGGAGCCAGCTCGACGTACCGGGCGAGCAGGCGGGCGTTGGTCTGTCGGGCCGCCACGGGATCGGCGATCGCGAGCGTGTCCTGCGACATCGACCAGAGCTCGGCGACGCCCGTGCTCGAGAGGTCGAGCGCGTCGGGGTCGCCCCCGCGACGCTCGAGTCGGCTGAGCTCGGCGTTGATGGACGTCTCGAGACCGGGCCTGAGCCGTCCGGCGGCGAGGACCTCCCGGAGGATCGCGATCGCCTCGTCCGGTCGCCCGAGCTGCTCGAGACATCGCGCGCGCGTCTGGAAGAGCTGCGGCGGGACGCGACGGCGACCCGCGCTCTCCTGGACGAGCCGCGCCTCGATCTCGCGGCAGGCGGCGAGCGCCGCGTCGGGGTCGCGCGCCGCGAGCTCGTCGAGCGGCCGCCAGAGCTCGCGGGGCGAGAGGCTCGGGCGGGCCAGGATGCACTGGATCAGCGCGCTCCAGCCCGACGCGGCGGCCGGCCGCTCCTCGGTGTAGCGCCTCGCGGAGTCGATCGCCTGGTCGATCCGTCCCCGGGTCGCCAGCATCCGCGCGAGGTGGAGTCGCACCGAGTGGCCGACGCAGAGCTCGTCCGGAAGCGCCGTGAGGGCGGCGAGGGCCGCATCCGGCGATCCGATGCTCTCGAGCAGGTTCGCGTGAATGAGCGTCGTGGTGACCAGCTCGTCCCTCGGGAGCGCGTCGGGACCGGTGCGGGCGAGCGCCTCGGAGACGAGCGTCAGCGCTTCGCCCGTCTGGCGGGCGAAGAGGAGGAGCTCGGCCAGCCGGCTGAGATCGGTGGCGGAGGCGGCGCCGGCGCCCCGCCGCTCGGCGTAGAGCGACGCCGCGCGGCTCATCGATCCGTCGATCTCCGCCTGCTCCGCCCCGAGCGCGATGTCGGCGCGGGCGCGGAAGTACCAGGCGTTGGCGGAGGAGTCGTCGAGGGCGATCGCCTCGTCGGCGAGCGCGCGCGTCCGGGCCGGATCGCCCGCGTCGAACGCGCTCTTCGCGTCGGTCAGGAGCCGCCGGAGGGACTCGGTGTTCGGACCGGAGCGTCCGAGGGCCCGGCGGACCTCCCGGAGCAGGCTCCGAGCGCGATCGTCGCCCGGGCTCGCCGCGAGGTAGGTCTGGAGGAAGCCCTCGGCTTGCTCGAACATGCCGCGCTGGTAGTAGAGCTCGCAGAGGTATCCCCGGACCCGGTGGCCCATCGGCATCCGTGCCTTGAGCGGTTCGAGGATCGCGACGGCGGCGCGCGTCGAGTCGTCGGCGTCGGGGTGGGTCAGGCTGGTGGCGATGGCGGTGAAGAGATGCAGATCCCATCGGTCGTCCGGAGCGAGCGGGTCGGGGTCGATCGCGCGAAGCTCCTCGAGGGCCCCGTGCGGATCACCGAGCTCGAGGCGGAGCTCCGCCGCCCGGACGGAATCGCGGGGAGTGGCACGCCGTTGAAGGATCCGCGCCGCGTAGAGCTGTCTCCCCTCGGTGCGGAGGGCCCTCAGGTCCTCGTCGCGGGCTCGGTCTCGAAGGAGACGCGACGCGCTCTGGGCGAGCCAGATCGCATCGGGGAGCTCGGGGTCGAGTCGCCGGGCCTCCTCCGCGATGGCGAGGGCGCCGCGGGCGTCGAACGCGCGGAGCAACCGGGTGCCCTCCTCGATGAGCGCCTGCGGATCCCGCGCGTTCGCGGTGGCTCCCGAGGTGCTTCGGACCGGAGGCTCCGGCCTGGGGATCGGGCGCTGGATCGGCGCCTCGCCGCCGGCCGTCACGACGACGGGCGGACGCTCCGGCGCATGGCCGGAGCTCCAGGCGTAGCCGATGGCGAGCACCGCGAACGCGAGCCCGACGGCGGCGGCGACGATCGCGACGGGACGACGCTCGACCCGGACGGCGTCCCCGACCTCGTCCTCGCCCTCGGCGTACGGCTCGAGCGCCTCGGCGAGCGCCTCCGCGGATGGCCAGCGAGCTCCGGGCTCCTTCTCGAGGCAGCGGAGGACGATCCGCTCGAGACCCTCGGGGATCCAGGGCTGGAGCTTCCGGGGGGCGACCGGGCGGTCGAGGAGCACCTTCTTCAGGAGCTGCATCACGTCGCCGCCCTCGAACGGGGGTCGCCCGGTGAGGCAGGCGTAGAGGACGGCGCCGGCGGCCCAGATGTCGGTGTGGGGGCCGTGGCCGGAGCGGTCGCCGTCGGCCTGCTCGGGCGCCATGTAGTGGAGCGTTCCGACGAGCTGGCCGGTGGCGGTGAGCTGCGTCGTGGCGGAGGCGTCGGCGGCGAGGCCGAAGTCGGTGAGGCGCGGCTCGCCGTGCTCGTCGATCAGGATGTTGGCAGGCTTCACGTCCCGGTGGGTGACGCCGTGGTCGTGGGCATGGTCGAGGGCGCGGGCGACGTCGCGGACGATGGCGGCGGCCCGGGCGGGCGGGAGCGGTCCGTTCCGCTTCAGGGTTGCGCTGAGAGCTTCGCCCCGGACGAGGTCCATGACGATGTAGGGCCGGCCTTCGTCCTCGCCGACCGCGATGAGACCGACGATGTTCTGGTGGCGCAGGCGCGCGATGGCCTGGGCCTCGCGGCGAAGTCGATCGTCGAGGCGGCCGAGGGCGGCCGTCGTGATCGTCTTGAGCGCGACCTCGCGTCCCATCGCATCGCGGCACCGGTGGACGACGCCCATGCCGCCGCGCCCGAGGGTGCCGACGACGGCGTAGCCGCCGATGCTGCGCGGGCGGGACGAGGCGAGCGGCCCCCCCGATGGGACCGATCCCGAGGGCGCGTGGCCCGGCACGCGCGAGCGATGTCCGGCGGAGCGCGGATCTGGGCGCGGGTCCCCGTTCATGGGAGGGCCTCGACGGGCTGGACCGTCATCATCACCGTGGGCCGCCTCCCACCTCTCGCTCGAGCCGATCGAGCACTCCCCTGGCGATCTCGTCTTCGGGTTCGAGGGCGACGTAGGCGCGGAGGACCGACATGGCGTTCGCGCCGCGACGGCATCCGCCGAGCCAGGCGGCGTAGAACACGCGCACGCGATGCCGGTCGGGCATCGCATGCTCGACCCCCTCGAGGAACTCGACGGCAACGCGAGCGCCCGCCTCTGGACCCTTTTCCTGAAGGTTCGCGACGTGGTGCCAGAGGAGGTAGGCCCGGTCGAAGTAAGCGTCCCAGAGGTCGGCGGGGTCGAGCTCGGCGACCCGCGCGAGCGCCCGCTGCGAGAGTCGGTCCGCCGCCTCGAAAAGCTCGCGCGCCTCCGCGCCGATCCGGTCCCGGGACGCGACGAAGGAGAGCTCCGCGCGTCGGGCGAGGGTGCGGGCGGAACCGTCCGGGCGACGTTCGAAGCGGCGGAGCGCTTCGCGCGCGGCGTCGTTCGCCTCGGCGGTTCTCTCGGAGGCGTTCAGCGCGCGGTAGAGGAGCCAGGAGGCGTCGGGGTGGGCAGCGTCGAGGTGGTTCGCCGCCTCCGCGAGCTGGCGCGCGGCCTCGGCGTCGTGGGAGCGAAGCGCCTTCGTTCCGCGGGCGACGAGCTCCGGGGCGAGGTCCGGCCCGCCGTTCTCGAGGTCGCCCAGCAGGGCGCGGAGATCCCGAACACGTGGGTCCGAGTCCGGGGTCGTCAGGCGATCGAGGGTGGCCCGCGCGGTCGCGGCGTCGGCGCGATCGAGGGCATTACCCACGATGAAGAGGTTCGCCTGCTCGCGCTCCTGCGGGGTCCGGGCCATGGCGAGGGCGTGGTCGAGCTCGAGCCTCGCGCGGGCGTAGCGCCCGGCGAGGGTGTGGGCGGCCGAGGCGTAGGTCCGGAGGTCGGAGCCGTCGTGGCCGAGCTCGATCGCGCGCGCCGCGACGCGCGCGACCGCTTCGTGGTCCTCGCGGGCGAGGTGGGCGTTGACCGCGAGACGCCATCCGGTCGGGTCCCGGCCCAGGTAGGAGTCGATCGTCTCGAGGGCGTCGTCGGCTCGGCCGAGCTCGAGCTCGAGGGTCGCGCGACGGAGCCGGATGGCGTGCTGGTTCGGCAGATGCTCCGCCGGAGGGATCCGGTCGAGGGCGAGCGTCGCCCGAACGGCGGGTTCGTCCGGACCGGGGACCCTTCGAAGGGCCTCGACGAGCGCGAGGAGCAGGAGCCACCGTTCGCTGCCGAGGGCGGCGTGGTGCTCGGGCACGAGGACGGTCGTGAGCAGGCGCACCGCATCGCGATGGCGCTCGGCGTAGCGCGCGATGTAGCCCATCCGACCGAGGTCGCGCGCCTCGTGCGCGACGGTGGGCTCGAGCGCCTCGTACCGCTCGAAGAGGGTCGCGTGGCGGCGGCGAACCTCGTCGGGATCTGCGAGCTGGGCCGCGCTCTGCGCCTCGGCCCAGAGACTCGCGAGGGCGAGGGACCGGTCTCGGGCGGCGACGGCGCGGGCGCGTCCTTCGCGGATCTGGCGCGGGAAGGGCGCGCCCGGGCGCTCGGCGACGAGGCGCGCCTCGAGAGCGTCGAACGCCGCGATGGCGAGGTCGGGCGCGAGGTCGGTCAACGCGTGCAGCGGTCGCCGGAACCGCTCCAGCTCGAGCGGGAGCGCCGCGAGGCATTCGAGGACGCGCGTCCAGCCGTTCGCGTTCTCGGGGACGCGCTCCGCGTAGCGGGACGCCGTCGCGTACGCCTCGTCGAGTCGGTGGTTCTCGAGGAGGAGCTTCGCGAAGAAGAGGTTGATCTCGTGCTCGTCGAGGAGGCCGGGCGGCGCGCTCGAGAGGACGGTGAAGGCCATCGGCCGGTTGCCCTCGGTCAGGAACGCGGAGACCTGGAGCGCGGTCGCCTCGGCCCGCTCGCGCGAGGTGAGCTGCTCGACGAGCGGGGCGGACAGCGCGCGCGCGATGAGCGCGCTGGCCCGCGCGGCCTGGCCGGGATCGAGGAGGAGCATCTCGGCGGCCCGGGCGTGGTCGCGCGCGCTCGCTCGACCCGCGTCGATGCGGGCCTGATAGCGCTCGAAGGCCGAGGAGACGGCGCGGATCACATCGGCGGTGCTCCCGCCGAGCTCGCCCGTCGCGATCGCGTAGAGACGCATGGCGTCCGCCGAGGCGTCGTCGCGTTCGAGGGCGAGGGTGCCGAGGGCGAGCGCCTGGACGGCGTCGCGACGCTCGAGGGCAGCCTCGCCTTCAGCGATGAGGGCGACCGTCTCGGGATCCGCCGCGGGCGGCGCCGGCGACGGGGGCGGCGAGGGGGCTTCCGAGGGATCACGGGTCCCGGCGGTCGGTGGCCTCGTCGGCAGCGCGGGGCCCGTCGCGTCCGTCGCGGGCTCCGTCTGCGGGTCGGTCGCGGGCGCCGTCGTGGCGTGGCCGGTGAAACCCTCGCGGGTGGCCGCGACCTCGGGCGGTCGCTCGGCGACGCCGCCCCGGCCGACCCAGGCGTAGCCCAGAGCGAGTCCGAGGACGGCGAGACCGATCGCTGCCGCCCCGATCGCGAGCGGTCGCCGCTCGACGGTGATCGCGTCGGGGACCTCCTCCCCCAGGGCGAAGGGCTCGAGGGCATCTGCGAGCGCCTTCGCCGAGGGCCATCGACTGGCCGGCTCCTTCTCGAGGCAGCGAAGGACGACGCGCTCGAGCCCCTCGGGGATCCACGGCTTGATCTTGCGCGGGGCGACCGGGTCGTCGATGAGCACCTTCTTGAGGATCTGCACCACCGCGCCGCCGTCGAAGGGCGCCCTCCCGGTGAGGCAAGCGTAGAGAACGGCGCCGGCCGCCCAGACGTCGGTGTGCGGGCCGTGGGAGGAGCGCTCGCCATCGGCCTGCTCGGGCGCCATGTACTGGAGCGTCCCGATCATCTGGCCGGTCGCGGTGAGCTGGGTCGCGGCGGAGGTGTCGGCGGCGAGGCCGAAGTCGGTCAGGCGCGGCTCGCCGTGCCCGTCCATCAGGATGTTGGCGGGCTTGACGTCGCGGTGGATCACCCCGTGCGCATGCGCGTGCTCGAGCGCCCGGGAGACGTCGCGGACGATCGCGGCGGCCCGGGCCGGCGGGAGGGGCCCGTTCCGCTTCAACGTCGCGTCGAGCGCTTCTCCGTGAACGAGGTCCATCACGAGGTAGGGTCGTCCCTCGTCCTCGCCGACGGCGATGAGCCCGACGATGTTCTGGTGGCGCAGGCGCGAGATGGCCTGGGCCTCGCGGCGGAGCCGGGCGTCGAGGCGGCCGAGCGCGGCGGATGTGATGGTCTTGAGGGCGACCTCGCGCCCCATGGCGTCGCGACAGCGATGGACGACGCCCATGCCGCCGCGGCCGAGGGTATCAATGACGGCATACGGCCCGATTTGCCGGTGGGCGGGGCGCGGCGGGGCGGGTGCGCCGCGCGCGGCGGGGGGCGGCGGAGGCAACGACCCCGACGGCGGGCGGCCGGGGGTTCGAGAGCGGTGATCGCCGAAGGCAGGGTTGGGGCGCTGGCCCGGGTTCACGCCGCGGGTCCTCCGCCCCTCAGTGTGACCGGTGCGGCGCGACGGGACCAGGGACGGAGGAGTCGCCCAGGTCAGTACAACTCGCGGCTCTCGTGGGAGTCGCCGCAGCCGTTACAGGTCTTCGCCCATCCGCGCATCCCGTAGGGGTCTTCCTCGAGATCGGTGTGGGTGAAGCTGCCGCCGCCGCATCGCTTGCAGCAATGAACCGCGTCGCTCGCGGGGGCGACTCGATCCAGGGCGCGCTGACTCTCCTCGGCGGTCTCTCCTTGGATCGTCGCGCCCAGCACCTCGATCCAGGCCCGGGCGAGCGCCTCGACGCCGTCCGAGGTCGGGACGGGGAACGCCACCGAGCGCCAGACGGACCTCGCGGCGTTGCGATTTCCGGCCGGGAACGACTCGAGCATCGACGCGATCACGGCGGCGTCGGTGCGGCTGGCGACGCGGGCGAGAGCGTCATCGATCGCGTCGATCCCGACGGTCGCGGCGAGGACGTGGATCCGCGTCCCCGGGCCCGCCGCGGGGAAGATCCCGCCGGGTCGGTCGCTCCAGCGCGCGACGCACTCCGCCGTCCACGCGATCCTGGGGACGACCGAGCCGAACCGCTCGGCGGCCTCCTCGGGTGTGACGAGCTTCGAGCGTTGCGCATCGCGGATCGCGCGGCCGAGCGCCTCGATCACCGGCGCGAGCTGGACGGTCGGGACGGGCGACGCGTCCGGGGTGAGGCCGCGAGCCGAGTCGTCGATCCCGTGCTTCAGGTCCGGGTTCGCGACGCCCAGCTCGCCCGAGAACCAGACGGGGTGTCCGCCGGCGCCGAGGCCCGCGTCGAGGATCTGAAGGGCGAGGTACTGGCCCGCCACCGCGAGGGCGCGGCCCGACGGGCTCCAGGCGACGCCGGCGGGCTCGTTCGCGAGGTGGACCAGACGGGTGGATCCGTTCCGGAGGTCGACGAGCACGATCGTCCGGTCGCGGAGCTGCGGTCCGGCTCGGCGGCACAGGGTGGCGACGACCCGCCCCGAGGGACAGGGGCTGACCGTCCCGGGACGCTCGGAGGACTCGCCGAAGGTGGGGAGGGGCGCTTGCGCGATCGGTCCGTCCGTTCCGTGGAGGATCATGCGATCGTCGATGGTGACGATCGCGCGGCTGCCGTGGGCGGCGATGACCTCCCGGGCTGGCTCCACCTGGCACTTCGCGTAGGGCTCGGTCTCGAACGGACGGTGGAACTCGAGCTTGTGCTTATCCGCGCGCCAGCCGCCTCCCCACGTGACGAACGTGCCGGGGGCCGCGGCGACCTCGCCCTTCTTCCAGACCCCTCCGACCGCGAAGCGCTCGGGGGCGGCCGCGTCGCCAGGCGTCCACGAGACGAGCGCGTTCACCGCGGCCGTCGGGCCGATCACGTTCGTGGCCGTCTCGAGGCCGATGACCTTGTCGCCGCACCACCCGGCGATCGGCGTCCGGCGGACGAGCGGACCGATCTCGGCGGCGCCGCTCTCGAGATCGACGATCACCCAGAGGCGGTGCGAGTCCAGGCTGGAGTCGCGGGGTCCATGGACGAGGCAGGAGAAGACGAGGCGCTCGCCCCTGGCGTCGACCGCGAGCGCCTCGGGAGGGTTGAACGAGCTGGCGGGGTCGGGCGCCGCCAGGTCGTCGCTGCGAAGGAGCGGTTCGGGGCGTCCGGCCTCGAGGTCCCATCGCAGCAGCACCCACTTCGAGGTCTCGGGGCGCACGGGTCGCCGGTCGACCGCGAAGATGAAGCGCTCATCGGGCGACCACGCGAGAACCGAGGAGAGGCGGCAGTCCTCGGTCCGACCGGGCTCGGTCTGGACGATCGGCTCGAGGGAGGCCAGCGACGGCGGCTCGAGCTGGTCGACGATCGGGTCCACGGAGAGCCCGAGCGCGAGCGCCTCGAGGGCGACGCGGTTCGCGTCGGGCCAGCGGCTGGCCCGGACGAGGGCGGCGAAGGCCGCCGTCGCGTCCTCGGCGGCGCGGGTCTCGGCGAATCGCCGGACGAGCTGCGCGAGCGCTTCGTCCACCGCGGCTCCGATCAGGGGCGCAGGAGCAGACTCTCGGCGCCCTCGCGCGCGATCGCGAACGCGCCCGAGGGGAGCAGGCCGAGGAGCAGCACCGCCGCGCTCGCCGCGGCGATCGCGAGGCTCTGGCCCCAGGAGGGCGCGGTCGTGCCGGGGGCGTGGGGCTGATCGAGGGCCGGCGCCATGTACATCACCACGACCATGCGCAGGTAGTAGTAGACGCTCACGACCGTGGCGACGAGCGCGAGGACGACGAGGCCGATCAGGCCCGCGTCGACGGCCGTCTGGAGGAGCCAGAGCTTGCCCATGAAGCCCGCCGTCGGCGGGAGGCCGATCAGGCTGACCATGAAGAGCGTCATCGCGGCCGCGGCGAGCGGGCGGCGCCGGCCGAGCCCGGCCAGGTCGTCGACGCTCTCGACGTCCTCGCCGCGCCGGGCGACCGAGACGAGGACGGCGAACGCGCCGAGGCTCATCGCGGCGTACGTCACGAGGTAGAACGTGGCGGCCGCGAGGGCATCGGTCGCGCCATCGCCGCTCCCGATCCAGTCCGCGGCGCTGCCGTCGACGGAGCTCGCCGCGTAGCCCTGCATCCCCTTGAGGAGCCGCCCGAAGGCGACGACCCCGATGAGGGCGTAGCCGGTGTGGGCGATCGCCGAGTAAGCGAGGAGCCGGCGCGGGTTGGTCTGGGTGAGGGCGGCGACGTTGCCGATGATGATCGAGAGGGCCGCGACGAAGTAGATGATCTCGGGCCAGATCTCGCCGAGGGTGGCGAGCGGGGCGGCCGCGGCCGCGTCGCCGAGCCCGGCGGCGCGTCCGAACGAGGCGAGGACGCGGAGCATCGCGGCGAAGCCGGCCGCCTTCACGGCCGCCGACATGAATCCGGTGACGCCGGCGGGCGCGCCGTCGTACGCGTCGGGCAGCCAGGCGTGGAATGGAACGGCGCCCACCTTGAAGAGCATGCCGATCAGGAGCAGGCCGCCGCCAGCGAGGGTCAGGTTGGTCGCGAAGCGTCCCTCGGCGAGCTCGGAGAGGTAGATCGTCCCGCCGCTGCCGCCGTAGATGAGGGCCATCCCGTAGAGGAGGAAGCCCGAGCTGAAGGCGCCGAGGATGAAGTACTTCATCGACGCCTCGGCGCCGAGGAGCTTGCCGCGGTCGATCCCGACGAGCGCGTAGACGCTCAGGCTGAGCAGCTCGACGCCGAGGAAGAGCGTGATGAGGTCATTGGCGGCGCAGACGGTGAGGCCGCCGCAGGCCGCGCAGAGCAGGAGCGCGTGGTACTCGCCGGTCTGCACCGCCGAGCGCGGGAGGTAGCCGGCCGCCCAGGCGCCGGCCAGGCCGGTCGCGCCGAGGACGACGAGCGAGGTCAGCATCGAGAACGGACCCAGGGCGAGGCTGTGCTGCGCGGCCAGGCGGCTCTCGCTCCAGAGCGAGATCACGAGCAGCGCCGCGGCGAGGACGCCGCCGAGGGTGATGTAGGGCGCGACCTGGACGAAGGCGGCCGGCGAGCTGTCGTCGCCCGGCGCGGGCCTGTCGTGCTTGCGCCGGGGCGTGAAGGCGTCGGCGAGCACGGCCGTGAGCGCGGCGGCGAGCAGGACGACGATCGGCGCGGTCGGGACGAAGTCCTCCCAGGTCACGCCGTAGACGAGCTCGGTCATGTTCCCAACCCTCCGGCCCAGGCGCCTGCGAGGTCAGGGTCGTCGCAGATCGCGCGGGCCGCGGGAGCCATCGTCTCGAGGAACGGGCCGGGGAAGAGGCCCATCAGGAAGATGAAGACGATCATCGGAAGGAGGCACGCCCACTCGCGGCCGTCGAGGTCGCGGAGGCGGCGGTTCTCCGGGTGGGTGATCGGGCCGAGGCAGATCCGCTGATACATCCAGAGCATGTAGGCGGCGCCCAGCACGACGGCCACGACCGAGATCGCGACCGCGATCCGGCAACGGGTGAACGTCCCGAGCAGGATCATGAACTCGCCGACGAAGCCGTTGGTGCCCGGCACGGCGATCGAGCTCATCGTCACGACGAGGAAGACGATGGCGAACGCGGGGGTGACCTTCGCGATCCCGCCGTAGTCGGCCATGGCCTTGGTGTGGCGACGCTCGTAGAGCATGCCGACGCAGAGGAAGAGGGCGCCGGTGCTGAAGCCGTGGTTGACCATCTGGTAGATCGCGCCGGTGACGCCGGCCTCGTTCAGGCTGAAGATCCCGATCACGACGAAGCCGAGGTGGCTCACCGAGCTATAGGCGACGAGCTTCTTCATGTCGTCCTGGGCGAGCGCCATGAGCGCGCCGTAGACGATGCCGATGACGCCGAGGCCGACCATGATCGGGGCGGCCACGACGGCCGCGGCCGGGAAGAGCGGGATCGCCAGGCGGAGGAAGCCGTAGGCGCCCATCTTGAGCAGGACGGCGGCCAGGACGACGCTGCCGGCCGTCGGCGCCTGGACGTGCGCGTCCGGCAGCCAGGTGTGGAGCGGCCACATCGGCACCTTGATCGCGAAGGCGATCGCGAACGCGGCGAAGAGCCAGAGCTGCTCCGTCTCGCCGAGCAGCCCGCGCGCGCCGATGATCGTGGCGAGGTCGAAGCTCGCCTGCTCGCCGCCCGGGACGTGGACGTAGAGATACAGGATGCCGGCGAACATGAGGACGCTGCCGGCCATCGTGTAGATGAAGAACTTGACCGACGCGTAGATCCGCCGCTCGCCGCCCCAGATCCCGATGATCAGGAACATCGGGACCAGGACGAGCTCCCAGAAGACGTAGAAGAGGAGGAGGTCGGTCGCGAGGAAGACGCCGATCACGCCCGTCTCGAGGACGAGCATCGCGATCTGGAACTCCTTCACCCGGTGGTCGACCGAGCGCCACGACGCGAGGAGCGCCACGGGCGTCAGCAGGGTGGTCAGGAGCACGAGCGGGAGCGCGAGCCCGTCGACGCCCAGGCGATAGCCGATGCCGAGCTCCGGAACCCACGCGGCGGCGTCGATGAGCTGATACTCGCCCGCGGCGGATGCGTCGAAGCGCAGGAGCAGGACGATGCTCACGCAGAACGTGATGATCGACACGAAGAGCGAGGCGCCCTTGATCGCGCTCTCCTCCTCGCGGCGCATGAACGCTATGAGGAGCGCCCCCGCCATGGGGAGGAACGTCACGACCGTGAGGAGCGGGAATTCCATGGGTCTCGCGCCTCCTACCAGCTCGCCCGGCCCTGCGCGAACAGGGACAGGAGGATGACGACGACGCCGAGGGCGAAGTAGAGGGCGTAGCGCCCGAGGTAACCGGTCTGGACCTGCCTCACGACCTCGGAGAGCGACCGGGTCGCCTCGCCGACGCCCTCGACCGCGCCCTCATCGATGATGTTCACGTCGACCCGCCGCCAGAGGAGGCGGCTGAGGCCGCGGATCCCCCGGACGAAGACGAGGTCGTAGAGCTCGTCGATGTAGTACTTGTCGTGGACCCAGACGTAGAGCCGCCGCAGGGCGCCGCCCTCGGCGAACGCCGAGACCTCCGCCCGCTCCCGTCCGCCCCAGATCCCGAGGGCGAGGAAGACGCCGGCCGCCGCGGCGAGGACGCCGACGATCGCGCACCAGCGCTCCGCGGCGATGATCGCCTCGTCGTGGTGCGCCGCGGCCGCGTGCTCCCAGACCGGCTGGAGGAAGTGGGAGATCTTGTTCGCGTCGTGGGCGAACATCTCCGGGATGCCGAGGAACCCGCCGACCGCCGCGAGGAGCATGAGCACCGCGAGCGGCCAGGCCATCGCCGGCTTCGGGTCGTGGGCGTGCTCGTGAGCGTGGACGAGGTGGTGGTCCCGCCCGAAGCGCGGCGTGCCGAAGAAGGTGAGCACGATCATCCGGGTCGTGTAGATCGCGGTCAGGAACGCGCCGACGACGCCGAGGAGCCACACGACGAGCCAGGTGGGGTTCGGCCCGTGGCCGGCGTCGTGGGGGAAGGCGTACTGGGAGTAGGCGCCGAAGAGGATCGCGTCCTTGCTGAAGAAGCCGGCGAACGGCGGGAGGCCCGAGAGGGCGAGGCCGCCGATCAGGAAGCACGCGAAGGTGAGCGGCATCCGCCGGAGCAGGCCGCCCATGAGGCGCATGTCGCCGACCCCGTGGGGGTGACTCGGGTGGTGGAGCGCGTGGAGGACGGCCCCGGCCCCGAGGAAGAGGAGCGCCTTGAAGAACGCGTGGGTCACCAGGTGGAAGATGCCCGCGTCGAACGCGCCCGCGCCGACCGCGACGAACATGTAGCCGAGCTGGCTGATCGTCGAGTAGGCGAGCACCTTCTTGAGGTCGTTCTGGGCGAGCGCGATCGTGGCGGCGAAGACGGCCGTCATCGCGCCGACCATGGCGATCGCCTCCGGGACGCCCTCGACCGAGCTGAACAGACCGTTCAACCGGGCGATCATGTAGACGCCGGCGGTGACCATCGTCGCCGCGTGGATGAGGGCGCTGACCGGCGTCGGACCCGCCATGGCGTCGGGCAGCCAGACGTAGAGCGGGATCTGGGCGCTCTTGCCGCACGCGCCGAGGAACAGGAGGAGGGCGGCGGCGGCCAGGATCGCCTTGCCGCTCTTGCCGCCGAGGCTCGGGGTGGACTCGGTCGCGACGATCCGCGCGGGGATCGTGCCGTGGGCGAGGTGGGGCGCCGCCGCGTTCACGACGTGGAAGTCGAGCGGTCCCCGCTCCCGGATGTCGGTCGCGAGCGCCTGCGCCTCCTCGGGGCTCAGGCCCTCATCGATCTGACCGATGTGGCTCGCGAGCGCCTCCTCGTAGCTCGGGTAGCCGGCCGGGTTGACGGCGTCGAGGGTGGCCGGCGCGCCGATCACGACCGCGAGGAGGAGCATCCCGAGGATGAAGGCCGCGTCCCCGACCCGGTTCACGACGAAGGCCTTCTTGCCGGCCTTGGCGTTGGCGAGGTCGTCGTACCAGAACCCGATCAGGAGATACGAGCAGAGGCCGACGCCCTCCCAGCCGAGGAACATCAGCGGTAGATTCGCTGCGGTCACCAGGACGAGCATCGAGAACGTGAACAGGTTCAGGTACGCGAAGTAGCGCGCGAACCCGCCCGGCTTCTCCTCGCTCATGTACGCGGTCGAGTAGATGTGGATCAGGCTGCCCACGCCGGTGACGACGAGGCACATGACCGCGCCGAGGCGGTCGATCCGGAAGGCGAACGGCGCCTTGAACCACTCGGTCTGCAGCCAGGACCACGCGACGGTCTCGAGCGGCGCCGCGTCGGCCGACAGGCGGACGTAGCAGGCGAGGGCCAGCGCGAGCGAGAGGAGCGGCGCGCCGCAGCCGACGATCGAGACGAGCGTCCTCGAGTCGCCGACGATGGCGCCCTTCGCGGGGCGGTCCCCCCGGAGGTAGAGCGAGAGGATCCCGTTCACGACGAAGCCGGCGAGCGGCAGGAGCGGGATCAACGGCAGCCAGGCGACGTGCATGCCCTCAGCCCTCGAGCAGCGAGATCGACGTGCTGTCGACCGTCTGGCGGTGGCGGAACAGCGCGATCAAGAGCGACAGACCGACGGCGACCTCGGCCGCGGCGACGGCCATGCTCATGAGGACGAGGACCTGGCCGGACGCCGGGGCGCCGGCGGCCGCCGGCGTGTCGGCCGGAAGCGTCGCGGCGTGCCTCGCGAAGGCGACCAGGGCGAGGTTCACCCCGTTCAGCATCAGCTCGACGCTCATCAAGACAATGATGAGGTTCCGTCGGGCGAGGACGCCGTAGACGCCGATCGAGAAGAGGGCGGCCGAGAGGATCAGGCAACCCTGGAGCGTGAAGAGCGCGTCCATGTTCGCCTCCTAAGCGCCGGGGCCGTGGCTGGTGGGCTGGGTCGAGGTCGCGAGCGACGCGATCGAGCCCGCGTGGGCCGCGCTCACCGACAGGGGAGGCGGATCGCGGTCGGAGCCGTCGTCGGCGACGTCCCGCTTCGAGAGGTCGCGCTTCGCGAGCACCATCACCGCGACGACCGCCGCGAGGACGAGGATGCTGACCAGCTCGAACGGCAGGACGAACCGCCCGAAGATCGTGTGACCGAAGTAGGCCGTCGCGCCGAACTCGACCGTGGCGCCGTCGCCGGTGCCGGCCGCGGGCGGGAAGCGGACGGCCTCGGCGGCCGGCGGAGCGAGCGACGCCGCCGCCGCGGGGACGCCGGGCTCGATCGCGGGGAAGGCGAGGAGCGCGAAGACGCCGAGGGCGACGACGGCCGCGAAGATTCGCTGGGGCAGCGGCGCCGTCTCGCCCATCTCCTCGGGTCGGAGGCTCAGGAGCATGATCACGAAGGTGAAGAGCACCATGATCGCGCCGGCGTAGAGCAGCACCTGCATGACGGCCAGGAAAGGCGAGGAGAGCATCTGGAACACGGCGGCGACCACGAGCAGCGTCACCATCATGAAGAGGGCGCTGTAGATCGGGTTCTTGCGCGTGACCGCGAGGGCCGCGGCGCCCACCGCGATGATCGAGATGACGAGAAAGATGACGTCGGCGGCGGCCATGGGCCCCCTCCTGGATGGAACACGACGGTGCGTCGGTGCTTCGTGATCCGGTCGGCGCTTCGGCTTCCCGGTCGAGGGGTCCCCCGACCCCTCCTCTGCGATTCGATCTCTACTACTACGAGCTACGAACGTGCGTCGGTGTCTCTCGGTCCGTCACTTCCCGGGGTGGATCGGGCTCTGGTACTTCCCGCGCGGATCGTCCGGGTCGTCGTTGAGCAGCTTCTCCTTGTCGTAGACCTTCTCCTCGCGCGTGCGCGAGACCTGATAGAACGCCGGCGTCAGCCGGATCGCGTCGCACGGGCAGGCCTCCTCGCAGAAGCCGCAATAGATGCAACGGAGCATGTCGATCTCGAACACCTTGGGGCGGCGGTCGCGATCCTCCCAGTCCACCTCCTCGGGCACGATCGTGATGCAGACGGCCGGGCAGGCGGCGCTGCAGAGCATGCAGGCGACGCACTTCTCCCGGCCCTGATCGTCCTTGACGAGGATGTGCTCGCCGCGGAACCGGCGGTTCTCGTCGTTCGGGAACTTGTTGACGGCGTAGACGCTCTCCTCGGGGTACTCCACCGTGAACGACTCGCCGAACATCATGTGTCGGAGCGTACTCAAAAGCCCCTTCACCACCGACGGGAGGAAGAGGCGCTCGCCGATCCCGGTCTGGGAGGGCGTCTCGGGCGCGTGAGTCGTCGCAGGTCCGGCCATGCTTTCGCCTCTCAGCTGTAGAGAACGCCGATGATGCCCGTGATCGCGATGTTCACGAGAGCGATCGGGATGCAGCCCTTCCAGCAGAGCCGCATGACCTGATCGTAGCGGAATCGCGGGAGCGTCCACCGCACCCAGATGTAGAAGAAGAGGACGCCGAGGAGCTTCGCCATGAACACCAGGATCGTCAGGATCCCCATCCCGACGCTGTGGTCGGCGACGTCCATCCCCGGGAAGTGCCACCCGCCGAGGAAGATCGTCACGATCAGCGCCGACATGGTCGTCATGGCGATGTACTCGCCCTGGAAGAACAGGGCGAACTTCATGCTCGAGTACTCGGTGTGGTAGCCGCCGACGAGCTCCGCCTCGCACTCGGGCATGTCGAAGGGCGCCCGGTTGTTCTCGGCGAAGCAGCAGATCACGAACAGGACGAACGCGATCGGCTGCTGGAAGACGCCCCACGCCGGCAGGTAGGCGAACGGCCCGGTCTCGGCGAGGGGGACTGCCTGGGCGAGCACCATCACCTCGGTCCGCACCGTTCCGTAGGTCATGATCATCGCGACGAGCGCGAGCGCCATGACGACCTCGTAGGAGATCAGCTGGGCGCTGCTGCGCACGGCGGCCAGGAGCGGGAACTTGCTGTTGCTCGCCCAGCCGCCGAAGGCGATCCCGTAGGCGCCGAGCGAGATGATCGCCGTCGCGAAGAGGATCCCGACGTTCAGGTCGGCGACCTGGAGGCGGACCTCGCCGGCGTAGTTGCCGAACGGGATGATCGCGAAGGCCAGCGCTGCGGGGACGAACGAGAGGATCGGCGCGATCGAGAAGAGGAACTTGTCGGCGCCGCGCGGCGTCACGTCCTCCTTGAAGAGCAGCTTGATCGCGTCGGCGATCGGCTGGAGCAGCCCGTACGGGCCGACCCGGTTCGGGCCGACCCGGTTCTGGATCCCGGCCGCGAGCTTGCGCTCGGCGTAGACGAGCGCCGGCGGCAGGCCGTTGGTCAGGATGAAGAAGACGCCGAAGGCGACGAGGAGCGACCAGATCATCGCTTCGCGGCCTCCCTTCCGGTCGGCTCGCGCTCGGCCGGCTCGTCGTCGGTGACGCGGGCGCCGAGGGCGCCGAGGGTCTTGTAGGAGGTGTCGGCGAAGGCCCCGACCTCGGCGGCGAGCTCGGCGTAGACGCCCTGCGCCGAGAGCACCCGCTCCCGCTCGCCAGCCCGGCGGAGGAGCTCCTGGAAGAGGTCGAGCTCGGTCCGCGTCTCGCCCGGCGGCGGGAGGGCCGCCCGGCAACGCTGCGCCCAGCCGCGGCCGTTGACGAAGACGCCGTCCTTCTCGACGAAGCTCGCGGCCGGCAGGAGGATCGTCGCCCGCTCCGAGAGGGGGCCGGGCAGGATGTCGGTGACGACCACGTTCGAGATCGCGCCGAGGGCGTCGCGGAAGCGGTCCATCGGCGAGAAGTCGGGGATCCCGCCGACGACCCAGGCGAACTTGATCGCGCCCGACTCGAGGCGGTCGAGGAGGACGCTGAACGGCTCGGAGATGAACGAGCCGAGGAGCAGCATCTCGGCGCCCTTGCGGTTCGGGTTCCGGTCCGAGTCGATCTTGAACGCGCCGCCGACGCGCGGCGTCCACGCCTCGCCGTCGGCGACCGCGAGGATTCCGGTCGCGGGCCCGGCCTCACCGGGGACGGCGCCGGCGAGGGTCGTCGCGAGCCTCCGGAAGAGGAACATCTCCTCCACCGACATCCAGGCGCTCGCGACGAAGGCGAAGGCGCCGGGGCCATGCTCGCGCCGGACCCGCTCGGCCCGATCCGACACCGCGGCGAGGGCCTTGCCGAAGTCGCTCGGCGCCCGGGTGCTCCGGGGCGGGTCGGTCGGGCCGGCCTTGGCCTTCCCATCCCCGGCGCTCGAGCCGGCGCGCGCCGGGCCGACCTCGTAGCGGGAGAGGCGCTCGGCGGCGCCGCTGTACTTGTAGCCCACGCGCCCGCGGTCGCACATCCAGTAGTCGTTCACGTCCGGGTTGTGGCGGGGGCGGAGGCGCTGCACCTCGCCCTGCCAGGTGTCGACGTTGATCGAGCAGCCCGTCGCGCACATGTTGCAGACCGACGTCGTCGACTCGAGGAAGAAGACGCGCGTCTTGTGGACGAAGTCGTCGACGAAGAGGGCGCCGACCGGGCAGATGTCCGCGACGCAGCCCGAGATCGGGTTCTCGAGCGGGATGCCGGGGAACGTGTCGATGATGTTGCTGTCGCCTCGCTCGCGGACGCACAGCTCGGCGTCGCCGGCGATCTCCTCGCAGAAGCGGACGCAGCGGGTGCACACGATGCAGCGGTTGCCGTAGAGGCGGACGTTGGTCCCGAGCTTCTTGGTGTGCCGGTAGTTCTTCTCCTCCTCGAACCGGCTGTCGTCCTTGCCGAAGCGGAACGAGAACTCCTGGAGGTCGCACTCGCCGGCCTGGTCGCAGACGGGGCAATCGAGCGGGTGATTGATGAGGAGGAACTCGAGGATGATCTCCCGGAGCTTCTTCACCTCCTCGCTCTCGGTCGTGTACTCGGCGCCTTCGGCGGGGAACGTCGCGCACGAGATGACCGCCTTGGGCGCGTTGCTCGCCGTGCAGAGGCACATCCGGCAGTTGCCCGAGATCGAGAGGGCCGGGTGATAGCAGTAGTGCGGGATGTAGATGCCGTTGTCGAGACAGGTCTGGAGGACCGGCTGGTCCTTCGGAGCATCGAGCTCCTTGCCGTTGACCTTGATCTTGACCGTCTCGACCGTCTTCGCGGGAGCGCTCACGGAGCGATCCTCCAGGCTCGGGCCATGGTTGGCCCTCTTGTTTCGCTTCCTGCGTGGATCGCCCCTCGTTCCTCGGGCCGATCCACTCCGGGACTCACAGTGCGGGGCTCGGCTCGCGCGCGAGCTCGCAGAGAACGTCCGGCCGTCCCTGGGCGATGAGCTTCTCGAGCTCGGGTCGGAACTTCTTCAGCACGCTCTGGGCCGGCATCGCGAGCGCGTCCGAGAGGACGCAGATCGTCTTGCCGACCATCTGATTGCAGATCTCGTCGACGAGGTCGATGTCCTCGGAGCGGCCGCGGCCGTCGTGCATCCGCTGGAGGATCTTCTCGACCCAGCCGCAGCCCTCCCGACACGGGGTGCACTGGCCGCAGCTCTCGTGGTGGTAGAACTTGCCCACGTTGAGCAGCGCGCTCAGGAGGTCGGTCGTGTCGTCGAGGACGATCACCCCCGCGCTGCCGAGCATGCTGCCGGCGTCCTTGAGGCCCTCGTAGCTCATCGGCGTGTCGAGCTCGTCGGGGCCGAGGAACGGGGCGGAGCTGCCGCCGGGGATCACGGCCCGGATGCCGCGGTCGCCGGGGATGCCGCCGCACACGTCGTAGATGAGCTCGCGGAGTGGGATCCCGAGGGGGCGCTCGTAGACGCCGGGCTTGTTCACGTGCCCGCTGACGCAGAAGAGCTTCGGACCGGGGCTCTCCTCGGTCCCGATCGATCGGTACCACTCGATCCCGCGGTTGAAGATGTGGGGCAGGTTCGCGAGCGTCTCGACGTTGTTCACGACCGTCGGGCAGCGGAAGAGGCCCTCGACCGCCGGGAAGGGCGGCTTCAGCTTCGGGTATCCGCGCCCGCCCTCGAGCGAGCTCAGCATCCCCGTCTCCTCGCCGCAGATGTAGGCGCCCGCTCCGCGGTGGACGGTGACGTCGAGGTTGAACTTCTTGCCGAAGATCTTCTTGCCGAGGTAGCCCTTGGCGTAGGCCTCGTCGATCGCGGCCTTGAGGCGCTGGGCGCCCCGCCACATCTCGCCGCGGATGTAGATGTAGGCGGTCTCGATCCCGACCGCCCAGCACGTGATGAGGATCCCCTCGAGGAGCTGGTGGGGATCCTCCTCGTTGATGACCCGATCCTTGAAGGTGCCCGGCTCGCTCTCGTCGGCGTTGCAGACGAGGTACTTCGGCTTGTCGGTCTTCTTCGGGACGAAGCTCCACTTGAGCCCGCACGGGAAGCCCGCGCCGCCGCGGCCGCGCAGCCCGCTCTTCTTGACCGCGTCGATGACCTCGTCGGGCTTGTAGTCCCGGACGACCCGCTTGGCCGCGTCGTAGCCGCCGTGCGAGAGGTAGAAGTCGAGGGTGTGGCTGTCCTTCTTCCCGATGTAGCGGGTGAGGACCGGCTCGAAGGCGAGGGTGTCGCTCGGCTTGCTGATCGCGCTCACGACCTCTTCTCCTCGCCGCCGGCGGCCGCGCCGGCCGTCTCGCGCTTCGGGATGCCGAGCGACTCGAGCATCTCGTCGGCCTTCTCCTTGCTGACGCGGAGCCAGTCGACGTCCTCGACCTGGCAGACCGGCGCCTGGTCGCAGAGGGCGAGGCACTCGACCTTCTTGATCGTGATCTTGCGATCCTCGGTCGTCTCGCCGAGGCCGATCCCGACGCGGTCGCAGAGGTAGTCGGCGAGGGCGTCCGACCCGCGCAGGGCGCAGGGCAGGGTGCCGCACACGTAGACGACGTTCTCGCCGTCGGTCTCGCGCTTGTAGTGGGTGTAGAAGGTGACGACGCCGAAGACCTTGGCCGGCGAGCAGCCGATGAGCTGCGCGCAGAGCTTCATGCCCTCGGGGTCGATGCACCCGAACTCGCGCTCGATCAGGCGCAGGGTCGGGAGCATGGCCGCCTCGCGCTGCGGATAGCGCGTGACGAGCCAGTCGAACTCCTTCTGCGCCTCCGGTGAGAGCTCTCTGCTCACGAGTCTCGACCCCCCCTCGGGAGCGTCAGCGGTCCAGCTCGCCCGCGATGATGTTCAAGCTGGAGAGGACCGCGACGAGGTCGCTGATGAGCCCGCCCTCGACCATCACCGCGATGGAGGAGTAGTTGTAGTACGACGGCGGGCGGACGCGAACCCGGTACGGGATCGCGGTTCCGTCGCTCACGATGAGCCAGCCGAGCTCGCCGTTGGGGCTCTCGGTGGCCGAGTAGAACTCGCCCTTGGGCACCTCGGGGCCGTGGCCGGGCATCGTGAGCATGAAGTGATGGATCAACGACTCCATCTTCGTGTAGACGTCGTCCTTGTCCGGGAGGGTGACCTTGTGGTCGAGCGCGTTGAACGGCCCGGGGCGGAGGCGCTCGATCGCCTGGAGCGAGATCGACACCGCCTCGCGCATCTCGGCCAGCCGGATCTCGAAGCGGGCAAAGCAGTCGCCGTCGTTCCGGACGGGCACCTCGAAGTCGAACGTCTCGTAGCCCGAGTAGGGCCGATCGCGACGCAGGTCGCGGGCGACGCCCGTCGCCCGCAGCATCGGGCCGGTGACGCCGTGGCTGATCGCTGCCTCGCGCGGGAGGACGCCGACGCCGATCGTGCGGTCGCGGAAGATCCGGTTGCCGATGAGCATCTTCTCGATCTCATCGATGACGGCCGGCACCTTCTCGAGGAAGTCGCGGATCCGCGGGACGACGTCGTCGGGCAGGTCGAAGGCGAGCCCGCCGACCCGGCCGTACGAGGTGGTCAGCCGACCGCCGCTCGTCATCTCGAAGATGTCGTAGAGCTTCTCGCGCTCGATGAAGCTCCACAGCATGACGGAGAAGGCGCCGAGGTCCATCGCCTGGAGGCCGACGCACAGGATGTGGTCGGCGATCCGGCCGAGCTCGCACATGATCACGCGGATGAGCTGTGCCCGCTCGGGGATCTCGAGCTCGAGCATCTCCTCGCACGCGATCGCGAAGCCGACGTTGTTGTTCATGGCCGACATGTAGTTCATCCGGTCGGTGACCGTGATGAACTGGTTCAGCGTCCGGAACTCGCCGAGCTTCTCGAAGCCGGTGTGGAGGAAGCCGATCTCGGGGTCGCAGCGCCGCACGATCTCGCCGTCGAGCTCGAGGACCACCCGGAGCGTCCCGTGGGTCGCCGGGTGCTGCGGCCCGAAGTTGAGCACCATCGTGCGTCCGCCGACGCCGGGCTCGAGGGAGATCGCCCGGTCGCCGAACTCCGCGTAGGGGAGGGCGGCGGCGGGGGCGAGGCCGGTGGAGACGGGCTCTCGGTAGTCGTCAGCCATCGCTACGCCTTGTCCCGGGTGATGACGGGGAAGTTGTCCCGCTCGCCGCGACCCTTGAGGGGGTAGTCCTTCCGGAGAGGGAACGCGCCGAAGTCCTCGGGCATGAGGATCCGTCGGAGGTCGGGGTGACCGTCGAACTCGATCCCGTACATGTCGTAGCACTCGCGCTCGCCCCAGAGGGCGGCCTTCCAGAGGACGCTGGCGGTCTCGACCCTCGGGTCGTCCTCGGGCACCCACGCCCGGACGTGGATCCGCGCGTCGAGGCCATAGGCGTGGACGATCCAGTGGACGCAGAAGCGCTCCTCGCCGGGCTCCTCGAGCTTGAGGGTGTCGTGGGCAGTGACGTCGACGAGGTAGTCGAAGCCGGCGACGCGGAGCGCCTCCAGGATCGGGATCGCGTGGTCGCGCGGCACCGTCATGGTCGTGGTGCCGCCGGCCTCGCCGACGAGGACGGCCGCCTCGACGAAGCGGTTGCCGACCCGGAGGGCGATCTCGCGGGCGCGGGCGCGGGCGGCGTCTGGCTCTCTGCTCATGCGGGCGTCTCGATCGGCTTGCCCTCGTCGATCTTCTTCTGGATCTCGATGAGAGCGTCGACGAGGTTCTCGGGACGGGGCGGGCAGCCGGGGATGTAGACGTCGACCGGGATGAAGCGGTCGACGCCCTGGATCAGGGTGTAGGTGTCGAAGACGCCGCCGCAGCTGGCGCACGCGCCCATCGAGATCACCCACTTCGGCTCGGGCATCTGCAGGTAGATCTTCTGCAGGACCGGCATCATCTTGATCGAGATCCGGCCGCTGACGATGAGCACGTCGCTCTGCCGAGGCGAGAAACGGATCACCTCGGCGCCGAACCGGGCGAGGTCGTAGCGGCTGGAGAGCGCGCTCATCATCTCGATGGCGCAGCAGGCCGTCCCGAACGGCATCGGCCACATGCTGTTCTTGCGCGCCCAGCGGAGCATGCGCTCCACCGTCGACATCATGAACCCGGGAAGCTTGGACTCGAGACCCATGTCGTCACTCCCACTCGAGGCCGCGGCGCCGCCAGACATAGACGAGCGCCAGCCCGAGGACCGCCAGGAAGAACCCCATCTCGACGAGCGCGACCGCACCGATGGACTTGTAGACGATCGCCCACGGGATCAGGAACACGGTCTCGAGGTCGAAGAGGATGAAGAGGATCGCGACGAGATAGAAGTGCACGCTGAAGCGGTTGCGCGCCCCCATCCACGTCGGAACGCCGCACTCGTAGGGGTCGCCCTTGACCTCGGTCTCGCGCCGCGGGCCGAGCAGGCGGCTCAGCACGATCATCGACGTCGGCATGACGATGAGGAGGACGGCGAAGAGGGCGAGCGGGGCGTAGGACTCCATACCGTGACCGCTCCTCGCGCTCCCGCCGATCGTGCGACGGGAGGGGTGGCGCTCGACGCGCCCTGACGGCCCCAAGGCCCTGATCCATCGGGCTCTGGGGGAGATTGTGACAGATTTCACAACCTCGGCGCCGCATTCTAGGCGCTGCCGTCGGCCAAGTCAACGAACGCGGCTCCGCGCCGCGTGATCGTTCGTGCGTTAGGGGAAGTTGAGGTGCCCGGGCCGACGCAAGCGGCCAGACCGGTTGGCTCGATCAATCGTCGGCGACGGTCGGCGAGAGGATCGGGCTCGGGGAGCGGGGCGCGCCGTCGATCTCGGGGTCGGTGAGCCGGAGCCGGAACTCCTTCTCCAGGATCTGCTGGAGCTCCATGAAGTCCCGGATCTCGAAGTCGGGCTCGGTCGCGCCGTCGACGTCGGTGTACTTCCCCGAGCGGCGGTGGCGGACGGTGACCATGCCGATCTGGTTCGGCGGGTCGATGTCGTGGGTCGGGTTGTCGCCCACGACCATGCACTCGGCCGGGCGCAGGTTGAGGTCGCTGCAGGCGCGGCGATAGAGCTTGGGGTTGGGCTTGTTGATCCCGATCTGATCCGAGATGAAGATCGCGTTCGGCGTCATGTACTCGTACAGGCCGAGCCGGAGGATCTTCTCGGCCTGCTTCACCTGGAGGCCGGCGCTGATCACGCCGAGGAGCAGCCCCGTCCGGGCGAGGCGCCGGAGCAGGATCACGGCGTCCTCGAAGGGGGCGAGCTCCCGCATCTTGGTGTCGTGGTAGGCGACGACGCCCGCCGCGACGATCACGGTCGGGTTGACGCCCTTGTAGTGGCGGCGCGGGATGCGGAGGAGCAGCTTGTCGAAGTGGTGATCGAAGTTGCTGCTGAACTCGGCGACGACCTCGCGGAGCTCGGCCATGACCTCGTCGGCGTCCATCTTGAGCCCGACGTTGCACATCGCGTCGACGGCGGCACGACGAGCCCGCTCGGCGAACTGAAACGTCGAGAACAGGGTGTCGTCGATGTCGAAGAAGATCGCCTTGAGATCGCGGCTGACGCTCACGACGACGCTCCGTTCCAGGGCCCGGATCCATTCTATACGCAGTCGGTCCCGTGACAAGGCGAGCGCCGTGACAGGTCGGTGAAAGGTCGCCCCCGGGAGGCGGGGAGAACGGAGAGGACGCGAACGCGGGACGGAGGAGCCCCGCCTCCCGGGAACGATGAAAAGGGGGTCATCCGGGGTCAGCGGCCGTAGCGCTTCCTCTCCTCGGCCCGGACGTCCAGGATCCGCGCGGTCACCAGGACCAGCAGGCTCTCGGTCTCGCGGAGCTCGCCCTCGCGGCGCCCGAGGACGTTCACCAGCGGGATCGAGTCGAGGAACGGGGTCGAGCTGCGGAGGATCCGCTCGTCGAACTGACGGAAGCCTCCGACGAGGGCCGAGCCGCCGTCGGGGATCGTGACCGAGGTGAAGGCCTCGGAGAGCTGGATCGCGGGCACCTCGATGTTGACGTTGATCGCGGCCATCGAGATCGTGCCCAGGTTGACCGGGATCTGGGTGAAGTCGCCGCCGACCAGCGTGGCGAGGGTCGGGCGGAGGTCGAGGGTGATGTACTTGCGGTCGTGGTGGATCGTCGGCCGGACGTCGAGGACGACGCCCTCCTGGAAGACCTCGACGATCGGGTCGGCGACCTCGGCGATCGCGAGGCCCGTCCCGCCCGAGCTCAGCTCGAAGTCGGCGATGTAGGCGCGCTGCGTGACGACGGCGGTGTGGACGCGCTGGCGGTCGCCCGCGACCACGATCGGGGCGTTCACGATCCGATCCCGGTGCATCTCGCGCTCGGCGGTGAGGATCGCGTTGAGCTGGAACGGCTCGAGGATCGCCGTCTGGAGCGAGAGACCTTGCTGGAGCCCGGCCTGGGCGATCGGATTGAGGCGCATCCCGTTCAGGAACGGGGCGCCGCGCTCGAACACGTTCTGCTGACGGAACCCGACGTTGTCGGGCCCGATGAGCGGGTTGTTCACCCCCTGCGGGCCGATGCGCGTGCCGGGGTTGCTCGGGATCGTCCGGGTGCCGCCGACGTCGTCCGCGAACGCACCGGGCTGGCCGCGCTGGTGGCCGGTCGGGCTCGGGACGAACTCGAGCGGCGTCCCGAAGCTGGGGTTGCCCAGACCGAGGCCGCGGTAGTCGATCCCGAAGTCCTGGAGGAAGTCGTCGTGGATGACGATGAACTTCGTCTCGACCAGGACGAAGAGCCCGGCGTTCTTGCGTAGCTCGACGAGGAGGCGCCGGACCTCGTCGTGCACCTCGCGGGTCCCGTTCAGGAGGAGCTGGCCCCGATGGATCTCGATCGAGCTGCCCTCGGGATCGAGCGCCTCGTCGGGGAGCGACTGCTCGATGAGGTCGAGCAGCTCATCGGCGCCGAACGCGCTCTCGGAGCCGTCGTCCTCGTCGTCGAAGACGAGGGTCCCGGCGCCGGACCCTCCGGAAGCGCCGCCCCCGCCCGCCCCATCGCCCGCGAGCTGGACGGTCGGGCCCTCGAAGTCGCGCGGGCTGGCGAGGATGTCCTGGACGTCGAGGACGTCGAAGAAGAGGTCGCCGACGGCCGCCTCGGGCTCGGTTATCAGCAGGGTGCCGTCGGAGAAGCTCCGGGCGAGACCGACCTGCTCGAGGATGATCGCGAGCGCGTCGCCGAGCCGGATGTCGCGGAGGGTGAGCGAGATCGAGAGGTCATCGCCGTCGATCGCGCTCGCGATCGTGATGTTGAGGCCGGTGATGTCCTGGAGGAAGTCGACGACGTCCGAGAGCGGCGTGTCGGGGAAGTTGAGGGTGACCTTCCGCGTCTCGAGGACGCGCTCGTAGCTCCGGATCCAGGGCGGCGTCTCGCGGGCGGCAAGGGCGATGCCCTGCCCGCGGGACGAGGAGATCCGCCAGCGGTCGTCATCGGCCCAGCGGATCGGGTCGGAGTAGGGGACGGAGATCGCGAGGGTGCTCTCGGCGTCCCGGGTCCGCTGCTCGGTGTCCTCGACGATCAGGCGGTGGGCGTCATCGACGTGGCGGGCCCGGATGGCGTCGGCGCGCAGCCGATGCGCCATCGAGTGATCGGGGTCGATCGAGAGGACCTCGTCGAGGGTCTCCTCCGCCTGCTGGAGTCGGGTGTTCCGCAGCTGGTCGAGAGCGCGCCGGAGCAGGGTCGCCACCTTGCGCACATCGCGATCGCGGACCCGCGCGACCTCGGCATCGGCGAGCGAGGCCGCCCGGCGTCGCTGCGCCTCCTTCCGCGCGAGGTCGGTGTCGCGACGACGGGCGTTGGCCTCATCGAGGCCGCGCCGGGCCGCGGCGGCGAGCTCGTCTTTGTCCTCGAGGCGGAGGTGGAACCAGGCGAGCTGCTCGAGCACCCGCTCGAAGTGCTCGATCGCGCGGTCGTGCTCGGCGGCCTCGAGGTGGATCCGCCCGCGATGGAGGGTGCGCTCGACCTCGATCTGACGCTGCTGGATCAGCACCTCGCGCTGCTCCGCGAGCCTCGCGGCGGTCGGCTCGAACGTCCGGTCGCGGACGCCCATCATGACCTGCGTCAGGACGAGCTGCTGCTCGGCGGGGGCGTAGCTCGGATCGGCCTCGTGGGCGATCTGGAAGTTCCGCGCGGCCTCGCGGTAGTCGAGCTGCCGATAGAAGCGCATGCCGACGTCGTGGTAGTGCTCGGCGACGGCGCGGGCCTCCGAGGAGCGGCGCCGGCGCTCCTGGGTCCACTCCTCGAGGGCGGGATGACCCGCGGCGCCGGGGATCGGAGGGGGCGGAGCGTCGGGCGAGTCGGCCGGGGCGGTCGCCGTCCGGGAGGCGTCCGGAGGCTCGGGAGCGGCGGCGTCCGGCGCGGCGGGGCGCCCGGTCGGGCGGCGGACGATCTCGAGGTCGGTCGGCGCCGGCGCGGCGCAGCCGAGGAGCGACGCGCCGAGCAGCAGAGCCGCCGGCGCGAAGGGAAATCGAAGCGATGACATGACGGGGTCCTCTCCAGAGGAGGCTCCCCGGCCCGGGCACCGACGATCATGGCGATCGCCGGCCACCGGGCGGTCACGCGCGAATCACCTCACGGCCTGGTGATCGTCACCGAACGAGCACGCCCGAGGGCGGGTCGAGCGAGCCCGACGCCCCGCCTGGCACCGCGCGCTCCCGGAGGGCGCGGCCGACCGCGGCGACGACGGCATCGTTGGAGCCGAACGCCGCGAGGTGGTCGAGCTCTCCCGCGTCGGTCTGCGCGAGGACGCGCGCGCGGCCGTCGGCATCCGCGGCGACGACGACGAGGTCCCCCCGCGAGAGCGGGCAGGCGACCCCGTCGACGACGAGGGCGTCGTCCCGGCAGGTGATCGAGGGGGCGACACGAGGAGCGGGGTCGGGGTCTGGGTCGCCCGAGGAGAAGCTCGCCTCGACGAGCGGGTCCGCCGGCATGCCGACCGAGGCGGCGCGCGCGTCGCGAAGGATCGCAACGACGGCGTGAGGCGCGCGGCCGGAGACCCAGGTATGGCCCTCCCGCTCGGCCATGACCCGCCGCTCGTAGACGACGACGCTCACCTCGAGCTCGCGAAGCTCGCTCGGCTCGAACCGGACCCAGGTGCGGGTCTCCGCCTCGGCGGTGGGATGGGCGCCGGGGCCTGGGACGAAGACGCAGCCGGTGGTGAGGGTGGTGGCGGCGATGAGGATGACGAGGAGGAGGAGGAGGCAGACGGTGGTGGCGCTTGCGATGCAGCGAATCAAGGTGGCTCCCTTCTTCCCCGTCCGTCCGTCGGGGTCAGGGTAGGGGAGGGGAGGGTGGGGGGGGAGGGTAAGAGCGGGAAACGGGAGGTTGAGCGGGGGGAAAGGGAGGCGGCGGCGAAGAGAGGCGGCGAAGGGGCGGAGCCGCTTCGCCGCCGTGGCCGTGGCCGTGGCCGTGGCCGTGGCCGTGGCCGTGGCCGTGGCCGTGGCCGTGGCCGTGGGTTGGGGCCGTGGGTTGGGGCCGTGGCCGTGGGTTGGGGCCGTGGGTTGGGGCCGTTGGCCGTTGGTTGGGGTCGGGGGCTGCTCGCGTGGCGGGAGTTGGGGTGTCATGGTCGGGTGTGGAGCGGATCGGGCCCTATCGAGTGATCGGAGAGGTCGGACGCGGTGGCGCCGGAGTCGTCTATCGGGCGCATGACCCGCGGCTTCGGCGGGACGTGGCGATCAAGATGCTTCGCCAGGCGCGGGCGGGACCGGCCCAGGTCGCGCGGTTCGCGCGCGAGGCGCGCGCGCTCGCCAAGCTCCGCCATCCCAACATTGTCACGGTCTACGAGGTCGGACAGGAGCGTGGCAGCCCGTTCATCGTGATGGACTTCGTCGAGGGCGAGACGCTGGGGGCTCGACTCGCGCGAGGCGGGCCGTTCGCGCCCCGCGTGGCGGTGGCGTTCATCACGAAGGCGGCGCGCGCGATCGATGCGGCCCACCGCGCCTCGGTCCTGCACCGGGACCTCAAACCCGACAACCTCATCGTCACGTCCGACGGCGAGCTGCTCGTCACCGACTTCGGCCTCGCGAAGGACCTCGATGACGCCGAGGCGAGCGCCTCGAGCTCGGCGCGGGGCTTTCTGGGCACGCCGGGGTTCGCCGGGCCGGAGCAGGTTCGCGGAGGGCTCGAGGTCGGTCCGGCGGCCGACGTTTGGGGACTCGGCGCGACCCTGTACACGCTCATCACCGGCTCCGCCCCGTTCGGCGGCGCGAGCCTCGTCGAGATCGCGGTCGGGACGCTCGGGACGCCGGTCGAGGCGCCGTCACGACGACGGTCCGGGATCTCTCCCGAGCTGGATGCGATCTGTCTCCGGTGCCTGGAGAAGGAGCCGACGCGGCGATTCAGAACCGCGGGCCTGCTCGCGGACGCGCTGGAGGCTCAACTTCGCGGCGAGAGGGGCGACCCGGCGGAGACACCCGCGGCGCGCCGTGCGTTCCCGGTCCTCGGGTTGGTGCTCGCGGGGCTCGTCGTCGTCCTCGGCGCGACGACCGTCGGGTTGCTCGCGGAGCGGTCGATGCCGGCGCCGTCGCCCGGGCCGGACCTCGCCGAGGGCGGCACGGTGGGGCACGAGCGACCCGCAGAACGGCGCGCCGCTCCGGAGAAGTCGCCGGAGGCGCCGCCGCCGCAGCCGCCGAGCGAGCCGGCCCGCGTCGGACCGCCGGCCCCGGACGAAACCGCCATCCTCGCCCCGATCGATCCCCTCTTGGAGCAGGCGCAGGCCGCGTTCCAGCGCGGCGATCTCACCGGGAGCATCCGGTCGCTCGATCGGGCGATCGAGCTCGCGCCGTCGTCGGCTCGAGCCTGGGCTCACCGCGGGCATGCGCGGGAGTGGAACTCGGTCGCGCGAGGGCTGGACCGCGCCGAGCTGAACCGCGCGATCGCAGACTACGATCGGGCGATCGAGCTCGATCCCGCCTACGCGTGGGCGTGGGCGATGCGCGGACGAACCAGGGGGCGGTGTGCCGACCTCGAGGGGTCGATCGTCGACCTGAGCCGCGCGATCGATCTCGATCCGACCGATCCGGTCGCCTGGAGCTGCCGCGCCACGAGCCGGCTCGTCAGCGGGGATCCCGCCGGAGCCATCTCCGATCTCGATCGCGCGATCGCGCTCGATCCGACCCAGGTCGTCGCGTGGACGAACCGAGGGTCGGCGAAGTCACGGATCGCGGACCACGAGGGCGCGCTGCTCGACCACCGCCGCGCGGTCGAGCTCGCGCCGACCCACGCGGCGGCGTGGGACGCCCTCGCGTCCACGAAGCGAACGATGGGGGATCTCACCGGCGCGATCGCGGATCAGGACCGGGCGCTCGAGCTCGACCCGGGCGACGACCGGATCCTCTGCAATCGAGCGGCCAGCAAGAACGCCGCCGGGGACTTCGAAGGGGCCGCCGCCGACGCCGACCGAGCGATCGGGATCAACCCCTCGCGATTCCTCGCCTGGCAGCTTCGCGGAGAGGCGCGCGCGCGGCTCGGCGACCTCGAAGGCGCGCTTGGCGACCTGAACCAGGCGATCGCCCGGTTTCCCGCAAACTTCCGCGCCTGGTTCGAGAGAGGGGAGGTCCGGCGAGACCTCGGCGACGTCGCGGGAGCGATCGCGGACCTGGAGCAAGCGATCCGTCTCGGCCACCCGGAAGGGGCGAAGCTCCGAGCGGAGATCGCACGGTTGCGGGAGCGTCCGGGATCGGAGTGACAGGAGCCGAGCCTCGACGTCGTCCACGCCCCGGGAGGAAGAAGACCCGATGAGTGCGCGATGGACGGTGAGGACGGTCGCCCCGACCGAGGTCGAGGACCTCCGCGAGCTTCGACTGCGCTCGCTGCGAGAAGAGCCGACCGCGTTCCTCCTGACCGAGGAGGAGGAGCGGGCCTCGCGGTCGCTGGAGGACTACGAGCGGCAAGCCGAGCGCTGGGGCGGCGACGAGGGAATCGGAGTCGTCGGCGCATGGCTCGGCGACGAGCTCGTCGGGCTCTGCGGCTGGTACCGGCAAGAGCGGAGCAAGGTCCGTCACCGCGTCGAGGTCTGGGGTCTCTACGTCACGCCCGAGGCGCGCGGACGGGGAGCCTCGAGGAAGCTCCTCGAGGAGGTGCTCCGCCGCGTCGTCCGGGTGCCCGGCGTGACTCACGTGCAGCTCGGCGTGAGCGCCGGCAACGCGCCTGCGAGGCGTCTTTACGAGAAGCTCGGCTTCGAGGCGTGGGGCACGGAGCCGGCGGCGATGGTCGTGGACGGGAGGCCCGTCGATCTCGTGTCGATGGCTCGCCGGGTCGGCGACGCCCCGTAGCTCGCGATCAGGACGCGCGGCGGGCTTTCAGCCAGCGATGAACGAGCGCCTCGCGCTCCCTCGCCGCCTGGACCGGAGGGGCCCGCTGCGAGTGCCGTCCGAGAAGCTGCGAGGCCGTTGGGGCGTCCCAGCGGTACTCGGAGGGGAACCCCTCGCGGTCTCTCAGCCAGACGAAGCTCGCTCTTCGGAGGCCCGCTTCCGGGAGTCCGACGAGGTTCTTCACGTGAACCTCGAGAGGGATGTAGCCAGCCGAGCTGGCCTCGGCGGCCAGCACCTCGCCGGTCAACTCGGCGACGCGTTCGTCGGCGAGACACGCTCGATCCCAGAGCTCGGCGAGCGGTCGTGCCGTCGCCGGGCGGATGACGTCCCGAGGGTAGAGCGTGAGCCGAATCGGAGGATGGGGTGGCGTGGTGCGGAAGCGGATGTAGTCACCGGTCAGGGTCGTGAGTCGGTCGGCGGGGTGATCGAGCAGATCGCGCAGGAGCGCCCGGGGGTGTCGTTCCAGAAGCCAGCCGTACGAGGCGTGCTTCGCCTCGCCCGTCGTGGTCTGCGATCGAGTCACGGCGAGGTGGGCCGACGCCCGGTGCGCCTCCAGCGCGCGGCGCCCGACCTCGAGCGCGATCGCACCGGAGGGCAAGAAGAGCACTGCGAGGAGCCCGGCGGATCGGAGATGGGAGCGGGCGGAGCGCATGGTGCTTGCACCCCGGAGGCGAACCGGGAGTTCCGGGAGCCGCCCGAGGGCGGCCACGGCCACGGCCACGGCCACGGCCACGGCCACGGCCACGGCCACGGCCACGGCCACGGCCACGGCCACGGCCACGGCCACGGCCACGGCCACGGCCACGGCCACGGCCACGGCGGCCGCGACTCCTACCCCATTCGCGAGATGTCCGTACGTGAAAAGGGCCCGCGCGTCAGCACGGGCCCTTCACGAAGCAAAGCTACTCCCAGCGAGAACTAACTACCGCCGGTTGAAGTGCTTCGCCTCCTCCTCACGAACGCTCAGGATCTTCGCGGTCACGAGGATCACGAGGCTCTCGGTCTCGCGCAGCTCACCCTCGCGCTTGGCGAGGACGTTGAGGATCGGCACCGAGTCGACGAACGGCGTCGAGCTGCGGAGGATCCGCTCGTCGAACTGCCGGAAGCCACCGACCAGGGCCGATCCGCCGTCGGGGATCGTGACGCTGGTGAAGGCCTCCTGGAGGATGATCGCCGGCACCTCGATGTTGACGTTGATCGCCGCCATCGAGATCGTGCCGAGGTTGACCGGGATCTGGGTGAAGTCGCCGCCGACGAGCGTCGCGAGCGTCGGACGCATGTCGAGGGTGATGTACTTCCGGTCGTGGCTGATCGTCGGACGGACGTCCAGGACGATACCCTCCTGGAAGACCTCGACGATCGGATCGGCGACCTCGGCGATCGCGAGACCCGTTCCACCCGAGCTCAGCTCGAAGTCCGCGATGTAGGCCCGCTGGGTCACGACCGCGGTGTGGACGCGCTGCCGGTCGGCCGCGACGACCGTCGGCGCCTGCACGAGCCGCTCGCGAAGGAACTCGCGCTCGGCCGTGAGGATCGCGTTGAGCTGGAACGGCTCGAGGATCGTCGTCTGGAGCGACAGGCCGCTCTGCTGCTGGTTCTGGGCGATCGGGTTGAGCCGCATGCCGTTGAGGAACGGCGCGCCGCGCTCGAACACGTTCTGCTGCCGGAAGCCCACGTTGTCGGCGCCCAGGAGCGGGTTGTTGACGCCCTGCGGGCCGATCCGGGTGCCGGGGTTGGTCGGGATCGTCCGGGTTCCACCGACGTCATCGGCGAACGCGCCCGGCTGACCGCGCTGGTTGCCCGTCGGGCTCGGAACGAACTCGAGCGGCGTTCCGAAGCTCGGGTTGCCGAGGCCGAGGCCGCGGTAGTCGATTCCGAAGTCCTGGAGGAAGTCGTCGTGGATCAGGACGAAGCGCGTCTCGACCTGGACGAACAGACCCGAGTTCTTCCGGAGGTTGTCGAGGATCCGGGTGACCTCCCGGTGGACCTCGCGGGTCGAGTTCAGGAGGAGCTGGCCGCGGTGGATCTCGAGGCTGCTGCCTTCGGGATCGAACGCGGTCTCGGGGAGCGCACCCTCGAGCAGCTCGATGAGCTTGTCGGCATCGATACCGGTCTCGAGTCCCTCTTCCTCGTCGTCGAAGACGAGCGTGCCGGCGCCCGCGGCGCCACCACCACCGCCACCGCCGCCGCCGCCGGTGTCACCGGAGACCTGGATCGTCGGGCCCGGGAAATCCTGGGTCCGGCTGAGGATGTCCTGGACGTCGAGGATGTCGAGGTAGACCTCGCCGACGGCCTCCTCGGGCTCGGTGATCAGGAGCGTCTCGTTGCTGAACGTCTTCGCCAGGCCGGCCTGCTCGAGAATGATGTTGAGGGCGTCCTCGAGGCGAATGTCGCGGAGCGTGAGCGAGATCGTGATGTCCTCGGCGTCGATCGAGCTCGCGACGGTGATGTTCAGGCCGGTGATGTCCTGGAGGAACTGGATCACGTCGCTGAGCGGCGTGTCGGGGAAGTTCAGGGTGACCTTCCGGGTCTTGAGCACCTTGCGGTAGTTCTGGATCCAGAACGCCTCTTCCGACTCCTGGAGCGCGATGCCCTGGTGACGGCTGCTGATGAGGTCCCACTGCTCCTTGTTCGGCCACCGAATCCAGTCGGCGTACGGGATCGCCGCGTTGTGGTTGTTCTCGACGTCGCGCTTCCGCTCCTCGAGGTCGGTGATGATCGTGTCGTACTGCTCCATGACGTGGCGGCCACGGATCGAGTGGTCGCGCAGCTTGTGCGCCGTGGAGTTGTCGGGGTCGATCGTGAGGACCTCGTCCGCGGTCTGCTCGGCCTTGTCGTACTGGTCGGTCTTGAGGTACTCGATCACGCGCGCCATGAGCCGCTGGACCTTGCGCTGCTCGCGCTCGATCACCGCGTCGACTTCCTTCTGCGCCCGGGCGAACGCCTGCTCCTGGCGCGCCTCCCGCTCGGCGAGATCCTGCTGGCGCTTGAGCGAGTTCGCCTCGTCGATCTTGCCCTTCGCCTTGGAGCGGAGATCGGCGTCGTCGACCTTGTACGGGAACCACTGGATCTGCTCGATGACCTGCTCGAACCGCTCGATCGAGCGATCGAACTCGCGAGCCTCGAAGTGGAGGAGGCCCTGGTTGTAGAGCCGCTCGACCTCGATCTTCTTCTGCTCGATCAGCGCGTCCCGCTGCTCGGCGAGCTTGTTCGCGCTCACCTTCCAGACGCTGTCACGCTTGCCGATCAGGAGCTGGCTCAGGAGGAGGAACTGCTCGGCCTCCTTGTTCGTCGGATCCGACTCGAACGCGATGCGGAAGTTCTTCTCCGCCTCGCGGTAGTCGAGCTGGTCGTAGAATTTCTTCCCGACCTTGAAGTAGTGATCGGAAACCGCGCGCGACTCCTTCTGGCGCAGCGTCCGGTCCTTCGCATACTCCTCGAGGATCGGGTTGCCCGCGGCACCCCCGGCGACCGGGCCGCCGTCGGGCGGCGGCGCGTGAGCGATCCGCTCGTCGTCGCCCGAGCTGGCGGGCGCGTCGGCGGGAGCCGCCTTGCCTGAGGCCGGCGCCTTCTTCGGCGTATCGGCCCTCGGCGAGTCACCCTGTGCCGGCGTGCTCTGGCATCCCACCAGCGCCGCGCAAAGAGCGAAGGCCACGATCACGAGGCCAATGCGTCGGTTCAAGATCCCCATGTTCCCCTCCTGATCCGCTAGGAGCTGGCGAAGGCTCGCTGCGGTCGGGTGAACGGTCGGCCGGACGCCCCTGGTCCGAGCACTTCCAGAGGCTAAAGGCCGGTTGTCATCAGTCTGTCATGCTGCCGTCACTTCGGAATTTCCGAAGATGTTCGGCACCCCCGAACTCGCGAGGCGAACGGAAGGCTTACCACACCATCCCACGGAGATCAAGGATCTCCGCGCGACGCTGGTCAGCCACCTCTGCTCGCGAGCCACTTCTGAATCTGCTCGTTTCCTTGAGGACTTCGGTAGAGCTCCATCGCCTGTTCGGCTTCGGCGACGAGCGCCTGGTCCGGCTCGAAACGGTAGGTGTCCCGCTGGAACATGGTGTGCGCGCTCTGCTTCTGGAGCAGACCGGCGGCACCGAGCTGGTCCAGCGACGATTTCGCCGTTCCGGTACCGAGACCCGTACCGAGTTCCACGTCGCGAACGGTGTGAACGTTCACTCGAGGAAGCAACTTCAGCAAATACTCCAAGATACGAAGCTGTGCATCGTGGCGGATCCCGAGCCGACCGAAGAACGCGGTCGCCGACTCGACCGCCCCGGCGTCGAGCGCGACCTCATCCGCGGCGTCGGTCGCGGGGCTGCCCGAGTCGTCGACGGCCCGGAGGACCTCGGCGAGGAGCTGGTCGGACTGCATGATCAGCGACTCCTCCTCGTCCATCTGGGCGTAGGGGTTGTCCCCGAGGTCGGTCACGCCCTCGCCGACCGGCGCGGGTGCGGGCGCGGGCGCGGCCGGCGGCGTCGGCGAGGTGAGGACGGCCTCGGCCGTCTTCGCCTCGTCCGCATCGATGATGACGGTGTCCTCTTCGGAGAACTGATCGGGAGCTCCGACGGTTCCCGCGGCGGGAGCGGCCGGCTTCGCCATTGGCTTGGTCGGCGTCGGACGGCGCGGCGGCGGCGGCGACGGCTGCCGCGTGGCCGGCTTGGCCGGCTTCGCCGGCCACGGCAGGAGCTTCTTCGTCACGGCCGGACCGCTCGGGGCGGATGGCTTCGCCGCGGGAGGCATCGGTCCGAGCGTGGTCGGGTCGACGGCCGCGAGGACCTCGGTCTTGCGGAAGTTGCCGTCGTCCTCGGGAGGCGTGTCGAGGTCGGCCGACCTGATGACCTGCGTCGCCGCCATGTTGTCGATGTTGCCGGGCTTCGCCTTCGCGGGCGCCATGGGCGCCGCCGGGATCCGCTGCGTCTCCTCGAGCGCGACGTTCGAGACGTCCGCGGGCGGCGAGATCGACGTGTCGAGCGGGTCGTACTTCTGCGTCGGGCGGTCTCCGTCGAAGAGCTCGTCGTCGGCCTGGGTCACCCCCTGCGCCTGACGCGCCGCCGCGGCGAGGTCGACCTCGCTCGCGCCCGGGACCCGCACGTCCTCGGGACGACGTGGCCCGTGGGCGTCCGCCCGCGCGCCGGCCGCGTCGTCCCAGTCGACGCCGAGGGCGTCCTCCTTCGTCTGCGCGGACCAGTCGGACGGGCCGACCGGGGCGGCCTCGGCCGGAACGGGCGGCGCCTGGAGGCCGTCGAGGCTCTCGACCGCGGCGAAGCCGTCATCCGGCTCGGCGGCCGCGGCAGCCGCAGCGGCGGCGACCGACTCCTCGGCCGCGGCGGCCGCGGCGGCGCTGGCGGTCCGGTGATCGTCGAAATCGACGGCGAGGGTGTCCTCGAGCTCCTGTCCGGTGAACGAGCGCGTCGGAGGGACGGGCGGCGTCGGAGCGGTCGGCGTCGGCGAGGGCTCGACGTCGTCGAGGTCGATGACCTCGTCCCGCTCGTCGTCGGGGACGGCGGCCGCCGGCACCGTGGCCATCGGTCGCGTGTCGACCAGGTTGATCGCGCTCGGTGCCGGGGCAGCCGGGGTGGGCGCGCTCGCGGCCGCGTGTCCTTCCACGGGGAGGAGCTCGTCCATGTCGAGGTCGATGTCCTCGTCCGACTCCTCCTCGACCTCGTCCGCGCGATAGCTGTAAGCGGCGTCGTCGAAGGCGACGGCGAGCGAGTCCTCGAGCTCGTCGGAGATGCGACTGCCGTCGGACTCCTCCGCGAGCACGACCGCGTCCGCCTCGTCGTCCGAGGATGGCCGGTTCGCGTCCCCCGCGGAGCGGCCGCCCATCGTCGGGCCGTAGTCGGCGCCCTCGAAGTCGATCGCGAGCGCGTCGGTGCCGTCGCCGTTGTTTCCGGCGGCCTCGGAGGCGGCCGCGGCGGCGGCATCGTCCTCGAGGTCGAGCTCGATCTCGAAGGTGCGCTTCTCGGGGTCGGTGACCTTCGCGGCGTGTCGCGCGCCCGGATCGGCGCCGTCGCCGGAGTCGTTCTCGAACGCGATGTCGAGGCTCTGCGCCTTGGCGCTCGCCTCGACCTCCTCCTTCATCTCGCGGATCCGCTCGAGCGCGTCGGCTCGCTTCCCGAGCACCGGCGGGAACTCGGTTCCGAGCCCGAGCTGGTCGATCAGGATCGAGACGGACTTGTTGACGTCGAACATGCCGACGACGCCGCCGGCGCGCTCACAGAGCGAGAGGACCTCGGTGAGCGTCTCGAACCCGTCGCCCTTGAGGTACTCGACCCGGGACATGTCGAGCAGGACACACAGATCCCCCCCGTCGAGCACCTTCCGGAGCTCGCCCGCCAGCGCGCCGACGTCTCGCTGGGTCCACTCGAGGATCGCGACGCCACTGTCGTGGCTGACGGCGACCGGCATTGACGGGGTCCCTGGACTACCAATGGATGCCGGCACGGATCGAGGTGTTCCCCGCCGCGGCCGGCCGATCGGCCTATCTGCCGTAACCGGCAATTCTAATGTCTGCTGCAACTCCGCGCAACGATCCGAGCGAACGCCCTCGGCGCCCGAAACTTGGACGAACACGGGTCGGGCCGCGGCCGAGCCAAAGTCCTTTGTCGTCCACGGCGCGGACGGATATAGTGGACGCGCGTCCAAACCCTTCCGCCGGCTGGCGTCGCGTCGTCGAGGCCGACTGCCGCCTCGCGGAACACGGGACGCGCCCCCGGAGACGGTCGCCCTGCCCGTTCAGTCCGCGGAGCGACGCATCGCAGAACTACCCAAAGGAGGACGCGCCTTGACCGAGGCGAGCGAGAAGCCCCTCTTCGAAGTCCACGAGAAGAACCTCAACACTGGCCTGCGCGGCTTCCCGGTCGGCACCGTCCGGACGAGCTTCGTCGACGCCGAGGCGGGCGTCCACTACGTCGGCTACCCGATCGACCAGCTCAACCACCTCCCGGCCGAGCGGATCGTCTACCTCCTCCTCAACAAGCAGTTCCCGACCGAGGAGGAGGAGAAGGCGTTCCGAGGCGAGCTCGCCCGGCGCTCGAAGGTGCCCGAGGACGTCATCGCGGCGATCAAGCTGCTCCCCAAGCAATCCCATCCGATGGACTGGTTCATCAGCGCGATCGGGTACCTCGGTCACTGGGCGAACAACCAGGCGACCGAGGATTTCCGCGAGGACGGCCTCAACCTGATCGCCCGGACCTCCGAGGTGATCGCCGCGATCTTCCGGATCCGGAGCGGGTGGGGCGAACCGATCCCGAGCGAGCCCGAGCGCGGGATCGTCGGCAACTTCATCCACATGCTGGGCAATCCGAACGCGAGCGAGCACATCGAGCGGGTGCTGCGCGAGTTCTTCATCCTCCACATGGACCACGGCGGCGGGAACCTCTCGACGTTCGTCGGGAAGGCGGTCGCCAGCGGGCTCGCCGACATCTACCTGGCGATGCAGTCCGCCATGGCGGCGCTCGCCGGGCCGCTCCACGGTCGCGCCAACCAGGAGGCGCTCGCGTTCGTGCGCACCCTCGACAGCGACGACGAGGACGAGGTTCGCAAGAACATCCAGCAGCGTCTCGCCGTCGGCAAGGTCGTCCCCGGCTACGGGCACGCGGTGCTCCGCGCCGAGGATCCGCGCTCGAAGGTGCTCTTCGAGCTCGGCGAGGCGACCTGCCCCGACGACAAGCTCTTCCGGATCTGCAAGACCCTGCGCAAGGTGGTCCCCGAGGTGCTCAAGCAGCACCCGAAGATCAAGAACCCCTATCCGAACGTCGACGCGTCGACGGGGTCGATCCTCATGGCCGCCGGGCTGCTCGAGCCCGAGTACTACACGGTGCTCTTCGGGTGGTCGCGCGTCGTCGGCATCACGGCGCAGATCATCGACGAGCGCTACGTCATGCGCGGCGGCAAGGGCGTGCCGATCTACCGGCCGCGCTTCATCGCCGAGGATCAGCCGGCGCGCGGGCCGAGCGGGCGGTACGAGAGCCGCGCGTTGCGGTAGCCGATGGGCTCCGACTCCCGATCGTTCGCCCTGGGCGCCCTCGCGGGCGCCTTCGTCGTCGGGCTCGCCTTCGCCCTCGCCGTGTTCCTGCTCGGGACGGGCGGGGGCGAACGCGTTTCGGCGGGAGGGTCGCCGTCCGGCGGGTCATCGGGCGGGCCGGCCGAGACGAACGCGCCGATCTCCGACGAGTACGCCGAGCGGACCGCCCGCGCGATCGCCCGGCTGTCGGCCGAGGTCGCCAGCCTTCGCCAGGAGGTCCGACGGCTCGGCGGCGGTCCGGCGCTTCCGCCGGCGCCGGTGACCGGGGCCGCGGGACCGCGCGGCGCCCCGGGCGGCGCGACGGCGACGGCGGACGACGGGATCGACGTCACGGCGACCGGCCCCGCGTTCGGAGAGAGCGACCCGGCGACGCCGACGCCGGCCGAGGCCGCGGCGAGCGCCGAGCTCGCCGCCCTCGCTCGGGCCGGCACGCCGCAGAGCGCCCGGGCGCTGCTGGATCGCCTCCGCGCGGCCGACGACGAGCAGGCGAGGCTCGAGGTGCTCTACGCGCTCGCCGAGCTCGCCCTCGACGGGATCCCGGAGGCGCGGGACGTCCTCGCGGGCGTCTACGGGCGGAGCGGAGACGCCCACGTCCGGGCGGCGGCGCTCTACTCGCTCTACGCGTCGTTCCCCGATGACGGCGTGCGCGACCTCGCCCGTCGCGCGCTCGGCGAGGCGAGCGAGCCCGAGCTGCTCGTGACGGCGGCGAACGCGCTCGCCGCCCTCGGCGACACCGACGGGGTCGCCGCCGTCCGCGCCGCCGCCGCGCGCACGGTGCACGCGCAGACGCGCCAGGAGCTCACCTACACCGCCGACGTCCTCGAGCAGCTCGCCGCCGCGCGGGCCGCCGCCGAGGCGGGAGGCCGGCGATGAGCGCCGATGCCGACGCCGCTCCACCGGCGGCCGCGCCGCCCGCCGCGGCGACGCGACCGTCGCCGTCGCCGTCGAAGGCCGAGGATGGGGCGGTCGCCGATGTGATCGCCGACCTCGAGGAGCTTCGCCTCCTGCCCGCGGGGCCGGACGAGGACTCCTGGAGCCAGCGTCTCGACCTCTGTCGCCGGCTGTTGCGGCTCAAGGTGGCCTACGAGGCGCGGCGGCAGCGCCTCGCCCCGGAGGCGCCGATCCTGGCCGTCGTCACCGGCGGGACGAACGTCGGCAAGAGCGCGGTCGTGAACGCGCTCCTCGGCCAGGCGGTCAGCAAGAGCTCGCCGCTCGCCCGCGGGACGAAGTGGCCGGCGATCCTGGTGCACGAGGCGGATCGCGCGGCGTTGCAGGCCGCGCGCCCGATCGAGGGATACGCGATCGAGGCGTTGACCGACCCCGAGTTGCCGACCCGGGCCGTCGATCGAGCGGTCGCCTTCCGCCACGTCCACGCCGACGACCGGCTCCGCGGGATCGCGCTGATCGACAGCCCCGACGTCGACAGCGACTACGAGGCGAACCACCGGGTCGCCGACGACCTCCTCCTCGCCGCGGATCTCGTCGTCTTCGTGACGACGCCCGAGAAGTACAACGACGACGCGTGCATGGAGAAGCTGCGCGCCGCCGCGCTCCTCCGCAAGGACATCGTCGTCGTCCTGAACAAGACCTCGCCGGCGGAGGCCGAGACGCTCCGGGCCGACCTGCGCACCGTCGTCGACGAGGCGATCGACGCGGGCTCGGGCCGCGGGCCGGAGGCGGGCGCCCTCGTCGTCGTCGAGGTCCCGGCCGTCCCCGGGGCGAGCGACCCGGCGCGCCTCGCCGGGAGCGTCGCGTCGCTCGCCGACATCGTGTGCGACCGCGACGCCCACGCCGACACGCGCCGGCGGGCCGTCGCCGGCGCGAGCGAGAACTTCGCCGCGGGGCTCGACGCGATCGTCACCCGCGTCGAGGAGGAGGCGCGGCAGATCGAGCTCTTCGGCGAGGCGCTCCGTCAGGCGCGCGCGCTGTCGGTCGCGCACTACCGCCGCGCCCTCGACGAGATCCCGATGAACGAGGTCGACGAGATCTGGCGTCGCGTCCTCGAGGAGCTGCGGATCCCGATCCTCGACGACGCCTACGACGCGGTCGGCGCGCTCGGCCGCGGCCTGTTCCGCGGTTTCCAGAAGCTCACCGGCAGCGGCGCCGAGCTCGATGACGCCGAGGGCCCCGGGGGGCGGCGGGTGCGGAAGGTCCGCGAGCAGGAGCGCGAGGAGATCCGGAAGGCGTTCGCCGCGACCGAGCGGGCGATCGCCGACGCGCCCGGGCGGGTGACCGAGGACTACCGCGTCGTCGCCGACGCGTGGCGCGCGCGTCCCCCGGAGGCGACCGCCCAGGCGGCCGCGGCCGACGCCGCCCTCCGTCGCGTCGAGCAGCTCGCCGACGACTGGATCAACGAGGAGACGCAGCGCCAGGTGAGCAAGCTCGCCGATCACCCCGAACGCCGCGAGGTGCTCCGCGCGGTCCGCGGCGCGCTTCGCCTCGGGCCGGCCGTCCTCACCGCGTGGGCGACCGGCGGCTTCGGCCCGTGGGACGCGCTGACCGGGCCGGCGGTCGACCTGGTCATGAAGAACCTCTTCGACAAGCTCGGCGATCGGGTCTACTTCCAGCGTCGACGCGGCGAGCACTTCCGGGATCGCGCGGCGCTCATCGGCGAGGAGTCCGAGCGTCTCCTGATCGAGCCGGTGCGCTCGCGGCTGCCCGGCGCGGTCGCCGCCGATGTCGTCGACCGCCTCCGCGCGGTCGCGAAGCGCCTCGAGACCGGCGGCGAGCTCGCGGGAGCGGGATCGTGAGCGGCGCGGCGACGGGCGGAGCGCCCGGGGTCACCAGCGGCTCGCAGCGTGCGCTCGTGACCGCGGCGGCGCCGCCGGGGGCGAGCAGCCGCCTCTCGGGCCTCATCGACGACGTCGAAGGGCTCGTGCAGCGGTGCGAGGTGCTCGGCGATGTCGGGCGCGACGCCGAGACGATCCGCACCCTCTGCGATCAGGCGCGCGGCCACCAGAGCTCGATCGAGAGCCCGCTCCGGATCCTGCTGCTGGGCGGCACCGGCGTCGGCAAGTCGACGCTCCTGAACGCGCTCGCCGGCGAGGAGATCGCGGCGGCGAGCCCGGTCCGGCCGACCACCCGCGCCGTCACCGTCTACGTCCACGAGGAGAGCACGGGCGCGGAGCTCGGCGGCCTCGAGGAGCAGGCGAGCTTCGCGCGCCACCGCCGCCCCGAGCTACGCGACAAGGTCATCATCGACGCGCCGGACTTCGACTCGACCGTCTTCGAGAACCGGATCCTCCTCGACGCGGCGCTCTCGGTGAGCGACCTCGTCCTCTGCGTCGTGACCGCCGAGAAATACCTCAGCCGAGAGCTCTTCGAGCGGCTGCGTGCCCACCGGCGCGGGCTCTCGTTCGTCTTCGTGGTGAACAAGGCCGACCTCGGCGGCGCGGACCTCGTCGCGGGCGACTTCGAGAAGACGCTCGCCGAGGCGGGCTTCGAGCGGCCGCGGACGGTGCGCATCTCGGGGCGCGCCGCCCTCGCCGGTCGGCTCGAGGGGATCCCGGCCGACGAGATCGAGGAGGCGGGCGAGTTCGGCGTGCTCGTCTCGTTCCTCGAGCGCGAGCTCGATCGGACCCGCGTCCGGCGGATCAAGACGAGCAACCAGCGCGACCGGATCCAGCGCCTCGTCGCGCGGGTGCGGCGGGCGGTGCCCGAGGACGGCGCCGAGCGGATCGCGCGATGGCGGCACGCGCTCCGGGCCGACGTCGGCGACCTCGTCGTCGACCTCTCGCGGCGGGCGGCCCGCGCGATCGACGCCGACCCGCGCTTCCGGCTCGGGCTCGCGTATCTCTTCGCGACCTCGTTCACGTCGATCTTCGGCGCGTTCATCGCCGTGGTCTACGGCCTGAAGGCGATCCTCCGACCCGGCTACCCGCGGATCGGCGCCGACGCCCTCGACGGGCTGTCGCGCGCGGTCGTCGAGCGGCTGCGCGACCTCGACCCGGTCGAGCTCGACCGCCGCCTGACCGACATCGTGCGGCGCTTCGTCGACACGGCCGGACGCGAGGGCCTCTCGCGCGAGCCGATCGAGACGATCTTGCGCGAGAAGCTCGCGGCCCGCGCCGCCGCGACGGTGCTTGCCGACGAGAATGCGACGGCCGCGTCGGCCGCGATCGAGCCCGAGCACGCGCTCGCCGGCGCCGGGAAGGCGCTCGTCCGCGAGGTCCACCGGACGGCGGGGCGGCGCGCCCGCGGCGTCTGCGAGGAGGCGGCGTTCGGCGGCGCGATGCGCGTGCTGAACGTCCTCCTCAACATTCCCGCGTGGGTCGCGGTCCTCTCGATCCTCGCCGCGCCGGTGCTCCGGGTGCTCCGCCTCGAGGACGGTCCGATCGTCCCGAGCGACGGGCTCTACGGGCTCGCCGCGTTCCTGATCCTCGGCTTCGTCGTCGCCGAGCGGGCGGTCAACCGTCGGGCGAAGCGCGCCCTCGCGAACCTCGAGCGCGAGGTCGCCGCGGCGCTCGACGAGGCGCTCGAGCGGACGCTCGTCGGCCCCGCCGAGGCGACCGTCGCCGGCGTCGAGAGCCTGCTCGAGGAGGTCGACGCGCTGTCGGAGCGGGCGGAGGTCGCCGACGAGGCCGCCAAGAAGAGCGGCACCTATCGGCGGGCGGGGGCTCCGGCGGGGTTGAGCTCGCTCGTGACGGGGGCGGCGGCTCGGGGGTAGCGCTCCCGGAGCAGGCGCGGGCCATTGCCGCTTCGGAAACGATCCACAGATTACACAGATTACACAGATTACGAGTTGCCGGGCGCGGCCATCCCTTGCCGCTGCGCCGCTGTCCCTGCGCCCTCGGCGCGGACGACGGACCGCCCGCGGCTATCTGTGTAATCTGTGTAATCTGTGTTGTGTAATCTGTGGATCGTCACCCGTCGGAGCAACGATCGCTCGCGTTCGGATGAGCTACCGCACGCTCGCCACGACCGCCCGAGGAGCCGCCCGCGTCGCCGCGGCGATGTCCGGCAGCTCCTCATCGTCGGTCAGCTCGTCGGCGTGCGCGACCCACGCATGGATCTCGGCGAGCTGGGTGATCCCGACCCAGTCGTTCTCGGGCAGGGTCGCGGCGAACCGGTCGCTGGCGTCGCTCAGCTTGCTGCACGCCTCGAAGACGGCCGGCGGCTCGGCCTCGCTCACCAGGAGGGTGCGCAGGTCGTTGGCGCGGCGCTGGACGGCGGCGCGGGCCGCCGTCTCGGTGTCGTAGACGCCGCGCGGCGCCGTGGCGATGGGGAGGTCGTCGATCGGGGCGACCCCGCCGAGGGCGTGGAGTCGACCCCTCTCGTCGAAGATCCCGCTCCCGCTCATGCCCTGGCGCATCCGGCGGTCGATGCAGGGACGGCTCGTCGCCCAGGGCGGGTCGACCAGGCCGATCACCTTGGGCTCATCGCCGGGGATCATGCTGACCATCCGGTAGGCGCCCGGGGCGACCCGCGGCGCGGCGTCGGCCGGTGCGATCGGCGCGGCGGGCAGGACGATCCCGCCGGTGTCGACGCGCAGAAGGGCCAGGTCGTGGGCGGCGCGCCAGCGGGCGTCGACGATGAGGCTCATGCCGAGGCGGAGGACGAACTGCTCGGCTCCGAGGTCGGCCATGAGGCGCGCGATCGTCGCCTCGTCGGCGGCCGCGAGGCTCGCCGGGAGCTGATGGAGCGCCTGGCTGAGGGCGAGCGACTGGCGCGAGGGGAAGACGGGCTCGGCGGGGAACGCGGGGAACGCCTCGCCGTCTCGCGACGGGGCGCGGATCCAGAGGTCGTCGGACTCGGCGAGCATCGCGGCGACGTGCTCGTTGGTCAGGACGAGGGTGAGCTCGGGGGTCGAGTGGACGACGACGCCGTTGCCGTAGCCGGCGACGCTCTCGATCAGGACGGGGCCGGCGGGGAACGCGTCGCGCGTCCTCTGGGACCAGAGGCGCCGGGACGGGAGGCGCTGGGCGCCGTCTGGAAGCGTGGCCGCCTCGGTCGCGGCGGTGAGGGTGACGCGCGGACTCTGCTCGTGGCCCGTTCGGGTCGCGCTCGGCGTGACACAGCCGGCGCCGAGCGCCGTCGTCAGGGTGAGGGCGGCGCCGATCGCCGCGTGAATCAGTCCGCTCCGTCGCATGTCCCTTCGCCTCCGGCCCTCTCTGGAGCAAGGCGTGGTCCATGGTCTGGTCCGTCTCTAAGTCGTTTCTCCCTCGGGTGCCCATGGTTCGGGTGGGGCGGAACCGTCCCGACTGGGACGAAGGCGGGACGGCTCGCGGGACGGTCCCGGTCTCGCTTGACGCGTCGAGCCAATCGCGCATGATGGTCGGCCGCCGTCCATCCCCGAAGCTCGAACCGAACTCAGGAGTTGCCGACCATGCACTGGCTCCTCTGGCTGATCCCGCTCGCGATCCTCGGCCCGATCATGTCGATCTACTACGTCATCACGCCGATCGAGCACCGGATCGGTGGCTGGGTCCGCGAGCTCGCGGCCCTCTTCGCCGGGATCGGCGTCTACTTCTGCAGCTGGTACACGATGGCGACCTGGAGCGGGCACATCACGCTCGGCTCGATCGTCTGCGGCTGCTGCGTGTCGGTCCTCCTCTTCCCGTTCGTGGTCTATGGCGCCCAGCTCCTGCTGCTCCTCCGTCGCGCGCAGGTGGTCCACCACCACTGATCGGAACACCCCTCCGGGAAACGCCATGAGTGATGCAGATCGGAGCGCGGCCGAGACCACGGCCGCGCTCTCTCCGTACGAGGCCCGCGCCCTGATCGCGATCGCCGCGTCGAGCGGGCCGGTCACGGCCGACGACATCGCCGCGTCGAGCGAGCTCGCCGTCGACCAGGCGCGCAGCTCCGCCGAGTTCCTCCGGATGAAGGGAGCCGTCGACGCTCCCGAGGATCAGGAGGTCGAGCTCAAGAGCGTCGCGATCACCGACGTCGGCGCCGCCTACCGCAAGCTCGGTCACCCCCGGCAGCGCCTCCTCGACGTCGTCCGCGGCGCGAGCGGGATCACCCCGGCGGACCTGCGGTCGAAGGTCGACGTCGAGCCAGCCGAGAGCGGGGCGGCGCTCGGCTGGCTGAAGCAGAACGGGCTCGTCCGGGTGGGCAAGGACGGGCTCGTCCAGGCGACCGCCGAGCCGTTCGAGGGAAAGGCGGCGACCGCCTCGGCCCACCTCGCGACGACGGCGGCGCTCCTCGCCCGCCTCGAAGACGCGGGCGACGAGGCGCAGCCGTGGGAGTCGATCTCGCCCGAGGAGGCGAAGGTCATCGACGAGGAGACGCGCAAGCGGGGCAAGGCGCGCGGGCCGTTCAAGGTCGACACGACGACGATCCGCTACTACGTCATGACCGACGCCGGGCGCGGCCTCGTCGACGCGGCGAAGGGCGTGATCGCCGCCGCCGAGAACGAGATCGGCCAGCTCACGAGCGATCATCTGCGCGACGGGAGCTGGAAGGGCAAGAGCTTCCGTCGCTACAGCATGAACATCCGGCCGCCGCGCGCCGTCGCGGGCCGGCGGCATCCCTACCGCGAGTTCCTCGACCGGGTGAAGCGCAGCCTCATCGGGCTCGGCTTCGAGCAGATGACCGGCGGCCTCGTCGAGAGCGAGTTCTGGAACATGGACGCGCTCTTCATGCCGCAGTTCCATCCGGCGCGCGCGATCCACGACGCCTACTACGTCGCGAAGCCGACCCACGCCCGCGAGATCGAGCAGCCCTACCTCGACAACGTGGCGGCCGCGCACGAGAACGGCGGTGACACCGGCTCGATCGGCTGGAGCTACGACTTCGACCGCGAGCGGACGCGCCGTCTGCTCCTGCGGAGCCAGGGCACGGCCCTCTCGGCGCGGATGCTCTCGAAAGTGCCGCGGGTGCCCGGGAAGTACTTCGGCATGGCCCGGTGCTTCCGCTGCGACACGGTCGATGCGACCCACGCGCCCGACTTCTTCCAGGTCGAGGGGATCGTGCTGGGCGAGGAGATCTCGCTCCGGCATCTGCTCGGACTGCTCAAGATCTTCGCCCTCGAGATCGCGCAGAGCGAGGTGGTGAAGTTCGCGCCGACCTACTTCCCGTTCACCGAGCCGAGCGTCGAGATCCACATGAAGCACCCGCGCCTCGGCTGGGTCGAGCTCGGCGGGAGCGGCGTCTTCCGACCCGAGCTGACCAAGCCGCTCGGGATCGACGTCCCGGTGATCGCGTGGGGCCTCGGCCTCGACCGGATGGCGATGGTGGCGCTCGGGATCAACGACATCCGCGAGCTCTTCAGCGGCGACCTCGAGCTGATCCGCGGCAAGAAGCTGCGGCCCTAGAGAACGGATCGAGAGAAGACCGATGCCGACGATCACCGTCGACCTCGACGATCTGCGCGGCCTCATCGGCCACGGCGCGCTCAGCGAGGAAGAGATCGAGGGACACCTCGCCCTGGTGAAGGGCGAGATCGACGGTCGCGCGCCCGAGGAGGGCGAGGCGGCCGTCCGGATCGAGCTCCAGGACACCAACCGCCCCGATCTCTGGTGCCCCGAGGGGATCGCGCGCCAGATCCGCGCCAAGCTGACCGGCAAGATCGACCGCGACTACGGCAGCGCCTTCGAGGCGGCGCCGGGCGAGGGGCTCTTCATCGACGCGGACGCCTCGCTCGAGAAGCTGCGCCCCGTCGTCGGCGGCTTCGTCGTGCAGGGCGTGACGATCGACGACGCGGGCCTGACCGGCTTCGTCCAGACCCAGGAGAAGCTCGTCGACAACTACGGGCGGCGCCGCGAGAACGTCGCGATCGGGATCTACGACGCGAGCCGGATCGCGTTCCCGATCCGCTACGCCGGCGTCCCGCGCGACGGCGACGTCACGTTCACGCCGCTCGGGTTCGAGGAGGCGATGACGCCGGGGCGCGTCCTCGAGGAACATCCGAAGGGCAAGGAGCACGCCCACATCCTCGACAAGGGCGGGAAGAAGGCCGACACGGTGCCGATGCTGATCGACGCCAAGGGCGTCGTCCTCAGCTTCCCGCCGGTGATCAACAGCCGCGAGCTCGGCGAGGTGAAGCCAGGCGACGACCACCTCTTCGTCGAGGCGACCGGGCACGACGCCTACGCGGTCACCCTCGCCCTCAACATCCTCGCCGCGAACATGGTCGATCGCGGCGGCACGATCCGGCGAGTGACCACGCGGTACCCCTACGACACCGGCCTCGGTCGGGAGACGGTCGCGCCGCAAGCGTTCGGTCGCGGCCAGAGCGCCACGACGACCGTCCGAGACGTCGCCCGCTTCACCGGGCTCGACGTCGACGAGGCCGAGGTGACGACGCGCCTCCTCGAGTACGGCGTGACGACCGAGGCGAAGGACGGCCAGGTCGTCGCGACCATCCCCGCATGGCGGGCCGACTATCTCCACTCGGTCGACGTCGTCGAGGACTACGCGATCGCGCGAGGCTTCGACGCCTTCGAGCCGATCCTCCCCGAGGACTGGAGCCCGGGGAAGCTCGCGCCGGAGACCGAGCTCGAGGATCACCTCCGCGACCGGATGATCGGCTTCGGCTTCGAGGAGATCATCTCGAACCTGCTCAGCAGCCGCGACCGCGAGCGGGTCCGGATGGGCCTCGGAGCAGCCGACGCCGGATCGGACGCCGAGGACGAAGGCGCGCAGACCCCGCCGGGCAGCCCGCCGCCGCCGGGCGGCCAGCTCGTCCGGATCGTGAACCCGATGAGCGAGACGTTCAGCGCGCTCCGCGACTGGCTCATCCCCAGCCTGCTGCGCGTGGAGGCGGCGAGCGCCAAGGCGCTCTACCCGCACCGCGTCTTCGAGGCGGGCGAGGTCGCCGTCGCCGACGAGAAGCAGAACGAGGGCTGCCGCACCGAGCATCGGCTCGCCGGCCTCATCGCCCACGCATCGGCGAGCTTCACCGACGCCCACGGGGCGCTTCACCTGCTGATGGACGACCTCGGCCTCGGCGAGAGCTACGAGCTCGTCGCGACGGCGGACCACCCGACGTTCATCCCGAGTCGGATGGGGTTGGTTCGGGCGGGCAAGGGCGACGCGGCGCGGGTCGTCGGGTTCATCGGAGAGGTCCACCCGCAGGTGCTCGACGCGTGGGGAATCCGGGCGCCGGTGGCGGTGTTCGAGGTGGTCCAGGACATCCTCGGACCGATCGTGCGAGGGTAAAGGGTAGACCCCGCGGCCTTGTCCGTGTCCGTGACCGCGGACCGCGGACCGTGACCGTGGTGTCGTGACCGCCGGCCGCGGCCGTGACCGCCGGCCGTGACCTTGGTCCGCGTCCGCTGACCGCTCCCGCTGCCCGATCCCGCCTCCGCTGATCGCGACCGGGCGACGCCAGCTCTCGCGTCACGCCTCGTGCTCGATCGAATCCGCAGCCCCTTCCGGGGGCCACCCCACGCGGCCCGTTTCACCCCTTCGGCGAGACCGCCGCGCCGACCCGCGCGAGGCGCGGGGCGCTTGCCGATGTCGGCGTTCGGTCGCGCGGCTCGTCACGGCGTGCTCGCCTTGTGGGGCTCGGCCTCGCGCGCGCCTCGGAGCTCCTGGTGGCCGGCTGGCGACCAGCTCCTCCTACGTGAGCGGGTCGGGTCGCGGCGGCTCCTCCTGGCCCCCGTCCCCTTCGTCACCCGCGTCGTCGGGGGGCTCGGGCGGTCGAGGCGGCTCCACAGATCCCGCCCCACCGTCGCCCCCGCCCTCGAGCGCCTTCCGGGCCTCCTCAATCACCACATCCAGCTCGTCCAGCTCGATCCGACGCACGCGGCGTTCCGCCGAGCCCCCCACCGTGATAACCGCCTTGCCCCCGGCAGGCGTGGTGACCACCGCGGAGCCCGGCCGCTCAGGGAACGGCGTCTCCCCGAACACCGCGGCCCGCGACCAGCTCGCCCGATCCGAGTCGTAGATCAAGACGTCCCTCTTCTTCGCATCGCGGCTTCCGTCGCCGAAGAGCACGTAGGTGCGGCCACGGTGGCGAACGACGATCGGAGCGGCGCGCTCGGCGCCGAGGGGCATCGTGGGTCCCGGGCGCGTTCGTCCCGTGCGCACGTCCCAGACCTGTGTGCGCCGCGAGTGGACGACCCCCGTCGAGCGCTGGGTGTTCTCGACGCCGCCGACCAGAAGCACCTCGCTGCCGCTCGGGTCGACCAGCGTCGCGCCGAACTTGCCTGAGTAGCCGGGCAGGACGTCCTCCTTCAGCTCCCACTTCGGCGCGTCCTCCCGCCAGACCTCGGCGGACTTGATCCACCGCCCGCCCAGCCCTCGGTCGTCGGGGCCGTTGCCGTCGCCGCCGATCACCACGATCGCGTTCTCTGCCGGCACGGCGAACGCGGCGAAGTGCGCCCTTGCGACCTCCATGGGAGGCGCCTCGGCCCACGCGTTCGTCGCCGGGTCGTAGACGAAGACCGTCTTCTCGGAGCGGCCGGGAAGCTCGCTGGCATCCGCACTCCCCCCGGCGTAGTAGAGGCGGCCGCCGAGCGGGACTGCCCGGCCCCACCGGCGGGGCTCGGGGAGGTCCGCGAGCCGGGACCAGGCGCCGATGGCGCGGTCGTAGCACCAGTGCTCGGCGACGGCGCCGGGCTGCGACGCGGCGCCACCGCCGATCGCGCTGAGGAACCGGTCGTCCTCGCCCCATGCCGTCATCGCGATGCCCTCCCAGGCGACGCCCGGGAAGACGCCCTGGTGGAAGAGCACCGGCGGGGGCGGCGGGAGGATGATGACGCCGCCGGGGACGATCGAGCCGAGGGAGTGCATCAGGTAGTGATTCACCGCCCGCTGCGCCCGCTCCTCCGGGCTGTCGGGGCCCGCTCGAAGCGCTTGGTCGCCGGTCGCCGGTGGGATCCGGGCCTCGGGCGTCCGATCGAGCCACTGGGACGCGAGAGCAAGGGCTAGGAGGACGGCGCCGCCGGCCGCAGACTTCCAGACCGAGCGAGGGCCGTCGGGTTCCGGAGCCGGGACGCGCCGCCCCGCCCCAACCAGCGCCGCTCGCGTCGGCGGAAGCGCGCGGGACAGCCGCGCCTTGACCGCCGCGAGCGCGACGCCCAGCTCGAGCGCGACGCCCTGGTAGGTTCGCTGCCTGTTGCCATCAAGACCAAGTCGGAGCCGCATTGCGGCGCGCTGGTTCGGGGGCAGCTCCTCGATCACCGCATGGATCTCGGCGCGAAGCCGGGACCGCTCCTCCTCCCACACGGCCGAGCTCGCCGGCCCGACCGATCGGTCGACTGGCTCCGGGTCGTTCTCCTGAAGGGGTTGGATGCGGCTTCGCTTCCGCGCTCGCAGGGCGCTGAGGGCGAGGCGCGTGAGGATGGTGGAGAACCAGGGCCAGAACTCCAGGCTCGCATCGAATCGCGAGCGGTTGCGCCAAACCTGGATGAGCGCTTGCTGGACGACGTCGTCGACGTCCGCTTCGTTCAGCCAGCCGAAGCGTCGGAGGAGGCTGCGCGCCCCCCCCCGGTGACGCGCGTGGAGGCTCGCGAGGGCATCGTCGTCGCCTCCCGCGAATGCGATCATCAGCGCGGTGTCGGTCGGCTCGCGAGCCGACCCGACGCCATCCTGCTCGACCGCCTGCCGGTTGGCCATCACGTAGGTGCTCCATCCCGCTACTTCTACGACGGGGCCGGGGTCGAGTCATCGCCAACCTGGCACTTTTTCTCGCCCACCGCGATGACCCGCCGGTCGGTCGCGCGTAGTTCGGTCGGGGGGGATGCAAGGGCCAGGGAGGCACCATGATCCAGGTGAGGATCCGCGATTGGGGCGTGCTGGGCGGGCGCGGCGAGCTGGCGCGCCGACCGGGGCCAATGGCTCGTGGCCCGGTGCGAGCCGGCGCGGCGCTGCTTCTGGCTGCAACTCTCGCCCTCAGCGCGGGTTGTAGCGATGGAAGCAGCAGCGGCGGCGGGGGCCGCGGCGGCCCGTCGCGCCGCGATCGGTCCGAGCCCGCGGCGCCGCCCCGCGACGGAGGCGCAACCGATGGCGAACGCGAGGGCGATCGCGCCGCCGGAAGCCCCAACGAAGAGGACCCCGTCGACCCGGGCGAAACCGCTCCCTCCGGCCTGGATGAGGGGCAGCCCGCCCAGCCAACCAGGCCCACGGTCGCGACGTTCATCATCGCTCGACTCGGCAGCGATTTTCCGCACCAGGTTCTCCTGATCCTTCGGGTCAACGGCCAGGACCAGGTGGTCGCCACCGCTCCGCTCCTGCCTTCGGGCCGCCACGAGATCGGCCTCATCGTCGACGACGTCAGCGGCCTGATCACCCTGAAGGCCGACGGCCTCGCCTGGATCGCGGCGGACGTTGGCGCCCAGGTCGCCCGGCAGCTCGTGGCTGAGGGCGAGCCGACGCCGTTCGTCTTCGGCGACTTCTTCCCCGCGGGCGCGTGGTCGGTCTCGGCGGATGGCGTCTACACGGTCGACGGGCTCAAGCCGAACCGCCGCACGCCGAACGAGGGCATCGACACCTCCTCCCGGGGCGTCGAGGGTCAGCTCGTCGGCGGCGTCGAGCTGACGTTCGACCTGGAGATCATCGACTTCTTCGCGGAAGCGAAGCTGCTCCTCAACGGCGAAGGGCATCTCGACCTCGCGACGCACGCCTCTGTCGTCTTCGGTCCATTCCAGAACGGCGACGCCGAGCCGGGCCCGTTGCTGGGCGCCGAGCGACCCGGGCAGCTCGTCGAGGTCTCCGAGGGGCAGCTCGCGGGCGGGCCGCCGGGTGTCGCGCAGCGGGTCGTCTACTACGTTCCCGTCGACCCGAACCTCGCGGACCGCGCGATCGGCGTCTCGCCCATCCACACCGACACCGACGTAGGCCTCTCGTTCTACTACCCGCTGCTCCCGCCGGGCGCCTCGTGCGACGTCTCGGTCCTGGAGCTAGACGGGAATGGCGAGGTGCTCCGCGACCTGCCCCTCGGTCGCCTCGTCGCGCCCGAGCGGCCGCCCGCCGAGCTAACTCGCGCCGAGATGGAGCAGGCCATCTGCGGTTGGATCGAGGAGGTTCCTCCCCTCGTGGATCAGCTCCACCGCGCCGCGTTCGGCGAGCCGCCGAGCCCCGCGGTGACCGAGTACATCGGCGAGGCGTTCCTCTTCGCCAGCGAGGCCGACCGCGCTCTCGCCGCGATGAGCGACGAGGAGGTCCACCAGCTCTACGCCTACCTTCACGAGGCCGGCCTCCTCGACATCCTCGGCGGGGCGGTGCCCGGCGATGGGCGAGTCGTCTCCGCGCTGACGATCTTCGCGCCGAAGACGCACCTGCAGGCGTTCGCGCTCGACTTCGTGGCGGCCGGGTTCGCCCTCGTCGCGACCTCGCTCGACGCCGTGAAGGTCGGCCTCCTCGTTGGCGCGCTCGTCACCGGCGGCGCGACGGCCCCAGCGGCGCTCGGCCCCGTTCGGCTCGCCGCGAAGTTCACCCGCGCCGCAGCGGACGTGCTCCACGTGGGGGTCGCCTCTGATCTCGTCGAGGTCCGAGCGATCTCGCCGCCGCAGCCGGTCCTCACCAACGGGCCGGTCAACGTGCTTGTCATGGGCACGTTCAACGCGCAGTCGAGCTTCCTCGATCTCGGCGTTGGCTTGGTGCTCGACGAGACCGTGGACTTTGTCCTGGGTCCTGGGAAGGAGCTCGCTGGGAGCCTTGACGGCGAGACCCTGCGGGAGTTCGCGGGCGTCCTGAGCAATGGGCTGCTCGCGACCTTCAGCCAGCTCGCCTCCGAGGAGTTCAACGACCGCTTTCGCGTCGACCCGGTCGAGCTGGAGGTCGACCTGCTCCTCCTCAGCCGCCTCGACATCTTCGACGCCCTCGCCGATCTGGTCGCGCCCGTCTTCGACCTCCGCGCGGCCGCCGCCTTTGTGCGACGCTTCACGAGGGCGTTCGACGACATCATCGACTTCGTCCCGATCACCGAGGTCGGCGCGAACTCGTTCGACGTCGACTCGGGGGTGGTGACGCGGGGGACGCCCGGGCGTGTGACCGTCACGGTGCAGGGCATCGCGTTCAAGGAGGCGAACGGCACGATCGGGACCCTGCTCTCCACTCTCCTGGGCAGCGTGGACGCGCCGGCCACGACGGGGCCGACCACCTGGGTTGCCGACTTCGTCGCGCCGCCGCCGCCGCCAGAGGAGCCGCCCCCGCCCCCTGAAGAGCCCCCGCCTCCGCTCGAGGATCCGCCGCCCCCGCCGGAGGAGGACCCGCCCCCTCCGCCCGAGGAGCCGCCGCCACCGCCGCCGCCCGAGGAGCCGCCGGCCGACCCTTCGCTCCCGCCTGTTCCGCCAGCCGATGGGCGCGTCCAGGCCGCGGGTATCAACGTGCCCGAGGGGTCTCTGCGAGTCGTGGGGATCGACCTGACCACCTTCGCGGACGGCGCGACGGCGTTCGCGGATGGCGTTTCGATCGAGCCCGAGGGGGATGACCCACTCTTCACGCTCCGGGTCGCCAAGATCGTTCGCCGCGCGCCGGCCGACGAGGCGACCGAGATCGACAAGGTCCTCCTCCGACTCGACCCGGCCGATCCGAGCGGCAACGACGCGGGCCTTCGAGTCGACGATGGGTCGAGCAACGTGGGGAGCCCGGACGACCTCGGGGGTCCTGAGGGCTCCGAGCTGGTCGTCGGGGGCAACTTCAGGATCGAGGTCGACCTCGCGCAGAGCGGTCGGTCGCGGGTCGTCCTCGAGGCCCTCACCGACTCGGGAAGCAGGTTCGTGATCGCGGTGTTCGACGTCGTCGTCACGCGCTGACGCGGCGTCGGCCCTGGTCGAGGCGGGTGCTCGGGAGACGGGGCACCCGCCTCATCGCAACCCGGCCAGCCGCGGCGCGGCGGCGCCGCTCGCGCTCAGTCGTACGTCCTCACGCCGAAGACCTCGCTCATCCGTCCGCCCTCGTCGAAGCTCACGGCGAACGTGTGCTCCGCGGCGATCCTGGTAGATGAAGACGACCCCGGTGATCGCGCCGTAGCGCTCTGGCGCCCCCTGAACCGCCGTCACGAGGTCCTCGATCGAGTCGCACCTGTCGATAGTCGGGCCGCCCGTGGCGTCGACATCGACGAGCCAGGCCGGCTCGCCCGGGCCCCTGAGCGCCCGGAAGTAGATGCCGTCGACCGCGACGCGACCGTTGATCCGGTCCCAATCGGGCACCGCCGCGAAAACCTCGTCGACCGTCATGTCCTCCCCGACGGCGGCATGGGCGTGGCGCGCGCGACGACCGGGCAGGGTGAATCAGTGGATCGGCGAGGCGCAACAGCCGACGAGGAGGAGGACGCCGATCCAGAGACCGCGGAGGGAGAGCGCCGAGCTCTGCGGCGGAGCCGAACCCGGCACGTCGGCTTGCTCGCTCACCGTGCCTCGGTGTCAGGGAGATGCTCCTCGACGCAGTCCCCGATCCGCAGCACCCGCCCCTTGTCGTCGAGCAGGACGGAGAACCCGCCCCGCCAGCTCGGCGGCCAGGGCCAAACGGGTCTCTGCCACTCGAGGTAGAGCGAGGAAGCGCCGGCGAACGCGACGGCCCCCAGGTCCTCGCCGTCGCCCGCGTCGTCGGGCCGCAGCAGCGTCGTCTCCCCGGCGCGGGTCACAGCCACGCTCCCGTGACCCTTCGCAACCTCGACGACCTCGACGGCGGTCATGCCGATACGAACGCGCCGCTGGGCCTGCTCGTGCGGGCCGAGGAACCGGCAACCGGTGAGCGCCACGTTGTAGAGGAGGAGAGGGGAGAGCAACAGCGGGAGCGCCCACAGGAGCCTGAAGGAGATGGCGCCGCCGGAGCGCGAGCGAGAGGAGGGCGGGGACGTGGTCATCAACATCCGCTGTACCCCGCGGCGGGGCGTTCGGCAAGGGGAGACCGGTGCCCGCGCTGGCCCGCTCACGCGTCTTGAGACACGCGTCGGTCCGGTCTAGTCTCCCTCGAAGGGAAGGGGGACCCTCCGTTGCGCCACGCCAGCCTCGCCGAACTCGCCTTCGCCATCGCCGCGTCCTGCTCCGGGTGTATCACCTGGACGAAGGGATCGCCTACGCGAGCTGCCTCGAGGTGAAGGCCGTCCTCGAGCTCGTCGCCGACTTCGGTGACTCGCCCGCCTCGAGGGTCGATCCCGCCCTCGCTCTCGCCGACCGCGCCGCCGCCCTCCTCTGGCGCCTCCAGTTCCCGTCCCGGTCCGGCCCCTGACGCCTGGCGGCCCCGTGGGAGCTTCTCCTGCGGGGCCGCTGCCGAACCGCAGGAGAAGCGGTTGCCGACGGGCGAGTCCCGCGGGTGGGTGGCCTGCTTCGGAACGTACGGGTGGGCCGAGCCGCGGTTTCCCGTTCGGAGCGTTGCGGGGAAGCCAGCGCGGGGGTCAGAGCGCCGGTTTTCGCTTGGTCGGAACGGGGCTGCCGGAGCGAGCGCCGCTCCCAAGCGACAACCGGACGACACTGACCCCCAATGCCAGCCCGGGCGCCTCTCGCGATCCGCATCCTCGAGGACGCGCCTCCGCGAACCAGAGTCTTGGCCCGCGCTGCTCGGCAATCGAGAGCCTCGGACCGCGCCGCTTCGCCAACCCGAGCCTTGGACCGCGCCGCTCCGCCAACCCGAGCCTTGGATCGCGCAGACGGCCCCGGGCCCCGCATTGGGGGTCAGTGTCGTCTTCCTGCTGTCTTGGGAGGGGAGTTCGCTTCGGCAACCCCGCTCCCCCAAGCAGCAGGAAGCGCTCTGACCCCCGCGCCGGCTACCCGGGGAGCGTCCCGAACGGGAAACCGCGGCTCGGCCCACCCGCGCCCGCCGAAGCAGGCCGCAGACCCGAACGGCCCCGCCTGTCGGCAAGGGCTTCGCCGAAGGGCGAAGGGCCGGCGCCGGTGCGGGAGCTTCTTCTGCGGGGCCACTGCCGAACCGCAGGCGAAGCGGTTGCCGACGGGCGAGTCCCGCGGGTGGGCGGCCTGCTTCGGAAGGTACGGGTGGGCCGAGCCGCGGTTTCCCGTTCGGAGCGTTGCGGGGAAGCCAGCGCGGGGGTCAGAGCGCCGGTTGTCGCTTGGTCGGAACGGGGTTGCCGGAGCGGGCTCCGCTCCCAAGCGACAACCGGACGACACTGACCCCCAATGCCAGCCCGGGCGCCTCTCGCGATCCGCATCCTCGAGGACGCGCCTCCGCGAACCAGAGTCTTGGCCCGCGCTGCTCGGCAAGCCGAAGGAACGAATCGCCCCAGCGACAGCCACGGCCCACGGCCCACGGCTCACGGCCACGGCTCACGGCCACTGCCGCGGCCACGGCCACGGCCCACGGCCAACGGCCACGGACACGGCCCACGGCCACGGCCAACGGCCACGGCCACGGCCCACGGCCACGGCCACGGCCCACGGCCACGGCCACGGCCACGGCTACCGCTCGATCAACGCTCGAACGCCTTCCCGAAACGCCTCCGCTCCGAACGCCCTCGGCCGCTCCTGCGCCCGCGCCGCGTCGAAGCCTTCGCCCGTCACGAGACGCGCCTCGGCGCGCTCGATCGCCCCCGCCAGCGCGTCGGGCGTCGCCTCTCCGGCGACCTCGGCGAGCGTCGCGATGTCTCCTTCGCCGACGACCTCCTTCGCTCCGCTGTCGGCGGTGACGACGACCGGCCTCGCTGCGGCCATCGCCTCCGCGACGACGATTCCGAAGTCCTCGCACGCGGGGTGAACCAGTCCGCGGGCGTTCCAGAGGCGAGCGAGCAGCTCCTCGCGCGGCACCGGCGCGTCGATCGTCACCGCGGCGCCGCGCTCGCTCGCGCGCTCGCGCAGGCGCTTCCGGTCTCCGTCGGGGCCGCTCGCGATCATCCGGAGTCGCGGCGCCTCGTGCCCTTCGTCGCGCGCTCGCCTCGCGAGCTCGGCGAACGCGTCGACGGCGAGCTCGAGGCGCTTGTTGGGCGCCGTCGCTCCGATCGAGAGCCACTCCGCGCCCGCGGCGGGGGCCGGGCCCGTCGCTCCGGTCCCCTCGGGGCGGTGATCGGCGATGACGTCGGTGTCCACCGGCGGCCACAGGACCTCGCCGTCGGTCCTTCCCCAGCAGCGCCCGACGCGTTCGCGGACGAACCCGCTCACGTAGGCGAGCCGGCCGGGCCGGGCGCCGGCGCGGCGGTCCAGCGCGCGGAGCGGCGCCGCGAAGGCCGCGGCCGCGCCTCGTCCCGCGCGCCCGAACCGCTCCTTCGGGAAGTAGAGCTCGAAGAGGTCCCAGGCGTAGCGCAGCGGCGTCAGGACGTAGGCCGACTCGCCTCGCGGGAGCGCCCACACGGCGAAGGCGTGGCTGATCGCGAGGACGGCGTCGATCTTCCCTCGCGCCCGGTCGGCGGCGAGCTTGGCGCGGAGCTGGAGGGCGAACGCGGGCATCGCCGGCAGGAGCGTCCGGTAGCGTCGGCGGAGCGGTCCTGGCAGCTCCGAGAGCCCGCTCGTTACGATGCGCCGCGGCGCTCCGTCGGCTCGGGTGACGATCGAGCCTTCGACCGTCCCGGGCTCGTGGAGCAGGGTGTAGATCGTCGCCTCGGGCGCGACGGCGAGCACCTCCTCGAGGACGCGCTCGCCTCCGCGCATGCCGGTCAGCCAGTCGTGGACGACCGCGAGGCGCATGGTCATCAGGCGCCTTCGACGATCGGGCTCGACGCGATCGGGCGGGCGACGCAGACGATCTCCTGGCCGACCACCTCGCCGGTGGCGTGGAAGACGAGCTCCGCGGCGCGGCGGACGGCCGCCTTGGCGACCGTCTTGAGGAGGCGGTGCCGCTCCTTGCGCTTGGGGAGATTCTGGGTCCCGGGCCGGATCAGGACGGGCTCGAGCCCGGCGCGGCGCATCGTCGCGCGGAGGCTCGCGGGGGTGTAGTGGATCAGATGGACTCGCGGAATCACGGTGGTGAGCCCGGTCGTTCGCCCGCTCGCTCGCTCCCAGGCTCGGCCGGCCGCCACCTTCACCCTCTGGAACCGGAAGTCGGGGACGGCGCAGAGCAGCAGCCCGTCCTCGGCGAGCACCCGGCGGGCGGACCGGAGGGTGGGGAGCGGCCTCGGCATGTGCTCGAGGAAGTCCCACAGGTGGACGGCGGCGAACGGCGCGGTCTCGCCTCCCTCGATCGAGTCGGCCAGGTCATCGAGGTTGCCGTGCTCGACGGGAAGGCCGGCCGCCTGCGCCGTCGCGACCGCGGGGGCGGAGATGTCGATCCCGCGGGTGTCGAACCCGGCCGCCCGCGCGAGACCGACGAACGTTCCGAAGCAGGCGCCGACGTCGAGGGTCCGCGCGCCCGGGGCGAGGAGCCGCTCCATCAGGGCGACGTACTGACCGAAGGCGCGGGCGCGGCTGCTCTCGTAGCTGCCCACGTCGTTGTCGTCGTAGGCCTCGTCGTAGTGGTCGGCGAGCTCGCCGTCGGTCGGGGCGGGGTTACTGTAGACGAGGCGACAGCCGAGGGCCGCGCAGCGGACGAGGTCGATCCCGTCCTCGCGCAGGACGATCTCGGGGTGGCGGTCCTCGGCGCGGCCGCAGCCGGGACACGCCGGAAGGCGATTCACGGCGTGGGGCACGCGGCGCCGCGCGCGCCGCTCTCGGTCTCGCTCGCGCTCTCGTCCTCGCGCTCGGGCGCGGCGTCGTCGTCGGGGTCGCGGAGGCCGAGCACCTCCTCGTAGAGGGCGAGCGTCTGACGGGCCGTCTTGAACCAGCGACGGCGTTGCGCGACGACGCGCGCCCTCTTCGCGAGGCTCTTCCGGAGCTCGCCATCGCTCAGGACGCGGACGAGCTCGTCGGTGAGCGTCGGGACGTCGACGTCGCGCGGAACCCACGCGGCGCCGTCCTCGCCGATGACCTCGTGCACCGCGGGGACGCGGGTCGCGACGATCGTGAGGCCGGCGGCGGCCGCCTCGAGGGCGGGGAGGCCGAACCCCTCCTCCTGCGAGGGGAGGACGAGCGCCTTCGCGTTGGCGTAGAGCCAGCGGAGCTCGTTGTCCTCGACATCGTGGATGAAGCGAACCGCTCCTCCGATCTGCAGGCCGAGCTCCTCGGCGCGGGCGCGCGTTCGCCGCGTCCACTCGTCGTCGGGTCCGGCGAAGACGAGGCTCGCGTAGCAGACCTTCTCGTCGTTCCGCTTCCGGACGGCCGCGAGCGCGTCGAGGAGACGATCGACGCCCTTGTGGGGGCGATGGTTCCCGACGTGGAGGAGGAACTGAAACGGCATCCCCTCGGGGAAGCTCGGCGCGTCGAGGCAGCCGGTCTCCGACGCGTCGGGGACGTCGAGGAACTCGTCGGCGCCGAGGCCGATCACGGCGATCCGGCTCGGGTCGAGGCCGAGGGCGTCGACGACGTCGTCGCGGCTCGCCCTGGTTCCAGTGATGAGGCGACGGGCGCGCCGGGCCGTCTGCTTGAGCAGGATCTTCGCGCCGAACGCGCGAAGGCGGCTGCGGGCGACGTCGGGCCGGCGGAGGTAGGTCACGTCGTGGACGTTCGCCACGAACGGGACGGGGCAGGCGAGCGGCGCGTTGAAGTGCGGGACGTGGAGGAGGTCGAGCTTGCGCTCCCGGCACCACTGGGGAAGCCACGCCTGCTCGCGCCACGAGAGCGGCGGGATCGGATCCTTGAACGAGACGACCTCGAGGTTCTCACCGCCGGCGATCCAGTCGTAGACGCGCGCGGCCGTCTCCTCCGCCGTCGGCGCATCGGCGCTCCCCGGCGGGCCCTCGGGGTTGATCAGGACGACGAAGGTGTCGTCCTTGTCCTCCAGGAGGAGGCCGTTGACGAGGTTACGGACGTAGCGGCCGATGCCGCCCGACCAGCACATCCTCGCGTCGATCCCGATCCGGAGCCCGGCCATCTGTCCCCCGTCGCTGTGAACGCGGGGATCGTAGCGGATTCGCGCCGAAAAGAAACCGACTTTTCCGCGGCGGCCTCCAGGGACGACGGGCGGGCGGGAGGCTAGTTGTCGTCGTCGTCCGGGACCTCGGGATTGAGGCTGCGCGCCTGCTCGAGGCGGGCGCGCTCGGCCTCGAGGGCCGCCCGGCGGCGCCGCTCGAGGCGCTGCTCGGCGAGACGCTGCTGGCACTCGGTCTTGATCGGCTCGGCGTCGAGGACGGCGAGGGCGACGAGGCGGTCGACGTCCTCGACGTCGAGGGCGCCGATGTACTGGATGCCGAACTTGAGGATGTCGTCGTGCGCCTGCTTCTGGCGCTCGAGCGGCTCGACGATGATCGCGAGCCCCTCGATCGAGAGAGCGCTGATGAGGGTCAGGCCGGCCTTGGCGACGACCTCCTTCTTCGCGTGGGCGCTCTCGATGAGCTGCGCGAGCTCCTTCGGCGTGAGGCGATCGAGCTTCGGCAGGCCCGCGAGGATCACGGTGTCCCGGGCCGGTCCACGGAGCTCCTCGGCGAGGGACGAGAGGTTGGCGGCGATGAGCCCGCGGCTGCGCCTGAGCGCCGCGACGGTGAGCTCGGTGCGGCGGTTGTAGGCGGCGCCCGACAGACGGCGGACGTCGCTCGCGTCGAGGCGCGGGAGGCGCGGGAGTCCGCTCCGGAGGACGTCGTCCTTGGCGTCGTGCTCGACCGTCTCGGCGAGCTGAACGAGGCCGTCGACGTCGAGGTTCGTGAGCGTCCGGGCCGCCATGACGGCGAGCCCGCGCTGCCGCGCGGCGGCGGCCTGGACGACCTTGATCGACTGCTCGACGCTGATCGTCGGCATCCGGCGCATGCCGGCGGCGAGGGCGTCGTCGCGGACCCGGCCCTCGAGACCGTCGACGAGGCGGAGGAGGCCGTCGGCGTCGAGGTCGCCGACCTTCCGGGCCGCCGCGACGGAGACCTTCCGGAGCGCGTCCTCCTGGTCGACCGCGGCGATGAGCTCGCGTCCCTTGTCGACGCTCGGCGCGTCGAGATGCTCGAGCCCGGCCACGACCGCGGCGTTGCAGCGCTTCTTCGCCATGGACCGGGAGAGGGCGATGAGCTGATCGACGTTGACGCTGTCGACGTTGCCGAGCCCCTCGTCGAAGATCGGCCAGCGGTCGGCCTCGGGGATCGTCTCGAGCAGGGCGAGGAGCTTGTCGGCATCGAGGTCTCGGACCTTGCCGACGAACGCGCTCGTGAGCTGGACCCGCTCCTTGCCCTCGTAGCTGGTCGCCATCTCCTGGAGGTTCGCCGTCGTGCGGATCTTCTTGCGCTCGGGCGCCGCGAACCAGTTCGTCAGCAGGGTCGCCCGGTCGGGGGTGTCGGCGACGATCCCGACGGCGCTGCCCACGGTGTCGGGGCGGATCTCGGCGAGCGAGGTGCGCGCGATCTCGCTCTTCGCCTCGCCGCCCTCGAGGGCGCGCACGATCGTTCCGGCGCTGCCCGCGTCGAGCCCGACCGTCTGGCGGATGCCGGCGCGGACCGTCGCGAACGCGCGGCGTCCGACGAAGTCCCGGAGCGCCTCATCGAGCTTCGTCCGGATCGGCTGGTCGGCGGCGGCGACCATCTCGGCGACGCGCTCGGGGTCGAAGCCGCCGCGGGCGACGATCGGGAGGATCGAGGCGTCGATCTCGGGTGCGTCCTCGACGAGCCGCTCGAGGGTTGCGAAGTGATCGTCCGTCAGCGTCCCGACCTCGCGGAGCTCGCGGCGCACATCCCCATTGCTCGCCCAGAGGAACCGACTCTTCAGGCTGCTCGGCGCGCCGAGGTCACGAGCCGCGAAGAGCTCCGCGTTCGCCGTCCGCCAGCTCGCGAGCGCCGGGTCGGTGAGGAGCGGGTCCGTCGGCTGAGCCACGACGGGCTCGGCCACCGGCTCGGGGGTCGAGGTGCAGCCTGGCAGGAGGAACACGACGCAGAGCGCCGCGAGCAGGAGCGGTCGGGGCATCGGCTTCAAGACTCTTTCGCCTCGTCGGTTGGGGTCGAGGTGCGGGGACGGCCACGAAGGTCGCGGGGGCGCCCCCAATGCTAAGGGATGCTACACCGCCGCGCCCTCTCTCTTCAAATCGGTCCGGACGATCTCGAGACGACGGGAGGTTTCCGCACAACTCTTCGTAGAACCGACTCTAGCCGAATATGGGCAGGCGGCTAGGGCGTTTCTAGCAAGACTCGGGCCAGACTTAAGGCTTGAAGGTTGAGCGAGTGTCGAGTGTATCGCTGATTTCCCAGATGTCGCTTGACTCGGAGTGTCGTGGCCATACAATCCTCCGGAACATCGCCCGAGGCCCCAGGGCCTCGAGGCATGGGGGGGATGGGGTCGTGACGGGCGTGTGCGGGCCGAGGGAGACCTCGAGCCCGCCCGCCCCGCGACCCTGGCGCGCCGCGTTCGCGCCGATCGAGCACTTGAGAGAGAGGGCGGCGATCGCCGCCGAGTTCCTGCCTCGTACGACCTAACCGGGCCGCCGGAGTCCATCCGGTCAGCCGCGGACGGAGGTGAGCGATGAGAGCCAGAACGGCGTTCCTGGTAGCCAGTGTCAGCGTCTCGGTGTTCGCCGCGGGTTGCGGCGGCGGCGGCGGGGGAGGAACGGCCTCCGGCGGAACGACGCCGCCGGGCACCACTCCGGCTGCGGTGGCGAGCGCGGCATTCGATGACCGCAACGGTGACGGCCAGGTCGGCGTCGGCGACGCGATCGTCGTCCGGTTCGACCGGGAGGTCGTCCTGGGGATCGGCGCGAGCGCGCCCTCGGCCGCGGACTTCCGTCTGCCGGTCGCGGGCGACACGCTCGGGCAAGGCGCGAGCGTCGGCGGCGGGCAGCAGGCCGACGAGGTCGACATCACCCTCGGCCAGAACCCGTTCATCACCGTCGACGGCGTCTTCGACGCCGCCTCGAGCAGCGCGGGCGACCCGTCCGGGATCGACCTCGCCCTCGGCGTCACGCCCGGCGCGATCGCGGACGTGAACGGGCTCGACGCCAAGAGCGCCGGCCTCGTCGACGTCTCCGGCAGCGCGACGCCTCCGCCGCCGCCGGGCGGCCCGACGGTCATCGACGCGACCTTCACCGACGTCAACCAGAGCGGCACCGTCGACGGCGGCGACGAGCTCGTCCTGCGCTTCAGTCAGGACGTGACGATCGGCGCGCCGGTCCTCGGCGACCTCGACCTGCCGGTCGCCGGCGACGCCCTCGGGTTCGGCGCGGTGTTCGCCGCCGGCGTCGCTCCCGACGAGATGCTCGTCACCCTCGGTCAGGGCGCGACCCTCACGCCGGACGGCCTCTTCGACGCGGCGGCGACGAACGCGGGCGACCCGTCGGGCATCGACGTCTCGGCGACGATCACGGCCGGGAGCATCGTCTCAGTCAGCGGCCTCGACGCCGAGTCGAGCGCGGCGGTCGACGTCGGTGGCTTCCTCCCGCCGCCGCCGCCCCCGCCGCCGGGCCCGAGCGTGATCGCCGCCGTCTTCGACGACCGCAACGGCAGCGGCGCGGTCGACCAGGGCGACCGGATCACCCTCCAGTTCGACGAGGACGTCGACGTCGGCTTCGGCGCGGCGGCCCCCGTCGCGGCCGACCTCGACCTCCCGGTCGCGGGCGACTCGCTCGGGCAGGGCCCGGCGTTCGCCTCCGGCGCCTCGGACGAGGTCGTCATCACCCTCGGCAGCGGCGCGACGATCACGCCGGACGGCGCGTTCGATCCGAACGCGACGATCGCGGGCGACCCGTCGGGCATCGACATTGCCGCGGGCATCGGCGCGGGCCGGATCGTCTCGTCGGTCACCGGCTCCTCGGCGCAGCCGAGCGCGGCCGTCGACGTGGACGGAGTGCTCGGCCCGCCGACCGGACCGATCGTGATCGGGGCGGAGTTCCTCGACGTCGACGGGTCGGGCTTCATCGACGCCGGCGACACCCTCACCGTCGAGTTCAGCACGCCCGTGATCCTGGCGAGCGGCGCGAACGCGCCCGTGGCGCAGGACTTCGTCCTCGCCGTCTCGGGCGATCAGCTCGCGTTCCTCTCGGACGTGAGCGCGCATCCGATCGATCCCGAGAAGGTCGTGATCGAGTTCACCCAGGGCGGCAGCGTGTTCGAGCCGAACGGGACGTTCGACCCGGCCGTGACCGCGGCGGGCAGCCCCTCGGGCATCGACGTCGACGCCGGCCTCCCCTCGGGCGTCATCACCGACATCCAGGGTCGCAACGCCCGCGCCTCGACGCCGACCGACATTGGCGGCTCGATCGTTCGCCCGACGCCGCCCGAGATCGTCGGCGCGGTCTTCGTCGATGCGGACCTCTCCGGCGACGCGAGCGACGGGGACCAGATCATCGTCGCGTTCGACCAGGACGTGAAGATCGCCCTCAACACGAGCGCGGCGGACTTCGACCTGCCGGTGGCGGGCGACGACCTCGGCCAGGGCGCGACCTTCGAGCCCGGCCCGAGCCTGAACGAGCTGGCGATCACGCTCGGCGCGACCCCGAACCTCACCGCGACCGGCGTCTTCGACGCGGCCAACCTGGGCGCCGGCGCGTCGAGCGGAATCGACATCGCCGCGGGAATCGCGCCGCTCGCGATCCAGAACCGTCACGCCATGGACGCGGTCCCCGCGGGCGTGGCGTCCGATGTCGCCGAGCCCGGCGTCTCGGTCGTCGAGGACTTCGCGACCGACGTGAACCAGGACCAGCTCGCGAGCTCCGCCGACTGGAACCTCGGCGGCTCGGGTGCGCTCGAGGGCAGCCTCGTCCGGTTCGACGTGGGCTCGGGCACCGACCCGCTCCTGATCGACACCGACACGACGATCGACACCGACGCCGGCACGATCGGCGGCGCCGTCTCCGCGGGCTTCCGCGGCGCTGGCGTGTTCGAGTTCGACACGGTCGAGATCCGCAAGGGCGTGAACGTCCAGGTGACCGGCCGCGCGCCGCTCACCCTCAAGGCGGCCGGCGACGCGACGATCGACGGCACCATCATCCTGGATGGCCAGGCGGGCGCGGATCAGCCGAACCTGAGTCAGCCGGGCGCCGCGGGCGGCCTCGGCGGTCCGGGCGGCTTCGACGGCGGTGACGGGGCCGACGGCGGCCTCGAGATCGCCGACGATGGCGCCGGCCCGGCCGGCGGCAAGGGCGGCCACAGCGAGAACTTCCCGGGCGGCGGCGGCGGAGCCGGCTTCGGCACGGCCGGCACCGACGGCGAGACCCCGACCGGCACCGGCTCGGGCGCCGGCGGCCTCGGCGCGGCCGCGATCGCCTTCGACGGCACGACGCTCCACGGCGGCAGCGGTGGCGGCGGCGGCGGCGGCGACGACGACTTCACCCTCGGCATCGTCGACTCCGGCGACGAGGGCGGCGGCGGCGGTGGCGGCGGCGGTGGCGCCATGCGCGTCGTCAGCGGCGGCACGATCCGCGTGGCCGGGCGCGTCAGCGCCGACGGCGGCGACGGCGGCGAGGGCCTCGCCTTCACCGGCGGCGGCGGCGGCGGCGCCGGCTCGGGCGGCGCGATCATCTTCCAGGCGGTGACCGACGTGATCATCGCCGGCGGCGCGAGCCTCAGCGCGCTCGGCGGCGAGGGCGCCGACGGGTTCGCCCTCGGCGGCAACGCCGGCGACGGCGTGATCCTCGTCGAGACGGCCAACGGGACGCTCCAGCAGCTCCCGCCGGCCGTGAGCGGCAGCGTCTTCCCGATCGCGTCCGAGGCGATCAGCAGCAACGTCAACCCGGGCGCGGGAACCGACCCGTTCGAGATCCTCGCCGACGCCGTCGTCAACACCGACACCGGCGAGGTCGACGGCGTGATCCACCCGACGTTCCGCGGGAACGGCGAGTTCGAGGCGAGCCGCCTGAACGTGGCCGCCGGCGCGACCCTTCGCGTCGAGGGCAGCCAGCCGATCCAGTTCCGGGTGCTGAACAACGTCACGATCGCGGGGACCGTCGACCTCGACGGCGCCGACGGGGAGCCCGCGAGCGGCCTCGTCGGGGGCATCGGCGGGCTCGGCCGGGCCGGCGGCGAGAACGGCGGCAACGGCGGCTCGCTGATCCTCACCGGCACGCCGCCCGCCGTCAGCCAGAGCATCGAGCCGACCGACGGCCAGGGCTCCGGCGCGGGCGCCGGCGCGACGAACGCGACCGACAACGCCGGCGGCGGCGGGGCGAGCTTCGGCAGCTCCGGCACCGCCGGCCTCGGCGTCGCGGCCGGCGTCGGCGCGGTCGGCGCCGAGTACGGCACCGACGACCTCGCCACCCTCGAGGGCGGCAGCGGCGGCGGCGGCGGCAACGCGGACACGGCGACCGACTTCGGCGGTGGTGGTGGCGGCGGGGCCGGCGGCGGCGCGTTCGCGATCTTCGCCGGCGGCGAGGTCATCGTCAGCGGGCGCATCAGCGCCAACGGCGGCGACGGCGGCGCCAGTCAGCGCGGCGGCAACGGCGGCGCGGGCAGCGGCGGCGCGATCCTGATCACGACCGGCGCGCGGATCGCGGTCCCCGGCGTGATCAGCGCCGCGGGCGGCGACGGCGGAACCGACGGCGGCCACGGCGGCCACGGCCGCGTGCGGCTCGAGGACAGCGCCGGGTCGTTCACCGTCGGCGTCGTCGAGCCGGCGATCACGACGGCGCCGTTCTCGACGAGCGCGGGCGTCTCGACGTTCGTGCGGTCGGTCGACGGCGCCGGGCAGCCGGCCGTCGACCCGATCTGGCTCGCGATCGCCGCGGCGGTCACCGAGCCGGCCGGCACGCGGGCGATCATCGAGTTCGAGGGCGCGGACGACGACGGCGCGGGCGCGCCGGACCTCGCCACGCGCACCGGATTCACCGCGGATACGACGGCGCTCGCCGGCAAGGAGCACGTCCGCTTCCGCGTCACCTTCAAGAGCGACCTTCTCGGCGGCGCGAAGCCGAGCGTCGACGCAGTCGGGCTGATCGGACGCTGAGGCTCGGGAGAGCCGATTCCTCGTATCTTGAACTCGAAGCTCGTATTCGAACTTGCACTTGAACTCGAAATCGAATTGAAGAGCGTAGCAGAGATCGTCGAGACGACGAGCTGAGCAGAGAGCCAATCGCACGATCGGGGCGGTTCCCAACGGGGGCCGCCCCGTTCGCCATCTCGGTCGGTCGGCTTTTTCGTATGCTGGTCGGCCGCGGAGCGCGTGACCGCGGAGAGGGAGAAGCGAACGATGACATCCCGTGCGTGCCGCCTCGTGCTGGCTCTCGTCGTCGCCGTCTCGCTGGCCGGCTGCCCGGACGCGACCGACGGGCCGCCCGGCCCGACCGAGACCGACGCGGGCGCCGGGGCGCTCGCCGGCCCGACGACGCCGGCCGAGGTGATCGAGGCCGTTCGCGCCGAGGGCGGGGGACCGGTGGCCGTCTTCGACGCGAGCAATCCGAGGGATCGAGATCTCCTCGTCCTCGGGATGCTCTACGCCGCGCGGATCATGGCCGGCGACGTGGAGTCCCCGGCGAGGTCCGCGTATCTCGAGATCCGGGCCGCCCACGGCCTCGATCCGTTTCCGGCGCTCGACTGGGCCGACCCGGCGGCGACCCGCGCCGGCCTCGCCGAGCTGTTCGCGCGCGGCGGCGACCGCCGCGCCCTCCTCGTCGCCCTCGCCGAGCATGTGCGCGAGCACGGCGGCGAGCGAGGGGAGCTCGCCCTCCGCGTCCTCGGCTGGCCCTTCGTCCCGGGCGAAGGGGAGCTCATCGAGCTCGAGGAGGGCGAGGAGATCGCCACCGGACGGGTCGACGGCCAGCCGCTCTGGTTCGTGAGGCCGCCGGGCGGCGCGTGGTCGCTCCACGTCGTCAACCTCTACGGCAAGATCGTCGAGGGGATCGCGGAGCTCGAGACGTGGCGCAAGCGCGTCGATCCCGAGGCGCTCGCAGCGCGGGTCGAGGCGGCGCGCGTGGCGCTCCGCGGCGACGATCCCGCGAAGCGTCGCGAGGCGCTCGCCGCGCTCGTCCGGATCGAGCTCGGCGCGGCGGCGGCGGCCGTCCCCGAGCTCATGGCGGTGCTCCGCACGGGCGAGCACCCCAAGGCGGTCGCCGCGGCGCTCGGTCGGATCGGAACCGCGGCGGTCGCGCCGCTCCTCGAGGTGGTGGGCGATGAGGACGCCGCGCTCCGGCTTCGCGCGATCAAGACGCTCGCGCGGGCGGGGCAGGACGACCCGGCGCCGGTCGTCGAGCGCCTCGCGCCGCTCCTCGAGAACGCCGACTCGACCGACGGGCGCGCGGCGATCGCGACCATCGGCACGCTCGGCGGTCCGGGTGCGCCCCATCTCCTGGCGTTGCTCGCGCGGCTCGAGCCGGGCGAGGTGCGCTGGGCGACCATCCGGGCGCTCGCCCACGTCGGACCCGAGCCGGGGGTGGCCGAGGCGCTCGCGGCGATCGCGACGACGGCCGACGACCCGCAGCGGGCCGCCGCGATCAAGGCGCTCGGGGCGCTCGGGACGGTCGCGCGCCCGACCCTCGAGCCGCTCCTCGCCGATCCGGCGGTCGGCGGCGAGGTCCGCGCCGCGCTCGAGGACGTGCGCCTGATCGAGGCGCGCGAGCGGCTCGAGGGCGACGCCGGCTCGTGATCCTCCGCGAGGCCTCGGGCCCGCTTGACGATTCGCCGGAAATGAAGAACCTCGTGGCTCTTCGAGACGCCCCGGGCGTGCGTCTCCGACCACACGGGGCGCTCCGATGACCACCTCCGACTTCCGGTCCGACACCGTCACCGCGCCGAGCGAGGCCATGCGCGCCGCGATGGCGAGCGCCGAGGTCGGCGACGACGTGTTCGGCGACGACCCGTCGGTGAACGCGTTCGAGCGCGAGCTCGCCTCCGCGTTCGGGACCGAGGCGGCCCTCTTCCTGCCGTCGGGCACGATGGCGAACATCTGCGCGATCCGGGCGCACACCCGGCCCGGCGACGAGATCATCGTCGAGGAGCAGAGCCACATCTTCCGCAACGAGCAGGCGGCGAGCGCGTGGATCTGCGGAGTGCAGGCGGCCCCCCTCCCGAGCGATCGCGGGCGGCTCGACCCGGAGCTCGTCGCGGCCACCTTCCGGGACGAGGACATCCATCACCCACGGACGACCCTCGTCGCGGTCGAGAACACCCACAACTATCAGGGCGGAGCGGTCGTGCCCCTCGATCGGATCGAGGCGCTCGCCGAGGTCGCCCACGCCCGCGGCGCCGCCCTCCACATCGACGGGGCGCGCCTCTGGAACGCGTCGGTCGCGAGCGGCACGCCGCTGCGCGAGTACGGCCGGGTCGCCGACTCGATCATGGTCGCGTTCAGCAAGGGGCTCGGCTGTCCGGCGGGCTCCGGCCTGGTCGGGAGCGCCGAGGTGATCGCCCGCGCGCGACGGACCCGGAAGGGCCTCGGCGGAGGCATGCGGCAGGTCGGCGTCCTGACCGAGCCCATGCGGCTCGCGCTCCGGGACGGGATCGAGCGGCTCGCCGAGGATCACCGGAACGCGCGGACGCTGGCGGAGGGGCTGAACGCGCTCGCCGGCGTCACGGTCGACCTCGACGCCGTCGAGACGAACATCGTCTTCGTTCGCCCGCCGGGCGACGCGGCGAGCTGGCCGGGCTTCGTCGAAGGGCTCGGCGAACGCGGCGTGCGGTGCTGCTTCCTCGGCGTGCGCGAGGGCGTCCGGTTCGTCACCCACCTCGACGTCGGCGCCGACGACGTCGCGCGCGCGATCGCGGCGGCGCGCGAGCTCGTCGAGGGTGGCGGGGGAGCGGGGTCGTGAGGCCGCATCCCCTGGTGCTCGTCCACGGCGGCGCCGGTCCGTGGCCCGACGTCAAGCCCGAGCGCCGCGAGGCGATCCGGGTCGCCCTCTTCGAGGCGTGCCGCGCCGGCGTCGCGGCGATCGAGGGCGGCGCCCTCGACGCGGCGGTCGCGGCCGTCGTCTCGCTCGAGGCGTCGGGTCAGTTCAACGCGGGCGCGGCGAGCGCGCTCACGCGCGAGGGAACCCTCGAGATGGACGCCGCCGTCATGCGTGGAGACGACCTCGGCTGCGGGGCGGTCGCGGCCGTCTCCGCCGTGCGTCACCCGGTCCTCCTCGCCCGGGCCGTCCTCGAGCGGACCGAGCACGTCATCATGGCCGGCGCCGGCGCCGAGCGTCTCGCGGTCGAGGCGGGGCTTACGACCGAGCCGTTCCCGATCGACGAGCGGCGTCGCGCGAAGCTGGAGCGGCTGCTCTCGGAGCGCTCGGCCGAGGCCGGGGAGGCGCCGGTCGCGCGCGAGCGGACGGGCGACACCGTCGGCGCCGTCGCGTTCGACGCGGACGGCAGGACCGCGGCGGCCGTCTCGACCGGCGGGATCTGGCTGAAGCGGGTCGGGCGCATCGGCGACTCGCCCGTTCCCGGAGCGGGTCTCCTCGCCGACGACGTCGCCGGCGGAGCGGTCGTCGCGACCGGGCGGGGCGAGGTGATCCTCAAGCTCGGCGTCAGCCGGACCGTGCTCGAGCACGTCGCGGCCGGCGAGGGTGCCCACTCGGCGAGCCGGCGCGCCGTCGAGACCGCGACCGAGCGGCTGGGCGATGGGACCGTCGGCGTGATCACCGTCGATCGGCACGGGCGGATCGGAACGGCGTTCAACACCGGCGGGATGCCCCGGGCGGTCCTGCGTCTCGGCGAGGAAGAGCCCGCGTGGGCGCTCCTCGCCGGGGACCACTTCCCGATCGCCTGAGCCGACGAGCCGAGGACGCCGTGACGACCCACCATCCCCCTCCGCCCGCCGCGTCGGCGCGCCCGCCGGCCGACCTGAACCCGCGGCGCGAGGCGGCGCTGGACTTCCCCGAGCGCGAGCTCGAGGAGATGACTCCGGCCGACTACGACACGCTCGGTTTTCTGTGCGGGCTCGAGGTGCATCAGCAGCTCGCCACCCGGAGCAAGCTCTTCTGCCGGTGCCCGTCCGGGGTCGTCGCCCGGCGGGTCGACGCCGAGGTGCTGCGGCACATGCGGCCGACCCTGTCCGAGCTCGGCGAGTACGACGGCACCGCCCTCATGGAGTTCAAGACGCGAAAGGAGATCGTCTACCGCCTCGAGCGGAGCAGCGTCTGCACCTACGAGATGGACGACACGCCGCCGTTCGAGGTGGACGAGGAGGCGGTCCGGACCGCCATCGCGGTGAGCCGGCTGTTCGAGCTGAACCTCGTCTCCGAGCTACACGTGATGCGGAAGCAGTACCTCGACGGGTCGATCCCGACCGGGTTCCAGCGGACGGCGATGGTCGGGCTCGCCGGCGAGATACCCTTCCGCGAGAGCGAGCTCGGGCGCGACCGGGTGCTCCGGATCCGTCAGCTCTCCCTCGAGGAGGACAGCTGCCGCGAGGTGAGCGACGTCGGTCACCGGATCATCTTCCGGACCGACCGGCTCGGCACGCCGCTCACCGAGACGGTGACCGAGCCCGACCTCCTCACCCCGCGGGATGCGGCCGCGGGCGGCCGCCTGATCGCCGCTGTCACCCGGACGACCGGGATGGCGCGCCGCGGGCCGGGCGCGGCGCGGCAGGACGTCAACGTCTCGATCGCCGGTGGGCGGCGGGTCGAGATCAAGGGCGTCTGCCATCACCGGGGGCTGCCGCGGCTGGTGCACGTCGAGGCGTTCCGCCAGCTCGCCCTCCTTCGGATCAAGGCGGAGCTCGAGGCGCGCGGGATCCGGAAGGAGATGCTCACGGTTCCCGAGACGGGGCAGCCGTGGGAGCAGAGCCCGCTCGCGATCGACGCGCGCTCGCTCCTGCGCAAGACCGACTACAGCCCGATCCGCGACGCCCTCGACCGCGACGAGATGGTGGTGGCCGTTCGCCTCCCGGGGTTCCGTGGCCTGCTCGCCCACGGGACGCAGCCGGGCCTGACCTTCGCCCAGGAGATCCTCCACCGGGTGCGGGTGATCGCGTGCCTCGTCGGGCGGCCCTTCATGATCCACTCCGATGTCCGCGACTACGGCCTCCGCGCGTCCCGCTGGCGCCAGCTCCGGTCGGCGAGCGGCGCGGCCTCGGGCGATGCCGTCGTCGTGCTCTGGGGACGGCAGGACGACGCGGCGACGGCCGTCCGCGAGGTGCTCGCCCGCGGTCGCGACGCCCTCGACGGGGTGCCCGCCGAGACGCGACAGGCGTTCGCCGACGGGACGACCGGATTCGAGCGGATCCTGCCGGGGCCGGATCGGATGTATCCCGACACCGACACGCCGCCGCTCCCGATTCCCGACCGCTGGGTCCAGGACGTCGAGGCGAAGCAGCCGGCCCGGCCCTGGGAGCGCGAGGATCGCGCGATCGCCCGCGGGCTCGATGCCGCGGCCGCGCACCGCCTCGCCCGCGCCCCGTGGAACGATCTCTTCGAGGCGCTCGCGCCGAAGACGCCGCTCGGCGCCCGACGGATGGCGGCCGCGCTCGAGAAGCGGCTGCCGTGCCACTGGCGCCGGACCAGGAGCGCGGGGGCGCTCCCGGACGCCGAGCGCCTCGAGCCGCTCGTCGCGGCCCTCGACCGGGGCGGCCCGGTCATCCACGCCGCCGACGAGATCCTCGATCGGCTGCTCGCGGAGCCCGAGCACTCGGCCTCGTCGATCGTCGCCTCCTACGAGGCGAGCGACGAGCCGTCGGCGGATCTCGCGAGGCTCCTCGAAGCGACGGTCGTCGCCCGCGACGCGCTGTCGCGGCCGCCGAGCGACGAGCGGGCGTTGATGCAGTGGGCGATGGGGCGGGTGATCCCCGAGCTCCTCGGCCGGGTCGAGCCGGAGGAGGTGGCGCGGAGGCTCGCCGAGCGCTTCGGCGCGAAGGCGGCCCTGACCGGGCAGGAGGAGCGCTCGTGAGCGACGAGGTCCAGAGCGAGGCCGCAGCCGTCCCGATCGAGGACGCGGCCGTGTTCAAGGGCTACCGGGAGCCGTGCGTGTCGGTCATGCGCCGGTTCGGCGTGACCGTGTGGTGCGACGTCATCGCCGAGACGACCCGCGGCCGCTTCGAGGGGTTGATCCTCCCGCGGTCGGAGACCTCCGACGAGCTCCACCTCGTCCTGAAGCTCGAGAGCGGCTACAACGTCGGGATCCGCCACGACACGATCGAGTCGCTCCGGAAGACGGGCTACCGAGAGGCGAGCTACAAGATCCCCGAGAAGGCGTTCCCGGTCGACGCGGGCAAGCCGCGGGTGCGCCTCTTCGGAACCGGAGGCACGATCGCGAGCCGGCTCGACTACCGGACGGGCGCGGTGATCCCGGCGTTCTCGCCGGGCGAGCTCTACGGCTCGGTCCCCGAGCTGGCCGACATCTGCAACCTCGAGACCGAGAAGCTCTTCGGGATCTTCAGCGAGAACATGGGGCCGCCCCAGTACCTGATCCTCGCCGAGAAGATCGGCGAGGCGATCCGCGAGGGCTACGACGGGGTCGTGATCGGGCACGGCACCGACACGATGCACTACACCTCGGCGGCGCTCTCGTTCATGGTCCAGGGGAGCCCGGTGCCGATCGTCATGGTCGGAAGTCAGCGGAGCAGCGACCGTCCGAGCAGCGACGCGGCCCAGAACCTCATCAACGCCACCTGGGCGGCGGCCCACGGCGACATCGCCGAGGTGATCGTCTGCATGTTCGGACCGACGTCAGACCGCTACAACCTCCTCCACCGCGGGACGCGCGTCCGGAAGATGCACAGCTCGTATCGAAGCACGTTCCGGACGCTCGGCGACATCCCGCTCGCCATGGTCGAGCGCGACGAGATCACGCCGCTGAAGGACGACTACGCCCGGCGCCGCGAGGATCGCGAGGTCACCGTCCGCGCGAAGTTCGACGACCGGGTGGGGTTCATCTACTACTACCCCGGGATGAAGGCCGACGTGATCGAGTCGCTCATCGACGCGGGCTACCGAGGGATCGTGATCGCCGGCACCGGCCTCGGCCACGTGAACCGCCTCGCCTACCCGGCGCTCGAGAAGGCGCGGAAGGCCGGCGTCCAGGTCTACATGACCCTGCAGACGCTCTGGGGCTTCGTCCAGATGCACGTCTACGAGACCGGCCGCGAGATCCTCGAGGAGGGCGTCATCCCGCTCGCGAACATGCTCCCCGAGACCGCCTACGTGAAGCTCGGCTGGGCGCTCGCGTGCCACCCCGACGACCCGGCCAAGGTCCGCGAGCTGATGACGACCCCGATCGCCGGCGACATGACCGAGCGCGAGCCCCACGACGGGTACCTCGTCTTCCAGGGCGGAGTGCCCGAGATGAAGGCGTTCCTCGGGAAGGTCTGGTCGTAGCTTCTTCAAGTCATCACCACGACGAGGGACATCGTAGCCCGCTACCTGGACCCGCGGGTGCGTGGCTCGAGATCAGCGCGGGAGCGGGTCGCCTCGTCTTCGCCCCGCCGATCCCTCCTGCCTCGCATCGAGCCGGTCAGGTTCGATCCGCGGTCGGAGCTCTCGACCGAACCTCGGATCCCATCGCTGCGAGCCAGCCCGCGGGGGCAAGAGTACGAGTTCCTTCCGCGGGCGTGACACCCGGAATGCTATCCACTCGCGGTCGCCCGGGGCGCGCGCCGTTTTCCTTGCGCGGCGCAACGGCGCGTGCCGCGCGTCGGAGCCGTGCGAACCCGACCTCTCGCACCGTGCGAGAGTTGCGCGCGCGCAGCAGGCTCGGCTCGGAGCCAGCGTCGCACGGACCAGCGCGTTTCGCTCCGAGCCTCTGGTGTGAATCGAGGGGTCAGGTCCAGGAATCACACGAGCGATTCTGTCGCAGCAGCTCGTGTGACCCGGTCCTCTGGTGTGAATCCTGGACCTGACCCCTGGAATCACGATAGCCGAGCCGGGGAGGTCCGGTCGGCGGTCGGCCTCACGACCAAACGTCGGATCATCTCGCTGCGAGCCAGCCCGCGGGATCAAGATCAGCTTGTCCGCCGGGCGGCGGGTCGCTCAGACGAGAGCACGATCCAGGGACTCCCGCGGTCGTTTCACGATGAGGGTTCCGTCGGGCGCCTTCCCGGAGATCTCGATGATCCCGTCGGTCTTGAGCCGGTGATGGCCTCGACAGAGGGGAGCGACGTTGTCCGGGTCCCAGCGCCGCTCGGGAGCTCGGGATCGCGGGACGATGTGGTCGACCTCCAGGTTGACCCGGCAGCCGCAGCCAGGAATGGCGCAGATCCATCCGTAGCGCTGCAGCACGTCCTGGCGAAGAGGCGATCCTGCTCGAGCTCGGCCTCGGATGCGCCGCCCAACTCCGATTCGGCTGCGGCACTCGCGGCCGAAGCAGCGGCGGGCGGAGCGAGGACCTCGGACTCGTCGAGCGGGGTCTCGAGGTAGTTGTGCGCAATCACGTCGAATGCCTCGGCGAGGCCGACCTCGGCGCCGCCGACCCGGCGGACCTTCTCGATGGCGGCCTGGATCCGGTTCCACTGGTCGGCCTCGACCTCGAAGCGGATGATGCGGCTCGGCCCGTCGGGCGGCAGGAACCGCTCATCGCGGTCGATCCCCTCGCGGAGGACGTCCCGCGACTTCTCGCGGGCGAGATCGAGCCAGCGCTCGATGTCGTCTCCGCGGGAGAGCCGGGCGATCTCGTCGACCTTGCCGTAGGAGATCTCGCCTCGCTCGAACGCCTCGCGGACGATCGGGGATCGCTCGCA